>JAQJDB010000007.1:600000-1200000 GCA_032139905.1 Nitrospira sp. MA-1
ATAGCTTGCTCAATTGCTAAAAAAATATCAGAGCAGACTTACGAGCCATACCCCCCACATACAAAGGAGATTCCAAAGCCGGGTGGAGGTCTAAGGTCAATCGCCGTTTACCAGATACCTGATGCCGCAGTATCAAGAATTTTTTACAACCGTCTATTGGCTAAAAACAAACATAGGTTTAGTTCATTTTCTTATGCCTATAGGAATGATCGAAACGTTCATTTCGCTATTCAGGATATTTGGCTAGATATATCGAGAGACGCAAGATCATTTATCGCAGAGTTTGATTTTTCTGATTTTTTTGGATCAATTTCTCATGATTATTTGATGGCCCAATATGATGAGAACGGTTTTTTTATTAGTGACGAAGAAAGGCATGTGATCAATTCTTTCCTAAAGGGTAGAACGAGAGGGATTCCTCAAGGTACGTCGATCTCATTGTTCTTAGCCAACCTCGTATGTTGGAGGCTAGATCTAGGGCTTGAAAGAGAGGGTCTAAAATTTGCCCGGTATGCAGACGACACTGTGATTTGGAGTCCCGATTATCAAAGGATTTGCAAAGCCTTTACAATTATTAACGAGTTCTCTTCATTAGCCGGCATACCGATTAACGCTAAAAAATCAGATGGAATAAACCTATTAACAAAGGAAGATTTACCTACAGAACTCAAGAGCACCAAAACAAAGCTTGATTTTCTAGGTTATTCAATATCCGTGACCGCAGTATCTATAAAAGATGCATCATTGAAGAAGATCAAAAAGCAAATCTCATATTTGCTCTATAGAAATCTCATACAACCCTTACGAGGTAGTGAGCTGAAGGGTATGATAATCCCTGCGAATGATAAAGATGCAGCTTTGCTTACAGCTATAATGCAGATTAGGCGCTATTTGTATGGTGGGCTGACCGGTCAACAGCTAAGAAATTACTTAAGTGGCAGAACTAAAAGAATCTATTTTAAAGGGATTCTTAGTTTTTACCCATTGGTCAATGATGAAGAACAATTGAAAGCCTTGGATGGATGGCTTGTGTCTGTCATCTGCCGCTCTTTAAAACTACGATTGAAGTTGTTGAAGAAATGGAAATTTGATCGCTCTGGCATTTTCCCCTTTAACTTGCCGTGCTCTGAAATCCCCGAAAGATTTAAAGCCAAAAGAATATATGGGAAATCTTTGTTGGAAATCCCCAGTTTTATGCTAATCCAGCGTGCAATGCAAAAGGGGCTTAAGCATCGTGGGATAGAGAGTGTGATGCATCCAGATTCAGTGGATTATGACTACTGAGCTTCATAGCAATTGCTTTTACCTGGGGAAAATGTAGGTACGTCCGTTCCTCGCTCTGCCACAATAGGTCACCGATTATCCGAAGCCATAACCAGAGGGGCGACCCCTTAAATTTCTTACACAGTCTATTTTCCCAGGATAGGGGGCGGCGGCCATTATCCTCGGCTCGTGCACGACCGTTACAACCATATCGCAATCGCGACAAGGGAGCCTTACAAGAAAAAGTTGGCCGGAATGTTTATCCTGGTTTGGGGGGTAGGTCTTACAATATCACATCAAGGGATTTCTGTGCCCACGGCCGCGATCCTTTCTGAGTCTTTATGTTTCAAGTCTAACGTTTCGTGGTCATGGCGAAACGGAATCCGCACGCATACAAAAGTGCATCGAGACTTTTGAATTCCGGATTTCCCCGTCCAGAGAGGATCTTATACAGGTTTTCACGATTAAGTTTGGACTTCTCGGCGAGTTGTGCCACGCCCCCTTGAGCTTTGGCTACATTGCTTAGCGCCAATAAAAACAATTCAGGATCGTCTTCCTCCAGTGCTGCGTTCAAATTTTCTTCGACTTCACCCGCATCATGTAGGCATGCAATTAGGTCTGGTTGATAGGCGTTACTTTTGTTCATGGTCTCCTCACTTTTCAGGAACTGCGAGTAAGGAAATCTCCCTGGGTCCTTCTTTTCCAATGTTGGGAAATTCTCTGTCGGCAGGCTCTCAAGCCTTAGAGCCTGCCGGATAATTCAACCAGAGGCTCACCGGATTTCAGAAGCGTCAGTAGAGTTGGGAATGTCCTTTGAAGAAGGGTGCAAAGGTAGGCGTTTGACGTGTTCCCACACGTAACCCAAATGATTTGCGGTGGGACGCCATGCACCATCACCAAATCCATAAAATCCTGATCTTTACTCATAATGGTGGCACCGGCTTGTCGAGCGGATTGGAATATTTCCAGATCACTGGCATCTCTAAGGCCGAGAGAGGAGACGGATTGAGCGGGAATAGAAAAGGTAATAGTGAGCCAGGGTGCTAACTGAGGAGACAGTTGAGCGTCGATCCACAGAATCAAGAGGTAACCATGGGATGGTTCACACGCGCACTGGCAAATTTAAGGCAGGCTTGAATATCTTCCGCTTCTAAATCGGGCAATTCTTCTAGGACTTGTTGAGGGGTGAGCCCGTTCCCCAAGAGGGCCAGGACATCCGTCACACGAATCCGCATTCCCCGGATACAGGGACGGCCACCGCATTGGTCAACGTTCACAGTAATACGTTCTGCAATAGTAGCCATATTTCTTCCCTCCCTGGGGATTATACCAGAGAGTAAATGAGGAGCAACCGAACAAATGTAGAGGAGAGCATTCAGGGGAAAATCGAAACTCTTCTCAAAAGGGAGGATTTGACTGCGGGAAAGATGGACTATAGTTATTCCAAATAATTTCCAAAGGCTTCTTCTCTTTGATCATGCCAGTAAAGCGGCCATTCCACATGGAATTCCCTGAGGACCTTAACCTTCCCATTGTCCGACGCCTGCCGCCCGGATCCATGGGCGGACGCTCTCATCACTTGGCGGGCATTGTTTGAGTGCAACGAGTTGGCCCGCCCTCCCCTGGGTTGCGTCCGTCCATTCGTGACCGGGCGGGGCGTCCATGGTTTTGGCTACTTTTGCCGAAACAAAAGTGGCTCGGCAGTCAGGACGAAACCAGGCATCTCTGATCATTCCAATTAGGGGAATTGTGCCCCCGAGCAAAGCGGAAATTATATGGAAAGACTGTAGTTTCTGCCAGAGTTATCAACCGCGACGCCTGACCCACTTTTCGAGTTCTACGGCGAAAAATACGACAGTTGACAGGAGGAGGCAGAGGGCTAATTGGTCCAGGGTTAAGGGTATGGTATGGAAGATGGGGTTGAGGAAGGGCATGTATATCGTGGCCATCTGAAGGGCAAACGTGAGGAGGACGGCTCCAAATAACCAGAGATTGGTCAACGGTCCCCGCTGAAGAAATGATTCCTGTTCCGCACGAATCGCCAACACATGGCCCATTTGTGAGAGGGTGAGGACGGTAAACACCATGGTTTGCCATTCTCCCTGATCGGCCTCGTAGGCCCACATTTCAGTAGCCAGCGACACACCACCCATGAGTAGTCCTACCCACAAGATATGTTGCCAGAGACCGCCGGCAAAGATGCTTTCATTCGGTGGGCGGGGCGGGCGTTCCATGATGTTGCGTTCTTCGGGTTCCATGGCGAGGGCGAGGCCGGGCAGGCCGTCGGTGACGAGATTGATCCATAAGATCTGAATCGGAAGCAGGGGAATCGGCAGCCCGAATAACGGCGCCAGGAAAATTGTCCAAATTTCTCCGGAATTGCTTGTCATCGTATATTTCACAAATTTGCGGATGTTGTCATAGATCCGGCGTCCGTCCCGGACGGCGGTGACAATGGTCGCAAAGTTATCATCCAACAGAATCATGTCGGAGGCTTCCCGGGCCACGTCTGTGCCGGTTCGCCCCATCGCGATGCCGATGTTGGCCTGGTTCAAGGCGGGGGCGTCATTCACCCCGTCGCCAGTCATCGCGACGAACTCTCCCCTCGTTTGCAAAGCTTTGACGATGGCAATTTTTTGCGCGGGAGTGATGCGGGCATAGACGCGGGTGTGCTCAACAATTTGCTCCAGCTCTTCGGGGGAACGGTGTTCCAACTCCTGGCCGGTCAACACCGTGGTCTCCTTATTGATGATGCCGACCCGTGAGGCAATGGCCTTGGCGGTGCCTGGATGATCGCCGGTGATCATGACGGGTTTGATGCCCGCCGATCGACAGAGGGCGACCGCCTGCGCGGCTTCTTCCCGTGGAGGATCCATCATGCCGGCAAATCCCAGAAAAGTAAGCTGGCGTTCGACGACCGAAGGAGTTATTTCCGAAGGAGCTTGGTCCCAGTGGCGATAGGCCACTGCCAAGACCCTTAACCCTTCATTGGCCATGTGTTCGGCCTGCTCCAACAGTCTGTCTGTTGCCAGGGATTCAGGGCCAGGGCCGGTCTGTGTGAGCATGGATTCGCACAGAGGCAGAAGTTTTTCCGGCGATCCTTTGGTGAAGGAGAGGACTCCCTCTGGCGTGCGATGCAGGGTCGTCATGCATTGGCGGTCGGAGTCGAAGGGGAGTTCTTGTATGCGTGGGTTCGTGGCCTCCAATGTATCTTTGTCGTACCCGGCCTGGCTGGCTGCCAGATATAAGGCTATTTCCGTGGGATCGCCCAATGTCGGGCCTTCGGTCTGAGCCTTGGCATCGTTGTTCAATGCCAACGCCAGGAAAAACAGATCGATGGGATTGTGGAGATCAACTTCAATGCCGGGTTGTTTACTGGTGGGCGGGGTCAGTATGTCCCCGGCCACAGACAGTTGCTCTACCCGCATGGAGTTTTGTGTGAGGGTGCCCGTCTTATCCGAACAGATATAGGTGACGGACCCTAATGTTTCCACAGCGGGCAGTCGCCGGATCAATGCCTGTTTTTTGGCCATTTTTCGCGCGCCCAATGCCAGAGAAATTGTGACGACGGCCGGGAGGGCTTCCGGAATGGCGGCCACGGCCAAACTGACGGCGGTCAGGAACATGAGCACCGGCGGCTCACCCCGCCAGACCCCAACGGCAAATAACACCACGCAGATGGCGAGGACGGCCAACGCGAGGCGTCGTCCAAAGACCGTCAGGCGTTGTTGTAAGGGCGTTTTAATGTCTTCGTCTTTATGCAGGAGAGAGGCAATCTGTCCTAACTCGGTCTGAAGGCCGGTGCCGATGACGATTCCCGTGCCCCGGCCATATGTCATGAGTGTGCCTTTATAGGCCATATTCCGCCGATCACCCAGCGAAAGTTTCGGGTCGTTGAGGGGGTCCGTCTGTTTGTCAACCGGGACGCTCTCGCCTGTGAGCGTAGATTCATCCACTTTGAGTTGAACCGCTTCGACTAATCGAAGATCGGCAGGGATGAGATCTCCGGCTTCCAGTAGCACGATGTCACCTGGTACCAGGTCGAGCGTGGAGAGCGGCACGATCTGCTCCTCACGTTGGACACGTGTCGCGGGAGTCGAGAGTTTTTTGATGGCTTGCATGGCTCGGTCCGCTCGATATTCCTGCACAAATCCGATGATGCCGTTGAGCATCACAATGATAATAATCGCCAAGGCATCCATTCGCTGCCCCAACATGCCTGAGACGATGGCGGCCCCAAGGAGCACCAGGATCATGAAGTCGGAAAATTGATCGATGAAGATTCGAGAGAGACTCCGCTGCCGGTGTTCGGGAATCGTATTGTGTCCGTAACGACGAGTCCGGCGACGGACTTCCCGGGCATTCAGCCCTGTTTGCGGATCGACTCCCAGCCGTTGAGCCACGTCCGCGACAGGAAGAGTATGCCAGGCCGTATCGCTTGGCGATGGGGAAGGGGCCTCAGTGGTGGTGGTGGGTTCTTTGGTCATCTTGGCTGTTGGGACTCTAGGGGACTTCTGAAATGTTATGGAACGTGAATACGGTTATAACTTTGATTCGAATTTTCGGACATGGGATAAACACCTGATGACTCGGTTTTTGCCTAACCATGTTGTCATCTTGAGCCCCCTTCGACTCCGCTCAGGGCAGGCATGGCGAAAGATCTGTGCCAGGTCGAGGAGGCCACGGCTTGGCGAGATTTTTCGTTCCTCTCAGGATGCCAATGTCTCCAGGAACGCGTGCCCTGCATGGTTGGTTTACCTTATCAGCAGATGATGCCTGTCCGGAGTATTCCAAGGTTTTACATTTTTATCCCTCCCTAATTTGATACATCTCGTGACAGGCTAGGCACCTGGTCGTGATAGTCGACAGGCGTTGAAGAATGTCCTGGGATGTCGTGCCGGCGTTGATCGCATCCGCCAGTTCATCAAAATCCCGATGCACGGACATGCCGAGTTGTTTCATGGGAAGCGGAAGTTTGAGAATGAGTCCTGGATTGTCATCGACGGCCATTTTCATTCCGGCCGAGCGGGCGGCCGCTGCAGCCTGAGCATGTCCTTGGGTCTGATCCGTATCACTCACTCCCGTCACGATGCCATGCACCGCTCGTAAGAGTTGTCGCATTTCCGCCAGAATAAAGTCGCGTTCTGCTGGAGCCAGAAGCACGGCCGTTCGGCCATCGGCGGAAGGGGTGGTCTCTCCTTTCACAAACAACCAGCCCAGCACGCCGGCGCTGACTATCCAGAGCACGAGAGTAATCCTGCAAATATTTTTTGAGAAGGATGGTAGAAATGACAACGGGGGCCTCCTTATTTGTCCAATAACTTGTTGATCCGATTTCTGTGGACATCTGTCTTGCTGCTTTCACGAGTCGATTTCACTTAGGAACTTGACTGGGGCATTTTTCTACATCACCCACGATTTTGACTGTACCTCTTTTCCACAAAAATCCGGCTCATGGATCCTGGTCTGCTCAAGATTACTGAGGTTTTGCTGGTTGAATCTAACATTTCCATCTCTCATCAAATAAGGCATATCTCTTGCCAAATACATCAAGAGTGAGTGAACGACATAAACCTATTCAGGTGAATTGATGAGGGACGAATGATCCAAATCCGTATTCATGGCAGAGGAGGGCAAGGCGTGGTGACGGCTGCCGAGCTGCTGGCATTAACGGCATTCCGGGATGGGAAAGAGGCGCAGGCCTTTCCCAGTTTTGGATCTGAACGGACCGGTGCCCCGGTCACGGCATTCTGCCGGATCGATTCTCAACCGATACGCAGTCGGGAGCCGGTCTATCATCCGGATGTCTTGCTCATCCAGGACTCCACTCTGCTGCATCAGGTGGATGTCTTTGCCGGATTAGCTGCAACAGCCTTCGTTCTGATTAATTCCACACGACATGTGGATGTGCTTCATCTCACTGACTTTGTTACCCAACATCCCGGAGTGCAGATGCATACGCTCCCTGCATCCGATCTGGCTCTGAAGCATCTGGGACGACCGTTTGCCAATATCGGGATGGTAGCCGGCTATGCGGCCCTGACGGGGGAAGTCACTCAAGCCTCCGTGAAGCAGGCGATTACAGGGAAGTTTCCTGGAACGATTGGAAAATTGAATGCGGCAGTGGCGGAAGAGGTCTATGCCTATGTTGCGGCCAATCTGGCCACGGTCTAATTCAATCGGGGAATCAACAGAAGACCATGAAACAACACATTGAAGGATCTCAAGCCGTGGCCCACGCTGTCGCCCTCTGTCGGCCGGAAGTGATGGCTTGTTATCCGATTTCTCCCCAAACCCATATTGTCGAAACGCTTTCGCTCAAGGTCAAAGCGGGAGAAATCGGCAATTGCCAATTTCTGAATGTTGAATCAGAGTTTGGCGCGTTAAGCGTGCTGATCGGCGCCTCGGCGATGGGTGCGCGAACCTATACCGCGACGACCAGTCAGGGACTCTTGTTTATGGCCGAAGCGGTCTATAACGCGGCGGGCCTGGGACTTCCCATTGTCATGACGATAGCCAATCGCGCTATTGGTGCCCCTATTAATATCTGGAACGATCATTCAGACAGCATGGCCATGCGAGATGCCGGCTGGATTCAATTGTTTGCGGAAGATAATCAAGAAGCTGTCGACCTTCACATTCAAGCGTTTCGCCTCGCGGAGGAACTGAGTTGTCCGGTGATGGTCTGCATGGATGGTTATATTCTCACCCATGCGTATGAGGTGGTGGATCTCCCTACGCAAGAGCAGGTGGATGCCTACCTCCCCCCGTTTGAACCGGTTCAAGTGTTAGACCCGCAGGACCCTGTGTCCATAGGCGCGATGGTCGGGCCGGAAGCCTTTGCGGAGGTTCGGTACCTCGCGCATGACAAACATCTTCGAGCGTTAGAGGTGATTCCACGACTCTCTCAGACTTTTCAGGATATCTTCCAACGTCGCTCTGGTGGGCTGTTGAAGACTTATCACACCGATGAGGCGGAAACGATTCTGCTTGCACTGGGATCGGTGAACGGAACCATAAAAGATGCGGTGGATGATTTGCGGAAAGAAGGATGGCCGGTGGGTTCAATTGCGCTCCGTGCCTTTCGTCCCTTTCCCTCCCATGCGCTCCGTCACGTCGTCGAGGATGCCAAGCGGATAATTGTCATTGAAAAAGACCTGGCGGTAGGAAAGGGCGGCATTGTGTCCAGCGATGTGAAGATGGCGCTTCAGGGGCTACCGATCATCGTGGATACAGTCATCGCCGGACTTGGAGGTCGGCCGATTCCTCAAGCCTCGGTCATTGATACCGTGAAGCAAGCCTGCCTGGAAGGTTTGGAGGAACCTCATTTCCTCGATCTGAATTGGGACGCCATTAATGGGGAATTGACCAGGCAACAGGCGCAGCGGCGTTCGGGATCCACCGCGGAAAATATTCTCCGAGAAATCGGCGCTCCCGGCGCATCGCCCATTTAATTTTTAATGGTGAGGCCGCTATGTCTTATCAACGTGTGAAATTTTATCAAACAGGGACCTTCACGGTTGGCAACCGGTTATTGGATGAATCCGATCGCACGGTGCAAGCCGGGATGGATCGAACCAATTCACTCAATTCGGGTCATCGTGCCTGTCAGGGGTGCGGGGAAGCACTGGGTGCCCGTTATGCGCTTGATGCGGTGATGCGTGCCACACATCAGCAGATGGTCGCGGTGAATGCCACCGGCTGTTTGGAAGTCTTCTCCAGTCCCTATCCGGAAAGTGCCTGGCAGATTCCCTGGCTGCATTCGTTGTTCGGGAATGCCCCCGCGGTGGCGAGCGGTGTGGCGGCAGCCCTCCGGGCCAAGGGCAGAACGGATATTCGTGTCATTGCGCAGGGCGGAGATGGCGCGACGGTTGATATCGGGTTCGGGTGTTTGTCCGGGATGTTCGAACGCAATGATGACGTGTTGTATGTTTGTTACGACAATGAGGCCTACATGAACACGGGAGTTCAGCGTTCGGGGTCTACCCCGCCACGAGCCTGGACCAATACCACGCAGGCCGTGGGAACAGACCCCGGCAATCCCATGGGCATTGGAAAAAATCTTCCACGAATTGCAATGGCTCACGGTATTCCCTATGTGGCCACAGCCTCCGTGGCCGATCTCCATGATCTGGAAGCCAAAGTGACCAAGGCCATGAGCATCAGGGGCGCACGGTATATTCATATCCATGTTCCCTGCCCGCTTGGTTGGAAATCGGATCCTGCGCATACGATCAAGGTTGCCCGCCTGGCAGTGGAAAGCGGCCTGTTTCCTTTGTTTGAAGCCGAAGGGGGCGAAGTGACTGATCGAACGCCGATCCGGAAAAAAGTTTCTGTCGAACAATACCTCGAACTTCAAGGTCGCTTCAGACATCTCTTTCATCCACGGGATAAAGGTGCGCTCGAAGCGATTCAAGCGATGGCGGATGCGAATATTGATCGGTATCAGTTGATTCCTTCGGAGGCATGATGATGGAACAGAAGCCCTTCGCCATTACATTGGACCCTGCTTCAAGTCTGGCTAATCATACTGGCAACTGGCGGACGATGAGGCCGATCTATGTTGATCACCTTCCGCCCTGCAATCAGGGTTGCCCGGCTGGCGAAAATATTCAAGGCTGGTTGTATGAGGCGGAGGAAGGGAAATACGAACAGGCCTGGCGAAAAATTATGGAAGATAATCCCTTCCCGGCGATTCATGGTCGCGTGTGTTATCACCCGTGTGAAACGGCTTGCAATCGGGGCCAACTCGATGAGCCCGTGAGCATTCATGCCGTTGAGCGGTTTTTAGGCGATTACGCGATTGAGCAGGGGTGGCAGGTGGAGGCGGGAGTGCCCACCGGAAAGCGGGTTCTGGTCGTCGGCGCGGGACCCAGTGGGCTATCTGCAGCCTATCATCTCGTCCGTCTGGGTCATGCGGTCACGGTGATTGAAGCCGGTCCGAAATCGGGAGGCATGATGCGATTCGGGATTCCACAATACCGTCTCCCTCGCACGATCGTTGATGCTGAAATTGCCAGAATTGTCGCCATGGGCGTCTCAGTCCATCTGAATCACAAGGTTGAGGATTTAGAGACGACCATTCAAGAAGGGGGATTCGATGCCGTGTTTCTGGCCATTGGCGCTCATCTGAGTAAGCGAGTTGATATTCCCGGTCGGGATGCCGGCCGGATGATCGATGCCTTGGGATTTCTCAAGGGAATGGATGGTGAGGCTATTCCCAAGATCGGTCGGCGGGTCGTCGTCTATGGTGGAGGTGATACGGCCATTGATGCTGCGCGAACGGCCAAACGACTAGGTGCGGAGGAAACCATCCTGATTTATCGGCGTGATCGCAGGCATATGCCCGCCCATGACTTTGAAGTGGAAGAAGCGTTGGAGGAGGGTGTGGTGACACGATGGCTGAACACCATCAGACAGGTGAATGATACGACATTGACCGTGGAAGAAATGACGCTGGATGAGCAGGGGCACCCTCAATCCACGGGCCGGATTGAGACCTTGGAAGCTGACACGGTTATTCTGGCGGTGGGGCAGGAAGTGGATACCGGGTTTTTAGAGAAAGTGCCGGGATTGGATATTTCGTCCGATGGCGTGATCCAAGTTGATGCCTCGATGATGACCGGCCGTGCGGGAGTGTTTGCCGGAGGGGATATGGTTCCTGCAGAGCGCACGGTGACGGTGGCCACCGGTCATGGGAAAAAAGCGGCACGGCATATTGATGCCTATCTCCGTGGGGGGGAGTACCGGAAATCCCCGCCCAATGCCGTTGCCACGTATGATCGACTCAATACCTGGTATTACACCGATGCGGACAAAAGTCGGCAGCCCTACCTGGATTTGGCCAGGCGTCGGGCCGGCTTTGATGAGGTGGTGGGTGGATTGGATAGGGACACGGCGTTGCTCGAATCCCGGCGATGTCTCTCTTGCGGGAATTGCTTTGAGTGCGATACCTGCTATGGCGTGTGTCCGGACAACGCCATTATCAAACTGGGACCTGGTCAACGATATGAAGTGAATTATGACTATTGTAAAGGCTGCGGGGTGTGTGCGGAGGAATGTCCCTGCGGCGCTATCGATATGGTCAAAGAAGTCAGATAGGAACAAGAAAATCGTGCGCACGGCAGAGGCGGTCGTTGGAAAAAGTACAATGAGTCATTTGGCATCAACACATACGGCACAAAAAATGTGTCACACCCGGGAGATGTACCTATGAAATACCTATTGGGCATTGATGGATCGGATCAATCCGTAGATGCCACACGAGTGTTTGAAGCCCTCAGTCCGGCAGAAAGCTTGATGGTCTTGTATGTGGTGAATGTGCCGGGAATTCCCTATCCGGCCATGGGTGCGGGTGTGGCGAAAGATTTGTCGATGGCGGTGGATAAAGCGATGAGGGAAGAAGGCGAACGCGCTATCGACCAAGCGGTGTCCCTCCTGCCTTTAAATCCGGGACCCGTGAAAAAACGACTGGAAACCGGTAAGCCCGCCGAGGTGATTCTTACCCTGGCGGAAGAGCAGAACGTTGACCTGGTGGTGCTGGGCGCCAGGGGAATCGGTCAGATACGAGAACAGATGTTCGGGAGTGTCTCGCATCGGGTCATGACCCACGCGCCGTGTTCGACCTTGATCATTAAGAGGCCCGTTCGCAAGATCCAACAGGTGTGCATCCCCGTTGAAAGCCAGGAGGACGGTGAAGCGGTCGTGCGATTCATGAAAAAGAAGCCCTTTCGGGTCCCGATCTCTGCGATTGTTCTGCATGTGATTCCATTTTCAGAACCGATCTGGCCTGTGGGGGCGATGATTTCTTCGGAATTTCGAAATGAGATGATCGCCCATGGAGAGAAATTCACGAATGATCTCAGCAGGGAATTAAAGCAGCTGGGACATGACGCCCAAGGGGTCGTCGTCGTCGGGGCACCCTCACAGACGATCATTGAAGAAGCGACCAAGCAAGCGGCTGATGTCATCCTGATGCGAACGCATAGCCGATCGGGGGTGAGTCGATTTCTTTTGGGGAGCGTCTCTCATTCCGTTGTGCATCACACAGAGTCTTCAATCTTGTTTGTACGCGAATAACCCGGTCTAAAGGACAAATCTGGATAAACTATCTTTTCCCCATGGCCTATGAATAAAACTTGGTTTCTTATTGGTGCCGTTGCGTTAGGAGTATTAGTTTTTCTCTATCTGATCTTCTGGTGTCCCAGCCCCTGTCAGTAAGGCTTCTTTCATTTGCAGGCGCACCTCCTCCTGGATCCGTTCATTAAATTTTTTGTGTTCGAATGTCCGGCCTTGCCGGCCTGCGCTCCCCGAATAAGTCGACCTGGCACCCTGGTCAGTGATAACAGTGGGCATCGCTTTGATGTCATGCCGAACTTTTGCCTATTCAAGACACATTCCAGACAAATCTGTTGCTGGAACTAGGGGTTACTGAGTTCTTTGACATAATGTATGGGACATTTCAGGCAAAAATTCGAAGACGTTTGGTAAGGAATAAAGGGGGCCTTATGAGGAGTGGAGCCATCTAGGCCCTCATAAGCCGACAGGCGACAAAAAAATTGCCGTTCGGTATAATGATATCAAGGGAGGTAAGTTCCCTCTTTCATTGAGGGATATCTAAAGATGGGCAATGTGACTGACAGAAAGGGGATCTTCAGGCTACTTGGATTGGCCGTAACCATAAGTTTGGTGTTTGCCACCAGTCTAGGAGCCAGTCCGTCTGTTCAGCAGATATCTCATTTAATCATTCCAATCCTTGGGACATCTGTCAACAAACAATTCAGGCCGGTAGGCATGGTAAGCCAAGTGGTAATTGATGTGTATGAACGCCAGGATCGCAACGGCCTTCAAATCCAATTCCATACCGAACCAGGAAAATTTTCCTTGTTTGCTCGTCAGTCGATTCATGCAGCCATCACCCGGGCGCTGGCCGCCGCCAATCTACCGTCTGATTCCTGGACTGTCCTCTTGAAATTTCCCTATTCCGGTCAGACGATCTATGGGGAGAGTCTTTCGGCCATGGTGGGTCTGAGTGTGGTATCCATGATCAAAGGAGATCATCTCCTTGAGGGTCGAGCCCTTACTGGAACGATCACGGAAGGAGGATTCATCGGAGCCGTTGGGGGACTTCAACTCAAGATTTTAGCTGCTTACAATAACCACTTTCAGCGTGTATTGGTTCCCAGCGAGTATGATGTACGCGATGGAGACTGGCGTACCCCTTTTCTGATGCATGTCTCTCCTGTGGGGACGGTCGATGAAGCGTACTTTGGCCTGACCGGCCACCATTTGGCGACCCTTCCGTAAGGCCTGCCTTTCAGTCTTCTCGCAGTTGCTCCGGCATAATGGTTGATTATGGTTTCCTGCCCGGTTTCTCTATCGTAATTCCCGGTGTGATTTATGGCATCGTTATAGGTAGATCTTCTTTCGTCAACGTTAAAAAATGTGTGGCGCAGGAGATGCAGGGATCATAACTGCGAATCAGTTGTTCGCATTTCATCGCCGTTTCCTGATCGTTGAGATGGAGAATGTCTGGTAACAGTTTTCGAAGATCGTCCTCCATGCGCCGCTGATTTTGGGAGGTCGGTGGCACGATCTTGGCGATGCGAATGGTTCCATCAGCATTGACCTCATAGCGATGATACAGCAGTCCTCTTGGGGCTTCGGTGGCGGCCATACCAATTCCTGCCCGGAGTATCACCGGAACGGCTGAAGCACCTGGCTGTTCATACTGGTCAATGAGGCGAAGGGCTTCGTCAAACGCATAGAACACTTCAACCGATCGTGCCACGATACCCATGGACGCGCGGTTGAACGGGAGAACTAATCCCGTGCTCTGTAAGACGTCTTTGGCCAACAACGAGAGCTGGTCCTGGTTGAGAGCGAGCCGGGCTAACGGCCCTGTGAGAAAAGATTGTCCATTCAATGTGCAGTGGAGGGCATTGGAATAGGGCACCTGTTCTTCATGAAAATGGTGTTCAAACTCCGATGCGGCCATGCGGTGTCCTCGATTGGTGACGACGTCGCCTTCATTCATCGGATATTCAGAAGGCCCCCGAAGGGCGAGGAAGGTATAGGCCTGTTCGGGATCTTGAAATTCAAACCCGCTCACCCATCGGAGGGTTTCCGCAGCGGCATCTCTGGCCCACAGGAATTCGTCTTTCAGCGCATGCAGGGCACTCCTGGTCGGCACTTGAGAGAATCCGCCAATCTTTACCGAAACCGGATGCACCGATCGTCCCCCCAACAGCGTTAACAGATCATTGCCCGCCTTCTTCATTCGAAGCCCTCGCTTCACAAGTTCGGGATGTGAGCGAGCCATCTCAAGCCCGCTGTCGAATCCTAAGAAATCCGGACCCTGGAGCATATAAATGTGCAGAACATGACTTTCGATCCATTCCCCGCAATACAGGAGTCGACGTAAATCGCGAAGGCTTTGGGGCATTACCACATCGAAGATTTGTTCCATGGCATGGACCGCACTCATTTGATAAGCCACCGGACAGATGCCGCAAATACGGGCCACGATATCGGGCACTTCGGTGACGTGACGTCCCTGGAGGAAGGCTTCAAAAAATCGTGGAGGTTCAAAAATCCGGAGTTGAACATCCCGGACCTGACCATCCTGGACGGTGATGTGAAGGGCCCCTTCCCCTTCTACCCTGGCCATCATGTCGATTTTAATGGTTCTGGATTTATCCGGGTTTGTTAGAGGATCGTTCATGTGTCTACCTTCGATTTTTAATGAGAAAAATCAGGAAACATACTATCCTCCGGGAATGATGAAAAATAATCCATCCAGTCCCGTCCTGAGATTCTATGGTTTATGTCAAGCATTGTGTGATCCGCTCTGGATGAAATGTTGTACGGTAATGATGAATAGACCAAGCCGCACGGGCGATTTTGCGAGCGATAATGACCAAAGAGGCCGTCGTGCTCCAACCTTGAGTGCGGTAAGACTCGTAGATGGGTTTCCAGACTGTGGTTTTGATGGCCGACATCGCGGCGTTAAACAGCAAGCGGCGCAACTCGGCGGGGCCGCGTTTGGACAACCGTCGGCGCCCGGTTTTGTGTCCCGAGTCATTCGCCCGCGGATCCAAGCCAATGAAGGCGACGAACGCATCCGCCTTGCGGAACGGCACGCGCTCCAACGTATTGGTCAAGCTGATGCCCACCAAGGGCCCGACGCCCACAATGGTTTGCAACCGTTGTTGCGCCTCCTGATGGTGGGGCGAACAGGCCGCCAGCGCGGCCATGGTCGCATCAATCTTGGCGAGCAAGGCATCCATTTTGCCCATCACCGCCTTGAGTTCGTGGGCAAAGCCACTCAGATGGCGCATCGTCTGCTTGAGCGTGCCTTTGAGGCGGACGATCGTGGCGCGCCGTCGAATGAGCCGATCGAGCTTGCGTTGGTTCGCCGTGGGGGGCGTGTAGGCCCGCAAGCGCGTGTGCTCTTGCGCGATGAGTCTGGCGATCAACTCCGCATCCACCCAGTCGGTTTTGGCGCGGGTGCCCATGGCCTTGGCATAGTGCCGAGTATCCAAGGGATTAAGCAGGAAGACGGTATGACCGTAGGCCTGCGCGAGGTCCGCCAGCAATTCGTGATAGGCGCCGGTGGATTCCAAGCCAATGCGGCTGCCTGCCGGCAGCGATTTGAGCCAAGCCCGCAACGAGCCACGCTGATTGGGAACACTCTGGACCGGGAAGCATGACTCGGCGCAGGCAACCATGACGGCATCTTTGGCCACATCCACGCCGACATTCAGACAGGTGTGCATGATGGTACCCTCCAAAAAGTACGTGAACGATGCTGGGGTGGCACACACCAACGTGAGCTTGCGGGTAAATCGGCGGTCAGGGTCCCTGCCGCGAGATTCCTCATCGACGTTTGTGGTGTGGGTGGGAGAGTTCTCAGGAAGTCTGTCCGCCGTGCGGCAGATGCTAGCCGATGTCCCTCCACCCCGGCTCCTCGTAGCTTCTCAAGAATGCGCTGCAAAACACCATACAAGCGAACCGAAGGAATGGCCGCACGCAGTGAGGAGGACGAGGCGCACTCACCAGTACGTCGAGTCCTACGAACAAGGAGAACGCCGCTGGTGGCCCGTTTCAACATTCCCTATCGGGTTTCCCATGCATCGCTTTCCTGCCGGAAAGGCTGAACCGATCCGTTGATTCCTCGAAATCGGCGAACTATTTCCACGGGAATGAGTTGGAGATGTTCATGGAATTGGTTGGCAAGGGATCGGGTATTTGGGGGCACTCCGGGAATCACTGAATCTTGCTCGGCCGGGCCAAAACATCCATAACATTCCCGACCCATAGCGGGGCAGATGGCCCCGCATCCGGTACGTGTCACCGGTCCAAGACAGGGTAGTCCCTTCGCAACCAGGACGCAGACATGGCCCTGGCGTTTACAGTCCAGACAGACACTATGTGTGGGAATGCTGGGTGTGACGCCTCTCAGTAAATCGGTGAGGACTCGAAGGAGTTGTTGCTTATCGATAGGGCATCCCCACAATTCATAGTCCACCTTGACGTGTTCGGAGATAGGAGTCGAGGTGCTGAGGCTGTGGATGTATTCGGGGTTGGGGTACACGGCTTGCTTGAAGGCCTCCACATCACCCCAGTTCCGAAGAGCCTGAATGCCGCCGGAGGTTGCACAGGCGCCAATGGTGATCAAGGTCGTTGTCTGCTGACGGAGATCGAGCACTCGAGAAAGATCTTCAGGGCAGGTAATGGAGCCTTCCACAAAGGTAATATCATACGGGCCAGGCTGCATCTTGCTGGAGGCTTCAGGGAAATAGGCAATGTCGAGGGCCTCTCCCAAAGCCAGTAGATCGTCCTCCATATTCAGGATGCTTAACTGGCATCCGTCACAAGAGGCAAATTTCACCACCGCAATCCGTGGGCGAGGCCTGGTTGAAAAATTCTGAGTGGCGGCGGTTGTTTCCTTCATGGTAATTGCCAGCTTCTCCTTACTCAAAATGTTCCCTTTGAATAAGGAGCTAGGGGAATATTTTCATTTTCCAGGTCATTTGTGTCGTCTTGTATCGGGAACCAAATTTTTACGGATCATTCCTTCATGCTCTGTTTACACACCCACTTTCCCAAAAAACGGCACCACCCGGTCCAAGCGCATCACGGGCCCGTCCTTGCACAGGAAAAACGGCCCGAGCTGACAATGCCCGCAAAGTCCGATGCCGCATTCCATATGCCGTTCCAACGACACATACATGGCGTCGGGGCGAAGACCTTGATGAGTTAAGGTATTACAGGCAATTCGCATCATGATTTCCGGTCCGCACATCATGACCAGCGTATTGTCCGGGTCCAACCGTAGTTGGTCAAACAATTCGGTCACCACACCCACATGGCTATGCCAGGTCTTGCCGGGTTCATCGCTGGTCAATAGGACCTGTGTGCGGGGTTGGTGGCGCCAGGCATCGAAGCGTTCCCGGTAGAGCAAGTCGTGTGGGGTTTTCACCCCGTGGAGAATGGTCATGGTGCCGTACTCCTCTCGCCTGCGGAACATATATTCAATGGCGCCCACCACCGGGGCGCAACCCAACCCCCCGGTGACGATGAGCACATCCTTTCCTTGCGCTTCCTTCATGGGCCATCCAATTCCAAAGGGCCCACGAACGCCCACGCTCTCACCTATTTGCATCACGCCCAGTACCTGCGTGATCCGTCCCACCACACGAATGGTGTGATCCAGAAATTCCGGCTCGCCAGGGTCCGACACAATTGAAATGGCCACCTCGCCCACACCAAACACATAGAGCATGTTGAACTGCCCCGCCTCAAACCGGAACAACTCCCGATGAGTAGGGTCGGTGAGTTGCAGGCGAAACGTCACGATATCCGTGGACTCCTGTTTCTTGTCCACGATGACAGCCGGATGGATAAGGTAGGGGTTGTGTGTCATAGCTGACTTTAGCCCTCTTGAATAACCCTTTGAAAAAGGAGAACTAAGGGGGATTTATCTGGTCTGGGTTTTTGTCATTTTAGGCCGTGTCATTCCCGGCATCTTTTATCGGGAACCTATCCCCCTTCCGTCATGCCCGAGGTTTGTAATCGGGCATCTATCTTGTTTTCGTTTCGGATGGATCCCCGCTAACTACCTGCGGGGATGACAGAAGTATTTGCTATTCCAGATATCGTTCATCGGGAATCTCATTCAAAGAATGGCTTATCTTAACAAAATAAATTTCTCTGATCTTCCCTGGTGTTGCATATCTTTCAATAAACTCAAAATTCGGTGTAGCCTTTTTCCTCAAAAATATGATGATTGGAGATTCTATTGTTGCTAAAGCAAATTCAAAGCCAATGGGGAGGTCAATGTGATGGCAAAAGGCAAAGGTTTCCCGATCAATTGAGCTGATTGCACCCTTGTCCTTGGTGGGCATCTCCTTGCTGAGTTTGACTTCATGACGGATTGAACAACGAATGTTTACGTTCAATCGATTCTATCTATAATAACCCAAAAAAATCCTACACTGGAATTTGGCTTTCAAGGCATTACGTATCATGGTGGCTTGCTCTTCATATCCTAAATTCATACACTGCCAGCGTTGATGGAAGAAATGTAAAAAATCAATTTTGAACGCCAAGGGGTGCGCATGGACCTGACTGGGAAAACACTCTGGCAAGTTGGAGCTGGCGATACTGATCGATCCTATGGGGACATCTGCATTAAGTATGACGTGATGCTTGCAGGTCCCGGTGAGCTTGGAGAATACGAGAAGGCATGCTATGCGCACCTTGGCCACATCAGAAGATTCTGTCGAGAAGCCCTCAGTGGTGACATCGTTCTCCTCCGGCTCGGAACTGGAGACATTCTTGCTGTTGGTGAGATTGTTGATGATAAAGCGGAATGGCTTAAAGCTTTTGCTGACGTGGATGGTTGGGACTTGCAGCACGTCCGGCGCGTGAGGTGGTTCCCAAACACCAAAAGGGTCTTTCCACCAAGAACACTAGGTGGTCAGGTCAGGACATTTGCTGCAGTGAATGTCGAGGCGGTCAGGACCTGGGTTGAAAGTCTTGCCATTGCAGAGCATGATCGCAATCGTGCTCTTGCCCATGTTCCAGCCGCCGGGACTGAACTTGACCCGGTCGAACTGGCCCGACGTCTATTTATCGAGGGACTGCCCAGTGAACATGTGGACAAGCTTTTGGCGACTTTCTCATCGCTCCAGCGAGTCGCCTCTTGGTATTGGAACGAGACAAAGCGGCCTGAGGGCAGACCTTCGGAGCAGGAAACAGTCTGCTATCTGGTTGTCCCCTTCCTTCTATCACTTGGCTGGTCTCAGCAAACAGCAGCTGTCCAGTGGAACTATGTCGATGTCGCACTTTTCAATGGTATGCCATCAACTGAATCGACTCTTACATGCGTGGTCGAGGCAAAACTTCTCGGTAAATCCGTTTTCTCCCCTCTTGGGCAAGCCCTGGAATATGCACTTCGTCCTGGCCGCGAGCGGTGCAATCGGCTCATCGTGACGGATGGCATTAGGTACGCACTTCATCGTAGAGAAGGTGACAAGTTTGCCTTAAAGGCATACCTCAACATTCTCAACGTACGTGATGGTTATCCGGTATTGGGCTGCGGCGGTGCCGTCGATGCGGTGCTTGGAATGGCGCGATAATTCGATTGTCTAAAAGGCAGGTAGTGGATGGCCCTCCGCGTCAGCCCCTGATGCCAAGCATTAACCTACTGAGAAGCGTCTACGATGCCCCAGCAAAAGTAGCCGTCCAAAGTCAACCTGGCAGGAGTCTGGAGAGCAAACAACGACGGAAACAATAAAAGATAAATATATTTTTCGTTCTTGGGAAGGTGCAATAATGCTTGGTGAGTGGTTGTCTGATGTGAACGTATCTCTCAGCTTGTCGATTCTGATTGCAATCTTGTCTTCCCCTTTAATCCGCCTTCTTCAATGGTTGGAGAAATTCGAGGACAAACTTAAGAAATCTGAATTCACACTTGCTGGGATGCGCATGGCATTCTACAAGAAGATGCTCTTTTACCCCATCATGATAGTGTCGGGTTGGGCGTTTTTGGCCTACTTTTTTCTGCCTTTCGCCGTGTTCGCCACATGGGCGGAAGGTACATTCCAACGCGAAGTCACCTCTGATGACACGAACTTAAAATTCAAAGGTATGGTCATTTTTGCCTGTTGGCTTGTGGTGTTCGCTAAGGTTGGATGGTTTCTGCTTAATGATTTTTTCGCTAAAAATCCGAACCGGGTACCCTCTACGGAGTATTATCAGTCCCCCACGAAAACAAAAATAGATGTTGAGGGAGAATACCCAAGTTATGAGAAAGATGAATTATGGAAATTCAAAATTAAGGATCTATTTCCACATACTGATAATTTATCTAGATATGTCCTCATGGTACTAACAGCTAATGAAGATCTTTCAAATTTTGAGCGATTGAAATATTTATTGGAGAGTAAAAGCGCATCGTTAGGAAATGATGAAATTACACTGACTAAACAGGAAAGGAGTCAATTTTTTCTGTATAGGCTAAGGCTCGGATTCTTGCACAATGTTTGGAATGAGATCTTTGAGAAGGGACAAAATACTTCATCGTTTGCGGTTGCTATATCAGAACTTGATAGTGAGGTCTCGCAATCCTATGAAGAATTTCGCCGGACAATTTTTTCTTGTCGAAGGACCAAGGGAATCTTGGAAAAAATTCGGAACGAATCCTCCTTCCATTACGACCAGAAGAAATTCAATGAAGCTCTTGAAATTGGGGCAGAAAACCCAGGAGAAATTATTGTAGAAGAGGTAGATGCCCATTTTATTGTTGCCTACCACGTGCTCGATCTGGTTCAGACTGGACGCCTGTCTCCTGCGGAAATCGCAAAGGTTAGGGAGGAGATAGAATTAATTCAAAACAAATTCCATGCATTTGTGGCTGTGCTATTCCCTGCCTACCTTAGGAAGCGTTCATTAATGGGCAAGGTTGAGGTCACAAGAAGTTGAAAGTAAAGTGGGAATTCTCTCTGTAGCGGCTTCTTTTATTTAAAAACTTCGAGTTCCAAATGAGCAAACTCGTTAGGGCATACTCAACTTGGTAAGTAGGCTTGGTTTGACATCATAAGCAAAAAAATACCCGTCGTTCTGACCAGCGTTGAAAAATATCCGAACTTGAATCGAGGGACAGGGTTGTGGTTGGGTGAGGCGATTCATTTCGTCAAAAAGTCGAAGGGTCGCGCCATGAAGTGGATTTTGTCAAGCCCCAAAGGGAGACTTTGGAGGCAAGAAAATAGCCTGTCCCTTTCTATTAAACGGAAAACGTGATCCGTATCAAGCTGTGATCACCAGTGGTTGCTCACTCTCCTCCTTCGCGACCACTCCGCGCAGTCGCCATCAATCGGGCATTGTAGCCACATGTTAGCATGATCCCGGCCAACGTCTGTGACTTGTTGGCTTCATACGTATTGGGGTATTCTTCGGTCATGGCTATAACTTGGGAACAATTGGCCGAGCAGGCCATGAGTCTACCGACGGAATCGCGGGCGCGGTTAGCGGACCTTCTTGTGGAAAGCTTAGATGCCGATGAACTAGGGCAGATTGATCGCCTGTGGGTTGCAGAGGCAACACGCAGGCGCGATGAAGTACGAAGCGGGCACGTCGCGCCGATCCCTGGAGACGAAGCTCTTCAGAGGGTGCGAGACGACGTTCGCCGATGAAATGGGATTTCCACCCGGAAGCTCTGGAGGAATATCGGGAGGCAGCTCTTTACTACGCCGAGCGTGATCCGACGCTTGCTCTGAAATTCCTCGACACTGTTGAGGATGCCATCCGACGAATTATCGAATCTCCAGAACGGTATAGGATCCTCGATGAGGATGTCCGACGTTGTCTCACCCATGTCTTCCCCTATGGGGTTCTGTTTACCATAGAACCGGAGTCTATCCTCATTGTGGCTGTCATGCATTGTAGCCGCGAGCCGGGATACTGGAAGCGAAGAATCCCACCAGCCTAACAAGCGACCGAGCACGTATAATGCCTCCCGAAGTTAAGGAAAGATTAAATGGGAAGGCGTGATTATCATTGGCAATTTTCATTTCAAAGCGTTGCGGTTTATCAGAAGGAGGACAAGCCGTAGGCTTCATTTGCTCTTGAAGATGCCAGGCTTATCACAGGGCAGAACCCGGCATCCGGCGGTGCCGTTGCTGAATTCCTGATAGCGGTACTTCGAAAAGTGCCTGAGAGGGCATTCCATTGTACGCAACACTCGTTGCGGTGGTCTCGCGCCGGTTACCTTGTCACCCTGCTCGGAGGGAAATCCCATGCAATATGTCATACCTAAGAAATTTGCTATTCCTCTGAATCGCCAAGAGGTTTTTCAGTCATGGAGTCATCGGGGGTATTCGTGCGATCTGTTTGTTGATCCTCCCGGTCGGGAGTGGAATGATTTCGTTCATTCGACCAACGAGCTGGTCACCGTTGTTGAAGGGAAATTGCGAATGACCATTGAGGGCGAAGAGATTATCGCGGAACCCGGAGATGAGGTATTCATTCCGAAAGAAGCCTGTCATTCGGTAAAAAATATTCATCATGCGACGACCACATGGTTGTATGGGTATGATTGAAAGCATAAAGCTTGAGTGTCGTCGGTCAGATTCCGTCTGCTGAATGGTGAACGATAGATGAAAATCATACGTCCTGGGCGGCGAAGTCGTCCTGCTGGGCACAGATCCTTCGCCGTTGGCTCAGGATGACAATGTGATTAATGCCTAACCGAATCAGAATGTGTTCGTTCAATTTCTAAATGGTGATATCGAAGGTTTTGCAAACAATCCGTTACGAACGATTTACGATCCATGATGCGATTTATCCGTTTGTCCGACTACACCTGGTGGATCTGGTTGTGCCTCGCCTGTTGCTTACTGGCCGGCCTGCTCGTTGACCCGACTTACTTCTTTCTAGCTATTCTCATCTCAACCATTCAAGCCTTGGTTTTTTTTGCACGCGAAGAAAATGCCTCGTCTTTTCCAGCGCAACTTCGTCTCGCGTATCTGCTTCTCCTCGTCGTGCTGTATCTGCCGCCACTTCGATTCCTTTATTGGGTTCCGGCTATTGGTACATTGATCCTGTGTTTCACCGGGTACTGTCTGCTGGCACGCGGGCTTTCCTTGCTCCCATGGAACCGGGATTCGCCTCTGACAGTTCAGGAAGTTGTCAGGACCTTCAGTGTTCCTCCTAATCTTGATGTCACTCTGCGAGGCAAACCTGCATCCGGGTGCCCGGGTGGAGTGTGTTCACTGGAAGTGCAAATCGGCAAGTCCGCAAAGGCCTGAGGAGGCGATCACCGATTTGTTAGGGTACCGGGGAAATTTAAATGTGGATGGAGAAGCACATGGGATATCGTATTTCAAATTGGGGATTCTTTCTGAATTCATTGGTGTTGATTACGTTGGATGGAACGTAGCCATCCTGAAGGCTGCATGATCAATCTGTGATAATTGAGAAATCATGGTCCTCTCACAAATTCTGGTGCCTGGAATTCACATCATTGGACGTAGGTTCAAGTCCCGATTCCGATGGCTTATTTCGGTTAGAGGTTTCGTACGCAGGGAGTGTTGAATAATAATTTTCAAGGGCATATTAACCCACAGGCACGTTGCATATGAGGCCTCGGGGCTGTTCAAAAAAGTTGTCCAGCAAGGCCGCAATCATTTTTGCGCGCAGAGCGTACTTCTAGTACGTGAGCACGGAAAAATGGCGAGAACGCCGCTGGCGGCATTTTTCAACAGCCCCATGCAGTATTCATTCACTTTACACAACATAGGAGAAGACTATGGCGAGTGTCGGCTATCACGAACCCATTGAGGAATTGTCCGATGAAACACGCGACATGCACAGAGCGATTGTCTCGTTGATGGAAGAGCTAGAGGCCGTTGATTGGTATAACCAGCGCGCGGATGCCTGCAATGATGCAGACCTCAAAGCCATTCTTCAGCACAATCGAGACGAGGAAAAGGAGCATGCTGCGATGGTGTTGGAATGGGTTCGCCGCAAGGACCCTACATTCTCCAAGCATTTGAAGGACTTTCTGTTTACAGAGAAACCCATCGCACACAAGTAGCCAGGCAATGTCGATTGGACCGATCTAAGTCAGGATTCACTGCATTTGGGGTTATTCGGGTGGCTGGCAGAGGGCATGGACTTCCTCGGTGAGGTCAATGCCTACCGGATACCAGTTGGTGGCCTTTTCAACATTGAAACCATGGAAGTTTTTGGGATAGAACCTCCATGATTTTGTAGGCGTTTTGGTGTTATGACGCTAAAGCGCCATCATGCCAGTATCATAAGGAGGTGAAATTCCATGGGGACAAGTTCTAAACGGTCGACAGTCTACTTTGATGAGAATCTCCATGCGGCTCTAAGACTAAAGGCCGCGCATACTCACCGATCCGTATCTGACATCGTCAATGATGCTGTGCGAGCAGCTCTCGCGGAGGACCAGGAAGACCTGGCCGCGTTCCAGCAGCGGGCTGGGGAGCCTACTCTCAGTTATGAAGAACTGCTGAATGATCTCAAGGCTCATGGCCAGTTATAGGCTGACATTCAAAAAGTCGGTCACCAAAGATTTTCGTTCCACCCCTAACAACGATGTTTCTCGTATTCTCAAGCGTATTGAAGGTTTAGCGGATCACCCATGCCCGGTCGGTAGTGAGAAATTGTCGGGACAGGAAAAATTTCGAGTTCGCCAAGGAATATATCGAATTATTTATGAGATCCGGGACGAGGAGCTCGTGGTTATCGTGATCAAAGTGCGGCATAGACGAGAGGTCTATCAGGACAAGTGAATTTTGCTTCGTCTCGAATCAATTGGAAAGCGCAATCGGCTCACGTCAATCTCGTTTGTTTCGCCAGTGCGCAACTGGTTACGAGGGTTGCTGGCAGAGGGCGTGGACTTCTTCGGTAAGGTCGATGCCCACCGGGCACCAGGTCATACAGCGTCCGCATCCGACGCACCCCGACATGCCGAATTGGTCGATCCATGACCCTAATTTGTGAGTCAGCCACATGCGATACCGGTCTTTGGTGGTGGGCCGGAAGTTTTTCCCATGAATGTATCCGTGATCCGAGGTGAAACACGAATCCCAGACCCGAGCATGTTCCGACTGTTGGTGGTCCAGAGTTGGAGTTTCTTCCACCCCATGACAAAAGCAAGTAGGGCAGACCATCGTACAGTTGGTGCAGGCGAGGCATCGTGCGGCCACCTCGTCCCATCTGGAGTGATCGTGGGCCTCATATAAACTATGTGGTAGCGAAGCATGCGGAATGGTCCGCGTTTGACTGGCTGCGCAGGCGGCTATCCGTTCATCGTCCTGCTGAATCCGGGCTTGAGATGCCACGGCGCAAGCCAGTTGATCCAATACTTCCAGTCCAACGATACTTCCTGCTTGAATTGCAAAGTCTTCATCGGCCTCCGTCAGGCTGAGATCGTACCCTCCTCGGGCTTTTGGCCCCGTGCCCATTGAGGCGCAAAAGCATGTCTCCAGTGCCCTTGTGCAGTTGACGGCGATGAGGAAAAGATTGTTCCGTCGCTGTTGATAGTAGGGATCAGGATAGGGACCTTTCAAAAAAATCTGATCTTGAATCCCGAGTCCTGCGAGATCGCATGCCCTCACTCCCAGCACGGCGGTTCGTGGTATGTCAGGAATGATCTCTTTGGCAGAAAACGTTTTTTCGTTGCGGTCCAGGACTAACAGGGTTTCTCGTGGCGAAAACACCAGCGGCTTGAGAGACTGTGGGCCGTGAACGATATTGAAATACCGGGCGCTGGGGTCTGGTTCCAGTCGATAGTTTCCTGGATGTTGCTGGTCCTTCCATCCGATCGGGAGGTCTTCTTCCCGGGTAATTTCGTCCCATTGAATCGCGCCGTTAGAAAGGACCGGACCCAGGATCCGATAGCCAAGGTTCTGGAGAACCTGAATCAGTTGTGAAAAATCCTTGCGGAGTAGGAGCGCTGGCGGAGAAGGTTCAAAAGATTCGGTAGCCATGATTGCCTTTTAAATTACTGTTGAATATTTAAAATTTTTTCCGTTTCCTCAACCTATGAGGGACCGAGGCTCCCAGAGAACCGTTATCGAGTTTTCAAAAATGCCCGTCTACTCCTGTCATGAGGCTTCTCGCAGGGAAGGCCGCAGCCACTTGGGCGAGCGGAGCGTATGGAGAAGTACGTGAGCACGGCCAAATGGCGAAAACGCCGCTGGCGGCCTTTTTCAACACTCCCTTTAACTTACAGTCCAATGTAACCCCGGAGGATGTTGTAATCGTATGCGGGTTGGCCAGTGCGTCGCCGACCCGGATCATGTTGTTCCATTTGGTCGATGATGGCCGCAACCTCTTTCGTGTCCTGTTGCGCAGAGCAGAAATGCCGGGGGCTTTGTCCTTTCAAAAGCGGGGAAGGTGTTTCGGCCCAATCCAAATAGACGGTTTCAAGCAACGACGCGAGGATCTGTTGCTCTTCTTCTTGGGAGACAATGGTGGGCGGAAGGATATAGGTGTCTGATAAGAGATCAACTTCAGGAGTCCGATGCTGAGGGGAGGCAATGGTCTCCCCCAGGAAGTGGAGTGAGAAGCCAAATATTGCCGCCAGTTGATGCTTGACGATATTCAGCCGGTCTGGAGCATCGGTTTCCACACATAATTGTGTGGGCGTCAAGGTGAGGCGGGCGACAGGGGATTCTGTGTCACCGGATGGGTTCTGTGGCGGGAGCCATACCCACGTTAAGGTGTCGGACCCTGAAGCGGATGGCACCGGCTTGCCGGCGTTTTCCTGCATGGGAGTGAATTGATCAAAGCCACGAAGCCCGTCAGCCAGTGCGCGGAAGTCCTGGTGTTCATACAGAGCGATGGCATAGAGAAAGGTTTCGCCTTGGGTATTTCGATAGTCCATCTGTGAGTCGACGACTGTCCAGGCTCCTCGTCGCACCTTGGCGACACTCCACATCATTTCATACCCGTAGCTCTTGGCAAATTCTGCCCATTCTGAAAGGGCGAAATTACCTGTGCCAATCTCGATTTCCTGTCTTCTCTCATTGGTCAATTTAAAGACGGCTTTTCCCATGCTGGCCGAAAAAACGAGTGGGGGACCAGGTAAACGTATGTCGGCCAATCCCCGAAGGAGCCTGGTGAGCAGGATCTGTCCAATTTTGTATGGAACCGGTGTCGCGTGGGGGAGAACATCAAATATCTGTTTATCTCCCAACGATTGCAGACGGGTCTGAGTCCCCTGCTTTCCGTAAGCCATCTCTTGCACCTCGAGCAGATCCATGTAGGAATGTCGCAAGGAATCCAGCCAGACCCGTTCCTCTTGCGGGACATGTTCCGTCACCAGGTCTCGCACTTGCTCGATGAGAGAAGCATGGCCGTCAGTCGGGAAATAATCAGCATAGAGGTACCACTTGGCCAGGTCCTCTTCTTCCGGCAAAGGAGCCAAGGGAGGAACCATGAGTGGATGGAAATAGGGCTGAAGGGCGTGGCTGAGGGCCAGTTGTCGCTGTATCTGAAAGTCCGGTTGGAGCGATTGATGCTCCAATCGGGTTAACAGACTTCGAAGGCCTTCTTCCGATCCGGCAATAGGGTGAGAGTGATGGTCTGCCATCGTCACAGGTTCAGGGTTTATGTCGGAGAGGATGTGGTCTTGCCATTGGCGAGCGATGGATGATGCCCTCCCTCGAATTTCGGACTTTTAACTGTGAGGACAGGGTAGGGGCTTTGTTCAAGCACCTTATAGGCTGTGCTGCCCAGGATCATACGGGTCAGTCCTTTTCGACCATGGCTTCCCATGACAATAAGATCGGCTTGCTGGATGGCGCTGGTTTCCAGGATGCCGTCAACAGTTGGCTTATCGAGTAATTCATATCGTGCGGATAAGCCCTGTTCGGTCAGGACGGCGGTGAGATCAGCCAACCGTTTTTCGACCTTATCCCGATTGGTTTTTTCTTGAAGCGGATGAGTCAGAGTAAAGTCCAAACTATAGGACAAGGGTTCAATGGCATGGATCAGGGTCAGAGGCACATCAAACCATTTCGCAATTTGGATCGCATATTCATAGGCCTCCATGGAGCAATCGGAGAATTCTAAAGGCAGAACGACTTGTCGTGGGAGGATTTGTAGGGGATGCATCGCCGAGATATCTGCTGATTCCCGGTGCGGAATGGACAGAACCGGGCATGGGGCTCGTTGAATGACCCGTTCCGCCACGCTTCCGAATAACACGCGATTGATTCCGGTCCACCCGTGGGTTCCCATCATAATTAAATCGCATTTTTTCTCCCTGGCAACCTCGCAAATGCATTCAGACGGCAGACCGGCCATTAGTTCCATGGATGCCTTTGGAACCTGTTGCCGAGCCTCGGCCAGGAGTGTTTCCAACTCTTCCCGCGCCACCTTGCGTTGTTCATCCAGGAATTGTTGGGCGACTCCGGCGTCAATATCCAGCCCCGGTTGCAGGGAATGGACGTGGAGAATGGTCAGTTGGGCTTCAAAGACTTTTGCCCATTCCACCGCATATCGAAAGGCAGGGGCGGAGCTTGGTGAAAAGTCGGTAGGAAACAATACATGGGTTACGATCTTGACCATAACGGTATTAGCCTTTCGCCTTAGAGTGAAAGCCGGAGAGCACTCTCAGAAATTCTAATAGCTCGGGCACCCGACCACAACCCGTAGGTTAATGCAGAGGTTGCCGATTATACGGCGTCCACGGTCAGGAGGAGAATTTCCCCTTTCATCTCCTTATGGATCGAACATTGAAATTGGAATCGACCCGAGTGATTAAGCATCAAATGGATTGATGCCGCCTGGCCGGGCTCAAGAAGGACGCCTTCCACCCCTTTCCCATAGGTTATGACGCCGTTGCTATCGACATGGGTCAGAGTATGTAGGAACATGTCTGATCCAAAATCATGGCGTACCGTATCTTTGTTTGTGATGTAGATAATGGTCTCTGTGTCCAGTTGAAGAGGCATCTGGGTGGTTTGAAACGTGTATCCCTCTATGGTCACTTTCACTTCCTGTAGGGGTTGCGCGCTGGATCGAGGAATCCCTCCTATGAGAAAAAATCCAAGGAAAAGTATCCCAAACTTACGAAATAGATATTCTCCAAGACTGTGCATGTGTGGATTGTCTTCCTTCTTTTAGAGTGATCTTTTCCACTCACTTTGCGTTGATTGGTCTTATGCCCATCCCGGAAAACCAGGGCTCCCCTTCCAAAGCAGAAGGGGAGCCCGTTTAATCATGAAACCTTCACGGCAATACTTTTTGGTTTTGCCCGGTCGCTTTTCGGTAAATGCACTTGCAAAATACCCTCCTTGAATTCGGCAGAGACTTTCTCCGGGTCCGCATCTTCA
The DNA here is from genome assembly GCA_032139905.1 of Nitrospira sp. MA-1. Lineage (NCBI taxonomy): Bacteria > Pseudomonadati > Nitrospirota > Nitrospiria > Nitrospira sp. MA-1. The sequence continues at coordinate 629,643 of JAQJDB010000007.1, forward strand.
GGGATGGTGAAGCTTCGTGAAAAGCTTCCGTAGGCTCGCTCGATCCGATGGTACTTTTTCTCCTTCTCTTCCTTTTCATATTTTCGTTCACCGGAAATGACTAACACATCGTTTTGTACGCCGATTTTAATTTCATCTTTTTTGACCTCGGGAAGCTCGGCTTTCACCACATATTCTTTTTGATCTTCTGTGATATCTACCAGAGGAGCCCATTCGGCGACGCGCAATGCTTCTTGACGTTCCCCTTCTTTTCTGACCGGTGCTCGGCCGAACAAGGTTGAAAGCCGACCTTGTAATTCATCCATTTCCCGAAAAGGATCCCAACGTGTGATGGCACTCATCTCGTAACCTCCTTTTTTATCCTGGAAGAAAATTTTCGATCATACCTAAACCTGATATAAAGCAATGGATATGCCAACAGTTGTATGGGAGAAGCGACTACAGGTTTCCTGCAAAATCCTTCCTTGAATATGCTCTGTCCCATTTCCTTGGTAGCAGTTCGCCTCATTCTGTCTGAACAACCCTGTAGCAGATGGCATCAGTAGGAAAAAGGAAGCCGTTCTTCACGTTTCGGAAGGTCTACCGGACAATCAATACCGGGCATGGAGTCTGGTGTAACACGGCATTCGAAACGCTTCCCATCAAAAATCGCGAGAACCCTTTCCGGTCATGCGTCCCCATCATGATCAAGTCGGATTGCGAAGCCTTGGCCTGTTCGAGGGTGGCATAGGCGGGATCGCCCATCCCGACATGGGCTTGAGAGGCATAGTTCATCCGGGTGAGCCGGTCAGTGATGGTTTTCATGCGTTCCTGGGCTTCTTCTATGGCTTGAGCTTCCAGGGCGTCTGATTGTCCCACCGTGGTTGGCCAGGACAGCTGAGGTTGTGGCCAGACCGCGAACACCTCGACCTCAACCGGTTGTCGAAACGGTTGGAGTGCCAAAAATTGTAGGGCGAGGTCTGCATCCTCTTGACCTTTAATGGGGAGAAGAATTTTTTGTAAGCGAGTCATGGAGGTTTTCACGATCAAGGTTGGACACGGCGCATGCATCAGAACCCGATGAGACACGCTCCCGAGAATCAGCTTTTTGACGGGACCAAGACCCCTGGCTCCCAACAGGATCAGATTGGATTGTACTGACTGTGCTGTTTCAATAATCACGTCGACCGGATGTCCGATTTGATGAAGCCGCTGCACATGGGAGAAATCGGCAGGAAGATGTGCTTGGGCCTCATCGAGAATTCCCTCTCCTTCTTTTCGCAATTGGGTTTTGATCTCTTCCTGGGCTTCAGTTCTGAGATCCGGCGTAATCATCGGGTAGTTGAAATCGGGAAGTTGTAGCGCATGGACCAGCGTCAATTCTTCAGGCGGCTTAAAATGTGCAAGAGCTTCAACAGCAAAGGTGGAACAGGTTGAACCATCAATTGGAACGACAATTTTCATGGGATCTCCCTTTTTAAAGTTGTACTCCTTGTCATACCTTGTTTAGAGGCAACAAGAGGAATGCCTCTGTGATATCACAAATTCTCCATAGCGGTGTAATTTTCCCTGAAGCTTTAGTGCGCAATCAAAATAGGATGAGACGTGTTGGATCATGTGGGGCAAATTGCTACAGTGGTGAAATTCCAAATTGGTGAAAAAGGCTACAGAGAGGAGTGGCTACATTGCCGCCTCTGGTTACCACGAGAGTAGATAGAAGTGTCATCGAAGGGAAATATACCTTATCAGGGTGGACGGAGTCCGTTACCTTTATAAATAGTGGTTAGTTAAAGAAGGAATACCGCAATGATCAACGATTCTCCTGCTATTTTAGTCGTGGATGATGAACCCGAAATGCAGCAATTACTTCGGGACATTCTCGAGGAAGAGCATTATCGAGTCATGGTGGCTTCAGATGGTCACGATGCGCTCAATCGGATGGAAACAGAGAAGTTTCCAGTGGTTTTAACGGATTTACGGATGAAAGGCATGGACGGGCTGGCGTTGCTGGATCATGTCCTGCGAAAGCATCCGGAATCCAATCTCATCATGATGACGGCATTTGGGACCGTGGAATCGGCCGTTGATGCGATGAAACTAGGCGCGTTTGACTATCTCACCAAGCCCATCAAGAGCAATGAATTATCGGTGACGGTGGCGAAGGCGATGCGAGAGGCGCTGCTTCGCCAAGAAGTGAAACAGTTACGACAGCAGGTCAGCCGGGAATTTGGGTTTGGGCAGATTCTCGGGAAAAGTAAACCGATGAAGGAAATTTTTGATCTGATCCGGCGAGTGGCTGATTCACAGACGAATATTCTGATCACGGGAGAAAGCGGGACGGGAAAAGAACTTGTTGCCAAAGCCATTCATTATAATAGTCAGCGCAAGTCTGCTCCCTTTGTTCCGGTGAATTGTGCGGCGATTCCCGAGCTGTTGTTGGAAAGCGAGCTCTTTGGTCATGTGCGCGGAGCTTTTACGGATGCCAAATCGGATAAACCCGGTTTGTTTGAAGAGGCTCACGATGGCACATTGTTTTTGGATGAAATTAGTGAAATGCCCATGATGCTTCAAGCCAAGTTACTTCGTGCGGTACAAGAGCGGGAAATCCGGCGGGTAGGGGCGACTCGCTCCATGGCGATCAATGTCCGGTTAGTGGTCGCCACGAATGTGCAATTGGTTGAGGAGGTCAAGGCCAAGCGGTTCCGGGAGGATTTGTATTATCGTTTGAATGTGATTGAACTGCACTTGCCTCCCCTTCGTGACCGCAAGGAGGATCTACCGATTCTGGTTCAGGGGTTGCTTCAAAAAAGTGTCACTGCGCAGCAAAAACACATTGAAAGTGTCGAAGAGCCGGCCATGGCCCGGCTCATGGATTATCAGTGGCCGGGTAATGTGAGAGAGTTAGAAAATATCCTTGAGCGCGCGGCGACCCTGACGCAAGGGAAAAAGATTTGTTTGGATGATCTTCCCTCCAATATTCGGAATATCCAAGGAGATGGACAACTCATTGGGGATGCCGCGGAGCGGCTACTGCCCCTGGAGCAGTTGGAAAAGTCCTACATTCGGCGGGTGTTAGAAAAAATGGGTGGAAATAAATATCAAACGGCGCATGTGCTAGGGATTGATCGAAAGACCTTATATCGCAAGCTGGCTGAAATGGAGGAAGTGGTGTGAACGCCCGAGCAGTCGGATGAATTGCGTTGAATCATGCTGCTATCGGAGTGATATGTGCGTATGGAGTCCGGCCCAGGGTGGTTCTTCATCGGTCCCTGTATCATCAATGCATTAAGTCTTAATTTCCTGTTTGTCAGATTCAACCCCAGGTGAATCCATGAGTCACGAGCCTCCCCCTCAAGACCTTCAGATCGAAGTTCATCTACTCCGACAGGAATTGGCAGAGTTGCGGGCCGTCCAGGCGATGCATCAGGAGGCCAGGAACGGGTTGGAGGCGATTGAGCAGCAACTGGCAGGCATCATCCATTCGGCCATGGATGCCATTATTATCATTGATGACGATCAACGGATTGTCATCTTTAATGCCGCCGCAGAGGGAATTTTTCAGTGTTCGGCTCAAGAGGCACTGGGACATACCCTCGACCAATTTATTCCGCTTCCTTTGCGGTCTGCCCATCGTGAACACATCCGCCGATTTGCCGAGACTGGAGAAACATCCAGACGAATGGGCGCCGAAATGGAAATCTCCGGACTGCGAGGAAATGGCGAGATCTTTCCTTTGGAAGCCTCAATTTCTCAAACTGAACAATCGGGGAAGCGATGGTTGACAGTGATTCTTCGAGATATTTCTCAACGAAAGCAAAACGAAGAGCGGTTGTCCTACCTGGGGAGAATTCTTGAGGAGTCTGCCAATGAAATCTATGTGTTTGATGCCACGACCCTTCGATTTACTCAAGTCAACAAAGGCGCGAGGGAAAATGTCGGATACAGCATGGAAGAATTGAGCGTGATGACACCGCTGGATTTGAAGCCGGACCACTCGAACGAAAAATTTCTGGAGCTGTTGACTCCTCTCCGGACGGGCCAACGGGAGCAAGTGAATTTTCGGACATCTCATCAGAGAAAAGATCGAACGACGTATCCGGTTGAAGTCCATCTTCAATATTTACAGGAGGAGGGCCGTCGCCTCTTCCTCGCGATTATCATGGATTTGACGGAACGGGTGGCGACCGAACACGAATTACAAGAAGCCCAACGGACCTTATCGACCCTTCTCACGAATCTTCCCGGGATGGTCTATCGATGTCAAAATGATCGAGATTGGACCATGGAGTTCCTCAGTCCGAGTTGTCTAAACCTGACGGGATATTCACCTACTCAAATAATTGAGACTCGACAGGTATCGTATGGCCAACATGTCATGCTCCAAGAAGATCGCGAGCGGGTCTGGCAGCACGTACAGGAGGCTCTCAATGACCATAAGCCGTTTCAGTCCAGCTATCGGATTCGAACAATGGAGGGAACTGTTAAATGGGTGTGGGAACAAGGATGTGGGATTTTTTCCGAAACAGGCGAGATTGTCGGGATTGAAGGGTATGTCGTGGATATTACCCAACAACGCGCATTGGAGGAACAACTGCGAAAAACGGAACGATTGGCGGAGTTGGGCACGTTGGCATCGGGAATGGCACATGAAATCGGTACACCGATGAATGTGATATTAGGGAGAGCCGAATTGTTAATGCGTAAAGCTCCGGATGAGCCCACCAGGCGGGGTTTGGAAACCATTGTGAACCAGGTGGAACGCATTACAAAAATTATGAATCAATTATTAAGTTTTGCCCGAAAACGTCCGGCTGAACGTCAGGGTGTCAACTTAGAGGCCGTGATGATCGATGTGCTGGATGTGCTGCAGGAGAGGTTGGGTACACAGCATATTCAGATCATCAAGACTGTGACACCTCAGTTGCCGAAGGTGTTGGCGGATCCCGATCACATGAACCAGGTGTTTTTAAATCTTATTTTAAATGCCTGCCAGGCGATGCCTGATGGAGGTACTCTGAGCCTGACTCTCCATTCTACCGGTGATACCGTGGAACTCACCGTGGAAGATACCGGGAGTGGGATTCCTCAGGAGCAACTCTCAAAGATTTTTGATCCGTTTTTTTCCACCAAGGCCGTGGGGGAGGGGACCGGCTTAGGGCTCACCGTGGTTCATGGCATTCTCCAGGAACATCAAGGTGCCATCCGTGTAACGAGTGTGCCCGGCCAGGGGACGACCTTTATCGTTTCCCTGCCCATTCATTCTCAAGAGGTAAGGCGTGAGGGGTAGGTCGAGCATGAGTCTAAGTTTAATCTGCTGAATGCTTCATTTTCCCTTTTTCTCCTTACTGCTTACTCCTCACAATTTCCCATCCCGATTCCAATCACCTTCGTTCGTGTCCTTCCGGTTCGATGTGGACGACCACATCCTCCAGGGGTTCAAACATCTCAATGAGTTGCTCCTCAATTTGGGTTGCGAGCGAGTGCGATTTTTTGACGGTGAGATTGGCATCTACGTGAACCGAGAGATCCATGAACACATGGTGGGACAGTCCGCGTGTCCTAATATCATGACAGTCCCGGACGCCGGCGATTGACATCACCACTTTTCGAACTTCTTCAGGGTCCAAGCGATTGGCATCGGTTAAGGAAGACAAAACGTCCTTGAGTACGATAAATGCGGTCCAGGCGATCACGGCAGCAATCAGGACCGCTACCAACGGATCAACGAAGGCATATCCGACTTTCACAGCCAGGAGCCCTACGAGGACTGAACATGATGTGAGGACATCACTGGCCGTGTGATAGGAGTCGGCTGTGAGAATGTCGCTTTTCAGTTCGGTACCCTTTTGCCGTTCCCATCGAGTTACAAAGATATTGACACCCATGGTCATGATCATGATCAAGAAACTGAAGCCGGTGACCTGAGGGTGCAGGTCCAGTGTCCAAGACTGATAGGCTTTCCAAAGAAGATATACACATGTCATGACCAGGAATCCTCCAATGGCCCCGGCGGTCAAGGCTTCAAATTTTTTATGACCATAGGGATGGTTGGCATCGGGAGGAGGGGCGGTCAGCCAGAGCCCGATCAATCCAATGACATTTGAGAAGCCATCGAATGTTGAATGAAAACCATCCGCCTGCATACCCAATGAGTCCGTCACAACGCCATAGCCCCACTTGGCTGCGGCGACAGCCAGGTTCAAAACCAGAATCCAACAGAGAATCCGGCGAATTTCTCGAAGACGGCTCATGTTTGATGTCAAGGAATCAAGAAGAAGTATGCCTGAGTCTTTGTTCGTGTTCGCGTGCTCTGATTTACCCCGCTGTCCCGAATAGCATTCCAATCCCCGCAGTCAGTCCCATGGCCAGTGCACCCCATAATGTGACGCGCATGGCGCCCGTCATCACCGAGGCACCGCCCGCCTGTGCCGCTAACCCTCCTAATCCCGCGAGAAACACCAGTGAGGTTCCGGAAACCACGGGAATCAGGCTGGCCTCCGGGATGATGGTTGCGGTCACAAGAGGCAAGGCGGCTCCGATAGCGAAGCTACCGGCCGACGCCATGGCCGCCTGAATCGGACGCGCACTGAGGTTCTCTGAAATGCCGAGCTCGTCACGTGCATGCGCCCCGATGGCGTCATGGGTCATGAGTTGTGTGGCGACTTGCTTCGCGAGTGTTGGATCGAGACCTCGCCCAACATAGAGAGCGGCGAGTTCCTTGTGCTCACCTGAAGGGTCCGATAGGAGTTCCGTGTGCTCAAGAGCAAGGTCGGCCTCTTCGGTATCTGCCTGTGATTGGACAGACACATACTCACCGGCAGCCATCGACAAAGCTCCGGCGACTAGGCCGGCTACTCCCGCGATCAAGACATCGCTGTGGTTCGTATTCGCGGCGGAGACACCGAGCAGTAGGCTCGCTGTCGAGACAATCCCGTCGTTGGCGCCCAAGACCGCTGCCCGGAGCCACCCAATGCGTTCTGTTCGGTGACGTTCCCTATGTCGTACTCGCATGTGTCCAGTTTCCGTTATCCGCAGGCGCTGACGGCTGAAAGGTTTCTTTTCAAAAGTTATTCATCGCGGGGAATGAAAAGCTATCGCTGCTCTTCTACTCTTGAGCTTCAGATCTTACTGGATCATACAAAAAATAGGGTTCTACGCTCCACAGCGCTCATCGTTCTGAACAGATGAATCCTGATGGGGTCCATACACGTTTGAGGATGACAAGCAGAGGCACGGAGCCTTCTAGAGCTTGTCCTGAGAGTAAGGTCGAAGGGCTTGAGTCATAATTTCCGTATGATCCATCTTACTTCGCCAGGCGTTTACGGATAGTCTGCAACTCCTTCTGACGCTCCTTGGTTGTTGTGGGATAACTCATGTTGAGACTTTTTAATGTTTCGACGATCACATTCGAAATAATGAGCCTGGCGTTCTTTTTATCATCGGCAGGCACAACATACCAGGGAGCAGTTTCTGTGCTTGTCGAACTTAAACATGCCTCATAGGCGTTCATATACTCTTTCCAATATTTTCTTTCTTTAATGTCGGCGAGGCTAAATTTCCAGTTCTTTTCCGGTTCGTCGATGCGTTGAAGGAATCGCTCTCGCTGCTCTTCCTCTGAAAGGTGAAGGAAAAACTTGATGATCCGTGTGCCATTGCGGTAGAGATGGCTCTCAAGGTCCACGATAGAGCGGTACCGATCCTGCCAGAGAGATTTTTCATCAAGTAATTCGTCCGGCAGACCCTGGCTCAGCAGAATCTCTGGATGCACTCGCACGATGAGAACTTCCTCGTAATAGGAACGATTGAAAATGCCGATGCGGCCGCGTTCAGGCAGAGATTGTGTGGTGCGCCACAGAAAATCATGATCCAGTTCCGCTGCACTGGGATGTTTGAAGCTGAACACCTGGCACCCTTGTGGATTCACTCCTGACATGACATGTCGGATGGCGCCGTCCTTGCCTGCGGCATCCATGGCCTGAAATATCAGCAGCAACGCATAACGGTTCGACGCATAGAGGAGACGTTGTAGGTCACTGAGTTCTTCGATATGTTTCTTGAGAACCTGCTTGTACTGTTTTTTCGAGTTATAGATATCCTTTACCCTGGTTGGCCTTTTGCTGAGATCGACCTTTGTGCCTTTATCTACTCGGAAACCGTTGGTCTGAATGTTCATCGTCGTCCCTTTTTCATGAATTGATGTCTGGGTTGCTCACCTGGCGTTTGGAGATTTTTTATTCTTTGGCCAGCGCTTCAAAGCCGGAGATGACGTCGAACAGTTCCTCGTCGATGCCGCTTTGGCGCAACTGGTGAAAGTGTTTATTGAGGTCCTCCAGCAGTTCGTCGATGTTTTTCTCAGCGCGTTGCATCGCTGTCAGACGGCTGGCGTTTTCGCTGGCAAGAGATTCGGCGCATGCCCGGAAGAGCGAAACGAAGAGGTACTCATGAATGAGCGCCTTTAGGGTCGTCGTAGTACTTCCGATGACCTCCGGCAAATTCCCTGTCGGCCACGGGAGTATGGCCAACTCGCTTCGCCAGGTTTCGTTCAGCGGCAACAAACGCTGATTGATCGGCGCATAGACCGCTCTGGATGTGGGACGATTGTAAAAGAGGTGGAGTTCCGAGATTTCTCCGCGGCTGCGGCGCGTTTCGCTTTCCAGGAGAATCTGTCCGACCAGCGGAGTGATGGCCTTGACGGAATTCGGGACGGAAAAGAATCCTAGCAACGGAAGTCCTGCGTCTGCCAGGCGCGTCTGCACGCGCTCACCGACGGCCCATACCCGGTGTTGGCCGGGCAGCGCGGCCAGTGTCTTGACCGCATAATCGGCGACTACCTCATTAAACTGGCCCACCAGTCCTTGGTCGGAACCGAACACGACCGCCCCAATCGTCCCAGTAGGGGGGTGTATTTTCTGTTCTCCCATTATCGCCATCGGCGAGTCATCCCGGAAACAAACGCTTAATCCCAGCTCCACGGTGCGAGCGTAGTCGGCCAAGGCGCTCACCGATTGCTCGTATTGTCCGATGCTCGAGGCGGCCAAGGCTTTCATTGTGCGCACGACGGATTGGAGATCCCCGGCTCCGCCGATCTTTCGGCGCAGACTCACCATGGTGTCGCTCATGAGTCTTCCGGGAGTTCCGCTCCAGGTGGGGGAGGGTCAGTCCTGCGCCTCTTTTCATCGTGCAGTTGCCCGAGGGTGCTGTCCATCATTCTTGTCAACTTGTCTGCAGCGCCGTCGACGGCTTGGTCCACGGTCGCAGCTTGATGCGTGACCACAACGGGCTGTCGGCCTTCAAGGCGGGCTTCCATCACACAACGTATGTCGTCATTGCCCCCCTTCTTGTCGCTATTCTCATCGCTCAGATGGACCTCTACTCGCGTGATGGAGTCGCTGAATCGGCTCAGTGCACTCTCCACGACGCCACTGACCTGAGCGGCCAATGCCTCGTGGCCTTCAATGTTCCGATCAGTATTGATTTGGATCTGCATGGTGTTCTCCTTTGTGAGTGTGGATGGTTCAATGTCGGTAAGTGGCAGCCAGTCCCGTCCGTCCCGGCATACGCTCGGCCGGAATGACCAGGACCCGGCCGCCCATCTTTTCGACCAGCTCACCCAGGTCATCGAGGAGGTCGTCGACTTGCGGATGACTCAGGTCAGCACGTTCAACCTGACCCGTCGCATAGTCCAGCCGGCCGGCAATCTGGCGGTCGGCCTCAATCAGCAGCGTGGCGACCCTCCCGGTGGTGGCCGCCTGGGCGATCTCCCCCAGGTCGTCACAGCCAAGCCCCTTGGATTTTGCCACTGCAAACTCGTCGGCCAATGTAGCCAGTTGGGCCTGATATTGCGGGTCGACAACCTGCCAGGCGCGTTTCCGAAGGTCATCGATCGGCAGGGCATCAGGATTGATTGTGAGTCCCTCCGCCATCAAAAACGGGTTGTGGCTGACCTGGTGAAAGCGATGATGATGCTCCGGCAACGCTGCCAGGATCAAAGGCAGGCCTGATGGCCGGGAATGGTGCTCTAACACCGCGCGGTCGACAGCGCGAAAAAACCGGTCCGCGTCGGTGTCTACCCCGTCCTTTTTTCCGCCGTGGCCGTGGTGCATAGCCCCGCTCGCCTGACCGACCCCACCATAAGAAGCGACGGTTGAATGGGGTTCGGTCAGCTCATCCCCCAGCGCCTCGGTGATCGTCCGTGGAACGTCCGGAGCCAGATCGATCTCGTCAAGCGTATGGCGGTTCCCCTCGAAGAGCCGGATCGTGTGAAGGCTCAGTCCGAGGACCTGATAGCGATCAACCGATTGCAGAAAACGCCGCAAGGGCTTGGTGTGAAAGCTGTCGGCCACGACGACCAATTCGGTGACCGGGCGCTGAAGCCGGAACACATGAAAGAAGCCTTGCGCGGCCAGCACGGCCAGTCCATCGTGTGTGTGGGTCCAGAAGTCATGATCGTTGGCCAGGGCTTCAAACGGTTCCAGAAGGAGGCGCGTTTCGACGGCCGGATACTTTTGCCGGAGCGATGTCTCCAGCTCCTTGACAAGATTACGAAACCGGATCGGGTCCTGCTGATTCTCGGGATGGCACCGATGGGTCGGCTGATAAAGCGAGAGACATGGCGGCTGGCGATCAGACACCAACGCGGCTATGAATTCACTCGCGAGCATAGTGTTCTTCTGTGTCATTCGTGTCTCCCTCATTTGTGTTCAATCACTGTGAAACTTCAATAATATCCTAACAAAATGGCTTAACCAGTGGCTTTTTCGCTCGTATGAAGTGACTTTTTGTCACTTGAGGCGGCCAGGGCATTTATGGTGCGGACGACGGATTGGAGATCCCCGGCTCCGCCGATCTTTCGGCGCAGGCTTACCATAGTGTCGCTTAGGACTCCTCTGGAAGTTCCGCCTCGGGCTTGGGTCTGGCCTCTGTTTGCGACCCCGGCTTTGACTCGGTCTTCGGCTTGGGCTCAGCTTTGACTTCGGGCTTACGATTAGGCTTGGGCTGATACCGTGCAAGTGCTTTGCGGGCGATGTCAATAATCGTTTGACGATCATCGTCATTGAGTTTGGCTGCGCCTTCCAATCGCGTGCATATTTCCAACGGAATGACCAGGGCTGCCTTGTGCAACGCCTGTTCCGCAGGCGTCATCTGGTTAAGCGGGACAGGGTCGAAGAGCTTTTCGGTTAACGCCAGGAGCAGGGTGATTTGAGCGGGCACGGAGACCGGGGCGAATTCCGGCTGTTTGAGACAGGCACGAATTCTCCGTCCGTGTTCGATAATGGCGCGAGTGTCGTCATCCAGTCTGGCGCCGAACCTGGCGAAGGTTTCCAGTTCTTCAAACTGGGCATAGGCCAGTTTGAGATTTCCCGCTACGGCCCGGTAGGCCGCCCGTTGTGCCTTGCCTCCAACCCGGGAAACGGATCGACCGACATCGATCGCAGGCAGCACCCCTAATTCGAACAGGGAAGGCGAAAGGTAGATCTGCCCATCCGTGATGGAAATCAGGTTAGTCGGAATGTAGGCCGAAATGTTCTGTGCTTCGGTTTCAATGATGGGAAGCGCGGTCAGGGACCCACCACCCAGGTCTTGGCGCAGATGTGTGGCGCGCTCCAGAAGTCTCGAGTGGATGTAAAAGATGTCGCCGGGAAAGGCTTCGCGACCGGGCGGGCGGCGCAAGAGCAGGGACAGCTCACGATAGGCGCGAGCGTGATGCGTGAGATCGTCATAGACAATGAGCACATCGCGACCATGTTCCATGAAATGCTCCGCAATGCTGGTTGCGGCATACGGCGCGATATACGCCAGCCCTGGTGGGTCGTTGCCTTCGGTGACGACGACGATGGTGTATTCCATCGCGCCTTGTTCGCGGAGGGTGGCCACGACTTTCGCCATGCCGGACGCGCGCTGGCCAATGGCGCAATACACGCACAGGACATTCTGGTCCCGCTGGTTGAGAATCGTGTCGACGGCAATGGCAGTTTTACCCGTCTGCCGATCGCCAAGAATCAACTCGCGCTGGCCGCGTCCGATGGGAATGAGTGCATCAATGACCTTGATGCCGGTTTGCAACGGCACCGTGACGGGTGCACGATTCATGATGGGCGGTGCTGGACGTTCGATAGGCAGGCGCTCGCTGGAGGCCACCGGTCCGCGGCCATCCAGGGTCCGACCTAATGGATTGATGACTCTCCCGATCAAGCCGTCGCCTACCGGCACGTCCATAACGTGTCCCCTGCGCTCGACTTCGTCCCCTGCCTGTAACTGCCAGTAGTCGCCAAGGAGTACGACGCCGATTTCGTCTTCATCGACGTTGAAGGCGATGCCGTACACTTCACCGGGAAACTTCAGCACCTCCTCAAACCCCACGCGGGGAAGGCCGGAAACCCTGGCGATCCCGGTGGAGACGTTCGTGATCCTGCCCACCTCGTGTGGCGTCAGCTGAGGCGAGAAGCTTTCGCGCGCCTGGCTTATTCCAGAAAACGCACGGTCGAAAACCTTTTGGAGACTCTCAGGTTCCATGTTCATCGGCTGGTTGTTCGGGAGGTGCGTCGGCCTTGGCTTCAGGTTTGGTTTTCTCTTTTAGGAGTTCGCCGACCTCCTTTTCCAGCGACCCGAGATAATCCGCGATGCTCCACGCCACTTTTTGTCCATTTGTGGTGAGTTCGATCCCGCTGACCAGGTCCGGCGCGGTCTCGAACCGGACGTGGATTTCAGCCGAGAACGTTTCGTTGAGGGCATGTTGTATCGCCGCGCGTTGCTCCACAGGCAGGTCGAACGCGCTGCGCACAATCGCGGGGTCAGACGAGGTTTTCAGAGCCTCGGCGAGTCCCTCTTTCGCCTGGCCGTCCATTTCTCGCAAACGGCGAATGAACACCTCGCCCAGGCGTTCTTCCAGGCTCGTCGTGGCGAGGTCTGCCAACGTCTTTCGCGCAATCGCAAAGATTTCCTCCCGTGTTCGACGAGTGAGTTCCTTATTCAGGCTTTGGTGCTCGCTTCTCAATGCTTCCTGCCACTTGGTGCGCAAGCCGTCCGACTCCTTCCGCGCGTCGTCGAGGAGGTGCTGACGTTCAGCCGTGGCCTCATCCTCCGCCTTGGTTAACAGAGCCGCGCGTTGCTGGTCGAACTCCTCGTTTTTACGCTGGAACTCGTCGCGTTCCTGTCCGGCTTCGGCCATTCTTGAATCGGCGTTGGCGAGTTCGGTGGCGATCCGTTTCTCCCTTGCGTCAAGAGCATTGAGAATGGGTTTGTACAGGAAACGCTTTAATAACCATACCAGGATAAGAAAGTTGAGTGCCTGCGCGACAACGGTAAACCAGTCGATTAACATCGTTTCATTTTCCTGTGGCCTGGGAGAGCACGTGGTTCCAGAACGGGTTGGCGAAGATCAGAATCATCGAGACCACGAAACAGTAAATGGCCGTAGATTCGATCATCGCCAGGCCCACAAAGAGCGTCCGGGTAATCGTGTTTGCGGCATCGGGCTGCTGGGCCAGAGAAGACAAGGCGGTTGATACCGCCCTTCCTTCCCCCAGGGCCGGCCCAAGGCAGCCGAACCCGGTGGTGAGGCCAGCCGTGACAATTGATGCCACCGCGATAAGAGTCATGCTGTCCATAGTATCTCCTTTGGTTGTTGTGGCGTGTGTGTCACTATTTCCCTCCAGATTCGGGTTGGGGGTCCCGCTGACGTGTTCGTGTTGCGGCCGCAATGTAGACCGTGGCCAGGATACTGAAGATATAGGCCTGGACCATTCCGGTGAGCAGACCGAGCAGGCTCATGACGATCGGGAAGATGAAGGGCGTGATGGTCAGTAGCATGGCGACGATCATGGCTCCGCTCATCATGTTGCCGAACAGGCGGACCGCCAGGGCCAGCGTGCGGGAGAATTCGCTGATCAGGTTAAACGGCAGCATGATGACGGTCGGTTTCAGGTAGGACTTGAGATACCCGCCGACTCCTTGCTCCTCAATCCCGAAAAGCGGGACGGCAACAAAGACACACAGCGCAAGCGCCACTGTGGTCGAAAGGGATCCTGTCGGCGGCTCGTAACCGGGAATAATCGTACAGAGGCTGGCAAGGGCAATGAACAGAAAGATTGTTCCCAGAAAGCTGAGATACTTCCGTGGCTGGCTCAGGCCCACCTCTTCAATTTGTTTCTCGATGGCCGTGACGACGATTTCCAGAAGATTCTGCCAGCGAGAACGTTGCAGACCGGTGGACAGGTGCCGCGTAATGACTGTTGATCCAATAGCTAACAGGAGCATCAATCCCCAAGTGAACGCAATTGTGGCATTCAGCTTGATGAACCCGTATTGCCAGAAAATGATGTCGTCCGGGCTAAGGCGCATGGCTGGGCTCCTGTGCCGGGCTGTTTGGGTTTTCGGCTAAGCCGGTGACTCGCATCACGATCGGACGGGCAATGGTAAATCCAACGAGGCACACCAGCAGCCTCTCCCATTGGCCGTCCGAAACCATATAGAAACCGACCAAGGTCATGCTCGTTCGTAGCAGCAGGCTGCCGAGGAACCAAAAGGCCGGTTGTGTGGAGGACAGGCCTTTCCGAATCGTCCACCATAGGCCACCAAAAAACATCGCTCCGAGCAACATTCCCGTTACCAGCGCAGGCACCATCATAAAGATGTCATCCATCGTGATTCTCCTGTTCGGCTCGTATTTCCTGGTCTTCCCTGGTCACCCAATGCCAGGCATTCACACAGCCGATGATCAAGCCGATGAAGAGCAAGGTGAGCGTCCAGGAATGGGGTCCGGAATAATGTTTGTCCAGCCAGAGACCGAGCGACGCACCAAGTAGCGTTGGAATCGCCACCGACCAACCGACCAGACCCATCATTCCCAACCCAAACCAGATGGTCCGCGTCGTGTGACGTTGCGCCTTGAGTTTGCGCGCAGCCTTCATGCCGACCTGTCGGGCTAAGGTCGTCTCTCCCCTGAGAGGCTTCTCTTCCGGATCCTCAGTCATGGTGAAAATCCGCGAAGCGGCGCACAAAGCTACTTTCAAGCTTGGCCATCACCGAGCGGAGGCTCTGTTCCTGTTCGTCCAGAGTCAGAAATTCACGTTCCACGGCCTCGCGCAATTGGGGGAGGTCAGTCCCGGCAATGGCGTTGCGCACGGAGACCAGAACGTTGGGGCCGCTTTTGACCAGCACCCCTTCATCGAGTGCCACGTACATCTCTTCTTCCCCTTTTTTTTCGTAGATCAGAATTCCCGGCTCGAGTGCCGCGACGCAGTCAAGCCGTTGGGGCAGAAGTCCAAACGCGCCCTGGCGAGTCTCCGCGACGATACGCGTGACCGCGTTCTGCTCGGCAAAGATTCTGAACGGCAGAAGAATTTTCAGGGTCATGAGCATCCTTTGTACGTTCGACCTCCGGTTGCGACTTTGACTACCGTTCGGACTTCCCGTTGGGATTCGGGTCGCCCGTGGATGTGTTGTTCGACTCATCTTCGTCTTGAGCTTCAGGCTTGCCGGATTTTACTTTTTCCACCGCTTGGTCAATGCTTCCAATCATATACAGGGCATGCTCCGGGTAATCCTTAAACTCGTCCTGCAGGATGCGTTCACAACCGTCCAGGGCGTCGTTCCGGCTGACGAGTTGTCCCTTGAGGCCTGAGAACTGTTCCGTCGTGAAAAACGGCTGGGTGAGAAAACGCTCAAGCCGTCTGGCGCGAGCCACCACCTTGCGGTCCTCCAGAGACAGTTGTTCCAACCCAAGCATCGCGATGATGTCCTTGAGTTCTGCATATTGCGCGAGTGTCCGCCTGACTTCTTGCGCGATGCGGTAATGGCGTGCGCCGATGGTGCCAGGGGTGGCCATTTTTGAATTGGACTGTAAGGGGTCGATGGCCGGGTAGAGTCCCTCACTGGCACGTTTGCGGGACAGCACGATGGAGGCGGAAAGATGCGAGAAGGTGTGCACTGCGGCCGGATCGGTGAAATCGTCTGCAGGCACATACACGGCTTGAATCGACGTGATGGCCCCGGTATCGGTGTTGGCGATGCGCTCTTCCAGCCGGGACAATTCGGTTCCCAGCGTTGGCTGATAGCCCAAACGTGATGGCATCTGCCCCATTAACCCTGAGACTTCCGAGCCGGCCTGGATAAAACGAAAAATGTTATCGATGAGCAGGAGCACATCGCGATGCTCGTCATCCCGGAAATACTCTGCCATGGTCAGTGCCGCGTGCCCCACACGAAAACGGCTGCCCGGCGGTTCATTCATCTGCCCGAACACCATGACCATGTTCGGCAGTACACCGGCTTCCTTCATTTCACGGTAGAGTTCCTCTCCTTCACGACAGCGTTCGCCGATTCCGCAAAAAATGCTGACCCCCTCGTGGTGCCCGATCATATTGTGAATCATTTCGGTGAGCAAGACGGTTTTGCCCACGCCTGCTCCGCCAAACAGACCGGCCTTGCCTCCACGTTCCAGAGGCAACAGCACATCAATGATCTTGATCCCTGTCTCAAAGATCTCGGATTTGGTGGAGCGCCGGGCCAACGCTGGCGGGGCTCGATGGACGGTGCGATATTGAATCTCTGTTGGTGCCGGCTCCCGGTCGATGGAATTTCCAAATACGTCGAACATGCGGGAGAGAATGCCTTTCCCGACCGGGGCCATCAGCGGTCCGCCGGTGTCTTCCACGACCATGCCGCGGGCGAGGCCTTGCGTGGGCGTCAGTGCAATTCCGCGCACGCGATGTGTTTCGAGTTGGGCCAACACCTCAATGGCGATTCGTCCCTTTTGTCCTGTGCGCAACAACGAGTAGATGGGCGGTAAATGGTCATCGAACCGGATATCCACGACGCTGCCGCGCACCGAGACGACTGTGCCGGGATTTGAGTGGTTGAGGTTTTCGGCCATGCAAAAGTTCTTTGGATGATGAATGTCTCTGAATCCTGGCGTTGGGACTCATGACGCGTGGCAGTTTAAAGTCCAACCCACCATAATCTGCCGTCCTGAAAATTTTGGGATACGGGTTCCGGCAATGCCAACAATCTGTGAGGAAAGAAACGGCGACCATACATCCTCATCAGAGAACTCAGCAAAGACAGTGCCAGACCATGTATCTCCCGTGAGAGGCAGATTGGAGTGAGACCTGGACCAGATAATGTGTTGGCCCGTGATCAATTGTCCTCGGGGAAAAAGAGGAAAAAGGCTACAGTGTGGTGAGGGGTAATAGTCCCAAAAAAGGGCATGTGGGGATGGAGTGAACGGGCTCTATGATTTCTTTTCATGAAAATTCATAATTCTGGACACAAAAATTTTTGTTGGAAAATATTCAACTTGGCAGGATTCCTGCGAGTGAAGTGTATGTCGTCATGAACAATGGAATTGTGTGATGTGTTCTGTGTAAATGGGATTGAGGAGATGTACCAATGAAAATTCTGTGTGCCGTTGATGGGTCGGAGTTTTCTCTCTGGGCTCTTGAATGTGTGGGGAAATTGTTTCGCCATTCGGTAAAAGAATTGATCCTGTTGCATGCGGTTGATCCACGGATATTGAGAGGTGGTGGGGGAAAGCGACCTAAAATGGATGAGCCAGGCACCAAAGATATTTCCCAAAAGCTGGAGGCAGCGGGTCAGAAGGTCTTGACTGATTGTGCCCATCGAATGGAAATGGTGTTAAGCCAAGCTACCACCAAGCCGTTTGCGGCGATTAAGACGGCCTTGGTGAAAGGCCATGCGGCTGATTCCATTATTTCCTATGCCGAGCGAAGCCTCCCTGATTTGGTGGTTGTGGGATCACGCGGAATGAACGATCTCCCGGGATATTTACTTGGGAGTATTTCGAGAACGGTTTTGACCCACGGCCCCTGCTCGGTCTTGACGGTCAAGAGTCCACTCGACGTGCCGGCTTCCGTCTTACTCGCCCTGGATGGGTCCAAGCCATCAAAGTTTGCGGCGAACCGGGTGAAAGAATGGCTGTCTCCTGAAGAGGTGACCCTTCACCTGGTGTCGGTTGTGCCCGATATTCTGACGAATGCGTCCAAGAAGATGTTTCCGAAATCACGACTCAAATCCCTGGTGGCTCCCCTTCGACAGCATGCTCAGGAATGCCTTGAGGAGTATCGAAAATTGTTTCTCAAGGAAGGGTTTCAAGTGGTGGGAGAACGTCTTCAGGGGAATCCACGGGAGAAAATCGTCGAATCGGTTCCAAAATGTCATACGCAATTGGTGGTCATGGGATCCAAGGGGCTCACTGGTGTTGAACGGTTTACCATGGGAAGTGTTTCGGAATGGGTGAGCGCCTATGCGCCCTCCTCCGTGCTGGTCGTTCGGCATTAGAACACATTGTAAAAGGCGAAGGCTTTGCCTGCTGTTATGCGTAATCTTTATATGAAGATCGGGCACTACACGACTTAAAGGAGGGGAATTGTTGAACACAAGTAAGACAGGACGATCGCAGGGAAAGTCTATGAAGCTGGGCGGGTCATGGCTTGGAAGGGTGATGGCATTCGTATTGGTCGGGAGTCTGATGTCCACGGGAGCTTATGGGGAGCATCTGGATGTATCCGGTGGTCTCACAGACACCTCCTCGGACTGTCATGGGGTATTCCTCGGAAAACAAATTCCGGGAGAAACACTGACCCGGATGTTAGCTGCACATGCCCGATGGCTCGCCGATCATCAAGACCCGAAAGGGGTGCAGGCCAATTTATGCGGGGCCGATTTGTCCGAAGTCGATTTTCGGGAGGAAGATTTGAGCGGTGCCAACTTTCAGGGGGCCAACCTGACTCGTGCCGTGTTCACTACGGCTAGGTTAATCCATGTGAACTTTCAAAACGCGAACCTCACCGAAGCCTCTTTCTATTCGGTTGATATGCGCGGAGCCAACGTCTCAGGTGCCAGTGCCCGGTTGGCGGATTTTCGAAAAGCCGATTTGACCCAGACCAATTTCACGGGAGCTGATTTGCGAGAAGCGAATCTTGCCGAGTCTGCTTTCCGCCTAGGCGTCTTGCGAGGAGCAGATCTAGAGGAAGCCTATCTGGTGAGAGCGAATTTTGAAATGGCCAATCTCGCGGAAGCTTCCCTCATTCGAGTGGATGGTCGAGAGGCAAATTTTCGCCGGGCCTTACTCGTCAATGCCAAACTACTCGAAGCGGATTTCAATCGAAGCGACTTCCAAGAAGCAGATCTTCGTTCGGCTGATATTTCCGGGGCCGATTTTGGATCAGCGAATCTGAGTGAGGCCGTACTGAACCATGCCAATCTCCGTGAAGTGAATTTGGACAGGGCCGTGCTGTTTCAAGCGAATCTCGAAGACGCGAATTGTGCCGGCGCGAGTTTTCAGAATGCCGATTTGCTTGAGGCTAATTTGATGAACAGCAACCTCATGCGGGCGACATTGGACGAAGCCTATCTCGCCAAAGCGAATTTGCTGGGGGCAAACCTGGAAGGGTCGGACTTCTCATGGGCGAACCTGGCTGAAGCCGATCTTTCACAGAGCATTCTAGAGTTTGCCGTGATGTTCCGAACCAATCTACACGAGGCCAAACTTGATGGAGCAAGGTTTTACGGGGCGGATCTTCGAGGAGCGAATGTCGAGAAAGCCTCTTTTCAGGGCACGCGTTTGGAGGGGGTAGCCATCCGGTATGCCCAAGGCTTAAACCAGACACAACTGAATCAGGCCTGTGTCGATGCACGAACCCGCTTGCCGGAAGGATTGGTGGGACCATCTCAATGCCTGCGCTGAGCGATAACAGTGCGACCTCGCAAAAGGGTTTAGGGGCTTCAACGAACATGCCAACATCTTATTGATACGAATGTACCTTGAATCCACACAACAAGCCCCGGAGTGCCGGAATGTTCATCGTATTTGAGCCAGGAGGCATGCGGGCCCCTTATGTGCCGGGTTCGTTCCGGCAGAGAAATGTTGAGAAAATCTTGAAGGCCTCTGCCACAGGCCAGGTGAAGGTTGAGCAGGACAATCTTCTTTCGGTTTCTCAGAAAAATGCCGGACCAACTTCTTTGCAGGCCCGCCTGTATAAACAGGTTGAATCGTTCACGCAATCCTCTCGCGCAAAAATTTGTGCCAGGGATATCATGTCCTCCCCGGTGGTCACGCTTCCTGTCATGTCCTCGCTTTCCCAAGCCTGGGATGTTGTGCATTCCACTCGATACCGACATATCCCTATCATCGGAGTGGATAATGCCGTGATTGGAATATTGTCTGATCGTGATCTGTTCCGGGGAACAGTGAAGTCGGCTCTTTCACGGACAGAGAGGGCCGTTAAGCAGGCGGAGGGTTCTATCCAACATCTGGTCAGTCACCCGGTCTTGGTTGCGTCCCCGGAGGCCGAGCTTCGCGCCATTGCGAGGGTGTTATTGGAGGAAAGGATTGGTGCTTTGCCGATTGTGTCGGAAGCGGGGGGCTTAATGGGTATGATTACCAGAAGTGATATTCTGCGTGCTCTGGTCGCACATTCTGACTTTGATCAATGGGTATAAGCGAAAGAGATTCTCGGCCCTACGGTGAGGAAGCGGACAATTCCTCTCGTATCCTTTTGCCGATTTAAAGGAGGAAACCCATGCTAAACCAAGGAGAGAAACTGTTAATCGTCCATCGCCGACTATTTGAAAAAGATACGCCCCGGTTTTTTGTGGGAGAAGTGCTGGTCTACGAATCCGGGATCGTCAAGGTGAAAGGGTATACGTTTGTCAAAGATATGTTTAGCGGAAACATGCAAAAGAAGTCCGATCTACGCACAAAGGTCATGTCGATTGTCTCAGGGACCCTTATTGTGTATCAATTGCCGGTGACGGCTCTCTTGGATTCGATGGGATTTAGTCTGGATCAGGATGGAGAGTTGGTGCTCACGGATGAAGGTGGATTTTCGATGGATGTGTCGGAATCCCTCTATAAACACGAAACCCATCAATAACAACACGTCCTTGTTTTTTCTTTCCCAAGGCTTGCCACTTTCTTTCTTTTTTTGTCTAAGCGTTCAGTCTCCTATGGCCAACCCCTGGTCAATGCAAGGATTTGCATGGGTGCGAGTTTCTGGCCTTTAGCGAGAGAATGGCCATTTCAAAAAGAGTCAGCGGGAGGAACATATCGTGAATATTCAGGTTGGATTAGCGACCGTGGCAAAAGTACTACGGAATTGGTCGGGAGTCATATTCAAAATTTCGGCATACTGCGAAACGTTCTCCATGTTTGCCAAATCTTCCGCTTCTAATCGGGCCATATAGGCACGGGCAATTTTGTAAGATTCTGATTCAATATCGACCATTCGCACCCGGGTACGGCCCGTAGCGGAGTCCACAATGTCTTCAAAAGGCAGCGGGGTGAAGCGTCCGTTCACGATGGACACCATGGCCCCATTCCCTCCATCCAAAAGGAATTGGGCGGCACAATACCCCAAATCCCGGGTGTATTCCATGTCGAACGGAATGGGGTCGGCGCAACGAAGTTCATAGCCGATGTTTTTGTATACTATGGTAATCTTGATCTCAGAGTGTTTCAGCTTTTGAGTGACGGTTTCCTTCAGGACCTTTCCGATATCCAGTTCCGCCAGTCGGATATTGCCATGTTCATCTCGTTCAACCCCGCCTAGGAGGGCGAGGTCGTCCTGATCCAAAAACTCCGAAAGTCCTTCAGCCAACACCGCCACACCATCCGAACGGCCCTGGGTTAGACGTTTGGTCATGGCTCCAACCAGTATATTGGTTAAGTGGCCAAGCTTGAGCGTGGCCCCCTTGAATTCCTCAGGAATCAGGGTAAGGGTCGCTCCCGCCGCCTTACCAATGCCGAGAGCCAGGTGTCCGGCCTTACGTCCCATGGTGACCACGAAATACCATCGGGAGGTGGTATGGGCGTCAATCATGAGATTTTTGACTAGCTCGACTCCCATGTGCCGGGCCGTTTGAAACCCGAAGGTCGGCATGCCATGGGGAAGGCATAAATCGTTATCAATCGTTTTGGGCACGTGAACAACGTGCAATCGCCCATTGGCCAGTTCCGCCAGTTTTAATGCGGAAAAGGCCGTATCATCCCCGCCAATGGTGATGAGGCCGGTCACATTCAATTTTTGAAGGGAGGTTAACGTGGTTGATAAATCTTGGGGACGTTTAGTGGGATTGGCTCGAGATGTGCGCAATAAGGAGCCACCACGAAAGTGCAAGTGGCTGACCGTTTCACGGGTGAGAGGTTGAGTATGGGAAAGGTCGCTTTTCATCAACCACTGAAATCCATCTTCAATCCCAAGCACCTCCACCCCACAAAGACGACTTCGAATCGTGGCGGCTTCAATGACGCTATTGATGCCGGGGGCAGGTCCGCCTCCGACCAAAATGGCGAATTTCATAGATGGGGAATCCATAATGTCGTTTCTCACGTGAATTATTAATGGGAACCATAATAGAAAGAGGGCGTATGAGTAATCAAGCGGTAGCTTGTGGAGAGGGCTCACGAATCAAGAGCACGGAACAGGGAGAATGGTGAATGGTCGCATGAGACACACTCCCGTGTGTCAGTCGTTGAAAGGGTGAATGACCGGGGATACCCATGAGGACTAATTGGGGTTGCAGATTTGAGATCTGTCTTTGAATGACTGAGGAAGGAGCCCCTGTTTGAACAAGACTCTCTACGGAATATCCCAGGTTTGAGAGTTTGTCCGTGACGTTTTTCGTTAAATGGACGCCTCCGTTTTGGAGTTCCTTCTTCCAGGTGTCCGGTAACAGTGCGCCAACCGGGAGAATAGGCTGAGCAAAGGGTATGACATGCAGCACCGTAATATGCGGAATGCCTCGAAAAGGCTTGTGTGACAAGAACTCAACGGCCCATTCAGCATCTAGAAGTTGTTCGATGGGAAGAAGGATGCTGTTGAACGGGACAACGGGAGCCTTGACGAGAAGTACGTGACAAGATGCATGGGTCGCGACCCTATGCGAGACGCTCCCGATCAGGTGTTCCTTAATGGTTCCTAACCCACGCGAACCCATAATGATGAGGTCCACCGATTCGTCCTGTGCCAATGTTAGAATGACCGAGGCGGGAATTCCAATTTCGAGGCGTTGGGAGACCTCCTTGCACTCCGGTGATAAAAGGGAGGCGGCCTTTTTGAGGATTCGAACACCTTCTTCCCGCAACGCCTTTTCTGCGGCCTCGGAAAAATGGTGCCCGACACTCATGCCTGTTCCTGGATAGGCGAGTTGGGGAATGGAAATGGTGTGGAGCAGCAGTACGCGTTCTGGAAGAGACATAGCCTGTACGCTTCGAACGGCCTCCTCCGCCTGTGAGGAATTATCCACAGGAATTAAAATGGTTTTGGATTTTAATGGCGCGGTTGGTGTCTTCACGTGTCCTCGAATTTAGTGATACTCCATCAAAATGAAACCTGCCTCTTTACGTTCTGTGAGACGAGGGATCCGGGTTTTCGTGAGCTGATGGATGGGTATGGGAAGGTGCATGCTCCGGTTTGTGAAGTGGGCACGTATTGATTCCCAAAGCTTGCCACGCCGGACAGTATCCAATAATTCCCGTTAACAACGCGATAAGGCCGACAATCAGGAGGACAAGATCTCCCCAACCCGGTAACAGTGAAAATCCTGATAAGGCAAGAAGGAGAAACCCTACACCGACCCGTATCATTCGTTCATGGTGTCCGATGTTACGATACTTTTTCATATCACACCTCTTTTGATGGTGAGGATAAGGTATTCAGCCATTTAGTCTAGGTCGCCACTGGCAACCCGAACCGCGCCCAGTACCTGATTGGCATTGAAAGGGCATCCGATAATTTGAACTGCACCCAGGTGACTGGGTTCCGGAGTAAGGCTTTGGTTAGATTGCCCTCCCAAAGCCACCACTTTCCCTGAGAATCCTTTTTCGCGGAGTTGACGCAATATTTCCAGACCGCTCGGACGGACCAGATATAAATCAACCACGACCAGGGAGGGGTTATGCCGTAATACGGATTCGATAATATTTTCTCCCTCATCCAGTAAAAGGAATGGGTCGCCTTTTTTCGTTAAGGCCTGTTGCAAATTTTTTCGTAAGATGGGGTCGATGGTCGCAATGAGTAACATACAAGAGATATCCGTATTTGAAATATTGTACAATCTATACCCATCAAAACCTGTGCCAAAATGTCAAAGATAGATGCCCTTGATTTATCAGGAACAAAGATTTCAGCCATGAAGAAATGGGGCAAAGAATCTCAATTGAGTGGAGGAGGAGTGTAGCGCTTGGCCCCACTCCGGGAATCTGAGAGCATTGCACTCATGAATTTTTTCAATTAATTTTTCTAGGATTTGTAATACTCCTTCTTCTTCAATGACGAGTATTCATGCCGGACATCCGGCTGGGGTATGGGGGTCTGTTGGTGTGAAATGAAGTCAGTGTTAATTGCATTCTGAAATTCTTTAAAAGGAGTGGTAACTCAATGAGGGCGTTATTGGTGTTCGTTTTTATCCTGGGATGTTCGGCAACCGGATGGGCAAAAGATATTGAATTAGTCGCTCTTGGGGTGAGAGCCGGGATGAATTTTAAGGATGCTGGTTTGCAGCCTGGCGAAAAGGAGGATTTCGAACAATTTGATGTTTTTGGGATCATGGGACTTCCATGGCGGTGGGAAGGGACGTCCGGGTGGGAGGTACGTTCGCAAGTCTGGGGTTCCGCTGGTGCGTTGAGAGGAGCTGGGGATCTTGGTTTTATTACAACTCTTACCCCTGGATTGGCTTTAAAACTTCCGAGTTGGCATTTGATTATTGATGGCGGAGTCGGAGGAGCACTTATCAGCAAGTGGGAGTTCGGCCGACAAGATATCGGTGGGCCCTTTCAATTTATTGCCCACGTGGGCCTGGGTGTTCAGCTCCCAGGGAACATGGTTGTGGGCTGGCGATTTCACCATATGTCTGATGCCACGATGTATGGAGACAGTCGTGGTGTGGACTTCCATATGCTTGAGGTGGCCTACTACTTCTGACGGTCTTCATGTCTTTAGGATTGTTCTGTTTTCGCATGAGTGGAGGGATGGCTCTCTGTCCCATCCTTTCATAACGTCCTCTCTGGCTTTCGGGTCTTTTCCTAGGGGTGTAAGAAACAGGTGGATCAGAATGCGAGAAAGACGGTGCCCCCAATGAGAAGCACCGTCTATGCAACCTCTGTTGGGGGATATGGTCTCTTGAGGGCATTCAGAATTAAATACCCTCCCGGTTAAGCTCCGTAGACGTTAATCAGGTGGTCGTCAATCAATTGATTCAATAAGTCAGTGCGGGAGATCATTCCCAGTAGCTTGCCTTCACGCACGACGGGAATCCGGATAATCTGATGCTTGATCATATTATTGACAATGTCCTCTGCCGTTGCGGCTTCGTCAACTGTCACCGGGTTCGGGGTCATGACGTCTTCGGCCTTTAGTGTGTGCAAATCTTTCCCGTCGACCAGGGCTTTCAAGACATCAAATTCCGTGACCATTCCTACCAAATGATTGCCTGGTTCAATAACAGGCACTCCGCTAAACGTGCCGGAATGGATCAGGATCGAGAGATCACGAGCACTATACTGACGGGTCACCGCGACCATGCGGGTTTGCATGAGATCACGCGCTTTCATCTGCAGATTCGGTGTAGCCATGAAACCTCCTGATAGAAAATTCCCTTTGGGGGCAATCTCTGTTTGGGATCGTGTGGACGTGTATATTCAATCTCGCACAGTGGTTCTAGCAAAGCATAGGGCAGTTGATTGTCCAGGTTCTTCTCGCTTTTCTTTACTTCACCATCTTTTCTCTGCCATTTTGGAAGGGATCGGATGCAAACGATGACTATACAAAAAGGCATTCTGCAGGGCCACCCCTATAATCCCTGACCTAATCATGTAATTCATGGTTCTGCTGTGTTAAGAGTTGGTCAAATCTGGCAGAATAGAGAAGTCCTGATTGAAAACCTTCACCCATTGGAAAAACGGAGGTTACTCTATCAAGATGATGCCCGGTTGAGCGAGGTGTCAGCTTTTTAAGGGATGACATTCTCTTGAGATGAGGGAATAATCATGTCGGTTGTCATTCGGCGATTCGAATCCGGGACCTTGCAAGCAACGGTGCAAGCCAGAACCGCTCATGCCATTTATCGAGGGGCGATTCATACGATTCCCACATGCTTCGAGTTGGTGGAACAAGGCGGGGTGAATTTTCTTATTCGAATTGTCTCCAACCTGGCCAGGAAGGTTCAGTCCAACGCTGAGCAACGGCCACCCTCCAGGGCTGTCAACATAAAGCAGGACCCCTTTCTGCCTTACGAACAAGACCTGTTTGTGGCGGATATTTCCGATACCCATGTGTGTTTGTTAAATAAATTTAACGTCCTGGATCATCACATACTCATGGTGACCCGTTCTTTTCAGGAACAGGACTCCTTCCTCACGCTGAGTGATATCGAGGCCGTGTTGTTGTGTCTGGCCGAATTCGAAGGATTGGCCTTCTATAACGCGGGGGAAGCTGCCGGGGCTAGTCAACGGCATAAGCATGTGCAAATGATCCCTCTTCCTTTGACGGCTGAAGTGTCTCATCTTCCCATTGAACCCCTATTAAATGCAGCCAGGTTTGAGGAGCAGATTGGGCGGATTCCCGGTCTTCCTTTTTCCCATGTGCTGGTCCGGATGAATCCCGAATGGATCGCTTGTCCGGTAGAAGGGGCACAAGAGTTGCTGGAGCAATATCTGTATATGTTGCGGACTGTCGGATTGTCGGGTGGTGACGTAGGAGGGGAAACCACGAGTCCTGGTCCGTATAATTTTCTTGTCACACGACAGTGGATGTTATTGGTTCCACGGTCCAGGGAGTGCTTTGAAGGGATTTCCGTGAATGCCTTGGGATTTGCCGGAGGCTTGTTGGTGAGGGATCAGTCGCAGCTTGATCGGTTGAAAGCGTGTGGGCCAATGAGTGTACTTCGTCGAGTGGCCATGTGTTAAGGGAATTTTCCCATGTTTTTCTCTGGCACTTCTATGAGTATACTTAACGTGTACGTGGTGGTGATGTGTGTCTGTTATTTCTAATACTTAAATTGAGAGGGAAGAAAACACTATGGATCTTCAGATTGACAGTCGAAATGTGACGATGACCCCACGATGGAAAACGGAGATTGAAACTCGGATGGCCGATCTGCAGGTAGGCCATGAGGATTTGATCCACGGGCGGGTGACGCTTACAAAAAATGCCCATCACAAAAAATCCGAAAATGTGGCGGAAGCCCTGGTGGTCGTCACGATGCCCGGTCGTCATACCCTGACAGCCAGAAAAGAGGAAAAAACGTTCGAAGAGGCTATCCGTGCGGCGTTCTTTGCCGTGGAAATTGAAGTGAAGAAGTTTCGGGACAAACGGGCCTCCAAAGAAATTCGGGTCCCCCCTATTCCGTTACGTGGAGTGATTACGAAGTTATTTCCTCAGGAAGGGTACGGTTTTCTTCTCCAGGACGGCGGAGGTGAGGTTTATTTTCACAAGAATGCGGTACACGGGATGAGATTTGAGGAACTTGAGGACGGGGTGGAGGTCTTGTTTAATGTGGAGGACGGGGAGAAGGGTCCCCAGGCCACCACGGTCAATCCGCTTCCCATTCTACCGGGTGCCGTCGAAAAAGCTGCGTTTTCCTGACGAGGCTTGATTTAAAAAGTCAGGGATTCCCGCAGAATGGTTTCCCATGAGGAGCAGATTCTGGGTGTTGGGCACCGCGCAAATTATGCAGAGGAATTTTTGGCAAAGAAAACGAACCGGCCTGTAGATGTGGAGGACCTTGGTCTCTGAACGCACGATTTCGGCAGTTCAGGTGATCACATGTACGCGGGCTTTCCACACATAGGTGGTAGTTCTTAATCTGTCCAAATCGCCCATGCCGTTCAATTGCCAACACTTGGCTCTGTTCTTCAATTGCCATGGTCGGGTCCACGGGGGGGTCTCTTCATCAATGCACCGCAATGTGGACATGAATGGACCAAACCGGGTCACCTGCCTGAAATCTCCGCAACCCAGAAGTCGCCCCGAATTCTCATTTCTTCGTAAGGAAGTCAGTTCATCCCGATCATAAGCTTCCTTAATGGCAGGGCTATCTGTCTGAGGGTTTCGAATGAGGGCACCCATATGCTCACGACGTCAGAACGATTGTCCTGGCTCGATGCAGCCCTTAGATGGCCGGACGACACCAAAGCCCGACAGCCGTGTTGCATCGTCGGGCTTTGGATGTTTATATGTCCCGTGCGGCTTAAGGGGTACGCCTTTGTATTATCGGGGTTCGAGGACTTTGTAATATCGGGCTCAGGGGCTCCTGTCTATTCACGGTGGGACTGAGTGTGTCGCGCCTTTCAATATTCGTGGGGCATCCCGGTGAGTTTTGCCCAACAATACAATCCCGCGAGGGGTTTAAAGTCGAAGTGTCGATCCTTCGCTCAAGCAAATCATTGGGGTTCAGGAGGAATAACATCAAGAAATGATCCAGGGAATTTGCATCACCCGAGGTTACACCTCCGGCTCCAGGCCCCAAGACATACCCTTTGACAAATAGCTTTTGTACCGCTGCTGCACAATCCAGTCCTCTATTGATTTCCACATCGACGGTCGAAGACATATTTTCAACCACAAAGGTATTGGTTGCGCTCTCAACGCAATCCAAAAGAACAACATTCCGATCGAAAAATGGGAGCTTTTGCGCCTCAGCTTTCTCCCCGGTTAGAAAGCCTCCCGCCAGACCTCCAATTAACAGCGCTATTCCAAAGACATTCCTGTGTTGTGAAAAGTTTCTCATTGGGTCCTCCGTAGGTGTAATTGTAAGAACCATGCTCAGACCACTTTTGAAGCATGTTGACTCAGCTAACCGTGATTGACGGTTGTTCTTCTTGGCCTTTCAGCTCTCGCTCCGGCTGGTGGATGTAGTGTGGAAACCAGATCCGGTTCAATCCTGGGTGATGCATGGATAAAAACGAGGAATTCCTCCTTTGCTGAAGTAGAACGAAAAAAGGGCCTTTGAGGCTTACATATTCCTCAAAGGCCCTCCATTGCCTTGCCCTATGTGCTCAACCCACCCATGAACTGGTTCTAGGATGGTTGAATGGGATTTCTACCACAATCTGAATAAGAATGTCCCGCCTTGTTTGGACCGGCGGGTTGGATTCAAAGAGAACGCCGTTTCTTGTGTCCGGATATCGTATGGTAACTTTCTCTTGATGATTTCCCTCGCCGGCACCCTTGTCCCAATAGGGGCGAGCGACCCTTCAAGACTTATCGTTCAAAATTGCAATTCTCTAGTTCCTTAGACAGGTTGGTGGGATGAGGGCCGATGGGTAACAACGTCGATGGGAGCCCATTCGGCTTCAGCCAGGGCAGACTTTCAAAAAAGCCATAGCATTGCTCTAATCATCGGGGTGTTGCAGCGCCCGGCAGGGGCCAAGAACGGTCATGATAACAATTCCCTGTCGGAGATCGGCCCGATTGCGTAAACGGAGTTGGCTGGCGGTCCGCCGTTTCGGAGAGGTGATTGGTCGGAATTGCTGTACGGCTTGTTGGGGTATTGTCGGGGACGTTTTCGTGGTGGCAGCCGCCTTACGGTCGCCCTGTTCATGGGAATCATTGGATGGAAGAAAAAGATCCTTAAGATTTTTGAAGGCGATGTCCCGCCGTATTCGCTCATTCAGCCATCGAATGGCCAAGGCGAGCCCGGATAAAAAAAGCAGGACAGCGAAAAACACCAAAGATTCCATGCTCATCATCCTCTCACTTTCTTGCTGGGCCGGAAGATTCTTCATCCGTCCCGGCAATGGCGTCCCGCATGGACGTATCGGCTTGCACATTTTTCATCCGGTAATAATCCATGATGCCTAAGTTTCCCTGACGAAATGCTTCGGCCATGGCCCTGGGAACCTCTGCCTCGGCTTCGACGACACGGGCCCGCATTTCCTGTTCCAAGGCGACCGCCATCGCCCGCCGTTCTTCCGCTTTGGCCTGGGCAATTTGTTTGTCCGCATTGGCCTGATCGATTTGCAATTTTGCGCCAATATTTTCACCGACATCCACATCCGCAATATCAATGGACAAGATTTCGAATGCTGTGCCGGCATCGAGTCCTTTCCCTAAAATATTCTTTGAAATGTAATCCGGGTTTTCCAGAACATCCTTGTGAGAGGCGGAAGATCCGATCGTGCTGACCATGCCTTCTCCCACGCGGGCAATGATCGTCTCTTCACCCGCTCCGCCGACCAGGCGGTCAATATTGGCTCGAACGGTTACCCGGGACACGGCAATGAGCTGAATGCCATCTTTTGCGACAGCCGTCACCCGAGGTGTTTCGATAACTTTAGGCAGGACGGACATTTTGACGGCTTCCAGCACATCACGACCGGCCAGGTCGATGGCGGCCGCGCGTTTAAACGTCATGGGGATATTGGCTTTGTCGGCCGAGATCATGGCATTGACCACTTTGACCACATTTCCTCCTGCCAGAAAATGGGCTTCCAAATCGTTCACGGGAATTTCGAGTCCGGCCTTCACCGCGCTGATTCTGGCATTGATCACGGTGACCGGAGGAACCCGGCGCAATCGCATGCCTACGAGTGTAAAGAGTCCGACATAGGCATTCGAGGCCCAGGCGGCGATCCACAGTGGGATCGGAATGACATAGAGAAGGCCAAACAAGAGCGCCAGGACCATGACCAGGAGTCCAAGGGAACCGAATGCCTGGGTTTCAATTTCCATTATGCGGGGTTCCTTTCTGATGGGGGTGGCGCGAGTCGAACCACTACCCGATTCCCATCGATTTGTATGGCTTCAATAGCTTGACCGGCATCAATAAAGGTTCCGTCGGATACGACATCCACTCGTTCTCCATCAAAACGGGCAATGCCGGAAGGGCGGAGGTCTGAAATGGCTACACCCTGTTTTCCCAGCCAACGATGATCTTCCGCCGGGCTCGATTCGTAGCCCTCTTGAGCCTGAAGGTTGGTTTCCAGAATCAGGCGTTTCCCGAATGGAAGGCGTGGAAAATAACGGACCAACATGAGGGTGGCGATGATGGCCACAAGGATTGAGAGGGCCACTTGACCAAGGGCGGACAGCATGGAATCCCATGAGGCTCCGGTCCCGATAAGACTCAGTCCAAGTCCTCCCATAAGTGACAAAATTCCTAGAATTCCTGCCATTCCAAAGCCGGGGATGGCAAAAATTTCCAGCCCAACTAAAATCAGCCCGAGTCCGACGAGTAGGAATTCTTCCAATCCGGCTAATTGAACAAGCCCATGCCCCCAAAAAAACAGGGCAAGGCCCATAAGCCCGAGGGCGCCGGGTACCCCGAATCCGGGTACCCGCATTTCTAACATGATTCCGAGAATGCCGACTGTCATCAACAACGAGCTGACCACTGGATGGGTGAGGAACCGCACCAGTGACTCCGCCCACGTTTCGGATGCGTATGAAATCTCGGCGTCAGCGAGGTTCAAAGACTGTAGCACAGCCTCCAGCGAATTGGCTTGAAAGTCTGCGATGTTGACCTGTAAGGCTTCTTTGGTGGTGAGAGTCAGCAATTTACTTTTTGCAATGAGGTCGGGAATTTCAACATCCGCATCCACCATGGCTTCGGCGATGAGCGGTGGGCGATTTCGTTGTTCAGCGGTAGCCCTAAATTCCTTTCGCATGTAGGACACCGTCTTTTCTTCGACCGGTTGGGCGGGGGTGCCGGGAAGACCGATCTGTACCGGCGTGGCGGCACCGATCGTACTGCCTTCTGCCATGACGATTTTTCCCGAGGCCAGGCTAATGAGCGCGCCGGCGGAGATGGCTCGTTTGTTGATGAAGGCGACGGTGGGAGTTTGAGATTCCAGGAGAGCATCCCGAATCAGCACGGCGGCATCGACCCGGCCGCCAAATGTATTAATTTCTAATATGACGGCTTTGGCTCCGGCGGCGGTGGCTTCGTCTAATACCCGCTGCACAAATGGCGCGAGGCCTAAATCGATGACCCCCTCAATGGGAGCCACAAATACGATAGGCTTCGGCGTGACGGCCTGGCTTACGCCGACCATCATGAAGACAGACAGATAAATCACCAGCGCAGATAGAAAATGGTGTAATCGTGTTTGTGTCAACATTATTCGGTATCCTTTTGCCTTATCCTACCTTGTTTGGCCGGAATCAAGCGATGGCATGTCTAGGGAGTGAGTGAGTCGCCGAAATGTTGATTCCGGCTCATTAGACATCTCTGACCTTCTCAAGTCGTTAAAATCCAATGTGAAAGACTATAAGTGAAGGGTAGTATGAGCCATAACATCCTTCAGGAGATTGTCAGTTTATGGAAAGGAGGTTGAGCGTTCGAGAGATCGAAAGGAGAAGAAGGTTTATTGGGAGATATATTCACCACGGCAATGGCGTCGGCAGGCATCAATTCATTTTCTAATTGAACTTATAATTTAATACGGAGGTGTCAAATGAAATTTACAAACATGCTTAACGGGGCATTGGCTCTGACCTTCATCGCGGGAGTGGCCTACGGTCAAGAAAACATGGTTGCCGCTGCAAGTGATATGGAAATGCAAGTTGTTGATAAAAATTGTTGGGTGGAGTTATTTGAGGATACTGATTTTGATGTTGACGATCCCCATGTACGTGTAGCAGGACCTTTTCAGTCAGCCACGTTAGAGGATGTGGCTGGTCAGAATTGGAATAATGAAATCGAGAGTCTGATTGTAGGACCCAATGCCATGGTTTACGCCTATAAGGATCCGGATTTTTCCGGCACCGAAGCCGTGTTTGTCGCAAATCAACGAAACAGTGATTTAGCAGGATTAGACATGTCTGACGATATCGAATCATTAAAAATCAAATGTGGAAAAGAATAAGTGGGTGTTGTAACCTTTTTGCGATCCGTCCCCGCAGGAGGGGGTTTCTTCATAAACTCAATTGCTGTTTTTGGAGTACCAACCAGTATCCCGTTATCGGACTGAAACAATGTTGAGTTGGTCATCTTTTCGGGTGACGTTGATCATGACATCTGATTCGGTTCGTGTGAATTCCAGATCTGCCGAAAGGTTACCTATGCGAAGGTTTTTAATTTGGATAGCCGGCAAAAACTCGGGAAGAGAGGGATGCGTGAATCGGATTTCACGTTCGGCACCATGGAAAGAGATTCCCAGACAGGACTGTAAGAGTAAAAACACCGCACCTGCTGCCCATGCCTGGGGGGCGCAGGCGACCGGATAAAGAATCGGACCTTCTCCAGGTTTTCGGGGAAATCCGCAAATCAGCTCAGGGAGGCGATGGAGGTCAACATGAATGCTCAAATCAAAGAGTCCACCTATGAGTCGTTCCACGCTTTGTGTTAATCCATAACGACTCATCCCCATGGCAATGAGGGCGTTGTCATGGGGCCAGATGGATCCATTATGGTAGGCCATGGGGTTGTATCGTATTTCATTTGTCGGAATTGTCCGGATTCCCCAGCCGGAAAAAAAATCCTCCTCAAGTAATCCCTTCGCGATGCGTTCGGCCCGATCCTGTGTGGCAATTTCAGTGAAGAGCGTATGCCCGGCGTTGGTGGATCGAATTGTACAGGGCTGTTTTTTTCCGTCAAGCGCGACGATGTACGTATCTAATTTCTCCGACCAAAATTGACGATTGAATTGATGCCGGAGTGTCTGGGCTTCACGCAAAAGAGATTGTGCTCGCTTGGGGTATTCAAGAAGTCTCGCTAAATGAGAGGCCGCCCGTTTTGCCGCATACACATATCCTTGAACCTCACAGAGAGCGATCGGTCCTTCGGCGATGGTGCCGTCCGCGTGGAACACCGAATCATAGGAATCCTTCCAGCCCTGTTGAGCGAGGCCGGTGGGGGTTTGCCGGAAATATTCCACGAATCCATCTTTGTCTTTATCCCCGTAAAGATCGATCCACATCAGGGCACGTTCCAGATGAGGCCAGAGCGAAACGATAAAGTCCTTGTCTCCCGTTCGATCGTAATAGGCACCAGCCAGGAGGACAAATAATGGGGTCGAATCAACACTCCCGTAATATCGCCCGAATGGAATTTCTTTGAGGGTGGCCATTTCACCCTTACGGGTTTCATGTAAAATTTTCCCAGGTTCCGCATCTTGATCAGGAATAATCTCCGTCGCTTGTGTGGAAGCCAAATAACTCAAGACCCCGCGTGCAAGACTTGGATTAATCCATAAACATTCCAAGGCGGTAATAATTCCGTCCCTCCCGAACGCCGTGCTGTACCATGGCACGCCCGCATAGGGATAAGGCCCTTCAGGAAGGTCGGTCGTCATCATGCAGATGTCATCAAGGGACCGATTGAGCCAGTCGTTGAATTGTTCATTTCCGGTATAAATTGTGCAGAACTGGGACTTAGTTGTTTGAAGGTTATGAGCCGCATGGGATTGGGACGTGGAAAAATTTTTAGGTTCTAATGCGTTGCCATTTATTGAACAGGCAATTGAGAGGTGACAGATTTTTTCCTCTTGGGGTTTTAACGATAAATGAAACGTCATTGAACTTGTCGTGATTTGTTGGGGAGCCAGATCGGTGGTCAGATGGGTCGTCCGTTGTACATGGTCTAACCCCTGATATTCCCAAAAAACAGTGTGGTCGTTCGGGAGGGAAATATTGATGATCCCTCGTTGAGATCGTTGTTCCCCTCGTACTTCGAAGAGATCAGCGAAGTCTGCCTGATAGTAGAGAGAAAATCCGAAGTTTAGGGCATGTAACGAATAGTTGGTGAACCGGAGTTCTTCTAAGCACTGGGACTGATAGAGAAACTTTGTCCGTGAAATATGAAGAGTGCCTCTAGGAAGGAATGGAAACCCAGTTCTATCCAGGTCAGGATTGGTCAGGTCGACTGCGAGTAAGGCATTGTCTCCCTTAATCGCGGAACTGAGCAGAAAGGGGTGGGTTTCCTCCAAGTGGAATTCCAATCCTGAAAGAAAACGGGTTCCTTCATGATAAAGGCCTTGCTCACCTAGACCCACGTGTTGAATGTCACCGTATGGATTAAAAATGCCAAATGTCTCTCCATCCTTTAAGACATGTGTTCGGGAATCGGCAAGCGCAGAAGTCGCTAGAATATAATGCTCATCTCCTATCCGGACAATTTTTTTATCCATTTTGTAACCTTTGATTAGCGAAAAGTGATTGTATTACTCATTTTATTAGTCCGGAGGGACATTTTCAAAACCAGAGGAAATAACATCTGAAAATCTCCTGCAAATCTTCGGATGCGTGATTCACCGGAATTTTATATCGAGTGGGATAGGAATTCCTTCAGGAAGCCTTTGTTTATCTTCGAGAAGGGATTAGGAACGCTTGCGATCTCTTTTTTTCTTCCGTAGCTGGGGCAGGAATTCAAGGATTTCATGGCTGATCTTCCCCAAAAAACCGCATCGATTCATAAAGTTTCTATGTACTATTTTGAGGGCAGAATCCTGGGAGGAAATCGAACAAGCCGAATCCATGATGCCTTACCTGGTTTCCGGACTCCTACGGGATGCGGTAATGATCTGGAATTTTTCTCCATCCAAAGTCAAGTTAATTCCATTTTTTCTTACCAAGGGAATCTTTACAATTGTGGGAAAGGGGCCACGCTCATTTGTGGTGAAGATTCTCCTGCTAAAGGATATAATTTTAAAATCAATTAAATTGCCTTCTTTAGGAGGTCATGCCTTTTGGTTGGAGAATGATCAAGAATTACAAGTAACTGATTCCACTGCGAGATGAATAATGGCGAAAAAACTATTTGTTGTTGATGATGAAAAGGCTTCTCGTGAAGGGTTGGCTATCCTTTTGGCCAAATGGGGCTATGAAGTCGAACAGGCTGGGGATGGAAAGGAAGCTCTGACTAAAATCCCTCACTTTCATCCTGATGTAGTCATTACGGATTTGGTGATGCCTGGATTCAATGGACTCGAACTCATTCAGTTTCTTCAGAAGGAATTAATATTCAGTCCGGTCATCGTCCTGACTGGCCATGGGAGCATTGAGACGGCCGTTTCGGCTATCAAACAGGGTGCCTACGATTATCTAACTAAGCCGCTGGATGTGCCCAGGCTTCGCATCATGGTGGAAAAAGCCTTGGAAAAGGGAGAGACCCAGAGAGAAATGGTTTTGCTGCGGAAAAGGCTCAAAGGTTTGTGGGGACTTGGAAAATTGGTGGGCAAGAGTAAACCCATGCAGGAAATCTATAGTCTCATTGAGCTGGCGGCTCCGACGCCGGCGAGGGTCCTCATTCTCGGTGAAAGTGGCACAGGAAAAGAATTGGTTGCCCAGAGTCTCCATGATTTGTCTGAAAGAAACAAGGGACCGTTTATACCGGTGAATTGTTCAGCCATCCCGGAAACCCTTTTGGAGAGTGAAATATTTGGGCATGAAAAAGGTGCATTTACAGGAGCCTTGGATAGAAAGCCCGGGTGTTTCGAGTTGGCACATGGAGGTACCCTCTTTCTGGATGAAGTGGCCGAAATGAGTCCAAGCATTCAAGCCAAGTTTCTGAGAATTCTTCAAGATTCCTCAGTCAAACGGATTGGCGGTACCGTTCCAATCCAGGTCGACGTTCGTGTCGTGGCGGCCACGAATAAGGATCCATTGAAGGCCATACAGGATGGATCATTGCGCGAAGATCTGTACTATCGTTTGAATGTGTGTATCATCCACCTCCCGCCCCTACGAGACAGAACGGACGATATTCCTTTATTGGTGAAGGCCTTAATTGAAGAATTTAATGGCAATTATACGAGAACCGTCCAGTCAATTAATGATGAAGCGTTAGAGCGTTTGATGAAGCATACCTGGCCAGGAAATGTCCGTGAATTGCGAAATGCCGTTGAACGGGCCGTAATGACCTGTACCGCTGATGTGATAACGATCGCGCATCTTCCTGAATTTGCCAAAGCAGCGGACAGTGAAAATCCGGAGGCAAATGGAGAGATGGTGCGACTGCCTATGGGAGCGACGATCGAAGATGCTGAACGCCAACTCATTGTTCAGACTCTTAAGCATAATCAAAATAATAAGACACGAACCGCGGAGATTCTTGGGGTCAGTCTGAAAACGCTTCACAATAAGCTTCACCGGTACGGGTTACATGATGCGATTGAACGTTAAGGGAAAGGAAGCATTAGGGGTTACAGTCCTTACACTGGTGGTGGTGGTTGGCAGCACGTTTCTTAATCTTTCTCAGTTAAGTCGTGTCATCGTTCAGGAAACCTCGGAGCAGGTTTCTCTCATAAAACGACAAATTTTTGAGTATAGTAAGCGCGTGGTACTGAATGCTCAGTCACCCGATACCCATCCTGTTGTCTTTCTGGCCACCAATCAGGAACTCAAGAAATTTCTTGAAGCCAGCGTGGGATACTCCCCGCATCTCCTCTATGCCCTCATTGTTGATCCTCAAGGAAAAACCCTTTTGCACTCCGAAGGCGCGAAAACTGAGCGCCCGCATCCGATCAGGCCCAGACTCGAAGACCTTCTTTCCATGGGACCCATTGACCGTTTTACTGTGCTGTATCAAGAGGGATCCATTTTTGACAGCACGCTACCAATGACCTGGGAGAATGTTCCAATCGGCGAAGTCATTGTGGGGATCCATACCAGTCTGCTCCGTGAAAGAATGACGTCTTCCCTGAAAACCAGTGTTGTATTTGCCCTGGTGGCCTTGCCGATTGCGTGGTTGTTAACAATGGGCCTGGCGACGTTGACCTTGCGTCCTATCCATGCCTTGGCTGATCAAATGGAGCAACTTCGCCAGGGACGTTTTGATGTGTTAACGGATCTAAGTCGGACGGATGAATTTCGGGAACTGGCGTCGCAACTCCAGTTGTTGGGGCAACAATTGAAATCTGATCGTCTCAAAACCCTAAGTGAAGAGACGCATCTTCAAGGAGTCATTGAACATTTGGAGGATGGAATCATCCTTATTGATGCAGAAGGCCAAATCCTCTTTCTGAACCAGGCGATGGAAACGATGGTGGATATGCCGATTTCTCCTCCCCCTGGTCGCCTAGACGTGCTGGGAGAATCTTTTTCTCCCCTCATTCAATTGGTGGAACAGGCATTGACGGAGAAAAAGAATTTCAAAGCCGTGTCCTGTTTCTTACCCAGAAGGGGGGAACGTAAGTCATTTTATATCTCCATCGTGTGTTTGGGGCCATTTTCACAGCTTCACGGAGCCATGATTTTATGCAGAGATATAGAATCCATGAAAACTCTCCAATCGTTGGTTCGATATGCAGCCCAGCTCACGACTTTGGGACAACTGACCTCAGGGCTTGCCCACGAGGTCAAAAATCCTCTGAACTCAATGGTTATTCATCTTGAAATTTTAAAAGAGGAAACCAAAGGCCTCAATGGAGACTTCCAGAAAAGTTTGGAGGTCTTGGAAGGGGAAGTACATCGTTTGGATCGTGTCGTACTTGGTTTTTTGAAATTCATGCGTCCCCAAGAGCTGGAGCTTTCCTCCGTGAATGTCGATCAGTTGCTCAAGAGGGAGTTGAGTCTATTAGAAAGGGAATGGGGAAATAAGGGCATTCGCTTTGTCCTGGATTGTGAGTCAGATCTGCCAGTCATTTCAGCAGATCCCGATCTCCTAAGTCAGGTTTTTCTTAATATTATCCTTAATGCCTGTCAAGCCATGGAAGAACAAGGCGGGGACATTCTAATTGCCACTTCAACCCATCAAGATAATGAAATACGGATTTCCATCAGCGATCAGGGTCCTGGTATTCCTCCTGAAATACAAGAAAAAATTTTCCAATTATATTACACTACCAAACATCATGGAAGCGGTCTGGGTCTTTCGTTAGTCTATCGGTTTATTCAATTGCATGAAGGGATAATTGATGTTCAAACGGAAATGGGAAAAGGCACTACCTTTATTGTCCGACTGCCAAGAAAGGTTTGAGGTGACGTTTTTGTGGTCATGTCTTCAACGGAGGATCTTCAAGGGTGGAGGTCAATTTCTGATATGCGGAATGACTGTGTTTCTTAGTGGATGCTCATTAGACAGTGTTGTCTCACGAACGGACCTTTGGTATCCCCGTCAGATCACACCAGGGATAGAGGCCCTTCGTCCGTCATTCCTTCATCTTTTCTCCAATTCATCTCCTATCAGGCCAGTTTCTGTAGATGACCGCATGTCTTCCGAGCCTATCCCCGGGAAAAATGAAATCCCATCCGATAAACCGCAACAACACGTCCCGGAATCCCAAGAACAAAAACCGGCAATTCTTGTCCCCGAGATTCCTAATAAGGATAATCGTCAGGAAATTGTGACCTACAAGTCAAAAATAGATGAGACGCAAAATTTGTTGCGTACCATTAATGAAAGCCAACTGTCCAAGGAACAGCACGATACCTACATTTCTATTAATAGTTTTCTGGAAAAAGCCCAAGAGGCTTTTTCACAAAATGATCTGTCCATGGCATTGAATCTATCCGAGAAAGCCCATACTTTGACTAAAGAAATTGTCAATAATTCCACAAAACCGTAGCAAGAAATGGGTTTGAAGAATTATCGGGAGAGAAGTCCAATGTTGGAAGAGGAATATTGGCAATTAACAGGAAATTCCTTTCTTGCTGGTGAGGATGCCTCCCAAATTGGTGTCGAATGACAAAAAAAAACGTGTTAATCGTAGAGGATGATCTGAATAGCCGTGAGGGCCTCCAGTCTATGCTCAGAATGTATGGATATCATGCGGATACTTCCCAAGACGGCTTGCAGGCTATTAAGAAAATCAAAGAGAATTTCTTTGAAGTGGCCGTCATCGATATCAACCTTCCTCCTGTCATGAATGTGGAAATTAATGGCTGGGATTTGATCCGGATTTTCAGATCATTTAACCCAAGCATAGACATCATTGTCGTCAGTGGAGAAAAAGGGATTAAGGCTCGCGCTCAACAATTCAATTTGGCTGGATGCTTGGAAAAACCCATTCGCCCTGCCCATCTTAAATCTCTGATGGAAACTCTCGGGGGCTGAATAGTCAGTTCCAGGCCATTGACACTCTTCCTTCCGGTTGTCCCCCTTCCTCCTTTTGGTTAGTTCAATATTTCTTTTCTTCTAAAACCGTATCTGCGGCATCAGAGGTTTTTTCTCATTGCTTTGTAAAAATTTCAACTTTTTGTAATTTTTACCGGTTCGAGGACTTTTTACATGGTCCTCTCTGATGCGGCCGATATCCCCACCCCAAAATTCGTGATTTCTCAAGGGTTTTTCTTGAATAAGTCCACAGGACTGTTCTGGCGTCAAAGTTGCGGTATAGCTTTTTTAGATTGAGGACCCTCTTTCCCGAAAAAACTGGGCAGGGTTGGGAGGGAATTCAAATTACGCCCTATAACCGAAGGAGGATCTCATGAAAATCTTTTCGTATTTCGTCATAGGGTTTTTCATTTCCATTTGGGCCAGTCCGATTGCAGAGGCATCCGAAGTACGGGGAACGACCAATGACTTGACCGAACAAGCGAATCAGAAAGAACTTTTGACCATGGTAAGCGGGACTGTTCAAGACCTACAGTGGGATTGGTGTGTTGTGGAAGATTTTGAAGGGACTGAATGGAAGATTCAAGTGGATAAGTATACCGACACCATCGGTCGTGTTCTGCCAGGGGTAACGATTATCGCTATGGTAGAGGGAGATGGTCATGCCAAGAAAGTGAAAGTGCTCATGAATGAGTAAGGGTTCTAGGGAAGGGGGAAAGATCGCATAGAAGTTTTCTCCGATTCTCGGCCGAATGAAGGTTGAGTGGGACGAAGAAGAGAGGGAGGGCCATGAAGAGACAAAATTCCAATCATTTTCATATTGCGATAGGTGTTTCCGTGATTGTCATGGTCGGAGTGTTGGGTTTGGATCCTTCAACGGATATGGCGATGTTTTCCGATGCTCCAAGGAAAGATGTGATTCAAGGACAAGGAGACATCGGGCAAATCACCATTGAAGGAGAGGTTACAAGGGTCCAAGGGGAATTTGTGGGAAAAGATTTTTCTCAAATGAAGGATCGTCGATACAAAGTGGAAACCCCGTTAGGGAAAGTATGGGATCTCCACCTTGGAGAAAAAACACAGAAAATTGGAGAGATTTTTTTAGGGGATCGTGTGAAGGCAATTATTGAAAGGAATGGAATGATTCAAACCGTTCAGAAAATTGAGCAGAATAATGCGTATTCAAATAATTCTGTTTTGCCGCGTCAGATTAGCGGAAGAGTCGAACGAATGGATGGAAACTTTCTTATTGTAAATTAGGGTGAGAATACTGAAATTTTACATCTTGATGATCGGAGCACTCTTGAAGGGAACATTTATGAAGGGAGCACCATTATCGCTCAATTAGG
Source organism: Nitrospira sp. MA-1 (assembly GCA_032139905.1). Classification (NCBI taxonomy): domain Bacteria; kingdom Pseudomonadati; phylum Nitrospirota; class Nitrospiria; species Nitrospira sp. MA-1. Next base: position 670,922 of record JAQJDB010000007.1, read on the forward strand.
AAACGCCGGATATGCTATTAAGATCCAAGAATTTCAGGATGAACCAGGGACAACCCTTCACTGATGCGTCAAAATGTTGCCTCAAATATTTATTAGTAAAAGTTCAAAGCGGTGTCTGGGTATCTGATAGGAATAAACCCCCTTTGGTGCAAAAATTCGGAGGATGTGCGTCGAGGTTCCGGAAGCGAAATCCATGTAAATGGCGATATTTAAAGAATATTATTTAAATGGAAGGGTTATTCGAGATACAAAAAGCAAATTTTGTATTCCTGAATGGAGTTCTTTTATGGAAGAGGTATGTAGGGGAATTGAAATAATGAAGGAGGCTCACGATGACCACACAATTACTTGGGAACATATTCAATCGGTATGATTTTGTGACGATAAGGGAACCATTCCCTCAGAAAGGATCAACAGGGAAAACTGTCATGATTGTTGATGATGAAGAAGACTTTCGATTGCTTTTACGTGACAGGTTGGTGCGATTGGGACTGACATGTGTAGAAGCAGGCAATGGGGAAGAGGCCAAAGTACAACTCAAAAAAAATCATGTTGATATGGTGGTGACTGATTTTCGCATGCCTAAAATGGATGGACTAGAGTTAATCGAATGGCTCCAGAAAAATCACAGAGATTTACCCATAATTTTTGTGTCAGGAGATATCAGTGTGCCCATTCGACAAAAAGCTGAACAGGCAGGGGTTTATGCCATTCTGGAAAAACCCTGCTCTCTCTCTGATTTATCGTTAAAAGTTGTAGAAGTGTTTAGTGAATTATGAAAATTTTATGGTTAGACATACATTTGATTTACTGGGGATCAGAGTAATTCCAACGCCAAGAATGCGGGTTTTCAGAATTAATTATATCCCATGAAGGATCATTTCTTGGGGGAAAAGTTAGGATTGAATATGATGAATTTTCCGAATGTTTTGGTAAGGATCACAAGCTCCTTAATCTCTTTCTGCTCTTCTTCTCTTCGATAAAAAAACATTTATAATTCTATCCTCCTCAGTTCATCGTGGAAACTCACCTCTCCTATTAAGTGAAGGCGTTTCCCGGTTGTCGTTGGGACATGGGAAGGAGATCTCTTTGGGATACAGGAATGAACAGGAGGAAGGGATTTTACTCAACTACTAATCTAAATTGGAGTGGGATCGGACTCTACGTGAAAGTTTGAATGCGACCTGGGACGTGATGAGTAGGACCGCCCCCATACCCAGAAGCGTCCAGATTTCCCCGAACTGTTCCATAATCCACCCAAACATCGTCATTCCTCCGATGGCCGCGAGCATGGCCAAGGTTCCATATAAGGCCAAAACCCGTCCTATAAGTTGTGGAGGAGAGATTTCCTGGATAATTCCCCACTCAATTGGGGTCAAAACGCCGCTTCCTATGCCAATAACAACAACGATTACCAGGCTAAGAGGCAACCCAATGGCTCCTGTGAGAGCCCATAAAGCGAAAGCGGCCATAAGACTGGTTGTGGCTAATAGACGAATGCGTCGCCACTGTGCTCCTAGATTGACCTTGGCAAGGAATAGGGATGCCAAAAATAGGCCCACTCCCACCCCTGATGTGACATAACCGACTTCCACTGGCCCAAATTTCAACATGTTCCTGCCAAAGACCGGCAATAAAGTATGAAAGGCGCTCATCACAAAACTGTACAGTCCCGCCGTAAGCATAAGGGGAACAATAACTGGCTGCTGGAAAAAGGTAAATTGGATGCCCTCTTGTAAATCTTTCACATAATTGATGAGAGAGTTTTGGAAGGTTTTAGCCCGGTGAGTCACCTCGGGAATTGAAACAAATATCAAAAGCAGGGCCGATCCAATATAGGTCAAGACATTAATGCAGAGCACCTCCTGTGAACTTAAAAGGGCGATCCCTAATCCGCTCAACAACGGGCCGAATATTACTCCCAGACTCATTGTGCTTTGCAGGAGTGCATTTGCGGCTGTTAAGGCGGATTTCGCCACGATAAACGGAATGGAGGCGAATAAGGCCGGAGCGAATAAGGAGGTGGCTACGGCATTGCAAAATACCAACACATATAGGAATTCAACCGTGAATGCTTCATGTGAGACCAGGCAGGGAATGACTCCAATAACGAGTGCTCGTATAAGATCCGTCCCGATGAGAATGATTTTTTTGGGGAAACGGTCAATGAAGACTCCGATGAATGGGCCCAACACAATAGGAGGGAGTGTTTGCAGGATTCCAATGATCGTTGTTTGGAGCGCGGAGCCGGTGACCGCATAGACAAACCATAATAGTGCCAGTTTGGTTACTCCATCTCCGATTTGAGAGATAAGCTGACTCCACCAAATAATTCCAAAATTTCTTTGCAACAAGAGCGGAGGATTGGTTGCAATAGACACCGATTGAAGAAGGGTGGGAGAAGATAGAGAAAGTTTGGCCATAACTTTCTACATGAGTTCCTTCACTCATTCCCTGCCTCAAGACGAATGTTTTGGGTAAGAACAGCAATAACGCCGGGAATTTCCCGGGCGGCTTGTGCGGCCTCCAAGGCAATCACCTGAAATCGGGTTTGGCCCTTTAGAGACACCATCCCTCGAATTGTGATTATTTCGAAGTTGGCGTCCCGCAAGGTTTGGCTTTTGGCAAAACGCTGTTTAACTAGTTCCGTCAGTCTAGTGTCCATGCCGGCTTGCAAGGTTGCGCTCAAGGAGGGACGGACCTCGATGAGATTGACAATTTCTTTTTCCTTTATCAGGTGTGAAGCCAGGAGCGTAGCCAAAGTCTTTTCTTCTTCAAGGGTTACCGAGCCAGTCAATTTGACTGTCTTTTCTTGGATCTGGCAATCGATATCAAAAGGAAAGAGACGGGGATCTCCCATAAACACCAGTTTTAATTCCAAATTCCGGGATTCTATGATGTTGGCTGATGTTTTTCGCTGATCTTCGCCAGAAAATTCTTTTTTCGGGGATGGGTTAGTTTGATGATTCTGGACACGAAGAATATGAGTTCCGCCTGGCACTGAAATGGGCACATCATAGCCATGAGTCACATTTATGGCCCATATATGCCCCCATATAATACAACTAATTGTAAAAGTCGATTTCATTAAGATTTTATTGATAATTTGCATGTCGAAATTTGTCATGATTCATCCCAATTCCATTCAAGCTGCATATTTCTTCAGAAATCATTCAGGTTGGACTCCGGTAGAAAATGGATTCATGAAATACGACAAATCTTTGACCCAGATTGTCTGGTTTTTAACAAACCTTTTCTGATTGAGATGTCTGTCGAAACGATGGAACCCTCTGAGACTAATTGGACTCGAAAAGTTTCTCCTAAGTGTAAATTGTTCTAGGAATGTGAAAAGTGGTCTAAGGCGGAATCGCTTCATATCCTTCATTCTTATAGATGAGCGTCTGAGGACTCATGCGAAACTTTTGCTGGTCCGGCGGTGCGCGCGAGCCAGATGCTGGGCGGACAGACGGTATTTGCCTAAATGGATATGGAGACTTAATTGAGATCCATTGAAGGTTCCTTGTCCATGGTCTATCGAGGGGAGAAGTGGAATTTCCCATTCTGACTGGATGCCAAGCCCTTTTGAAATCAGAATGGTCAGGAGATTCAGTTGCCTTCCACGGGAGAGGCTTTTCCGCCTGAATGGGGGAACGATTCGAAAAAATCACGATTATGCCTGTGATCAAAAATACGAAACCAATCATCGAGATGCCGGCCATTGATCCGAAGTTATCAGCCACCCCTCCAAAGGCCACCATGCCCCCGCTGGCCATGGCCATACTCGCAGTATTGATTAAGGTAAACACTCGTCCCATTAAATGGTTGGGAGTTGTTTCCTGAATGATAGACCAGGCAATGGGAGTGAAGGCAGCCGTACTGGCCCCAATAAGGGTCACAAGGATAAAGCCCCACATGACCGATTGTGAATGAGCAAGGAATTGCAGCGCACTTCCGCCCACGACCATTGAAAAAGCCATGAGGAAGGTCCGACTCTTCTGTTCCAGCTTCTTCACGCAACCCAAACCAAAAGAGGTCGCAAGCATCCCTGCCCCCATGGCAGACCACAGCCACCCCAACCATCTCGGATCGGCTTCAATGTGATCGTTGACGAAAAGTGGAAGCACATAGATAAAGGCGCTGGCTCCCAAGGTATAAAAGACCGTTGTAATGAGAAGGGCGCGAAGCACGGGTTTTTCTCTAAACACAAATCGCATTCCGACAGCCAGGTCCTGACTGATATTCGAAGTCGCATTGGCGATCCTGGGAGCGGTCGTCAATAAATGACCTTTGATCGGCAATAGGCACAAGGCGGATAGCAGAAAGGTTGCCGCATCTACATAAAGAACATTCTGGGTGCCCAGCCATGCAATCAAGACTCCGCATATAGCCGGCCCGATCAATATGCCCATATTTGTTGTGGATTGAAGAAGAGAGTTGGCGGACATGAGTTCAGAGGGCTTGACAAGAAGAGGAAGGGATGCGGCCAATGCCGGACCAAAAGCCGTAGAGAAGATAGCTGTGAAAAACACCAAAATAAACAACACTTCCAGGGTCAGGGCATCAAAAACATACAGGACAGGAATAAGAGCAATTAAAAAAGCTCGAATGACATCAAGGATTACCATCACAGGTTTTTTAGGCAATCGATCTAAATACACACCGATGACCGGGCTCAGAACCAGCGGGGGAATTGTTTGCAATAGACCGATGATCGTCATTTTCAAGGCTGATCCCGTCAGTTGGTACACAAACCATAAAAGAGCCACTTTGGTTAACCCGTCCCCAATTTGTGAAACGGCCTGAGAGGCCAACAGCATGCGGAAGTTTCGATTTCCAAACAGATCCCATCTATTGGGTGAGGTGTCCAAATGATTAGAAGTAGCCATGATGTTCCTGGTTCTACACGAAATGGTTCCTATATGCTCAAAGCAACGGAGGTTAGAAATTCACAGCCGTTTCACGACCGTTTAATGAAGGTTGGTAGCTCTCCTCCTGGACGTTCAATAGATTTTCATAGGCTCTTAGGTAGTCTTGAACCATTCGTGTAACGGTAAACCGTTGTTCAAAGGCCAAACGGCATGGTTGACGGTCAAGAGAAGCGATGCAGGGCACGGCTTTAATCATGTGTTCGATGGAGTCACAAATGAATCCGGTATGCCCGTCATCAATTATTTCGGGAACGGAACCTCGACGATATGCTAATACCGGTGTGCCACAAGCCAATGCCTCAATAAAGACCAAACCGAAAGGTTCTGGCCAATCAAAGGGTGCGACCAAAGCAAAGGCATTGCCGATTAAGTCATTTTTTTCGGCATCCGTGACTTCACCCACGTATTCCACTAAGGGATCCGATAAGAGGGGTTTAATGACTGTATGAAAATATTCCTGGTCAACAGGATCGACTTTCGCAGCTATTTTTAAAGGCATGCCCACGCGTTTGGCAATTTCAATGGCATGATCGGGTCGTTTCTCCGGTGTTAATCGCCCGACAAATACGAGGTAGGAACCTGAATCAGGATGAAAGCTGTACAGATTTTCGGGTAATCCATGGTAGATGGTTTGTTTCCAGTTTGCCCAAGCCAGAGGGTTCCGTTGGGCATTGGAAATGGAAATAAGCGGGCAATCTAAAAATTCTGCAAAAATGGGTTTCAGTTCGGGAAGGTCCAGGCGGCCATGAAGTGTGGTGAGGACGGGAGTCCCACAACGCCGGGCTAAGGGAAAGGCTAAAAAATCCAGATGAGAATGAAAAAGGTCAAATTGATCTGCGGAGCAGAATGTCTTCTCCAACATCATGGTAAAGGGAGCCTGAGGATTGGAGACCCCATTAGTTTTTCGAAGGCCTTCCCGACACATGGATTTCAGATGAGCATTCGTCTGAGAATCACCGGAAGCGAACAGAGTGACATCATGCCCCTGACGAACAAGTTCTTCGGTTAAATAGGAAACAATCCGTTCGGTTCCTCCATATTGTTTTGGTGGAACGCTTTCAGCCAAGGGAGCCAGTTGGGCGATTCTCATGGGAAACTCCTTTCTAGGAAATGAAAAAAAATTAAAAGAACCTCCGGGGGAAACTAATCTTTGTTGTATTCGCTTTTTAGCAAACTCGATGCCGACAAAATTTTTTATTGAGAGCAGAGCTAAGTGATTGAGCGAATGAAACTTTTGTTGGAATGAAATGGAAATTTCAAACAACAGTGAGTTCTAAGCAGAAATAAAAATGTAAAAACTACAAAGCCCGTGTAAGGGTTACACGAACGAGATAAAAGAAATTATTTTGTGAAAATTGCAGGAAAAAGGTTTTCGCTAATGGAGGTAATTTGTTGTGTTTCGTTAAGGCGTGCTAGGAAGCGTTGGAAATGAATGATCATAGAGGGGGCATTCGGTCCGCCCTACAAGCAAGGAATTCAAAACAGACAAGATGTCCATTTTTGTTAAAGAAATGAAAAATTAACGAGAAATGGATGACAATCCTTGCTCAAAATACTCATCAGACCTAAAGAGAGTTATTAAGGTTTTCTTCCCCTGTGACCCTTCAAATGGTCGCTATCTCCCATCCCTAGCCCGTTTCGCAAAAAAACATGTGAATTAATGATGATACATTCCGGTAAATGTGATGCTCCATGCATGATTTTCATTCCAGTATTCACGTCTGTAGGTATTACTCGAATTTCTGTAAATTTTACTTCAATGTGGTTCTCTTGAAAATTTTCAAATTAGATTCCGTCTCGCCAGATTTTTTTAATATTTTGAAAAGTAAGAGAAAATTCATTGTGGCTCAAGGAATATGTTTTGGGTCCACCTTTTGCTTGGAAAATAAATAGGATGGGTCAGAACGACAAAGGTGGATCAACAAAACTTTTAGAATAAATCAGAGAAGGGGGGGCGTGATGACGACTATAGCGGGAATGTCTGCAACCGGTTATTCAACAGTTGGCGATATCGTACCAACTCATATGACGATCTATCTGGCTCAATCAGAGGGAAATTCCGCCATTATGGATATTTTATCCAGTCATCTGGTGGTGGCTCCTGTGGTCGACGACGAAGGGCACTTAGCGGGATTCCTTGGAGAGTCAGAAATCCTTAATGCCTTGTATTCGGGGAAGGATATTAGGCAGGTAAAAGTTGAGGACATCATGACAGAAGATAGGACTTCCACGGTAACGGAAATGACACCCATCTCTGCGGTCGTCACATTATTTCAGGACGAAGAATTACAAATAATACCAATAACAAGAGAAGGACGAGTCATCGGCTCCCTGACCCGACATGATCTTATTCGAGCCCTAACCGGAGCCGGGTTGGGGATAGAAAATTAAGAAAGAGTGCTTTACCGAAAAGGAATGTATGTTTGAAAGCGGTATTCAAAATTTTTACACCTATGATGAACCAATCCTACAAGGAGAAGATTATGAAATCCCAACAATCGAACCTTAAAAATTTTGGTATTGTGGCTTGTTTCGCCTTTGTCTGTTTATTGATGCCAGCGGCCGTTCTACCTGCCGCCGATGGTTCCTCTCAATCTGCACCAGAGGAAATGGTTCGAAAAAATCTTGAACCTTTTGCCGGAGCTTACAAAGAAGTGTCGGAGCTCAGTGAAATATATGCCCAGCGGATTCTTCAATCCGAGCCGGGTCAAAGTGATGCGTTGCAGGAAGAAGCAAACCAAAAAATGACCCAGGCTGTCGCGAAGCATGGGCTTTCGGTTGAAGAATACAATTTAATATTTCACACGATCCAAAGTGAACCGGGTCTTCAGGATGAATTTATGATTGCACTACAACGAGGGCATTAAACAATCATTCACCTATCAATTCCCTAATCATCGGAAATTATAGGGGTGTAAGTAGCTGCATCCTAGGAAAAACCCGAAGAAGGGGAAAAGTCATGATAGTAAAATTTTCAAGGTTTATCATATTAAGTTTTATCTTCACGACAGGTTTCATCGGCGGGTGTTCTGAATCATCCACCGATAAGAGTACTCCCGAGCCCAGGAGCGAACATTCCGCATTCATTGCAAATGTAGACAACGCGGTTCATGCAGACATATGGGGAGATGGAATTGTGACATATCTGCCTCCAAAGGAAGGTACGGTTTCCGGAAATCGCCCAGGGTATTATATGCTCGTGAACAATCTACCTAGGGATGACATGAAAGGGAGAGAATTCTTTATTATATTCCGGATCCCGGATGGAGCCCAGCCTGGACACTATAACCTGATGGCCCCCGATCCACTAAAGGTAGGTCAGAATTTTGATGTCCAGATAGAAGCGGTTGAAAAAGGACAATCCATTGCGTACCAAAACAATACGGAGGGCACAATGACGTTGGATAGCTTTTCACCTGACCGATTATCTCCAGAAGCCAGTACGATTAAAGGCACCTTTCAATTTGTCACAGAGAACAATGCTGGCGAAAGGGTTTCGGTAGAAGGAACTTTCGATTTTCCCTCGGAAAAGAATGTGTTTTCTCTAACCGCGGCTTGGTTTATGGCCTGAAGAAAAGGTTGAAATAGCCATTCGGTGGGAATGAATAAGTTTTTAGTCCGCGTTTCCTCTTTACCTGCCGTGAAAAAATTGGTGTGGCAATTCACTTTCCATGGGGTTCTTTTTTTTCTTGCGCACAAGAATCAATGGGACCCGAATCCTTCTAGGAGCACAGAGCGCAACTCTTTGTGGCTGACGTCCCTCTCAATTTTCACCCGCACGCATCAATACTCCTTCTCATCCCGGTCTCTTTGTCACTGGGCTTTTATGCTGTGCTCCACCCCTTTTCTGTCGAACATTTTTATTTAATGAACGTGCCCTGAGGAAAACTGGAGTTCCATTCTTCCCCGCTTCCCATTTTTAATTCCTCGGGCTTTGAGAATGGTCGGATCTACCGTATCTCCGCAATTGAGACATCTCAAGACCTCAAGATGATGAAACTGACCATCGAGATTATAAATGCAATCCCGCACTAACAGTCCTGCGCACCGGTGGCATTTCATCGTCCTCTCTGCACTCATCTGATCAGTCGTCATGAACATATTTCCTCCTTTTGGATACGTTGACTTGCATCTGAGATTTCCTGCTGGTTAAGATAAGTAACTAGTTACAAAAGTAAAGTAGATACTGTTAAGTAACCATGAAGTTGCCACCAAGTTCTTTCGGTTGTCCGTTGGACTCTCTCCTTCGCATTCTTGCCGGGCCGTGGACGATTTACATTCTTTGCCGCTTGCATACCAATGGAGAAACCCGTTTTGGCCAGCTCAAGCGTCAAATGCCGGGCATTTCATCGAAAATGTTGACGGAGCGATTGCGATCGTTGGAGAAGGCTGAAATTATCTTCCGTCGCCAAGCATCGACAATTCCCCTCCAGGTGACCTATGGACTCACGACGGAAGGTCGTGAACTCACCACCATTCTGGATCAAATCAATACTTTGGCTGACCGATGGCAGGATCAGGAGACAAAGACGGCGAACTCCAGCGTTCAGGTGAAAGAAGCAAAAAGGAGAAAGGCGGTATCTAACGATTCCGTGATGCCTCCTCTGAAAAAGGGAAGAACTACACCTAAAAATTAGGCGATCGTTGCTACCGCCAAAGATTGGTTGGACGAGGAAATTCCCCGGATATGGAGGGATGTGAGACATTCCCTCTTTCAATCGGCTCGGAAAGTCGCCTGATGGGAATTTCTCCTCGACCAAACGCTTTCTCGAAAGTGTGTTTACCGTCGCCAGGCCCTACATGTCGTGAGAAGAGAATCCAACACGGGTGGAAAGACATCTGTGTCTGGTGTAGCCTGAACGGCTTTTCCTGAAATTTAATCCAAGATGAGTAGTTTCCTGCGGGAAAGGACTCCACCCGATTAGATCGAGAGGTCGAGAAATTCATGAATGCGAAAAGGAATGTGTTTCTCCCTTCTTGGAGGTCCTGGCATCATCAGGCCTTTGACGCGGCAATTCCGCTCACGATTTCAAGAAGGACCGGAAGCTGGTTTAGCTTTTTTCAACTCGAACAAAGTGAAAGTTAATTCCGCCACTGATGCCCTGATTGTCGGGGTCAGATGGTTCATACGTTGCCACGGAAAAATTTTCTGTGGGCAACGCGTCCTGGAGAGCCAGTCCGAAATCCAACAGGGTAGTTACCTCGACGGAATTGATTTCCTTGATGAGGGCCCGGGGTTTTATTCCAGCAAGAGCCGCTGGTTTTCCCCCGATTACCTCAAAGACTACCACGCCTTTTGCGCGCTCTAAGCCCAAATAATCTCGTATCTCTTCGTCCACTTCTCCGACGATGATGCCGAAGTCTTCTCCCAGCTTTATGGCCTTTTCCTTGGTCATAGCCTGGGAAGCCGGTTCGGCCTGAAGCAGATAGGGGGTCCCCAACGAAAAAGCCAGGATCATGCTCACAATCGCGGCCTGGCCAACGTGAGCAATCATTCCGGCAAGCTGGTGGATCCTCTGTTGGATCGTCGGACGAATCATATTCATCATTACCTCCCTGGTATCGCACAGACTCTTGAAATATTTAATTTCCCCGAGGAAACCAACGTTGCTTTTTCCGTCGCATTCATGAAGTGCGTTGTTAGGGAACATCCTTCACGCCGGGTATATTCCTGGAATGTCGCGTGAGGCTTCGTGTGAATAGCGGGATCATTCTGGCGGTCGAGAACAATCCCCACAGGGAACCGGCCATGATCATGACCGACCCTATATACTGATAGGCAGCACTCCCTCCGATGATTTCTGTCATTGGCAACTCCTTTTCGCGTTCTTCACGCAATGCACTTGGAATGACAAAGATGTGGCGCTCAGACAAGCACCCCTTCCTGCTTTGCTGGAATTCTACCGTTTGGTATTTGACGGGTTTTCAGGAAATCGAGATCGACGACATGACCGCAATTGAGGCATCTCCCCATTTCAATTTCTAAAAACTGTCCGTCCACGTTAAAAATACTGTCTCTCACCATGAATCCTCTGCAGCGTTCGCATTCTCCCATTGTGCACCTTCCTTAAGATTATAACCATTTTTGTCTTTGGCCGGTTTTATAAGTTAAGATAAGTAACTAGTTACTAAAGTAAAGTAGGTTCTATAAAGTAACCAATGAATTGCTTGAAAAATTATTCGAATGCCAACTGGTTCCCTTCCTGTTGCGCGGGGAAACTTCTCCATTGAGATTCCGGACTGATGGCAAAAGGAACCGGAAAGGTTAGTTTTGAACCGCTCACATGACAAATGTCCCGTATGTTCCCGGAATGTTGACGGACCGGTCAGATGAATGCGCTGGCCGGTCTGGGGAAGGGAGGGCAGACCAGGGTGACCAACAACAACCTTTGAGGGCGATGTGACGATCCTGATGTTGTATGATTCAAAAAGGAAATAATCTGATGAGATTGATTAAAGATGGAGGGATGAAGCAAAGCTTTTATGGAGGAACCCTAGCCTTTGTGATGATTATGTGCCTCTCAGTGGTTGAACCCGGTCATCCTGGGACCATTCTGAATGGTGATCAACCCGACGCCCTGCCACCCTCCGAAGAACGACTTCAACAGGGCAAAGCCTTATATGAGGGGGTTGCCAGGTGTATGCATTGTCATGGCCAGACCGCCGTGCGACGACCTCTAACCAAACAAGAACTTTTTTCTATTATTCAATTGGGGGTACCGGGGACATCTCATATGCCTTTTAAGCATCTGCTTTCCGATGAGGAGATTTGGTCTATCGTTTATTATCAACTCCATGGCATTTGCAAACACGGATGCACTGACTAAAAAGACTGAAGGCCAGACTGGTAAATGAAACGTGTATTCATTTGGATGAGACCAACACACCTTGAATGAGGAAAAAATGGGAATGAACAATAATGCCCAAAGCCGGTTCACGTGATTCCTCAAAGAACCCGTTTGGTAGTGGGGCCGGGAAACGTCCGGGACATCAGGAGGTTGAATTTACTGACCCAAGGGCTCTTCCATTTCCAGGATCTTGACCGTGGTTTTCAGGACAGCATCGGGATTCAGGGAGATACTGTCGATGCCCTGCTCCACGAGAAACTGGGCAAACTCGGGATAGTCACTGGGAGCCTGGCCGCAGATGCCGATCTTCCGCCCTTTGGCCTTCGCCGCTTTGATGACCTGGGTGATGAATGTTTTGACTGCGGGATTACGCTCATTAAACACGTGGGCCACGATTTCTGAGTCCCGGTCCACACCCAGTACTAACTGGGTTAGATCATTTGAGCCGATGGAAAATCCATCAAAGATTTCGGCAAATTCTTCTGCCAGAATGACATTACTCGGAATTTCACACATCACATAAATTTCCAAACCTTTATCGCCACGTTTCAGTCCGTGCTTGGCCATCTCTTCGAGAACCTTTTTGCCTTCCTCAACTGTCCGGCAAAAGGGAATCATGAGTTTCACGTTGGTGAGTCCCATCTCCTCCCTGACTTGTTTCATGGCCTGACATTCCAAGGCAAAGCCGTCCCGGTAGCGGGGATCGTAGTAGCGGGATGCGCCACGAAATCCGAGCATGGGATTCTCTTCTGTCGGTTCATACGCTCTGCCGCCAATTAAATTCGCGTATTCGTTCGACTTAAAGTCGCTCATGCGGACAATCACATCTTTGGGGTAGAAGGCTGCCCCAATCATGCCGACCCCTTGGGCGAGTTTGTCGATGAAGTATTGTGTTTTGTCGGGATAGGCGGTCGTGAGACGATCAATCTCCGCTTTCACGTCCGCATCCTTCAGGTTTCCATACTCCAGCAATGCCAAGGGATGGATTTTAATAAAGGTGCTGATAATGAATTCTTCCCTGGCCAGCCCAACGCCTTCATTGGGAATGAAGGAAAGAGAAAAGGCTTCCTCCGGGTTTCCGACATTCATCATGATTTTGGTACGAGAATGCGTCAAATTTTTCAGGGAAACCCGTTCCACGTCAAACGGAAGCCGACCTTCATAGACAAAACCCGTATCACCTTCGGCACAGGAGACCGTCACCGATTGCTCGTCCTTGAGGGCTTCGGTCGCTCGCTCTGCCCCCACGATAGCGGGAAGACCGAGTTCCCGACTGACGATCGCCGCATGGCAGGTCCGACCTCCGCGATTGGTCACGATGGCGGATGCTTTTTTCATGATGGGTTCCCAGTCCGGATCGGTTTTGTCCGTGACCAACACGTCTCCCTCTCGAAAGTCCTGCAGGTTCTGGATATGGGTGATCACCCGGACCAAGCCCTGACCGATTTTCTCTCCCACGCTCCGGCCTTGAATGAGAACCTGTCCCCGCTTTGTCAGGTGATAGGTTTCCATCACATCGGGATCTTTTCTGGACTGAACGGTTTCGGGCCGGGCTTGGACAATGAACAGCTCACCCGTCTGTCCGTCTTTGGCCCATTCGATGTCCATGGGACAGGCCCGGCCTTTTTTCCCGCTGTAATGGTCTTCAATGAGGCAACCCCATCGGGCCAACTTGAGAATTTCCTCATCGTTCATGGCAAAACGGTTTCGGTCATCAGGGGGGACCGGCACGTTTTTGACCATCTTGCTCCCGCCGATATCATAAATCAGTTTAAATTCTTTGCTTCCTGCAATTTTATGAAGAATAGGCTGAAAGCCCTGCTTGAGGGTTGGCTTGAAAACATAATACTCATCAGGATTGACCGCGCCCTGCACGACATTTTCCCCAAGCCCGTAGGAGGCGTTGATCAGGACCACATCAGGGAATCCGGTTTCGGTATCAATGGTAAAGAGGACGCCTGCCGAGGCCAGATCGGAACGCACCATTTGTTGCACCCCGATAGACAGCGCGATTTGGAGATGGTCGAACCCTTTGTCGACTCGATAGGAAATGGCCCGGTCGGTGAACAACGACGCAAAGCACCGCTTGCAGGTTTCGAGGAGTGCCTGATGGCCCTGAACATTCAGATAGGTTTCCTGTTGCCTCGCAAAACTGGCATCGGGTAAATCCTCTGCTGTCGCGCTGCTTCGTACGGCGACGTCGGCTCCTTCGGTGGATTGGTCACTCAGGTGGTCATAGGCCTCCTCGATGGCCTGGACCAGAGCTGGTGGCAGGGTGGCTCCAATAATCGCTTGTCGGATGTGTCGCCCCCGTTGCCGGAGGTTAGACATATCGCCGGTGTCCAGGTCGCCCAGGATCTGTTGGATTTTGCTGTCGAGTCCGGCTTCACGAAGCACATAGCGATAGGCTTCAGCCGTGATGGCGAAACCGTTGGGGATCTTGACCCCATGGGGAGTGAGCTCCCGGTACATTTCGCCAAGAGAGGCATTTTTGTCTCCTACTCGACTGATATCCTGCAAGCCAATTTCTTCAAACCAGAGGATGTAGGATTCAGATGTTGCGGTAACTGGCTTCATGCCGATGATTCTCCTTCTTTACTTTTCAAAACCGGTCAAAAGGCATTGCACCTTAATACACATCATAAGGGTCAAAGGCGGTCAGAGCCTCCCCCGGTGCTTGTCGACCATGAAGTGAAAGTGTTTTCCCGCAATTGGGACAGGTGAATCGTTCAACCTTCGTTTCATTCGAATAGTGACTGCTGATCATCACTTGAGGTGGCCACGTGCAGTGACAGAGTTGAAAGCCCAGGGATTGTCCCATGGCCGCATGACCAACCTGGATCATCCGTTCCGCTCCTTCAATCTTTTTTTGAATGGTTTTTCTTTGTTCGCCTGGCGGCAGGTGATCGTTCGCGGAATGGACGAGGGCGATCGCCTCCTTTAAGGAGGTCAACCCCTTCGTGAAGGCTTCCAAGACCTGGAGAAGGCTCTGTTCTCGTTGTGCGTGATCCATAACAAATTCCCCTTTTGTTGATGAATGATGCGAATGCGACGTCCTGGTTTTAGTCGTTTGAGATGGTCGAGCCCTTAGCCCTTAATACAGATTAACGGGCGCATTTTCGCCACCTTACGGGCCAAGTGCGCCTGTTCGGCCGCATCCACCACGGCGGTGACGTTTTTATAGGCACCCGGTGCCTCTTCGGCCACTCCTCGCGCCGAAGGACTTCTGATGAGGATTCCCTGAGCTGCTAAATCTTGAATGACTCTGTGGCCCTTCCATTGGCGAGTGGCCTGATGTCGACTCATACTCCGTCCTGCCCCATGACAGGCCGATCCAAAGGCCAGACCCATGCCTTCTTTCGTTCCTACCAGAAGATAAGAGGCTGTGCCCATGGTTCCACCGATGAGGACCGGTTGACCGAAAGGTTGGAGGTCAGGAGGGATATCGGCATGTCTGGGACCGAACGCACGCGTGGCACCTTTCCGATGGACAAAGATGCGTCGACTCCGGCCGCCGATCTGGTGCTCCTCCACTTTGCATGTGTTATGTGACACATCGTATAGCAAGGGTAAGGCCGCCTGAGGAAAGATTTCTACAAATGCCTGACGGACTAAATGGGTGATAATTTCACGATTGGCTAAGGCGCAATTCATCGCCGCCCGCATGGCCCCTAAATACTCCTGGCCCAGGGGAGAGTCGATCGGGGCACAGGCTAATTCGCGGTCCGGCAACGTTATGCCATATTGGCTTGCCGTCACCACCATTTTCTTGAGGTATTCGGTGCCGATTTGATGCCCAAGCCCTCGTGAACCGCAATGAATGCTGACCAGAATATCCCCGGCCTGGATACCAAGTTTTTCCGATAAAGGGTCGTGGTAGGTTTCCACGACCTCTTGAATTTCCAAATAATGATTCCCGGATCCTAATGTACCCATTTCGTCCTGCTGGCGTTTCTTGGCATGGTCAGACACACACCCGGGTTTTGCCCCGGTCATGCAGCCATGTTCTTCAATGCGCGATAAATCGTTTGCTGTCCCATAGCCTCGTTGGACTGTCCATTGGGCACCGCCAGCGAGCATGTCATCCATTTCCTTGGGTTTCAGGCGCAATTGCCCTGTACTACCCACGCCTGCGGGCACCTTCGCAAATAAGAGGTTCGCCAGTTTTTCTTTCAGGGGGGTGATATCGTCTGTACGCAAACCGGTGTAGAGGGTCCGTACGCCGCAGGAAATATCAAACCCGACACCGCCGGCAGACACCACTCCTCCCTGTTGAGGGTCGAAGGCGGCGACTCCGCCTATCGGAAACCCGTACCCCCAATGCGCATCGGGCATGGCAAACGAGGCTTGGACAATTCCCGGGAGTGTGGCCACATTGACGACCTGTTCATAGACCTTAAGATCCATGTCGCGAACGAGTGACTCATCGGCGTAAATAATTCCCGGCACGCGCATCTTTCCCTTTTGAGGGATGTGCCATTCATACGCAGAGACTCGGGATAGGAGATTCAGGTCCATACGGTTTTTCGCAAAAGGAAGAGTGGATCAATCGGTACCCCGACCTAGTCGGTTACCATGCCTGCAATATTCAACTCCCAGGACTAGACATCAACGACACATTGGGCAACCCAACCGTTTCCCTCAATCCGCCTGACAAACAGCTCGGTATAGGTCGCCCCCTTTATTTCTACGGCTGGTTCATGTTTCATGCGATCGACTGGTTCCCCATATGCGATGCCCTTCAGATGACGATCGGTGATGGTGACGTCAAACCACGCAAATACCATATGCCCGCATGCCATTTCAAAGATGAGGGCATTCAGCCAATCGACCAGTAAGAGCTCATCATCCGGTGCTTCGCAGGTGAAGTGGCGTTCCATTTGAGCAGCCACCCGTTGGGGATCCGTGACCACAGCCGTCAGCGCTAACGCAGACTGTTCAAAGGCTTGGGCCTTCGTGATTCCAAACCCGCGAATGCCCATATCCGCTTCATGGGGAAAATGTTCCCACCGTGTTGAAGACTCAAGGCCGTCCATGCGTGTCATTCCCCTGTTATCATCCTGAGTTTATCGTGAAGGATCTGTGCCCGGGTTGATGGCGCTAGGGCTCAGCCAGGTACTTCCGTGGACCTGGCCCTGAACCCCTCCGACTACGCTCAGAGCAGGCTTGCCGAATGGGGCAGGATGACCAGGAGCGGGAATCCACCTGTCCTTCTGTTCTTTCTAATCCAGCAGGAAAGAAATGTTGGCGTTAATTCGATATTTGGAACTCTTGTTATTTTCCACTTTGGCTTCCATATCCTAGATGTAAATTGATTTTATGCCGTGCACCCTTTTAGCTGCCTGGATCACGGCGTGCGAAGCCGCATCCTCCCAACTCTTGTCTGATTCGGCTAACACTTCGATAACTTTTAACATGTCCGATATGGCTGAATCTCCTTGATGGGAAAATGAATGGTGGACACCCGATTTAGCTGCATTCGTCGAGTTTTTACCCGTGAGTCTCCGGTAAAGGGTAAAGGTTGGCGATGGGGTTAAATGGAGCAAGAAATCTGATATATCGCAATACATCCCAGCGCTCATCTTCCGTCAACCGCTCTGACCACCCATGCATAGGAGAAAATATTGCTCCAAAAGTGATCACATTCATTAATTCCCAATCGGTTTTCGATCGTGATTCCAAGGAGTGAAAGTTTGCGGGCTGTACCAACAAAAATTTGGTGTCCGGTCCATCACCAGTCCCTTTTTCTCCGTGACAATTCGCGCAATGTTTTTCAAACAGAACTTTCCCGTTCTGAGGGTTGCCTGGAACTTCCTGGCTTAATCCCAAAATGGGCAAGGCCATTATGAGGATGAAACTCAGCAAACCAATGTGTTTGTGTGGTTGATACATCATGTCCTCCTGCTTGTTCATCTGTAGGGATGTGGATTACCTGGCCTCTATGGATAGCTAGTACCTTCACAGTCATTTTTATGGCTCCTGAATAGATTCCAGGTATGACAACAGTTGCCAGATTCGCCCTCGTACCTGGTCGGCCCACTCGGTTTCAATCGAGACTTCGTCATCCGGTATCCGGAACCAGATTCCAAACACCGGCATATCACGGGTGCCATGGCTCGGAATGTGATCACGTCCATCGATCATGCGGTAGGCCTGCCAAAAGGGGAATGAGCCCCTATGGTTGGCTGATAACCTGGTCAGATTCGCCGGCTTGGTCTTCAAAGACTCAGAAAGAGGGCCATTTCCTCTGGCCTGACTACCATGGCAGGATGCGCAAAATTTTTGAAAAAGCTGTTTGCCTCCGGCTATGACATTCTGTTCCTGGGCCCATCCCGAACTCATTCCCATGCCTATAACAAGCAATGCGAGGCTCCCGTTCCGCAGAACAAGTGTAAGGAGATGATTCATGGGGTATCCTTTGCGTGACTGAAACATTCACCCAACCTCTTGGGGAGTCGGTTGCTGACATCCTGTTGGCGTGGAGCGCGATTTGCCAAAGTTTGCGGATCAGATATTTCTCCACAATTCAAACATCGCCATTCATGAATCCAGACAGTGTGATGAACATTTTCCAGATTCAAACAGGCATCAATGACCATTAAACCATGACAGCGAGGACATTCCATTGAGTCACCTCCTGCAGTCAGCGTGTTGTTAAAGCAATAAATGAGTGGCGTATTTCATTTGTGTCTATCAATTTACAATTTTTTGGCAAAATGACGTTTTGGTTCCCCCCTGATTGAGAAGGTAGTATCAAACTTTGTGCCAGTTACTGATTTGTGGTCTAAAAGAATACGTTTCAAAAAGAGTGGATTGGAGAAAGGGAATCATATTCCGTTGAGAGGGTGGAGAAACGTTGAAGGCCGTCAGGAAGAAAAAGTGATAAATTTTTGTTTGTGGATCTCGATCTGCTTGAGTAAAAGTTAGGAAAGAAGGGAAATATTCATAAGGATAGCAAAGGAAGTGTAGCATCTTTCCCCACACCTCTAGAATTGGACGTCCCAGTCTTCCTCACCGGGGGTTGCATCTTTCGATTCCATCATACCCATAGTGGGAGTGGTGAGATCCATTTAAGGAAATTCGCGGACCGATGCCCAATGCAATTCATTAGTAGGGCAGGCCTAATGAAGGGGGATAACTGCAGAGCTGTACCTTTCTGGGCAAAATGAATATGATTGGGCCCTGTGAGGTGCTTGAAAACTGACCCCTAAGGGAAAAGCTTTCATGTCTCAGTCAAATAAGCCCCCAAAATCCAAGAGGCGAACTGAACAGTCCGGGAAAGGCGACCCTTTCATCAAGAAAGCCACTCTCGGGCGTCTAGTCGGGATGCAATCCCCAGGCCCACCAACACATCCCAGGCTTTCCTCCAGGGATAAAAAATCTTCTCGTTCTTCTTCTGATGTCAAAAAACCTCAGGATGGTTTACCCGTCGAGGGAATAGGGGTATCGCCGGCAGGGGTTCAACCTCTTCCGGAGATGCAAAATGAGGAATTATGCCGGACTCGACTCGAGCTTGAAGTCGCACGTGATCGTTATGCCGTATTCAGCGGCGGGGATGGATTTCCAGAGTGTCAAGAATGACAGTAGGGGAGGGAATAACGCATGAAGAAAAAGGAGTTGGGAGTGTCTTTTCGAGTACGTCAAAGGTATTGCAGCATAGGGCATTGGGTATGGTAACCAAACCTCGTGTCATATTAGCTGATGACCATTCCTTGGTCTTGGAAGGCCTGGCTAAACTGGTTGAGGAGGATTGTGATCTTGTGGGGAAAGTGGAGGATGGGCGGGCCCTCCTTCAGGCTGCTCAAAAGCTGGAACCGGATGTGATTGTCTTAGATATTTCCATGCCAAAATTAAATGGACTGGATGCGGGCCGCCAATTGAAGAAATTATTTCCAACGATTAAGTTGATTTTTCTGACCATGCATGCGGATCCGCTCTATGCGAAGGAAGCCTTTCAAATCGGGGCTTCCGGGTTTCTCTTAAAACGGTCTGCGGCTTCCGAATTGATGCTCGCGATCCATGCGGTCATGAAAGGACAGTTTTATGTGACGCCGGCCATTGCCAAAGATTTTCTGGGTACGTTCAGTCAAGAAATGTCGTTTCCCCACACCGAGACGGATTTGTTGACGCCCCGACAACGGGAAGTGCTACAGCTCATCGCCGAGGGCCACACCAACAAAGAAATTGCGACGATCTTGAATGTGTCTGCCAAAACCATTGAATTTCATCGAACCCAGATAATCCGGGAGTTAAATCTTCATAGCACGGCGGAGTTAACGAGGTATGCGATTGTCCATGGCCTCGTTTCACCTGAATAAGCCATTCTTCGGATTTTCCAAGCCAGGGATGTTTTATCGTAGAACCTGGAATATCCCGAGTTCTTTTTTTTGTTCCGATCGTTATCCTATCTTTTTTTGGTCATCAAACTCCAAGCATCTGATGGTTTCATCTTTGAGACCCGTTTATACAAAAGAGGCGTGCTCATGAATCACTTTTCTACATCTTCCATATTGACGAAAGACCTGATGAACTCCGAAGCCATCCCCCTCACGCCCAGGACATTGGTTACGACATTGTTTCACCATATCCTCCTCTGCCTGTCCCAAGCCGGTTTGTTGGTGCGTTCGGTGTGAACGTGTGCATGATTCGGAGGACGGGTCATCTCAGCGAAAAAGGTGGCGGGATATCGAAAAATGGCGTGAAGGGTTGGACGTGGTGAAGCGGCATCGTGTGTATGGCCTTCTGGTTGATATGCAAATGTCCATTAGAGAGGTCGGACCATGCTGGGTGAATCGCGATGGTTGGGGCATCAAATGCGGGTGTTGATGATGTCGGGTGGTTCTGACGAACGTGTCCTCCGCAAACTGTTCCGGGAAGGAGCGCAAGGCTGTATCTTAAAACCGTTTCATCTCACATCTCGCAAGCAAGTCTGTCGCGAGATCATTACGAAAATGGAGATTGAGGAACAGGTCCCCCATTATTTCCATGTGGCCTGATCAAGGCGCGGATCCTAATTGAAAATTGAACCCCTATGCGGGAGGCGGAAAATCCGTGGGAGAGGAAAGTATGAAGTCAGATGAGGTCGATGGCATCAAAAAAAAACGGGAAGAGTGTAATCTGCGCTCATCAACGCATGGTGGATAATCATTACAACGAAGAAGGCAGGAGAATCGGGAACCTGGTGTGTCGGGAATGTGGTGAGGTCATTCATGATCCAGTTGAAGCCTGATAATGGAGGCGTTCTCTCCTGACATGTGATCTGGTCTGCATAAAAGTCAAAACCCGTAATACTTCTGATGACACACGAAGTTGAATTTGCCAAATAAGGTGAAAAGGTGAACAGGCTGGTGAAAGCCCAAAGTTATTCCATCAGGCTGGGCTTCGATGGGTCTGATGTGCCGACATTTGAGCCTCACTTGTCGGTACAGGAAATCAATTGTGCTGATTCTGCTCGGATTCCCGACTGTCTTGAGGGGAGATACACCTTTAAAGGGCTCAATCCTGCCTGGGTTCCTCATAATTAATCTTGGGTGTGACCAACGGGTCTGATTCCCGCATTCTCCCAATCGTTGTTGCAAACTTCAACAGTTCCCCAACATTCCCTGTAGCGTTTTGGCCAAGGGACGATCTTCCGCTTTTTGCCAACCTCTCAGAAACCACTATAAAAAAAGGGAATTGCTCAGAGCCTTTCCCCTGGCATAACCCTCGCTAGAAAAAGATGAGCGGGACTATATCCATTCAGGGACAGGTGAAATGTTTCTATGGCAATGGAAGTGCCAGTGAAGAAAAGTGAGAAAAAGTTAAGCCATTAAACGGTGTGTTTTTCTATGGAAATGAGCCAGAGGGGCTGGTAACGACTTTCTGGCTCACAGGTGAAAGGTAATCGTATGTATCGGATTTTAGATGAAAGTGCAGAAGGAAGTGTGGGAATACGGTTTGAGGGTAAATTGTCGACCGAAGAGTATGATCTATTGAATACATACTTGGAAACGTTGATGCAGGAGGTTGGGCCGATAAATTTCTTATGTGATATGGCAAGCTTTGAGAGCCTGAATGGGCAAGCCTTTTGGGAAGAGATGATCGATCATCTTCAACACATTCATGAGTTTCAGCGAATTGCGTTGGTGGGGAATCGACGGATGTTGAAGGGGGAACCAAAAATTTCTGTTCCTTGGCCCAAGGTCCAATTGAAATTTTTTACACCAGATCAAACCGATGAGGCCTGGCATTGGGTAAAGGGGTGAGATCCACAAAGCTCTTACCAATTGGCTTGCGCTGGGCCGCAGAGGAATCGACCGGGAATGAGTGTGTGGCAGTTCCGGGTGGACAGCCGATAAGGTTGAAACCCCTCCTTTTCTTTGGTCGACGGGGTTATGGCTCAACGAGATCCTTCGTTTCGCCCAAGAGGACAGAGTAAGGCGTCATGTCTGGAACGGTAGGACCTAGGGACTTTTTCCTGGTTTACTAGGGAAATTCCTAGTTCCTTCCCTCTTTGGAATGTTTTACAAAAGTTTCTGGGAAGAAGGGGAAAGACCCTATTTTTCTTTGGCATTCAGGACCCAAGGAGGGGAACAACATGCTGAGTACCCAGGTTAATCATTTGTGGTCCGTTGTCTTAGCTGGGGGAGAAGGGGAAAGGACCCGCCCGTTTATCGAGCAATGGTTGGGCGGTCATAAGCCCAAGCAGTATTGTACATTTGTCGGAAAACGCTCCATGCTCCAACATACGCTGGACCGGGCAGACCGATTAGTAAATCCCGAACATAAAGTCACGGTGATCGGGCGGAATCATCGGGAGTTTTTGAATGAAGCCATGGAGAGAGAGAAGTCCGGACACGTCATTGTTCAGCCACATAATAGTGGAACAGCCGCAGGAGTGTTCCTTCCGCTGACCTTTGTTCGGGCATGGGACGCTGATGCCACAGTAGCCATTTTCCCATCCGACCATTTTGTCTTTCCAGAAGCTCGTTTTGTCGAGACGGTCAGGCGTGGGATCCGCGCAAGTCATTTTCTCCAGGATCGGTTGATCCTTTTTGGGGTTTCTCCTTCACATCCTGAATTGGACTATGGGTGGATCAACTTGAGCGAAGTCCTGGGCTGGAGCAGTGGGTCTTGTATTCGCCTGGCCGGTTCTTTTCTTGAAAAACCAAACATCATTGAAGGGAAGCAGGCAATGGCAAATGGAGCGCTTTGGAATACGTTGGTGATGGTGGGAAAAGTGGCAACCCTCTGGAAACTTGGTTGGGAAAACCTTCCGACTATGATGGAGCGGTTTGAACGCTTAGGAACGGTGATTGGGACCGTTCACGAAAATGAGACGCTTCATGAGATCTATCGGGACATGCCTGTCCTGGACTTTTCTCGTGAATTGCTGCAACGGATTCCTAAGCATCTGGGAGTGATGGAATTCGAAGAAGTGCTGTGGAGCGATTGGGGACAACCCGAACGTATAGTCCAGACCCTTAAAACTCTGGGGAAAGAGCCTGCATTTCCTTCCGATATTTTACAAAGGTCTTTGGCTCCCATACAGACAATTCCTCATGTGGAGGTGGCCTAATGGCGAAAAAACGATCGGTTCAACCATCCGATGAGACACCCAGACAGTCTCCTTTCGCCGCCAAGCGAAAGAGCGTATCGAGGAAAAAGACCTCTATGAGAGAGGACCCTTTGGAGGTTCAGGAGAGTATGATCCCTGGCGATACCGATTCTATGAACTCTCAACCTACCAATGGGAATGTGCATGCGCGGATTGCCCGGCGGGCGTATGAATTATTTCACTCTCGAGGGGGGCACCATGGACAGGATCTCGATGATTGGTTCGTTGCCGAGCAAGAGATAGAGGCCAATGATAGATCATTATAGCCCAGGAGGTCTATCAATTAGCTGAGTTGCAGAATACTGGTTGCACTTCTTCCTCTTTTGATCTGAATGACGGGCCCGTTTCCTAAAATATTTTTCCCTGTTTCTGTCGGTAGATTGGCGTTGATCCAAAATGATGTCGCTTTCATCCTTTCTAAAGAGGAGGTGTTTATTTGATATCCAGGAAGATGTTCTGTGGTTTCATTTTCATATCGTGGGTTCTACCAATCGGTGGGCTTTGCAAGTCTTATTTGGTCTCAAGATCAGGGACGTGACCAACTCCAGGTTCAGGATTACCTTTAACAACGGGAAAAAGGATTCATTCCCAAAATCAACGGGAAATGGCAAACCTCCATCAATGGGAAGAGGACGTGATATGTGTCGTCAAGGACGGGAAATTGTAAGGCCCAATTCCGGCTGAAATGGATGAACAAAAAATCCATGAGCCAAAGATTACTGCGCAGAACAATGAGAGCCAAACGTTCATCACGTAAGCATTGAAAGGTTCCGGCCCGTTATCGGTTTCCCCTCATGTGCGGAACCCCTTCCCGGATTTTGTTTGATTGATTGAGAGGCTGACTTGTGGGGATGTTGGACGCATGATGCCTCTCACCTGCTTATCCCTCCCTTCTTTTTCTGGTACAGCATTCTATCTCCGGAGGTGAAAAACATGGGGCAACACCCACTGGACCATGCGTAGCTTTATGTAGGTCAAAAAATGGTCTGGTAAGGCGAAATGGCTCTAAATGCAGAAGTGGGTTGAGAATGATCCACAATGAATTTCCTGTTGAGTCGCGGGGGATAGATCTGCGGAAATACGAGTAAGTCTTGGCCCACTGCAATTTCATGCAGACTCACTCAACTCATTTTGTCTCATCCGGCCAAAGCCGGGAACAATCCTTTTAACCCGTTGGCAATAATCTCTACCGCGATGGCTGCCAGGATAAGGCCCATGATGCGTGTGAAAATATTAATGCCGGTCACGCTTAAACGTTGTGAGATCAGGGGGGCCAGGTGTAAAGCCATCCATAGGCAAAAACCAATAATTATGATGATCAAACCTAGCAACAATTCATGTCCCAGGTTGGTGCCTTTATATGCTTCAACCACAACTGTGCTAATTCCACCGGGCCCGGCCAGCAATGGGGTTGCTAACGGGACGACGGCAATATCGTGTTTCTTGTTGGACTCTTCCGCTTCCTCTTTGGTTTGCACTGTCGGGCTCAATTCTGCTTGAAGCATGGAAATAGCCATGAGTAGGATGAGGATCCCGCCGCCTACTCTAAAAGAACTCACACTGATCCCGAAAATTTCGAGTATCCATTCCCCAGCGATTAAGGCCATTAACAGAATCAGTGTCGCAGAGAATGCCGCAATCTTAGCAATCTTCTTCCGAGCGGCCTTCTCTTTTCCTGGTGTGAGTGCGATGAAAATAGAGAGAGCGCCTAAAGGATTGATCACGGCTAAGAGCGCCACGAAGATTTTTACGTATTCGGTGTCATCAAGCATGCGTTATCGATATCCATTCATGACCAACCGTTTCGCATCGTAGGCAGGTATCCAAAGGGTGGCTGAAAAATTATGGGACTTCAACGGACATGAGGCTGATTGATACGACGGACAAGGACGGTATTGTTATGATCTATTCTCAAGAAAGATGCTCCGCAATTCCACCCCACCGCATTGTAACCATTGAGGAGTGACTCTGCACCTGGCATGTTCCTCCCGGCTGGTTCAGGAGAATGAGGAAGGTCCTTGAAGACTAACTGAGTCGATGTTGTGGGTGTTTCTTCATGGAGATCTGTCGGAATTTGAGGAAGACGACAGGCGGTTTTCGCGCAACTTCCAGAATGGAAGAGACGTTCTCAAGCGGAGGAGGGAAGATTGATGAATCAGTCCTTGGCCACTGAGTAGAGAATGAGGGTGTCATAGGATAGACTAGGCCGTTCAGGTCGCATTCCAAGTAAAAATTTGAAAGGAGCCCAATGATGAAAGTGCTGCTAGCGGTAGAGCAAACTCGTATTTCTGTAGGAGCTATTCGAATACTCACCAGGTTATCTCTTCCCGTTGGTTCACATCTGTTTCTACTCCATGTCCATCCCGTTCCTCAAAAGATCATGGGGCTGGCAAAGGAAAGGATTTTGAAAATCTCTCAGCAGGTTCAAGAGGTTCAGGGAGAAGTCCATGAACGGGCGCGGCGGTTTTTGGGCAAGGTCGAGAACACGTTGCGGCGGCAGGATGTGGTGTTTCACTCTATGGTGAAACATGGATTTCCTGGAGAAGAGATTTTAAAAACCATTCGCACCAAAGGCATTGATCTGGTGGTTCTCGGTACACGGAGCTATTCCAAAGCCGCCGGATTTTTTCTCGGCAGTGTGAGCCAATGGGTATTACAGGAAGCTCCATGCTCGGTATTGATTGCGCGAAATACGCCGCACAAATTACTGAATGATGGAGGGATGAAAATCCTACTGGCCACTGATGGATCCTCCGATTCACGGGCGGCAGTCGATTTTGTCAAAGGGATGGGTTTGCCGGATTCCTCGCATATGATGATTCTCCATGTGATCAAAAAACACATGTATGAAACCGAACGGGCGTTGACTACCGGCAGGGAAAATGAAAAGGAATTTGCAAAGCTGGCAGAAGAAGTTTTGGAAATACAAGAGCAACAGGGGATGAAACTTCTTGAGCAGACTTCAGCGGTACTCTCTTCCCCTGACCTCACGACGCAAAAAAGGTTGGTCTATGGAAATCCTGCGACCGAAATATTGAAAACGGCGCGAATGATGAAGGCGGATCTTATTGTAATGGGGTCCCAAGGATCGACGGGGGTCAAGCGGATGATTTTGGGCAGCGTGTCCAACAAGGTGGTCCGTAGCGCCGGATCCTCGGTGGCGGTCATTCGCAGCAAAAGGAAAAAATAATTTCTGGAAGCGTGAGCAAAAAAGCTGTCTTCTCGTATGAGTCATATCCTGGTGCCGCCCGTTGGTGCCAACAGAAGTGGACAGGAGAATAGTTCCGTTTCTCACTTCCTCACACGACCCCGTATCAACTGGCGCCGTCGGCATTGCAAAGGGGTATGACAATATTTATATGTAAATACAGTAAAGGCACGTATCATGAGCATTCGAAATTTCAAGTACCTGTTTAAGCCTCGTTCTATTGCCGTGATCGGTGCGTCAAATCGGCCTCATCGAGTAGGACGTGTCGTGATGCAGAATCTGTTGAAAGGGGGATTCGAAGGTCCTCTACTGCCGGTGAACCCGAAGTATCAAGCGGTGTGTGGAGTGCTGGCGTATCCCGATGTGCAGGCCTTGCCGATGAGTCCCGATCTAGCCATTCTGTGCACCCCTCCCCCGACGATCCCCCGGCTGATTCAAGAATTAGGGGAACGGGGAGTCCGGGCTGCGGTCATTCTGACAGCCGGCATGAGACCGAAGCCATCAGAAAAGGAAAGCGACACCGAATGGACGATCATGCTTGAAACTGCACGAAATTTTGGTATGCGTCTTCTTGGTCCGAATACAATCGGTCTCCTGATTCCCGGGCTGCATTTGAATGCCAGTTTTGCCCATATGGAAGCTCTTCCCGGATCGCTGGCGTTTGTTTCTCAGTCTGGTGCACTCTGCACGGCTGTGTTGGATTGGGCTCGCTCTCAAGGAATCGGCTTTTCCCATTTTTTGTCTCTCGGGGATAGCGCTGACATCGATATGGGCGATGTTCTGGATTATCTTGGCAGCAACCCCGATACCCGGGCGATTCTTCTGTACATTGAATCCATCACACAGGCGAGAAAGTTCATGTCTGCAGCCAGAGCCGCCGCTCGCAATAAACCGGTGTTAGCAATCAAAGCCGGTCGACATCCGGAAGGGGCGACGGCCGCCAGTTCACATACCGGAGCACTCATCGGTCGTGACGAGGTGTATGATGCGGCATTCTGCCGGGCCGGAATTTTGCGGGTGTTTGAAATCGATGAACTGTTCGATGCGGTGGAAACGCTGGAACGAGCCGGCCCGTTGCGGGGAGAACGATTAGCGATCGTCACGAATGGGGGCGGGCCGGGAGTTCTGGCTGCCGATGCTTTTGCCGAAGGGGGTGGTTCTCTCGCCCGCTTGTCTGAGGCCACGATTCATGAACTCACAACGTTGTTACCGGCGAGCTGGTCTCACGGAAATCCTGTCGACATCGTCGGGGATGCGAGAGCGGAACGTTATGCTCAGGCCTTGACCAGTATTCTGAAGGCTCCGGATGTGGATGCGATCATCGTGGCCCATGCCCCCACGGCAGTGATCACCAGCGAGGAGGCCGCATTGGCGGTGGTGAATGCGGTTCGCGCTTCGTCCTCCAAAAAAAATGTATTCACCAGTTGGCTCGGAGGCCAAACAACCGTTCAGGCCCGCCAACTGTTTGCCGAAGCCCGGATTCCAACGTATGACACTCCCGAAAAAGCCGTGCGGGCGTTTCTCCATCTCATAGACTACTCTCAACGCCAAAAAACGTTAATGGAGACCCCGCCTTCTATTCCTCATGAATTTCGCCCGGCTGTCTCTTCCGCGAGGTTGGTGATCGAGCAAGTCCTTGAGCAGGGGCGGTCTTTGCTGAATGAATCGGAAGCCAAGGCAATCCTCACCGCCTATGGTATTCCAACAGTGGAAACACATATTGCGTCGACGGCTGAGAAAGCCATTCGTTTGGCGGAGCAGGTCGGGTTTCCGGTTGCGTTGAAAATTCTTTCTCCGGACATTACCCATAAGACAGATGTGGGTGGAGTGGTGCTTGATGTGGAATCTTCTCAAGCCGTTGAAACCGCATTTCAGGGGATGAGGGATCGATTGCAACACATTCATCCAGGGGCGGAGATGCGTGGAGTCACGGTACAGGCGATGGCGCGACGGCCCGGCGCCTACGAATTACTCATTGGCGCGACGGTTGATGCCGCGTTTGGCCCGATCATTGTCTTCGGACAGGGAGGGATTGCCGTCGAACTGTTGGACGATCATGCGATGGCGCTTCCGCCTTTGAATATGAAATTAGCGAACGATCTGATTCATTCGACCAGAATTGTCTCATTATTACAGGGCTTTCGGACACGCCCAGCCGTTGATCTTGAAGCCCTCTGCCTGACCTTGATTCAAATTTCTCATCTGGTGCAGGACTTTCCAGAAATTGTTGAGCTGGATATCAACCCGCTTCTCGCCGACAAAAATGGGGTGCTGGCGTTGGATGCCAGGATGAAGATTGCGTCTTCTCGCTTATCGGGTCCGCACCATCTTGCCATTCGACCCTATCCGCAAGAGCTTGAGGAATGGATCACGCTCCAATCCGGTGAAAAACTCTTCTGCCGTCCTATTCGGCCTGAGGATGAACCTGCCCATCATGAATTTATCGCCCGATTAACCCCGGAGGATATCCGATTTCGCTTTTTCGGGCTTATCCAAGAATTGCCGCATTCTCAAATGGCACGCTTTACGCAAATTGACTACGATCGGGAAATGGCGTTCATTGCCATTTGGCCGTCCGAAGGAGAACGTCCTGAAACACTTGGCGTGGTTCGGACTATCAATGATGCCAATAATCAAAATGCGGAGTTTGCCATTGTGGTGCGCTCGGATATGAAAGGGCAGGGCCTGGGGAGACAATTGATGGAAAAAATGATCCGATATTGTCGGAAACGGGGAACCGAGCGACTGGTCGGACAAGTCTTAACAGACAATACCGGGATGCTGGAGTTGGCGCAGCGAACCGGATTTACCAAAAAACTTACCGTAGAGGGAGATGCAATGGAGATTACCTTGAATCTCACTTCCGGAGGAGCGTCTGAATAAAAGAGTGGGGTTGCTTGCGAGATCACTGCTCGATGAATGGAAGATCAGGAGAAAGAGGCCTGGGCATGGCTTGAAGCAGAGCCGGCAGCATAGGTCAAACGGCAATGGGTTGAACACACCTATCCAATATTCGAATATTGCATATGGTTCAATTAGCAAAGAATCGTAATGGCATGGGACGCCCGTATCTCATGCGCGTCTCGGGAGGTCGGATTCTTTGTTTCTTGATAGAAGCAAAAAGAATTGTCGATGAAGGTCGTTGGTTCAAATGGTGCCCAATGCGGAGTGTAACCGGTGAGCCCGAATGCGCTTGAGACGCAGGCCCAAGGCCGATGTGAAGGGACAATGACTATGGGCGCCGCCGTACAGCTTCCCAACCGTGAGCGCGCCGCGATATTACCCATTCGCTCACTTGCAAACCAGGCTTTCTCGCGCGCCGCCGGCGCACCTCTGATCGAAGGCAACACCATCCGACTGCTCCAAGACGCGTGCGAGAATTACCCGGCGTGGCTCGATGCAATCCGCGGGGCGAAACGGTACATTCATTTCGAAAACTACATCATTCGCGAAGATGATGCGGGTCGAATGTTTGCCGACGTACTCGTTAGTAAAGCCCAGGAAGGCGTGCGGGTGCGTCTCATTTACGACTGGATGGGCGGATTCGGTAGAGCGTCGCGCGCTTTTTGGAACCGCTTGCGCGCGGGCGGCGTGGAAGTGCGTTGTTATAACCCGCCGCGCTGGGACTCACCTTTTGGCTGGCTTAGTCGTGACCATCGCAAGACGATCTCGGTGGATGGCGAGGTGGGTTTTGTCACCGGCCTGTGCGTTGGGCAGATGTGGGTCGGTGTGCCTGAAAAGAAGATTGAACCGTGGCGCGATACCGGCGTGCAAGTGCGCGGACCGTCGGTGGCCGTCATTGAGCAGGCGTTCGCAGATGTCTGGGCGATGATGGGAGAGCCGATCCCTGAGCGCGACCTGGTCAAACCAGACGTGCACGCGCAAAAAGGCGAAACGGCCCTTCGCGTTGTGGCTGGCGTGCCGGCCACGGCGGGGATGTTTCGCGTCGATCTCCTGATGGCGGCCCTTGTGAGAAAACGTCTCTGGTTGGTCGATGCGTATTACGCCGGGACGACCTCCTATGTGCAAGCGTTGCGTGCGGCAGCGAGCGACGGCGTTGACGTGCGCCTGCTTGTGCCGAACGCAACCGATATTCCCCTTCTTAGGCTGTTGTCCAGAGCGGGTTATCGTCCCTTGTTGGAAGCGGGTGTGCGAATTTTTGAATGGAACGGAACGATGCTGCACGCGAAGACGGCCGTCGCCGATGGACATTGGGCTCGCGTCGGTTCGACGAATCTCAACCTCGCCAGTTGGTTAGGCAATTGCGAGATGGACGTCGTCGTTGAAGACGAACCTTTCGCCCGCCTCATGGAGCAGACGTATCTGCAGGACTTGGAGAACGCGACCGAGGTGGTTTTAGATGCTCACCGGAAGTTGCGTGCGCCGAATGAGCAGCGCCATCCGCATCCAATACTCTCCAGCGGCGGCGGGAGCGGCGGGCGTGCCGCTGCAGGCGCTCTCCGCCTCGCCAATACCGTGGGCGCGGCGTTCACGAACCGGCGTGTGCTCGAACCACTTGAAGCGCGTATCACGGTGACGGCGGGGGTGATGCTACTGACGTTGGGGATTCTCTTCTCGTTCTTCCCGCCCCTGTTAGCCTATCCACTCGTCCTAGTCTTCACTTGGATCGCCGGCGCGCTACTCTACAGAGGCTACAAGCTGTACCGCGGCAAAGCTCAGTGAGTCCAGCAAAGTAGATATTCGTCGATCCGCCCAGAAGAGGCGTCCAAGCGGGCGCGCCGATGAGAAGTGTGATTCGGCTGGAGGTGGAGAAGGCGGTAGCTGTTGACGACCACTAGACAGTTGACCCATATCACCACTGAAGTCCTGACGCGATTGGCCCAACTCGTGGATAGCGGGACAATCAAGGTTCAAATTGGCAAGATATTTCTCTTGAAAAGGATCGTGTTGAGGCAGGGGAGAACGCTGATCCGGTGGACGAAGAAGACCTGCGCGGGACAAAATTGGCATGGATTGTCAACACGGGGACGGCATAGGGGTGAGCGTCATCGGGAACCAACAATCTCCAGGGAAAGGAAGGTTGACGTCGAGCGCCCTGTCTTGTCGGTAACTAGGTCGAAACGTTCTTTCGCTCGACCTATCGGCCGTTTTCGAGCCCTGTCGCTCTTAGCAGGCGGGGCTCGAACTGATGCCGGTGATGATTATTAAAATATTATCGGATTACAGGAGGAATCATGTTCGGAACCATTCGCAACATCGAAGGTGAAAAGATCGACTACACCTTTCACCCGGGCGATAAAAGTCGGAAGGTCATCGTGGTTCTCGGGCACGGCGTCACGGGCAATAAGGATCGCCCATTTATCGTCGCGCTGGCAGAAGCCCTCTCACACGACGGAATCCCGTCGCTCAGGCTGTCGTTTTCCGGCAACGGTGATTCGGAAGGTTGCTTCGAGGACTCCACGATCTCCAAGGAAGTAGAAGACCTGCGCTGCGTGTTCGACGCGCTTGACGGATGGAACATCCTGTATGTCGGCCACAGCATGGGTGGAGCCGTCGGCGTTCTGCTGGCCGGCAAAGACACACGTCTTGTCGGACTCGTTTCACTAGCCGGCATGGTCCATACGGACGCGTTCGCCCGGCGGGAATTCAGTGACGTCACACCGGGTGTGGGCTTCATGTGGGACGAGCCGGCGTGCCCGCTGTCGCAGGCTTTCATCGCCGACACCGCAGCCATCGGTACCGTTATCACCTGTGCTCCGTCGATCCGGATTCCCTGGCTGCTCGTCCATGGAACCGAGGATGACGTTGTCCCCCTCCAGGACTCGCTCGATATCTTCGCAAGAGCCAATGAACCCAAGCAGCTCGTACAGATTGAAGGTGCAGACCACGTGTTCTCCGAGCATACACCGGACATGATCAGGATCGTACATGAATGGGTTCGGGAACAGGTCGGACGCGCGTAGTCCGGTTTTACTTCGGATGAAGGAGCGATAAAACGTGAAGTGGTGGCTATGTCACGGCCATCGGATGTGTGATTAACTGTCTGGAATGGGGTAAATTGCGATGAAACTCTTCAAACATATTCTCTACGTATCCGAAGTGTCCGAAGCACAGGAACCGTCGATAGCTCGGGCTGTGTCAGTGGCGGAAAACAATCAAGCGAACCTGACGGTCATTGATGTTATTCCAGCCCCCACGGCGGGCATCGGGATGCTGCCCGGCGGACACACCTCCGCTGAATTACAGACAGCCATGGTGAGCGAGCGCCGAAAAGGGCTGGAGTCCCTGGTCGAGCCTTATAAGGAACGCCTCAGTATCCGGTTGGAGGTGCTGGTGGGCAAAACATATCTTGAAGTTATTCGGGCTATTTTACGTCACAAGTACGATTTGTTGATCAAGCCTGCTGAAAATCCAAATTTCATCGAACGGCTGTTTGGCAGTGACGACATGCAACTGCTTCGCAACTGTCCCTGTCCGGTATGGCTTACGCGCTCAGAGGATAAGTCGGATTACGCGTGCATTCTGGCAGCTGTCGACATCGACCCGGATATGCTTGACGAACCAGAACAAAACCTCAACCGGCAGATTCTTGAACTTTCCAGTTCGCTCGCGATATCAAAATTCGCCTCACTGAATGTCCTTCATGTTTGGGATGCCCCATTCGAGAAGAAGGTGCGGTCATGGAGCGACAGTGAAGCCGTCCTGGCTTATGTTGATGGGGAACGTTCGCGACATGAAAGCGCGTTTACCCGCCTTGGCAAGCAGTTAAGAGACCAAATAGGCACAGAGGCCTACGCCCATCTTTCGCCTCAATTCCATTTGCGCCGAGGAATACCCTCCAGGGTCATCCCGCAAACCGTGAAGGAGTTGGAAGCCGATCTGGTGGTCATGGGAACGGTCGCTCGAACAGGCATCGCCGGATGGCTCATTGGGAATACCGCAGAATCTATTCTTGAACAGTTGCAATGTTCCGTGCTCGCCGTTAAACCCTCCGGCTTTATCTCCCCGGTCAAGCTGGCCGAGTAAGAGGCGCCAAACCTGGCCCCACGGTAAGACCGTGGCCTTGGGCGGCACACTACGGATCGTGCCGTATTATGATGCGAATATTTTCTGACTGATGCCAAACAAATCGGGCTTGAGATCAATGGATCAATGTAACTCCATTCATGCCACTTTCGATATGGAGGGTGTCGAGCGACTTCTTGTGGTGGGCATGGTTTTCTTGTCTTATTATGATAATGATCGGGCCAAGCCGCCATTATGAACCCTGATTAAAAATCGGCGGCAGTCATGCCGGAGTTTCTAATGGCCTGGATTGCTTTTGGAAAGGCTCTTTGGCTGAATTTTTGATAGGAAAACTGTTCTCCCGAGAATCTGCATTCATCATGTCCTGAAGAAGACTTTCGGCTTGTTGGTAGGATTGATCCGGATTGTCCGCTATCAGAAGAAAATGCCCCATTTTACGGCCGGGGGCGACGTGTGTTTTTCCATAAAGGTGAAGCCGGACCTGCGGATGAGCCAGAAGTCGATCCCACCTGGGCGGTCCGTTTTGCCATAGATCTCCGAGGAGATTCACCATCACGACGGGATGCATGAGGGAGGTATTTCCCAATGGTAATCCGCAAATGGCGCGGAGATGTTGTTCGAATTGGGACGTCACGCAGGCCCCAAACGTGAAATGTCCACTGTTATGAGGCCGGGGAGCGATCTCATTGATCAACAAGGTGTCGTCCTCGAGAAGAAACAGCTCCACAGCCATGACTCCGCAGTAGTCAAGCGCTTCTGAGAGGGAAACGGCAAGCTCCTCCGCCCGTAACCGGATCGTGTCCGCCACCCGGGCCGGAACGCGTGTGGTATGGAGGATGTTCTGCCGATGAGCATTCTCAGCCAGGGGATAGAGTTGAATATCTCCCTGAAGACTGCGGCCCAGCACGACCGATAGTTCCATCTTGAAGGGCGCGACGGCTTCCAAAACAGACGGGACTTCCTTTAATTCTCGCCAGGCTTCATTCAGATGTTCCGCGCCGGCAACCCGGATTTGGCCTTTACCGTCATATCCTGAACGGCGCTTCTTTAAAATAGCCGGGAATGCCACATGCTGAGCCGCTGCGGTCAAGGTGGCGTGATCTTTGATCGAGGCAAAAGGAGTTTGTGGAAAGCTGTGATCTTGAAGAAATTCTCGTTGAACCAGTCGATCTTGGATGAGAGCGAGCACGGAAGAGGATGGCCGGGTCGCTTGACCCGTTTCAATGTCGGCAAGAAGCATCCAAGGCACCAGTTCGGTCTCAATAGTTACCACATCAACCTGAGAGACAAAGTCCATCACGCGCTGTGTGTTCGTGAGTTCTGATTGCACAAAAAAATCCGCAACCTGGGCGGCCGGACAATTCTCAACGGGATCTAACACGCCAATCCGATACCCCATCCGGCGGCCTTCCATGGCCAGCATGCGACCAAGTTGGCCTCCGCCCAATATCCCGATCGTTCCACCCGGAAGGATGATATTCATATAGGTTTCTCCAGTG
Source organism: Nitrospira sp. MA-1 (assembly GCA_032139905.1). Taxonomy (NCBI): domain Bacteria; kingdom Pseudomonadati; phylum Nitrospirota; class Nitrospiria; species Nitrospira sp. MA-1. The sequence goes on from JAQJDB010000007.1 coordinate 705,988, forward strand.
CAGGGGTGTGTCGTTGGTCATAATAGGCCTTGAGTCGTTGGCCGATGCCGTGATCAGATACGGCAAGGATAGCTGCTGCCTGCAATGCGGCATTGACCGCTCCATCCTCGCCGATCGCATGGGTCGCAACCGGAATGCCCTTTGGCATTTGGACAATTGATAAGAGCGAATCAAAGCCTTGCAGGGTTCGAGACCGCACCGGTACTCCGAGAACCGGAAGAATTGTTTTTGCCGCGGCCATTCCCGGCAAGTGTGCGGCTCCTCCTGCTCCGGCAATGAGCACGTGGATGCCCCGGCTTTTGGCCGATCCGACATACTCAAAGAGGAAATCAGGTGTGCGGTGAGCTGACACAATCCGGCATTCATGGGGAACGGCCAATTCCGTGAGGATCAGACTTGCGTGTCGCATGGTCTCCCAATCACTGCGGCTCCCCATGATAATCGCCACGAGTGGATTGGATTTATCAGATTCAGTATTCATCGATTAGGTTGAACCCCCAAAAATATTCCCCCTTTAAACGCAGCCACCCTAACCGCCCAGGCTCCGTGAACAGATCATGAGCCGGCAGTTCAGGGTAATGAATGGTGAATTCTTCTGCTATGAGCCTGAGCCTTTTTTCCCCGGCTCCGGCTCTGTCCGTATTTGTCTCACTGCCCTCTTCTCAGTCCGCCCTACTGTACCCTGCTTCACCATGATAATTCCATATTTTCTGCACCGTCGGCCACCAATACTTCCGGTTGAACGGTTCCATGTGCGTGGTCCCAGGTTATTTGAATATCCTTTGTTCCCATAAACCGGCATCGGTACTCCTCATCAGCAGGTCCTGGCTCACATACCCTGTCCACGCTTTTGTCCCCCGATTGGAAATGAATTCGCATTTGATCGGACCAAATACACAATCGCTGCAAGGCGTTTGCCTGGTATAGAGAGTTGGTGTTGGCGTATATTTCTCTTTTTGGTCACTATGCCGGCCGGGAAGACTCTAGCCAATTCCAGCCCACACGTTAAAGCCCGGCCTACTGCCCACGCAATTATTCGGCCTCGCGTCGCTGGTCCAGCAACCGTCCTACTCAGTTTTCGGAACCTTATCCCGATGAAGGGGGAATGCGACGGGATTTTTGGGGCGCGAGGATGGGCGAAACGCTGTCTTAATGTTTGAAAAATTCCGAGGGATAGTAACGCAAGCCCTGGAAGACCATGTCATCCAGAGTAAAACGAAGCATCTCGCAAGGTCTTGATGTTTCCAAAGACTTCATCGTTCCTTCGCTGTTGAATCGAAATAACAGATTGGTGAGGATTCGGTTTATCACAAAAAATTCATCCCTCCCTAAATGGGAAAATTGCAGCATCTACACATGATGTGGACCCGGTTTGCCATCCTCCTGACTTCGATGGCGACCGGGCCGACCGGCTCGGAATCGGCCAAGCGGCATTGCTCCTCTTCCGGACTGACCGCCTCGAGCAACACAGCGCTCAAATGCTGGGAGATGGTGCTGTCGTGAGACAGCCTGCAGGCGTTGGAATAATATCAGAACTTCGGGCACCTTCGTCTGCCTGAGAAACCGGTCATACATCGCGATATTGTCGTGTTCACCTTGAACGCCGGCTTGACAGGCCTCGAGTATAGACGACGGAGGCTCAAGCTTCTCTTCCCAGTCATCTTTGGGTAACGGAATTTTAATGTGCCCGCACAGAAGTTCAAGCGCTCGCGCACGGGTTTCCTCCGCGTTTACGATATTGCTGAACGGCCGTATTTCACCGAATGTGTTGAGCACGAGGCGATAGAACGCCCGCCCCTTGTATTCATCCATTAGCGCTTCCAGAACCATCGCCTTGGTGTTGGCATCAAGCATGTGAATCACCTCCCATCTTTTGACTAGGCGGGGAAACTCACCATCGACCCGTCCAAGGCGTAGTGATTTCCTCCCTTCTACCTTGGTGCTTAAAACATGCCAACGATTTCCACCCCTTGATGTACATGTCCCCAGATGAACGCTCAGACGATTGTTGGAGGAAGACTCACCCGCCACTTTATATTGGGCTGGTCCTTTTCACGCTTTCTAGATATTCCATATTCCACGAAAAGAACTGTAGATATTTGCCACGTCCGTGCAAAATTTTTTGTAGCCAAATGGGTCATCGGTTTGGGGATGGGAAAATGATGCCTGCCGTCAGATGCCCAATAGAAAAGAAATTTTCGTAATGGTACCGAACTTGAAGAGAATGTAGGAAATACCAATCAAGTGAGCGAAACTATTAGAAGAACTGAAAGATCTTTACCCTGTTTGCGTTCGCAGAACCAAAAGCTTTGAGAAGGGTTTTTTGTTTGCTGAAAAAGGGGACTCCATGAAAGACCAAAACACGGCAAAGGGAGAACGCTGGTCAGTGATCTTGGCTGGAGGAGAAGGGGAGCGAACGCGTCCGTTTATTGAGCAGTGGCTGGGGTATCACAAGCCCAAACAGTATTGTTCGTTTGTGGGCCATCGTTCCATGTTGCAACATACGTGGGATCGTGCGGACCTCTTGACGCATCCTGAACACAAAATAACCGTCATTGCTCAGAACCACTTTCGAGAAGTGGTAACTCAGTCGGCGAATCGATCCTGTGGCCAGGTGATTGGACAACCTCGGAACTGTGATACGGCTGCCGGGATTTTTCTTCCCTTAACGCACATTCGGGCTCAGAATCCCCATGCGACGGTGGCACTGTATCCAGCAGACCATTTTGTATTCCCCGAAAATCGATTTATGGACACGGTTGAAAAGGCTATTCAGGCGACCACCATCTTTCAAGATCGAATTATGCTCCTCGGTGTCAGGCCCACATCTCTTGAGCTCGAGTATGGATGGATCGAACCAGGAGGACCCCTGGGATTAAGTGGCGGACTGTGCGTGAGACGGGTGCATGCCTTTCTCGAGAAGCCAAACGCTAACCAGGGGCTAGCCGCTCAGGCCAAAGGAGCCCTTTGGAATACCTTTATCATGGCCGCCAGAGTGGAGACTTTCTGGAGATTGGGATGGAAATGTATGCCGGAGATTATGGAACGATTTGAACAATTGGAAAAAGTTATAGGCATACCTCAGGAAAGTCGGACTCTTCGTGAAATCTACCATGATATGCCGCGGCGGAACTTTTCATCCGATCTTTTGGGTTGTGCCCCTGAATCGGTTGGAGTGCTTGAACTCAAAAATGTTCTGTGGAGCGACTGGGGTCGGCCCGATCGTATCGCTGACACTATTCGCGCCATAGGAAAAACGCCGGCTTTTGGATTGGAATGCCTGATGGAATCGCGTCGTGCACGCAATGAGAATCAGCTGACAGAGGTCTTGTGATGCGAACGAGTCAACAATCAGAGAGCCGTGAAGACGCAACCCATCCCATTTCCCTCGGGCTAAAGAAAAGCCGTTGTCTCTAAAAAGAGAGGGGCTAAACTATCCAGCGGAGATCTATTCCACTGAATTCCAAAATGAATTTCCCATAACAGATGTTGGAAATGACAAGTGGTTAAACGAAAAATCCCAATTTATTCATTCGGGGAGAGGGATGATGATTCACATTCATCAAGGAGGTTGCTATGTCTCATGCTATCCGAATTCTAGGACTGACGAGTGTGTTGACTGTTGTGATGATGGGGGGAATGTCTGCGCCCGCGATGAGCGCTGGTTCCGGCCCGGCAGATGGCTATGATCTTCATGTCCAAGCGCCGCATCTCATGGCCAACGGAGAGATTGGTGGTCCATTTCACCATTTCTGTAAGGGAATTTCAGACACCATTTTTCAGTGTCTCTTGTTTGAGACCACCGAGGCCAATGCTCCGCTCGTCGCTGTGGAATATTTCGTGGCCAAGAAGGCTTCCAGAACGCTTCCGTTAATCCAATGGCACCGGTATTTCCATGATCATCAGGAGGAGATTAACACTGGTCGCCTGTTTATCCTTGATGTCGATGATGAGAACAAGAAAAAAGAAATTGCCGAAGCTGCAGGCAAAACCGATGGAGTCATTTATCACTTGTGGCAAAAAGGACAGGCGTTCCCGGATGGAACCGTGACCTTCCCACAATCGATTGGTGTGCAGTTTCCTCAACCAAACTAATTAGTAATGACTGGACGGGGAACCTCAAAAATCCCCCGTTCCTTCCGGATGTGACTGTGATAACAAAAAAGGAGTCTGGGGCCTATCTCTAGCGAAATCATGAGGGTTAATGGATCAAACAATCTATGCTTTGTGAGGTATAGGAAATGAATACACGACAGTTTGGCATATTAGTCATGACGACTCTTCTGGCCGGGGTGGTGGGTGGAGCGCTGTCCAACCTTGTTTTCCTCAATGCCGCAGTGTCAGCAGAGGAATCCGAGCACCCAAAGAAAGTTGTTACGGCGGAGGAATTCCGCCTTGTGACGAAGGATGGCCAACCCCGGGCCACGCTGCTTCTGTGGAATGGGGAATTGCCGGCTTTGACCCTCGCCGATGAAACCTGTCATAACCGTGTGTTCCTCGGTGTCTTTAATGAAGCACAGCCGGCATTGATCCTTAACGATAAAGGCTGTAAGCAACGAGCGGCTCTGGATCTGCAGCCGGATGGATTGCCTTCCCTCACTCTCAGAGACAAGAATGACGTTCCACGCGCACGGCTCCGTGTGTTGCTGGATGGAAGTCCTGTGCTGACCCTCTTTAATCAGAACGGCCAGATTGCCTGGTCACCGCCCTTACCCTCCTCCGAACCGTAGAGATCGACTAGGGAACGGGATCCTCTTGTGTGGTAGGGACCAGGATATCCGCGAGGAACAAACGGACGTTTCAAACACTTGACTCAGTCCATCTCAGACGAACGCGTTGCGTGAAGTTCTTCTTAAAAAGAAATGATAATCATTCAATTTCAATACTTCTATTGAAATCAAAGGGGGAGAGACCAATGAGCAAAGAAAAATTTCACCACACCGCTAAAATGCAGTGGGAGAAACTTCAAGAATTCCCGGGGCCCGCAGACGTCAAGATTGTTCGAGAAGACCCATCCCTTGGCGCCAAAACCATGCTTGTTCGGATTCCTGCCGGCGGCCGGATTACGCCTCATAGCCACCGTGGCATCGTTCAGCATTTTGTTCTTGAGGGACAGTACGAGACGGACGGCCAGGTCTGTGAATCGGGCAGTTATCGGATGATGCCCGAGCATTGTAATGTGTCTCCCATTTCAACCAAAGACGGAGTGACCATCCTCATGATCTATGACCCGGTTTCCAACTAAGCCCGTTATATCCGGTAACTTGGCTACGGGGTGACTTTTTGTATGATGGAATTTTATGAACAATGCGTAATGCTTGCTGTCTGTCTATGGATGCCGAAGTTTTTCCATTTTAATTTGAGGAGGTCATATGGCTATTCAAGGTGTCCCAGCCTCAGGGTTTAAGACTGTCGGACAGATTGTGCCAACCAATGAATTGAAATTCGGTAGGAAATTGAATGCCCTGGCGGCGGCGGTCGAGTTACTTTCTCATCATACCCCGGGAGGGCCGGTCGTGGACGAAAAAAACCATTTTATCGGCTTTATTAGTGAATTTGATGTTCTCCGTGCTTTGGAAGCAGGAAAAGACCTGAACAAGATGACGGTCGAAGACGTGATGAAAAAAGATCATATTTCAATTACTGATACGACATCGATCAAGGATGCCGTGCACCTCATGGAAGAGCAACGATTGTTGAGTCTGCCGGTAGAGCGAAACGGGGAGGTGATGTATACCGTGACAAGGCATGATCTGTTGAGGGCCTGGATTGGATTAGGATTGGGCATAGAAGATGGGAATGAGTAGATCAATGGATTGGCGATCACTCCCAGTATGGGAAAACCCACGTAGTCTATAAGACGGACATGTTTATTGAGGGGTAAATCTCAGAGATCCCGGAGCGGGGGAGGGGTTGGATCATACTGAGAGTGGAATGTGAGCCTTCCTGGTCTTTGTGAGGGCATGAGAGGTGGTTTATGAATTCAGAATCTAACAGCTATGTCACCGTCAGGGTTTTTGAAGCTTCAGATCCCTGTGAATGGGAACTTCTGGGGCCGGATGGAACGGCCATTGAAGGATGGCATCTTCTGTCGGTGGGGCGTGACCATTCGGGGAGGTACTCGCTTCAGGTGACCTTTGATCAATTTCATTGTGTCAATGCGGTGGGCCAAAAGGTCAACATACATCTGAGTGGGGTTTCCGCTCAGATGTTGGAGAAAGAACCATCCCCTCCGAGTGCCCGTACCCATCGGCTCCCACAGCATTGATGAAGAAGTTAAGCGGATGGAAGAGGGGGAGGGTCGAGAACATTCACATAGAGTCTAAAATACTTCGCAAGTAGATCATTCCAGGTAACAAGGGTTTTTCACAGCTGCACTGGCAGGTGTCTTTTTATAGGCTGAGTAAAAGGAGCATTGAGAGGGTAACTATGCTGGTGTTCGTGAGAAAGGGAAGATATTGAATTTTAAGAAAAAGAGAGAGAAATGTTTTAATGACTACCTCTTAAGTTGCAAGAGATAAGCAATCCTTTAATCAGGAGGGATATATATGCGTGCATTGGCATATTTGTTGATAGGAGTATTGGGTGGGATGGGCGTGATGAGCCTTAGCCAAAAGGGAGGACCAAGTCCCACTACGATGTTGGCCCCAGTGAGTTATGCGATGACGTCTGCCGAGCAAGCTTCTGAATTAGCAGATGAGAACCCCTGGACGGGTGCCGATTTATTAGAGATGGCGCAGCTCTATGATCAACAGGCCGATGAGCTTCAAAGTGAGGCGGTGAGATTGGAACAGCGAGCCATAAGCCTTGCAAAAAAGCCTCATATGGATCCCAAAGGCTTTACCAGGACGGGATGGATGCTGATCGCTTCGTCGCGATGGAAGTCGGCAAAAGAGTTGCGAGAAATGGCCGCCATGCATCGTTCGGAAGGACAACGGCTCCTGGCATTGGAAAAAAACGGTGAGGTCCCCACTGAAGACTTGGATAAGGAAGGGAAAGCCTCTCAGAAGCATGGCTCATGAGTTGTGATGTTTTTTAGGTTTATTTTAGGTTAGGATCCCCTGGGTTCGTGTTTTGTCCTTGTCTACCCTGCTTTCGCAAAGAGTTTTATTGGCACTGATCACCCGGGGGCCCGTGGTCGTGCCAAAGACAATCTTTTGATACCACCATTATTTATTCAGCATGACCATGGCTGCGGAAATGGGAGCGGCAGGAAATTTCCTTGCTCTATCTCTAGATGACCATTCTAAGAACAGTCAGAACAGGGAGGACATAAAATGGATGCCTTAATATTACTGGGTGGGTTGGCGCTCATGATCGGGGTGATCGGCTTTATTGTTTTGGTGAAAGGCTGGAAAAAGAGACCCCCTGGACCTGAATAGGCCGGTGGCGCAGAGGCAACCATTTGCCCATTGGGAATCACGGGATGGCTGGTAATGGTGTTTGATAGAGCAGAAGATACGGGTCTGCCAAAAATACATATCAGGGTATGAAAATTATGTGTAGAGATTCCGTCAATAGAGGTTGCAACACTATCCTGATATTGGGCAATTGGCCTCTATGAGGAATTTCCCTTTCTAGATAGCCACTCACAGTGCTGTGTCATTAGCTGAGAAAGTTCACTGATATATTTACGAATTGAAAATGGTATAGAATTTGTACCATCTACCATGAAAGAGTGGCTGAGCAGTTCCTTGGGATTTTGAGAGGGAGGTTATATCTTGATGATTATGATTGTGACATTTCACGAGGATTTTCGAGGAAGGATTTCTACTTTTCTCTCTGAGAAAGGCTATGAAGTCTGTGTTCCTCCTCATAGACAGGATGTTATTCCCCTGGTAAAGGAAAAATCCCCCTTAGTGGTCGTGTTGGATATGTATGTGGCGGAACCTAATGGACTGGACGTGCTCAAGGAGCTACGAGCCCAACATTATCAAGGAAAAATTGTGGCGCTGGCTGGAACCTCGGTGCGTTCCTTAATGTCACAGGCATCTCAGCTTGGCGTGGACCAGGTGATTGGAGGATTTCAAGGCGCTGGCGGGGCTCTGAATCTTGATCAGGTGGAATCGGCTATCAAAATGGCATTGCGCCCCGGCATAGCTAAACGCGCATTTGAATTGTACGAGGCACGGGGCCGGACGCCGGGGAATGACTTGGAGGACTGGTTTGGAGCTGAGCGACAAATTTTCCGTGTCGAAAAGTCTGTGTTAGCGGCAAAGCCAACAAAAGCTGAAACTACAAAAGGCTTGAAGAAGCCAACAAAAACAAATAAGACATCATCCTAAAGATCTCGATCGCAACACTTTGGTGAATTCTGCGCTGTGCTGTCTTGTGCGTGTCATCGAGAGTCCAAACAAGAGTCCAAGCAAGAGTGTTGCCTTCTCACCCTTCAACTCAAAAGCTGTTCATCGCTTGCAGCCGGAACTCTTTGTGAATCTGGCCGGAAGAAGTCCTAAGGGTTGACGGTATCCCTGGCGATCAAACCGTTTAAGAGAGAGTTTACCCTATCGAGGTTTCAATGTGGCGCATTTTGGGTCAGTAGTTTCTTGGCCCTGTAGAGGAATGCATCATTGGAGGCGTCCCGCTTCCTCTACCCTATAACCCGGATATGGTGCGAAAGGGCTCCTGATGCGGAGTGGTTTGGAAGGATGTAGGTGTGGGTAAGACTGGTGCAATTTTTGCTGTTATAACAATTTCATACGTAAGGCTGCAAACAAAAAAGAAAGCACCCTGAAAGTTCCAACATCCAACTCAATCTTAACGGTCGGACGTCTCCAACATGTCTTGCAGATGCCATCAGGAATCAGGAAAACCGGATTTTCCACTTAATTTTTCTACTCACAAGGTTTTCAACGCATTTCGCTTGGGATCAAGGTGAATCTGACAAGAGGCAGTGGAATCTTATTGCATCCGACATCCCTCCCAGGAGCATGGGGAATCGGGGATTTAGGGCCCGCTGCCTGTCAGTTTGTTGATTTTCTCATTGCAGCCGGTCAGAGTTGGTGGCAGATGTTGCCACTGGGACCGACCGGGTATGGCAATTCTCCCTACATGTGCTTTTCCGCCTTCGCAGGAAACCCCCTACTCATCAGTCCGGAAAAACTTGTGGAGGATGGATTTGTCTCCGCATCCAATGTGGGGCCGCCTTTGTCTTTTCCGGCGGACCATGTGGATTACCCTCTGGTCCTTGCGCATAAGCGCCTAATCTTCGAAAAGTCTTTTGAGCAGTTTAAAGCCAATCCTCCAGCTGAACATCGCCAAGCCTTTTTGTTGTTCCGTGAGAAACATGCTTCCTGGTTAGAAGACTTCTCTCTTTTTATGTCTTTGAAAGAAAGCTATGCGGGGCAACCATGGACTCGATGGGATACGTCACTGATCGTTCGAGATCCTCAAGCCCTGCAGGACTGCAGTCGTCGCCTCAGGGATAAGATTGAGTATCATCAGTTTCTTCAGTACCTGTTTTTTCACCAATGGTCCGCCCTGAGACAGTATGCTCATGCCAGGGGGGTCAGAATTATCGGAGACCTCCCGATTTATATTGCTCATGATAGTTCAGACGTCTGGGCGCATCCTGATTCATTCTATTTGGATGATCAATGTCAACCGTCCGTAGTGGCCGGGGTGCCGCCGGACTATTTCAGCGAAACAGGACAACGGTGGGGGAATCCGATTTACCGGTGGGACGTGAGAGCTGGGTCCGGGTACCATTGGTGGACCGATCGATTTCGTGCCAATCTTGCTCTTGTCGATATGATTCGATTGGATCATTTCCGGGGGTTTGAAGCCTATTGGGAGATCCCGGCTTCTGAACCTCATGCTATCCATGGTCGCTGGGTGAAAGGGCCGGGAGGCGAATTGTTTGCAGCCGTGAAAACCGCACTGGGTGATTTGCCTGTGATCGCGGAAGATCTTGGTGTGATCACCCCCGAGGTCGAGGCGTTACGGGATTCTTGTGGATTTCCCGGCATGCGAATTTTACAAATGGCCTTCGGCAACGATCCCAAAGCCCATCATTATCGACCCCATCACTATACCCAGAATTCCATTGTTTATACGGCTACTCATGACCATAATACGACGGTCGGGTGGTTTACCGCTGAACCGGGGAAGGAAACCACCCAATCCAAAGAGGAGATCAAGGAGGAGCGTGTGAATGTGTTGCGCTATCTCGGGACTGACGGTCGAGATATTCATTGGGATGTGATTCGACTGGCCATGAGTTCTGTTGCCCAACTCGCCATGGTTCCGTTTCAGGACGTTTTGGGATTGGGGAGTGAATGCCGGATGAATCGCCCCGGCACGCTCAAGGGGAACTGGGAATGGCGGGTTCACCCTGGTGAGATGACAGAGAATGTTGGGAACCGACTTCGTGACCTGACAGGTTTATTTGATCGGCTGCCAATACCCATGCCTTAGGAATCCTAAAAAATAAAAGCCTTTGCGAGAAAGGGAGCTGACAATGAAAATTTTAGTGGCGGTTGATCCTTCCGAACATACGCAGGAGGCCATTCGATTTGTGAAATCGGTGGATTGGCCAAAGACATCAGAAATGTATCTCATTCATGTGATCGAGATGAAACATGCGTCTTCTCTGATACCGTCGGATGGGCCTTCCAGTTGGGATCGGGTCATTTCCGAAGCAAGAGGGAAACTGTTCACTAAAGCGAAGGGTCTTCTTAAGCAGACGCAGAAGGAGATTCTTGAAGAAAGCGCTGTGACCATTAAGTCCCTGGTGATGGAAGGGCTTCCGGGTGCGCAAATTTTACAGGCGGTGGAGGACTATCAAATTGACCTGGTCATCTTAGGAACCCGTGGTCTTTCCAATGTGAAACGGTTTCTTCTAGGGAGTACCAGTGATTGGGTGATGAGGGAAGCCCCGTGTTCAGTGTTATTGGTTCGTGAAAAACTCAGTAAGGTGACGATGGGAAAAGCCGCCGCCAAAATTCTTCTGGCCACCGATGGATCATCCGTTGCGCTCAGTACTGTGGATATGCTCGGTCTGTTGGCTTGTAAGACCCCTCCAAAGGTGACGGTGGCGCATGTGGTGGGAAAGCCTGTGTATTTGGAAGGTTGGTTTGGGAGAAAAGGAAAACCCGCCTTTAAACAATTAGCGGGACAATTCTTGGAGAAATCTCACAAAGAAGCGGCCAGCCATCTGGAAGAGTTGAGCCAAAGAGTCAAAGACCTCGGCATGAAAGTCGATACTGTCTTGACCAAAGGAGACCCTGCTGAAGAAATTGTCAAAATCGCCGAGCGTTCAAAACCCAAATTGATCATGGTGGGATCAAAAGGATTTAAGGGGGGGAAGCCCGTCCCATTGGGAGATGTGGTCAGAAAAATCGCCCGCCATGCCCCATGTTCGGTGTTTCTCATCCGCCCTGGCAGATGGGTTGATGGCCGCCCCCTTTCTCCAGAAACACTCAAGACCATCAGGGTGTTTCCATAAGGAGGCAGAGAATTCTGAGCCTGCTTCTCATGCGTTCTCTTAACTTCAATTGAAATGAGCACGATGCCTGTATCCGATAAAAAAAGGTCAGACATGTGCTGGCATGCCTTGGATGGTGAATCCGTTCTCAAGGCTGTGGCCGGTCAGGTTGGGGGGTTAACTCAGGATGTGGCTGCCGAACGTCTGGCCCTCTATGGCCCCAATCGTTTACGCCCGCCTAAAAAACAAACCTCCTGGCAGCGGTTTCTCGCCCAGTTTCACAATATTCTCATTTATATTCTGCTGGGAGCAGGTGTTGTAACCGCCATTCTCGGTCATTGGGTGGATACCAGCGTGATTTTTGGCGTCGTGGTGATTAATGCCGTCATCGGATTTCTTCAGGAAGGCAAAGCCGAAAGGGCGATGGATGCCATTCGCCGGATGTTGTCCGTGAAAGCCTCCGGCCTTCGTGATGGAGCCCGGTGCTCCATTCCGGCGGAAGATCTTGTGCCTGGGGATATTGTATTTCTCCAATCAGGGGACAAGGTTCCGGCAGACCTGCGTCTTCTCAAGGTGAAAGCGTTGCGTATTGAAGAAGCCGCCTTGACCGGTGAGTCTGTGCCGGTTGAGAAGCATATACAACCGGTTCCCGAAACCGCGTCCATTGGTGATCGAAAAGGCATGGTCTATTCGGGAACTCTGGTGACCTATGGAACAGGGACCGGAGTGGTCGTCGCAACCGGAGATGCCACAGAAATTGGACGGATCAGCGCCATGCTGGCGGGAGTGCAGACCTTAACCACCCCGCTTCTCAGAAAGATCGGAGAATTCGGGAGCCGGTTAAGTCTGGCCATTATCACCGGAGCGGTAGGTGTGTTTTTCTTTGGAATTTTTTTCCGGGAGTATGGTTTCAGTGACATGTTTCTGGCGAGCGTGGGACTTGCCGTTGCGGCCATTCCTGAAGGTCTTCCCGCGATTATGACCATCACGCTCGCTATCGGGGTTCAAGCGATGGCCCGACGCCAAGCGATTATTCGCCGGCTGCCGGCTGTGGAGACCTTAGGTTCCGTCACGGTTATTTGTTCAGATAAAACCGGCACTCTTACACGAAACGAAATGACGGTACAAACATTGGCGACCGCAGCGTATGCCGTGGATGTCAGTGGCGTCGGATATGATCCTCATGGCGGATTTTCTCTGTTTGGCAACACGGTCGTGCTGACTGATCTTCCAGATGTGATGGAACTCGCTCGAGCCGGAATGTTGTGTAACGATGCGGATCTGGCTCAGGTGGAGGGGGCCTGGCAGGTCAACGGGGATCCGACGGAGGGGGCGTTGATTACCCTCGGGAGAAAAGCCGGATTGGATTTTCGATTCGAACATGAGATGTGGCCACGGACGGATGTGATTCCCTTTGAATCGCAACACCGGTTTATGTCGACGTTGCATCACGACCATGCCGGGCATGGGTTTATGTATATCAAGGGTGCCCCTGAACGGGTTTTGGAGATGTGCGCGTTCCAGCGGAGTCTGGGGGAGGATCATCCTTTGAATAGCCGGTCGTGGCAGGATCGGATTGAGCAGATGGCCGGGCAGGGACAGCGAGTGTTGGCCGTGGCCTTTGCCTCTACCAATCATGAACATCGAGAGTTACGGTTTCAGGATGTGGAGCAGGGTCTGACCATGTTGGGGCTCATCGGTATTGTTGACCCACCCCGGGCTGAAGCCATTGAAGCGGTCCGACAATGCCAGCAAGCCGGGATTCGGGTCAAAATGATTACCGGGGATCACCTGGTGACGGCGAGAACAATTGGCTTACAGATGCATATCGGAGATGGAAAACAGGCCATTTCGGGACAGACACTGGAAACGTTGAGTGATGAGGAATTGGCGGGTGTTGTGCGGGATATTGATATATTTGCCCGGGCAAGTCCCGAACATAAATTGCGGTTGGTGGAAGCCCTCCAGGCGGGTGGGGAAGTGGTGGCCATGACTGGAGATGGTGTGAATGACGCGCCGGCGCTGAAACGGGCGGATGTGGGAGTGGCGATGGGAGTAAAGGGAACGGAAGTGGCCAAGGAAGCGGCGGAAATGGTGCTGGCCGATGATAATTTTGCCTCCATTGCTCATGCGGTCGAGGAAGGCCGTCGGGTTTATGACAATATTCAAAAATCCATCTTGTTTATTCTGCCCACCAATGTCGCCGAAGCCGGAGTGATTGTGGCCGCCATTTTATTAGGGACCATGTTGCCGATTACGCCGGTACAAATTTTGTGGGTCAACATGATCACCGCCGTCACCCTGGCCTTGGCCTTGACCCTCGAACCCCCTGAATCGGATGTCATGCGACGTCCTCCTCGAAATCCCCGTGAAGCCATTTTGTCACGGTTTCTCCTGTGGAGGATCGGCTTTGTATCAGTCTTAGCCGTAACGGGCACGTTTGGCCTGTTCCTCTGGGAGTGCGACCGGGGGACCTCAATTGAAACCGCGAGAACCATAGCCGTCAACATGTTGGTGGTTTTTGAAGCCTTTTATGTCTTGAATGCGCGGTCTTTTTATGGCTCGGTTCTTTCCCCCAAAGGATTGTTTCAAAACCCCTATGTTCCGCTCACCATAGGTATGGTCTTAGGGATTCAAGGGCTATTTACCTATACCGAAGTGATGCAGACGTTGTTTCATACCACCGGGATTGATGGATTCGCGTGGTTTCGAATTGTTGGCATTGGCCTGGTGATTTTTTTGCTGGTTGAGTTCGAGAAGTATGTGTTTCGGAATTTGCTGAAACTGAGAACTCCCGACCTGAAAACGTGACGGATGGGTCCTGACTCGGTACGGTTGTTAAGATGGCGACCGGGAAGGATCCTCTCGAAGGATCAATTTCAACTACCCGATATGAGGATGAATGGCTACAAATCAGAGGAATGATTTGACGCGACAGGCAAACGCATTCCAAAGCTAGCGGGTTTGAAACCTAAGGGTGATCGGCGAAGGGGTCCGAATCCTCATGCCAACGGTGGGTTGTTGCTCAAAGATTTCAAGAAGTCTGATTGTCAGGTTTACGCAGTGGAGGTCCCTCCCCATAAGGCTGTGGCTGAAGCGATGCGGGTGATGGACCCATTTCTCCGCGATGTCATGAAACGCAACATGGGTAATCGGAATTTCCTGGTCTTTCGTCCGGGAAAAACCGTGTCCAACCGCCTCCATACCCTGCTGCTAAAAGGACAATCGGGTCTGCAGATTCACAAAATAGATGCGGCTATCAAGCTCCCATAAAGCTTCAACCTCAGAGCAAGCATTTGCATGGTCTGTCCGACAAGAGTTTGATACCCTGCTGACGACGGATAAACCGCTTTTTTTGCCTTTCTTGGATATCCCTGGTGGATTCATCGCCTGATATATCGGGAACCAACCATAAAAATATCCACGTTCGAGGCTATAAAGAAGAAAGCCCGTCGACCACCCCCTTTTTGATATAGTTGTTCTTCACGATCTTGACCGGTATCATCTCGTGGCTGATGTGATTGATCGTGTGCCGAACCCGGATATCTTGCGGCAGGCTATTCGGGGTAAAAAGATCGATCATAAACCGTACGTTGCCAGGTACGGGTAAGATAGGCCGGAAATTAAAGATTGGAAGTGACAGTATGAGTTTTACTTTCACATGCAAGATAACGAGGGTCGTTTGGATTTATTGCCTGTTCGGGTAACATAACTCAGCGATAAACATCTTTGTGGTATCGACTCTCATGTTGATGACCTGGATGTTTACCTGAGTGTGATTTTGACAAGAACAAAGGAGACGTATGATGGAGCGCCGAGACATTTATATTACCGAATTCGATCTGAATAGACTCACTGAATTATTAGGCGTCTGGCAAACGTTCAAAGGCAGCAAGAGTACCAGTATTCATCTGGAGGGGTTATCAGAGGAGTTGGACCGGGCGAATATTGTTGACCCGAAGGACATTCCGCCTGATGTCGTGACAATGAATTCACGCGTCCGATTGTCAGA
Organism: Nitrospira sp. MA-1; assembly: GCA_032139905.1. NCBI lineage: Bacteria > Pseudomonadati > Nitrospirota > Nitrospiria > Nitrospira sp. MA-1. The sequence goes on from JAQJDB010000007.1 coordinate 721,425, forward strand.
TACGAGTAAAGATGAAGATCTGATCTATACGTTGGTTTTCCCGCGTGATGCCGATGCTGAGGCAGGAAAGATTTCTATTCTTGCACCAATTGGAACTGCCATTCTCGGGTACAAGGTGGGGGATATTATTGAATGGCCGGTTCCGTTAGGAATACGAAAGGTGAAAATTGAAGAGGTCCTCTATCAACCTGAAGCCGCCGGAGATTTCCACCTTTAACCGGCTCCGGGCTCGATCGTTTCAACATGAACCGCATGGGAGCGTTTTACGGCAAAGAAGTCAAATGTGGCCATCAGTAGGCCGGCATCCATTTGAAGGGAATTCGGTTTGGATGCCCAATGAAAAATGTCCGGTATGGCGATGATGGAGATGCCTGTCCCATATTTTTCATCCCTGGCTCAGATCCTTTGCCGTCGTCTAAGAATAACAACTCAGGTGAGCTGGCCTGGTCGAGAGCAACGCTGTATGGTTTATCATTGTTGGCAGGATAGGGGTTTTCCGTTAACCCCGCCCGTTGTCATCGTGGATCTATTCGATTGTATCCTTTGTGTAAATTCCCCAATAATAACATTGGCCGTGACGAGGGATGGAATCCCCGATAGTCCTTTTGGGAAAGGAAGCACCTCTCCCGGCAAACACATTCCTGATCGTGTGGAATCCCCTAGGACGCTTGAGTAAGACGGATAGGATTCACCTTTATGAAACCGCGATCTTCGGTTTTTTCATCTCGCCCGCATCCCCATCTTTATGAAATTAATACATGGGTGTGGTTGCACGACCTCTCTCAGAAAATGAACCGAACAATTCGCCTTGGCGACGTTCCGGATCAAGAATGGGATGAGCTTCAGGCAAAGGGGTTTGATTGCGTGTGGCTCATGGGCTTGTGGGAGCGCAGTCCTCTTGGCCGGCGGATCGCTAGACAACACTCCGATTTGCAACAGGACTATGCCAAAGCTCTTCCCGATTGGCAGGAATACGAGGTCGTGGGTTCCCCCTATGCTATTCGGGCGTATCAGCCTGATCCTGAGCTGGGGTCCTGGGAGCAATTGAAGGACGTATTAAGAAAACTGCATGACCGCGGAATCAAATTGGTTCTGGATTTTGTGCCCAATCATACCGCATTGGATCATGAGTGGACCACCAGACACCCGGAGTATTATGTTCAAGGAACTTCCAGGGATGTCACAAACTTCCCCTCGCAATTTTTTCCCATCGACACCTCAAAAGGCATTCGATATCTGGCACATGGCAAGGACCCCAATTCCCCTGCTTGGACGGACACCGCACAATTAGACTACTTCAATCCTGATACGCGAAAGGCGCTGATTCGCGAATTGCAACATGTTGCCAAATATTGTGATGGCGTTCGCTGTGATATGGCCATGTTGGTGCTCAATGAGGTGTTTGCACAGACGTGGGAAAATCATGTGAAGGGCGATGTCTGCCCTTCCGGGGAGTTCTGGACAGAAGCCATCTCCCTCCTGCCGGATTGTATGTGGATTGCCGAGGTATATTGGAATCGTGAATGGGAGCTTCAACAACTTGGTTTTCAGTTTACCTACGACAAAATCTTGTATGATCGGCTTCGACATTCGACCCCACACGAGGTCGCCCTGCATCTTCAGGCTGATACGATCTTTCAAAGCAAACTAGTGCGGTTTTTGGAAAACCATGATGAGCCGAGAAGTGCTGTGGCGTTCGGTAACGTCCGTCTCCCTGCGGTCGGGGTTCTGATGGCCACATTGCCCGGCATGCGTTTGTATCATCAAGGCCAACTCAGTGGAAAACGAATCCGGATTCCGGTTCAACTTTGCCGAGCCCAGGACGAACCCCCTGATGAAGCGACCGTGGCGTTTTATGACCGAATTCTGGCGATCACCAATGAAGACGTGTTTCATGCCGGGAAATGGGCCATGCTCACTGTCCATTCGGCCGGCGACGATTCTTTTAGTAATGTCGTGGCGTATCAATGGACAACCGAGCGGGTTTGGAAACTCATCGTGGTGAACCTGAGTCCCATGGTGGCCCAAGCTCATATTCGCCTGAACGGAGAGTCTGAGATTGAGCCGGGCACTTTCCCCGACTACACCATGTATGACCAGTTCAACGATTTATCCTTTGAGGGGAGCCGAAAGGATCTCATCAAAAGCGGATTGTATGTCCGTCTCGATCCATTCGAGTGCCATATTTTTTCTATGGAAGATGGGGTAATTAAGTCTGCTAAAAGGCAAAGTTAGAAATACGGTTCAGAGTGTTTGAAATTACATGAATCGATGTGAGCCCCTTCCGAAAGTTTGTAGTCGAAAATTTAGTAGCTCATTATCCCCGCAGTCTTTGTTCGTCAGGTTCCCTTCCTTGGTCAGTAACAACAGCCTTTCCTTTTCCGTCATCCTCGCGGGTTGGCAGTTGGGAGCCATCCCAAAATTCTCCTTACCTCCTTACGCCTCACAACTTCCGTAAGACGGATTGTCGATTACACTTGCCCGGCATGATGGCGTGGAGATGGCCTGATCCCAAAGCCCTACCCCCCATGCTTTATTAAGAGGGTTCAGTCTGAAATCGAGTATGTGCCTCATTGGCTACCGAACCCATGCATTCCCGAATGTATTCTGATCGGATGTGGTTTCACCTGACGTCCAACATGATTTTGACTCATGATTGAAGATTCAGGAATTTAATATACATCTAAAAATTTTAATAATGAATAAAATATTATGTATTTGTCTATGTAACTTTCATCCATATTAAATACCTCTATGCAATCACCAAATCCATCAATCAGAGTAACCCGGACGGTAATCCCGTCACCCACAAAGGAGGAGATGCCATGATTTACCAACCAACATATTCTTATCGTTGGACGCTCGCCGTAATGGTCGCAGGAATTTTTTCCATAAGTTCTGATTAGGTAGTGGAGGACTGAAGGACCGGTTCACATGGCTTATTGGTGTGGCGGATGAGACCGACTGGACTTTGGCTTGTGCCACTGAAGTTGGAGAAATGGATGTGGAGCGGACTTTAGTCAAGACTGAGGATAAGGAAGATGAACCTGATTGGACTCTCGCTTAATTGATGAGAGGTGGGGTGGGTAGGTTTTAACAACCACCCTCCCAATTCTGTCTTGATCGGCAGATGGGATTTTAGCACCACTTTTTCTTTGATCCTTCAGGTAAGAACCTAATTCCAATTGTAAAGGAGATCTATCCATGAATACCGATAATCAAACCACGCAATGTCGAAGACGTCGCATTTCAACCCTTGCTCCAGGCTATCAGTCCTCAACAAAAATGACGCAGTCGATGATTTTGGTATACCTGGTAATGATCATCGTCCTCTTGGACGTGTTGAGCGGGTGTAACGGCCCCTCTCCGTATCGATTGCAGGCACATTTTGCAATGTGAACCTGAAGGCTCTCAAATAATCAAAGGAAAAATCTCTACTCACTCCCAAAACCGACTACCGGTAGGCATGGCCATCGTCATGCATCCCGACTCCTCACACGATCCACTCGCGGTCACTGAGGACTCGTGGCCTCAGTTCGCGGCCAGAGTGAAACGGGAAGTCCAGGGGCATTTTCCTGTTTCTATGTATGAGGTTGTTCGCGTGGATGGGATACCATCCGGAGAAAAGGTTTCTCTCCTTTAAGGAATGGGAGGAAATAGTCCGATTGATATGGTTTTAATTGTTCTACCCACAGCTAAAGAGGTCAAGAGCCCTGCTAAGTTTGATCTTCTTCCGGAAGTAAGCATGCTGACTGGATATCAGACTGAAAATCACGCCACTGTGGAATTAGGTTTGTTAGATCTTCAATCTGGGAAATTGTTACTACAGTCACAGGGGAATTCTTATGCCACGTTGGATCAGCTGGACGTTCCATTGTCATCGAATCGTTATCCACGAGTGAGAGGATCCGCGATGACCAGCACGATTTATCCGGAGGAGGATAAGGCGTTTGAAACGCTTAGGATGGTTGCATTGGAAGAGGCTCTTAACCACGCTGTTATGAAGCTAACGGGTGAGTGGCATGATAGCCAAGGGGGATTAACTCTCAGTGAGTTTCCTGGGGCTGGAGAGGCATCCTGAGGATGCGAAAATATGGAAAGAACGATGAGAGCAAGCCATGGGGAGAGGCCCCCGTGGCTTGAAGCCGGTTTTCTATATCGGAGGAGCTAGTTTGAATTCTGATGAGTTTGCAATGTTTTAATTATGCAAGGTTGCTTTGGATCTCACAACACATGAATAAGGAGAATAGTTTATGCGAGCACCAGCCTATGTATTGATAGGGGTTTTGGGATAAATGGGGCTGATGGTCTTCTTCCAAGATATGGGGGGAAATCTTTGCTGGTGACACCCGTAAATTATGCGATGCCAGTTCCGGTAACTGAAAATCCGAAGCCTTGGAACAGTAACGATCTGTTGGAGATGGCCATTATCTATGACCAACAAGCTGATAAACTGCAAAGTGGGGTGACTCGGTTGGAGCAACGGGCAATTTCCCTTGCCCAGAAATCCCACATGGAATCCAAAGGGTTTCGCCGGACTGGCTTAATGCATATCTCGGCATTACATTGGGAAGCAGCCAGAGAATTACGGGAATTAGCCACGATGCATCGGGCGGAAGGACAACGCTTGTTGGCATCAGAAAAAATGATGGAAACCAGAGGTAGGGGTTGCAGCAGAAAGGGAAATTCCCCTCGATTCTGTGAATGAGATTTGAGCCTTCCCCTCTAAAAAAGTTGTTTTCATTCGCACGCATTCTAAGTGACTTTCGGACGAGAGCAAGGTAGAAAGTGCATTGATTATGGGGATCCAGAGTTCCGAAAAATCGTTTTTCTAGCTGAGTCCACAATGGCCAATACGCCGGGATGTTTCAGGCGACGTTCGACCGAAAGAGCATAAAATTGTTCTCGAACGTCTTGAACTTGACCTATTTTTTGAACAAGGTATTGCCGGCATATTTCCTTCGCCACGACGTTAGATCCGGGGAAAACTCCTTTTCCCGCCTGACCAAACGCTTTCATGGTTGCACCATCTTCAAACTCTCCCACCAACCGGGGGGTTATCCCAACCCGGGAGAACCACTCATCCATTCCTCGACGAAGCATGGAATTAACGGTTGGAAGGAGAAACGGTGCCCCATCAAGGGATTCCGGAAATTTTTTTTGATACTTGGCGGCGAGTTTTTTTGATGCAAACAATGTCACGCCGGATTCCCCGAGTAAATGACTGTGTCCCAAAATCCGCACCGTAGAAGGGATGGCCGTATCAGCAAGCACAATGTCCAGGGAATGGAGAGCTAATTCTCCCAACAGTTGTTCCAAGCGGCCTTCCCAACACACCATTTGAAGAGGATCCGATAAAGCAAAGGCGGATTCCAAAAGTTTATACGCGACCATTTTAGGAACCACTTCGGCGATACCCACCACCAATTTTACCGGCCGATGACTAGGCCGACCTTTAATGGTGTTTGAGAATTCCTGTCCGAGAGAAAAAATCTCTTGGGCGTATCGGTAGGCCATCTGTCCTACGTCGGTTAAGACTAACGTCCGTCCCACGCGATGAAACAGTTTTTCTCCTAATGTATCTTCGAGGGTTCGAAGCTGAGCGCTTAACGCCGGCTGGGATAAATTGAGTTCTTCGCAGGCTCGCTTAATAGTTCCTTCCCGGGCTATGACCCAGAAATACAGCAAATGATGATAATTCAGCCATTCCATGGGTCACAGCTTACAATCAGGTATTCAATGATTCAAGGAATTACTGTGAATTTGTCGAAGCGCCTATGAAAAGTCTCTAATACGGAAAAGGGGAAAGGCTTGCGCGATGAAAAATTCAAGGAAGCTCTGAAAATCTCGGGATCATAATTCTCAGGCAAAACGGGCAGTCCGAAAGGAGGGTCCGGTGAGAACCAACGCATATCATGTGTATTGGTTTATTCTTGCTGATGGAAACGGGAGTCGAAGGCAGCTTTTCAATAAACAGTGGATGGATCAGGATATACCCAAATAGTATTACTCTCTTGTGGGGGGAGCGGTCGTTGTTTCACACACCCTGCAGCGGGCTGACCAATTTAACCATCGGGAAAAAATCACTGTCATATCTCAGGCTCACAAGGAATTTGCCTCACATCAAATGGCCCTTCACGCTGGGAGTGCCTTGCTCATGCAACCAAGAAATTGCGACACGCGACCAGGTGTGTCCCTGGCGCTTTCCTATCTCAAGTTTTTGGATCCTGATGCGATAGTTATCATCCTTCCATCCGACCATTTCATCTTCCCCGCACAGCGGTTTCGGCGTCTGGTCAACTCTTCAGTCAGTGCCCTGACAAACCATTCCGATCAATTTATCCTTCTCGGAGTCCTGCCCAGCACTCCAGAGACAGAATGCGGTTGGGTTCAACCAGGCAGTCGAGTTGACAGGCTGCATGGCCTGCCTGAGCAACACTTGGACCGCATCTGTATTGGGTAAATGTACGCACATTTAAAAAATTTATATTTTTCAAAATTATAATGTATTTGTATATATATAGCCGGAATGTTTTAAATAGACATTGGACGTTGGTGACAAAGTGAGTGGCAAAGTGTAATGGGGAAAAACGATGTGCTCGTCACTTGGCTTAACAATGCGGAGGGTCTAGACTTAATTTATATCTTTGGCATATGCCAATCAGGAATAACACCTTTGGCAGATTCCCCCATTCTCAATGTTTCGGCTAAGTAAGAATGATGACCCGAAAGTCCTCAGTAAGCACCTAACTCATGGACCTTACCCCCATTCCAGTTAAACAGACTCCCACTCAAGTTGTTTTTCCGCACAAGGTTCACCCGCCTCGTGTCCCTGACCGTCATACGCATTTTGAATCGTGGGCAGCCGTGAAGATTCCCAAGAAACTGTATACCGGAACCCGAATCCTCATCGGTTTTTTTCTTGTATTCATCCTGATTCTGGTTTTTGTCCCCTGGACTCAAACCATCAAGGCTCAAGGGCAGTTATCGGCCTATTCTCCTGCTGAACGCCCGCAGGAGATTCATGCACCTCTTGAAGGCCGTATCCTGACTTGGCATGTCAACGAAGGCATGGCGGTGAAAAAACAGGATTTGCTCCTTGATCTCGTGGACGTCGATTCCAAATTCCTGGCCCCGGATCTCCTCACACGGCTGGACGAATCCATTCAGGCCCTGGAAGAAAGGCGGGAGACCACGTTGGCTCGTGCCGATTTCTTGGGCAGACAACTCAAAGAAATGACCCCACTGACCGAAGCCACCACTCGATCTGCCGAATCCCGTGTCCAGGAAGCTTCAAGGCGAATCCAAAGTATGGTTCAGCGCCAGGCTGCCGCGAAGGTCGCCGCCCAAACTGCTCAACTGAATTTGCAACGTTCACAAATCCTGGAAGCCGAAGGGCTTCTTTCTCGGCGAGAACTGGAATTAGCCATTCAAGCTGAAGCCGCCGCTCAAGCTGAACGCAAAGCCAGTGACGCCGCATTTCAAGAAGTGTCTCAATCACGACTGGCCCTCACCCATGGACGAGTCCAAATTGAAGCCGAACTTGGCCAACGCATTCTGAACATTCGTTCCCAAAGGGCTGCAGCCCTGGGAGAGGCTGCTCAGGCGTCGAAGGAGTTGGCGGACCTGGCTTTAACCCGCTCCAATGCAGCCCAGCGACGAACAGCCAGCCGTATCACCGCGCCCATGGATGGCACAGTGGTCCGAATGGCACGAGTGGGAGCAGGTGAAATTGTGAAGCAAGGGGATTCGTTATTCACCATCGTCCCGGATAAGGCCACCCGGGCCGTGGAAATGTGGGCAGAACCGTTGGATGCGCCCCTTCTGAGGCCAGGAAGGAAGGTCCGACTGATGTTTCATGGCATTCCGACTATCCCACTTCCTTCCTGGCCCGAGCTAATGGCTGGAACGTTCGATGGCACCATTCTGGTGGTTGATCAAACCCCGGATTCACAAAAACGATTTCGCTTTTGGGTTGTTCAAGATCCGGAGGCCGCTGCGTGGCCACCGCAAAGTCAGGTTCGGCAAGGTACTCAGGTCATGGGATGGGTTCTGTTAAACCGGGTACCTCTTTGGTATGAATTGTGGAGGCGTGTGAATCTCTTCCCGGCTGACTATCAAGGACAATCAACCTATCTTCCCGAGACGTTTCTCCCCAAGGCCGGACGTCCGGGGAAATAATTACGGCTCCAGCGGATACACGGCAGTCAATTCTGAAAACTATTGTAAGGAGGGAGAAGGCATGCCACGAAATCTCATGACACTTTCCTACCTGTTCGCAGGCGCGGTTCTTGTATGGTCTCCTCTACCCGATACATTCGCGCTGGAGACCACGACTTCCCGGTACGATGCGGTCACACGATCACTTCGCTTAGAAACCGTGCTGTCGTTGGTTGAGACACAACATCCACTGTTGCATGGGAGTCGGACTGAAAAACTGGAAGCGCAAGGGAAATTACTGAAAGCTCTTGGTGCATTTGAACCCATCCTGGTCAATGATTTGGAGGTGGAGCGACTGGTCAAAGACGGCAAAACCAAAAGTGTGGGGTTCAACGACACCATGATTCAGATGCGGCATCCCTGGGGACTCCAAGGATTTGCCGGATGGCGAACCGGTCTGGGAGATGTGGAGGTGGCTGATCTCGGAGTTAACCAGACCAATCAACCTCTGTTAGGCCTCGTGTTTCCCTTACTACGAGGATTGGGCACCAATCCAGAAAAGGGGGAACTGGAAAAATCCAAACTGGCAGAACAGGAAGCCACTCTTCATATTCAACAAACCCGCCAAGATCTGTATTTGGGTGCTGCTACCCAATATTGGAGATGGGTGGCCGCCTGGAAAGCTGTGGATTTGCGCCAACAAGCCTTGGAAGTCTCCAAGGTTCGCCTTCAACAACTGACCCGACAGGCTGAAGCCGGTGCCGTCGCGGAATTTGATGTCACCGAAGCCCACCAGGAAGTCCAACGCCGACTGGAGAATGTCATTAAAGCCAAACGGGAAGCCGAACAGGAACAGTTCAAGCTGTCCCTCTTTGTCTGGGACCATGGTTCCCCTATGGTCTTCGGTTTGCAGTCGGTCCCAGACTTTCCTTCTCCCACTTCGACTTCAGGTAACCAATCTCGGGAAACTGATGTTGATCTGGCACAACAACGCCGGCCGGAAATTCTTCAAATTACACTTGAGGCGGCGCGAAATCATATTGATCTTGGTGTCGCCAAAAATAATTTGCTCCCTGATCTTCGGGCAGAGGCTGAACCAACCAGGAAACCCGGAGAATTTGTGCTGGGTCTGGGTTACCGCTTCGGGCTCCAACTCAGCTTTCCATTCTTACAAAAAGATGCAACAGGCCAACAAATGCAAATGAAAGCCAAGGCGGAACGATTACTGTGGGATCAGCAATACCGTATGCAACAAGTGGCGTTGGATATCGACAATGCCAACTCGGCTTTATTACGAGCGGAAGAACGGATGCAGGCGGCTTCTCAAGCCCTCATCTACGCCCGCTCTCTTGTGAAAGGCGAAAGAACCCGGTTTCAGGTGGGGGCCACTAATTTACTTTTTGTGAATCTTCGGGAACGAAATGTAGTGGATGCAGAAGTCATCTATATCCAGGCCCAAGCCGAATATCATCAGGCCCAAGCCTTTTATCAATGGGCCACCGGCCATTGGACCCAGCCCGTGGCATAGCCACCAACAAGAACCGGCGTATTCTTAATGATCTCCTCCGAGTCTGTCCGGAGCATGAACAAAAAAGTCCTCCAGCATGTGGGGGTTTTTCTCAAACAGGAGCGCCAACTTCTTCTGACGATTCTCATGTATTCGTTGGCCGTTGGTGCATTTTCACTTATTATTCCGCTCACGGTCCAGGAGCTGGTGAATACCTTTGCGTTGGCCATCCAACCGATTATGGTTGTCACGCTGGTCAGTATTATGGCCGGGGTCCTCGCATTTGTCGGAGTGTTCAAGGTCCTTCAGTTTTACGCCACAGATCTTCTTGAACGGCGAATTTTTGTTCGCATGACTCTGGCCTTTGCCCGAACATTTCCCTCTATACAAGAAACACATTTCCGCGGCGAATATGCCAGCCGGTTTTTCGAAATTGTTTTTATGCAACGGGCCGTTGCCGGTTTATTGGTAGACCTTACCAACGTGGTGGTGAGTGGGTTCATTGGCATGACGTTGCTTGTCCTGTATCACCCGTACTTTCTGGTTTTTGATCTCCTTCTCCTCCTGGCTGTAGGAATCATCGGAGTATTAGGCCAAGGGGGACTTCACACTACCCTGCACATGTCGGAGACCAAATATGCCACCTATCATTGGTTTCAGGAAGTGGCGGACAATCTCAGTCACTTTAAATCCAGCCAGAGTCGGGATCTCATCTTACAGAAAGCCGATTCCCTGGCCCACGCCTATGTCCATGCGAGAGAGTCCAGGCTCAGGGTGCTGATAAGGCAATACATTGGGTCTATTTCTCTTCAAGTCCTTCTGCATACGGGTCTGTTGGGGACAGCGGGGTGGCTGTTGAGTAACGGGGAGCTGACCTTAGGCCAACTCGTGGCTGCGGAAGTCATCATCGCGACACTTCTTGTTAATTTGGATTCGGTCGTTAAGCGCACCTATGTGATTTTTTATTTTTTAACCGCGTTAACCGAGATTCAACATATTTTTTCTCTTCCCAAAGACCATCAAACTTCAGCTCAGTTCGTCAGCTTTCCAGAGGTTTCCCCCAAAGGGATCGGGCTTTCTATCTCCCATGTTGGCGGTTTGCCTCCTCCCTGGCCACATGCCTTTGAACTCACCATAGATCTGAAGCCTGGAGAAAAATGGGCATTGGTGACCGTAACGGAATCCCAACGATTACAGGTTTCTAGACTGTTAGCGGGTTTGGATGATCCACCACACGGAACTATTCGCTACAATGGGATTGATATTCGTGACCTTCATCCTGATGCCGTGAATGGCATTCGTGGTCTGGTGTTGAGTAGGGATTTATCACTTTTTGAAGCCACGTTCTTGGAAAACATCACATTGGGACGAAAGGACCTGTCAACCGAGGATTTACTGTGGGTTTTAAATTTTGTTGATTTGCAGAAAGAAACAGAGACTTTCCCAGAAGGTTTGCAAACGATGGTTCAATATGGTGGGAAAAATTTTTCACCCAGTCAGACTATTCAAATTTTATTAGCCCGGGCCTTGATCGCTCGCCCGAAACTGCTGGTGGTCGATGGTGGGCTTCATGAAATTCCTTCACCTCAACGTGAGACCATTCTTGGCAGGATCTGTGCGGCTGAGAGCCCATGGACAGTGGTAATTGTCACCACTGATCCCAACGTCAAAACGTTTGTCCAGCAAAGTGTATCATTACACTAACGCGTGGTTGAGGAATGTTGTTGAATAACCGCGAAGCATGAAGCATGGGCATCACAAACGAATTTGCCTCCGTATGTAGAGGTGGCAGCCGGTTCTCTAGTTAATGAACCACTTGATAGGCCCGGGGGACTTGGAGGTGGGTGTGGTGGCGGTCGGCGAACATGCGCCATGCCGGTCTCGTGGGTTTCCGTACCTAAGACGATCGATTTGCCCGCTATTTTTTGGAGTGAGACTACCAGTTAGACGAGCCCGTCAAATACTGTACACGTGTGGCTGGTGGCGCATGAAGCCGCCAGGGCCGGACAGTTTCAGGTGATCTTCAAGTCTCCACCCCGGCAGGCCTCCTTGACCAACTGAATTGTCGACCATCATATCCTGTCAAGGCAATCGTGTCGACAGACCGGCTAGTCATGTCTGGGGAAATTCAGAGTTTTGGTTTCTTTGCCACATTTGGCGTATAAGGAGAAGGCGTGTTCAATACATGTTCGGTGAAAATGGTGGTATTCATGCCGAAGCATGTTGGGGCTCTTTTTTCTAGGAAAGATTCTGAAGACCTTCGTTAAATTTTCGAACTGGTCCTCGTAACAAATCGTCTAATTAATTGCTCTCGTTCTTTGCTTCCGCATGAGAGACATGTCGCGGCCTCGGTTTCATGTTCCTTGAGCCTTAAGGCCAGAAGGCATGCTTTGCCACACCAGAGACATTTGTAATCGTAATGAGGCATCACGGCAAATCCGTATGAGGTTTCCTCCACTTTAAACTTTAGATCCTGGGTTGGTAGGGGGCTAATTGCCGGATATAGTTGATCACCTCTCGAATCTCCTCTGAACTTAATCGATCCCACCAACCATGCATGGGGCTAAAGACCAAGCCCCAAATAACAATCGCACGAAGGTCTAACTCACTTTTGGCTGTGGATTGCGGAGAATGGAAATCTGTGGGGGGCACGATTAATGCGGATGAATCCGGGCCCCTTCCGTCGCCGGCCTTCCCATGACACCGGAGGCAATGCAGACGATACATTGTTTCTCCCGCATCGATCGTTGTGGTCTGTTGAGCCTGGACTTCTCCCGGCCATAACAGAAGACAGGCCCAGGTGAGGAGGGGGAAAAGAAGGCTGAGAGGAATTGGTGCTTTTTGTATTGAGTGAACCCACTGAACCTCAAAGAAGTACGATGTTGTCGCATCTTGCAACGTCCCTTCCCTTTCCATAGACCCAAATTGCAACACTTTTCGTGTGCTCCATTTTCACTTAGTCTTTTTGCTCTAATCCCAGATCTACCCATGCATGCAAAAGATTCTGCCGGGTCAGGCATCCTATCATCAAACCATTTTCCTCTACTGGAAGTACCAGAAAAGTATGGTCTTTCATGATTTTGACAGCCTCCGCTAATGTGGTGGAAATAGGAATTGCGATGGGGTCCGGCACCATGATCTCCTCAGCGGTTAATTGGCTGACATCTCGTCCCGCTTCAAGCACGGCCAGCACATCAAATTGGCTGATGAACCCAACACAGTGCCCATTAGGATCAACAACTGGCCCGCCTGGAAGGGAAGACGCGAGGAGTTCTTTTGTAATGGCCAATCCATTCTGATCGTGATGAAAAGAGAAATCATGGAGTGTGGCGATTTGCTGGATTGTTCTGAGGCCGACTGTGGCTATTGCGTGAAGACTCATGCGTTTCTCCTCTCTCTCTTTCACTCATAACCCCACAAAAGTCTTTTCACACGGATGGAGTGAATGAAAATTTAAACGGTTTGGGGCGAAATCAGGTATGACTTCCATTTCGAATATACAACCCTCCAACCTCCAAAGCTGTTCCATCACTTAAAGTGATGGATAAAAACTCCTGATTCTTTATGCGAGAATTGACCTCCCCTGACCATCTGGATGGCTCAACAGACAGGATGGTTTTTCCTCAAATTTTCACTTTTAACATTTCCGCGTTATCGGGGTGTATGTGTTGTCCTTTGTCTTTAAAAGGTTGAACCATGTGGATGGTATCTTTCTCGTAAGAATCATGAAATCAGGAGCTCTGCATGTACAGTAATTGAAGCAAGCCTCGTGCCTTTATGGGCAACCTTCTTCTTCTGTCATCCCCGCCGGTTGTCAGTGGAGACATTCTTTGTGTCACTGGTGTTCCCCCTGACTGCCGTGCCCCAGGCTGCATTCGCCGTGGGCACCTGGGTGTCGCATGCTTATCATCTGACAACTACCTGAAAGTTTTATGGCTTTGTGGGCGGCCACCGGGTTTGATCTAACCAGATGTTGTGATTGCAGCCATAGCGCTACCGCCTTCCAGATTTGTTGCTGTGGTTTCAGAGGCAAAGTTTATCCCTTTGGGGTTTCTATAATTACTTCATTCTGCTAAAAAGAGGGCGAATCTTGCATTTTCCTACAAAAGAAATGAGACAAGAAGCTCGTCAACAACACACTGCCAAGCGAGCAAGAGAAATTCCGCATCATGGCCGATACGATGCCCGGCGTGATCTGGATTGCTGGAATGGATACGCGCGGCACGTATTTCAATAAGTCATGGCTGATGTTTACGGGGCGAACTCTGGAGGAAACGCTGAGGACGACGTGGACGGAAGCGGTTCATCCCGATGACCGTCAGCGCGGGAAGGATGGCCAATATTGTTGAGGCTTGCATATGGGTGTGCCATCGCGCACAGAAGAGGGGGGCCCTGGCGGATACTTAGGGTCGTGCGTTGATGTCACTGATCTCAGACGGTGCAAAGGGGCTTTGCAAGAGCAGCAAGACGAACTGATTATAGTTGTGCAGGAGCGCACCTCCTCCCTGCTGGTGACCAATGCCTGCCTGCAACAGGAGATCGCCGAGCATAGGCAGGCCGAGCATAAGCTGCGTGAACAGCACGCCCAACTCCGGGCGTTGGCGTCAGAGGTCTTAGAGGCCGAAGAGCGGGAACGGCGGTACATGCCCGGTGGTCTTGCAATGCAAGGCCTGACCCTTAACACGTTCCTTTAGATTCCACAAGAAAGCAGGAATGTGCAACTTGACCAAAATTGGATGCTCAACAGGCCATTCGCCTTCCGCAGAGAGAAACAATGGGAGCTATGTCAACTCATACTTCAAACACGGAAACGAATGAGAAACCGACGAACAAGAAGCAGAAGAAGGAGATCGAAGACGATATCATCGGCAAGCTGACGCACTACTCCGAGTTAATGCGGGATTGCAACAGCATCAAGACGAGCATGAACTTCCATCTGGATGCAAAACAAATCAATAGCGACGACAAGGTCGAGATTCAAATGAAACTCCTTGCATGAACTCTCCCTCCACCGCAAAGTGCTCGAGTTCACATAGCACACAACACGTCACCCATAACAAACTCGGTTGAATGGCTGGGAAAGAAAGGAATCCTCCTATGGCACTTAAATTTAAATACGCCCTGGTCGAGATCAACAGCAAACCCGTATTGGTGGACAAAAAAGCGTTTGCTGAGGCCTCCCAGGCCCTAAGGGACGCCTTGGCAAAGGTATCGGCCATCACCAAAGAAGTGAAGGAGAAAGGATTCGCCTTGCAGACCCCGGAAGGGATGATACCTGTCAATCTTGGGTCGGCGAGTGATTTTTCTAAATGGGTAACCAATAAATTAGAAATAAAGAATTTCGATCTTGGAAAAGAGGTAGCAGAACTCCCCAGCCCAGCTAGGGACGTGGCAAATATTTTAATTAATACCGACCTTGTGCTCTATTCTGCGGCGCTGTTCTATACTGGCGAACCCTTGAAGAAACTCTACGGTGAGCTGGTGATTGGGTTCAAACTACCGGAGGATGCTATGGATTTCCCACTCGCATTGAAGGAGATCGTGATCGCGGTGGACAATTATCCAAAAGGTTAAACTATAAAAATAAAAAAGTTCGTAGAGGAACAAGGCGATAATGGCTCCAGACAAATCCTCCAACCGAGGTCATCGCTTTGGCAAACATGACTGACTCATCTGGAGATCCTTTCAAAGAGTTCGAGAGTCCCGTCGCGCTGGGGGAGTGGCTCGCAGAGCAGGACAAAGAAGGCTTCGCGACCCTCTGGGAAAAGTGGCGGAGTGATGTGACGGGAGTGCCCATCGAACTCGCGACGATGGATCGCAAGCTTGTCTTCACTTATACGGGTATGGGGGTCGTTAAGCCGCCGCTCAAGATCGACGTAAAGGGGGATCTTCTGGAGCAGACCTACGCACTGCTGACGGTGGTTCAGCAATCCGTTAGCCGTCTTCCCCGGGAAACAGACACCGGTACACTCGTTTTGCCGACGACTGAGCCCGGTCTCATCGGGTTGCCGCCGGCGAAGTCCGTGAGATCCGGACTGCCGGCGGAATCCCTCCCTTCGCCGCCTGGGTTTGAGCCGTCGCCAATCCCCAGCCCTCTGTTGGACCACAGAATTCCGTCGGTGATACCTCTCCCACTGCCCGCCGTCGATGGACCGGTTCGGCCCGGCCTGCCCGAGCCGGCTGCCGTGACTGCAGTCATATCGGCGTCCACGGTCTCGACTGTGCGCCTGTTGCCCGACGAGGCCCCATCCGCCGTTGTGCCCCTACCTGCGTCGGCCGGCCCGGTCACGGTCTTCCCGACTCTCCCGACACCCGAGACGCAGGTAGCGTCGGCCACGAAATTGCCACAACCCGAGCGGACCGCCGCGTTCGTTCGGGCCGGACGGTATCTGCTCCCTCTTGAGCCGTTCCCGGCGGACAAGGGCGGTGGTAAGAACCTCGCGGATGCGATCAAAAGCCTGGACAAAGATCTCACGTTGCCGCTGGCCGTTGACGAGGTTCTGGGCCATCTGACAGTCCGCAGGGGGTTCATGGTGCTCAGCCGCCAGTTCAAGGGTATTGTACTCGAAGTCGAGCTGGATGACCCGGTTCAAGCCGTCATCCGGCTGGCGATAGGGAAAGCGAACAAAACTTGGAGCTTTGAGGGGGAGGTTTTCCTCGCACGCGGTGCCGAAAAACCTCCGCTGATCTTTACCCTTTCAATCCATTCCGAAAGTCAATCCAAGTGGCTGGTGATGGCCCTCGATGGGGAGGTCAATTTGGTAGACGATCTGTTCATTCCCATGTTCGGCGATAAGGTTTCCGTTCCAAAGGGGTTCAGCGTTGCCGTGAAGAACCCGGTGCTGGTCATGGTCAAGACCAAGCAGACGAAGAACGGTAATCCGAACACGAAGGCACTGGTCAGCGTGAACCTGGGTATGGACGTAGACTTCGCCGAACTACCTTTCGTGGGTGAGGCGATAAAATCGCAGGAGGCCGCCAAGATGACCCTCGGTGTTCAGTATGCCTCCGGGCCTTTCCTCCGCGACGAAATCGCCGCTATCAATTCGGTTCTCTCCAAGGAGCTGCAGCTCACGGCGCCCGAAGGCGAACCCTTTAGCGGTCTGCTGCTCTCGGCCGCTATTCAGGTGACGGGGGAGTCTTACCCGATGAGCTTTCCCTTAGGCGGGGGAGAGAACAAGGCAAAAGCTACAAGCCATCCCAACGGGACTCTCGAATTAGGCGGCTCAGACCAAAAAGAGAAGCAAACCAAGACGATTAAATGGTTCAAGCTCAACCGGTCGATCGGTCCGGCGTATCTGGAGCGTGTAGGCGCCGGATATTGGGACGATGAAGTCCAATTCCGGGTCAGCGCGAACGTGCAGGTGTCGACCCTCACTTTCTCAGTTGAGGGTCTCGGTGGTTCGTTGCCTTTGAAATTGCCCTCCCAGCCCAGCTTTAACCTCGATGGCCTCGGTCTCAGTTTGGCGGCTGACCCGGTCAGCATCTCCGGGGCGTTGCTCCGTTCCTCCACCGCAAGCGGGGCAGATCAATACGACGGCATGGCCCTGATCAAGGCCGCTGACTTTACGATCACGGGCTTAGGTTCGTACACCACTATAGGCAAGGACCCGTCCTTCTTCATCTTCGCCGTTCTGCACAAAGACCTGGGCGGACCGGCTTTTTTTCATGTCACCGGCCTTGCGGCGGGCTTCGGCTTCCACCGGGCGCTCAAACTGCCGCCGATCGACGAGGTACAAAATTTCCCGCTTGTCCGGGGAGCGTTCGACGAGACGTATTTTGCAGGCTCCAAAAACCCCGTTCAGACCGCCCTGACCAAGCTACGGGACTACATCCCGTCGTCACCGGGCGGGTATTGGTTCGCGCTGGGTGTCCGTTTCAGCTCGTTCGAGATGATCGAATCCTTCGTGCTCCTTGCGTTCAGTTTCGGCAAGGAGGTGGCCATCTCGGTACTCGGCCTGTCACGGCTCAGCATTCCGAAGGGCGCCAAGAAACCGGTCGCCTACGCCGAGCTCCAGCTCAAGGCCGAGCTCAACTTGACGACCGGTACCCTTAAGGTCGAAGGGCGTTTATCGGAGAATTCCTTCATCCTTGACGGCAAGTGCCGGTTAGCAGGAGGTTTCGCGTTCTACACTTGGTTCTCCGGTAGCCACGACGGCGACTTCGTGGTTACGATCGGCGGCTACCACCCTCGCTTCCTTAAGCCCGATCATTATCCTGTGGTGCCGCGGGTCGCGATCGATTGGCCGATCTCCGCCGAGCTTCGCGCTACCGGCGAGCTCTACTTCGCGCTCACGCCTTCGTGCCTGATGGCGGGCGGCAAACTGGCGGCGGTGTTCAAGTCCGGCGGACTCAAGGCGTGGTTCGATGCCTACGCCGATTTCCTGCTGCAGTGGCAACCCTTCTATTACGAGGCCGACGTCGGCGTCAATCTCGGTGTGTCGTACACCTTCAAGATTTTCGGTTGCAGGACCACCCTCAAGGTCGAGCTGTCGGCCGATCTTTCCCTATGGGGCCCGCCGTTTGCCGGCCGGGCGCACATCACTTGGTTCATCATCTCGTTCACTGTCAAGTTCGGCCATCAGGAACGCAAGAAGCCGGATCCCCTCACTTGGGCCCAGTTCGAAGAAACGTTACTTCCAACCAACCCGTCGCTCATCACGCTTCGGGTGAGCGCCGGGCTTATCAGCCAGGGAACGGTCGATGGCGCTGACTGGCCAGTCGTTAATGCCCATCAGCTCGTCTTGACGACTTCCTCGGCCGCCCCCGCGACGACGATCAAGTTGAATGGGACGGACAAGTACACGCCAGAGAATGACCTCGACGCAAACGGAATTCAACGGAAGTATGGCGTCCAGCCGATGGACGTGCGGGAACTGACATCGAACTACGATGTCGTACTCAGCCGACTCGATGGCGGGGCCTACACGAAAGAGAACGTCATTTCAAAGGTGGTGCGGCAAGGCGTCCCGACCGCCATGTGGGGTCCGGACAAGCCGAAAGAGGGACCCAGCTCCGACGTCATCGCCGGCGCCCAGACCGGCCTCAGTTTCACGATCAAGGGGGCCGACCCGACCCACGAGCTCTTGCCGGTCGATCTGAAGAAACTGGCCTACGAGGATCTCGGCAAGGACATCAACTGGCGGCCGGACCTCAAGGCACCAGAGCCGATTGAAGCGCACGGATCTCACACCTTGATGAACACCATCGAGATCGGAGGGTCGGAGGCTTGCCGGCAACGCATCCTGGACGCGCTGCAGGCCGCGACCCCCGCTGTTCGGCTCAACACGATCGACTTGCGGATCCTGTCGAAGACGGCGGACCGCTTGTACCAGGCATCACCGCGGATGGCCTGTCTGGGTCAACCGCTCGAGAAGAAATGATGAGGAGAAGCAAGCATGGGCGGTGAAGCCGAGCTCGAGGGTGAAATCCGGTTCTTCCAGTCCTGCATCCCGAGCCTCCCTCCGGGGGACTACAGCGTTAAAGTCGACCAGACGCTGCGCATGGGGGAGGAGGCCAAGTATGACGAGGAGCTGAAGTTCACGATCGCTGGTCCCCGGTTCTCGCTTGCGCCTTCCGACATCTATTCGGTCTTTCCCCCTCGTGGAGAGACCGGGGCGTACGACAACGCTCTGCCACATATCGTCTTCACCCGCAAGACGATCCCGTGGGAGCGGACCATCCACGACAAGCCCCAGGACCCCAAGGCCCCGTGCCCGTTCGCCGCGCTACTGGTTGTGAGCGACAAGGACGATATCCGAACGGAGTCGCAGCGCGAGGAGGACAAGAAGGCAAACAAGCCGCCGTTTGGCGCCGTGCGCTCGGCAAAGGTTTCGGAGCTCCTTGACCCTGGCAGCGAAGTTCGTGGCCCGAAGGGCGTCAAGATCAACGACAAGTACGAATCCCCGGACGATCTGTGCAATGTCGTCGACCTGCCCTCGAACCTCTTCCAGTCGATCGTACCTGCGAAAGACGACTTGCCGTATCTCGCCCACGTACGCAAAGTCGACAGCGAGAACAAGGAGACCCTCTCACGGCTCGGCGACGGTTGCTATTCCGTCATTGTCGCCAACCGGTTCCCCGAAACGACTGTGAAGACGCCCGTCACCAAGGTTGAGAATGGCAAGGTGGTTCCCGTCACTGAGGTCCTCTATGACGGCAGGGAGGCCCCCGTTTTCGAGGAGAAGGAGGGTCAGAAGAACACCGCGTACCTGGTTTCTCTCGAAGGGTTTGACGGCTACTTACATGGTGGTAAGACGATTTCCGAGAAGACGGTACGGCTTGCGGTGCTGGCCAGTTGGAGCTTTACCTGCCGCGGCAGGAACGACTTCAAGGTGTTGATGTACAACCTCGACCCGTTAAAGGGCAACCATGATGGGTCGGACGGGCGCCTGTGCATTCCGCCGCCGGAGCCGGCGGCCAAGGACAACGCTTCCAAGACCGTCGCTGACGCCTTTGAGCATGGCTATGTCGGCCTCAACCACACGGTCCGGATCGGTGAGAAAACGGTCTCGTGGTATCGCGGTCCGCTCGTCCCCCTGAACATTGAGAAGCACGAGGATTACCCGTTCTACCCGTGTGCCGACGCCGCCCTCGGGTACGACTACAAGAGCGGGTTGTTCGAGACGACCTACGCCGCCGCTTGGCAGCTTGGACGCCTACTTGCCCTGCAAGACCGTCTCTTTACAAAGGAGGTCTATCTCTATCGCCGGGAGGTCACACAGGTGATCGCTGAGGAGATCAGGACGGAGGCGACGCGCCACAAGTTCAAAATCACCGATGGCAAGACCGACGCCCTCATGCTGGAACGTCACGCCCTCCGGCAGCTTATGTCGGCGGAAGGTCAGCGCGCCGTCCGGTCTCTTTCTGGGAAGGGCTCTAACTCGTAACGCACGGAGTGATGATGGCAGAGGACACAGCAAGCAATTCCCCACCGAAGAGCGACTTCGAGCGCCGGCTCACCAAGGGTATCGACCTCAGTGTTCCGGACGACATTGCCGGCTGGCTGGGCCGAGGGTTGCTGCTTTATGGAGTTCCATTCAACTACCTCGTCCCGGATGAGCGGATGCTGCCTCCGGAGTCGATCCGGTTCTTCTATCTCGACCAGGCCTGGGTCCAGTGTCTGCTCGAGGGGGCTGTGAGTGTCGGCCGCGGGACCGAGCGTGATGAGATGGTCGATCAGGAACTCAGTAACAGCTTTCTCGCCCGCGCCTCTGAAGCGGGCGCCTCGCTCCGGGATCGTGGCCGTGCGGACTCTGACGACGACGAAGCCAAGGCGAGCGAGCTCACCAAGCTCAACTGGCCACTCACCGGCTTTCTGCTGCGGTCGTCCGTGGTCGCGGGCTGGCAGGGGCTCGAGGTGGTCGCCTCCGAGGGGTTCGACTCCACGATCGAGAAGCCGATCGGTGTTCTGAAGGCGCTTCGAATCGACCGCCTCGGCCCCGACGTTCTGCTGTGTCTCTACAATGGCGTGATCAAGTTTATCGAAGTCAGGCAACCCCTTGAGGGGTTGCACTTCGGCGCATCGCCAACGCCCAAAGGGGGGTTCCAGAAGTTGAGCGTGCGGCGAGTCAATGCCCCGGCAGGCGAACAACTCCCCGGGCCGAAGGCGAAGGTCAAGAAGGGCGATGCCCTCGACGTGCCGATGCGCCCAGGCGTGAACCGGGTGGTTAAAGTGAAAGAGCTCGCCGAGAACCTGGAGAAGAAACTCAAGGGCATGGGGGCCATGGACAAGGAAGGTGAGTACAGCCTCTTCACCGCCGCCGAGTTCGGCCTGCAGATGGTGGAGAGTCCCGGCAGGGTCAGGTTCGAGGCTGCTGGAATGAAAAAAAATGAGCGCAAATCCTGATCGTTATCTTCTCGTTCCGATGAGTGTCGATGCCCTCCTGGTCGGCAAGGAGGCCCATCTCACCACAACTTGGTCCGACATCTCGCCGCGCTTTGCGGACATCTTGCAAAAGTGGAGCTACCTTGGTGTCAACATCGTCGGCCTCCTCGACAAGTCGAAGTGGACGCCGAAGCCAGGGGTTCACCTCCACTGGGCTCTACCCGAGGCCATGGCGCGAGCATCCGAGGACGGTGGGACCGAATCCGGCTACCCCCTCATCCCCAATCGCTGGCTGGTGGAGCGGTTCGTCGAATCGAGCGATGGTTCGGTGGCGGTGTGTAGCTGGCTGGTGGAGAGTGACGCGCTCGACGGCGACCAGGAAGGAAGTCATGAAAAGCAAATCAGCATCTTGGACCTGAAGGCCGCGAAGCTCGTTACGCGGTTAGGGGCGTGCAAGAGGCTCGCCGAAGGAGGGCCGTGGGAGCCGAAGGAGGAGCCGTTCCGGATTGAGCTCACGGCCCTCGGCTGGGGCGATCCCGCCTTTGCAACGTACTATCCGGCTTGCAAAGGTGTCCTCGGGTTTCACGACCCGGCCCCTCCGACGCTGGGCAAGGGGCAGCGCCTGGGGTACCTCGTCGTCGGCTGGTACTCGGAGCGTGCGAAGGACCCGCTTCAGCGACCCCTGCCTCCGCTCGAAGTAAAGCTCGGCGAGAAGTCACGGAAGAGAACTCCGATCGAACAGTGGAATGCGAGGCTGACCCAGCAGAAGTGGTCCTGCGAGCCTCAGTCCAAGGAGCCCGCCGAGCCCGCGACGCGAACGGCCTGCCACGGTGCTGTTGTCGACATCGCGTGGCGCGGGCCCGATCAGCGCTACGCCACGGGGGCGCCCGACCCGGACGGCTACAGGGTCGCCGTGGGCAACTCGTCGATCGAGGCGCTGTCGGCTCTGTTGCGCCCGGCCGAGACCGACCCGGC
Organism: Nitrospira sp. MA-1; assembly: GCA_032139905.1. Taxonomy (NCBI): domain Bacteria; kingdom Pseudomonadati; phylum Nitrospirota; class Nitrospiria; species Nitrospira sp. MA-1. Next base: position 743,894 of record JAQJDB010000007.1, read on the forward strand.
CAATACCGACACCGTTCTCCAGGGCTTGCAGCATGGCATTCTGTCCAGGGAGTTGGATCCGATAAGACTGAGCGACGAACTGCACCTCCGCCGATTCGGCGCGTCTGACGGCGGAGCCGCGTTTGCCATTCAGGAGCGCCGCGCCGCCAAGGTTGGCGAATCGGCACCGCCGGTGGAGGTCCCAGAGCGGCTGGAGGCGGCGCTCGAGAAGCTGAACAGCACTGCAGAGAGCCTGGCACGGAGGCGGCGGGAACTTGCGGCCGAGCGCCAGCAGCTCTACGGCGCCTGGTGCCTCTGGGCGAATGACTACCTCGACCGGGAGGGTCCCGAGCCGGCAGAGAATACACCGCTTACCGATCGAAAGGTCGCTCTCGAGCAGGCCGTCGAGAAGTCAGTGAGGGACCTGACGAATCTCGAGAATGACCTCAAACTATCGAAAACCGCGCTCGACAAGCTGCTTGCCGACGGCTGTCCGGACCTCGAAGTGGCCGACGCCACCTTCGTTCCGTTCTACCAGCCGAATGAGCCGACGGTGGTGATCTCGGGCGACGGCCTGGGTCGGGCATCCCGTTTCCAGGCCAACGCGAAAGACGAAGCACTCCCGTGCCGGCTGCCGGAGGCGCTTGTCGACTCGCTGCTCATCGACATACCCAACGGCCGAAAGGGAAACGTCGTGCGCGCGCGCCAACTGTTTGTCCTCAAGCGCGATGTGCCCATCGGCTCCGCCTTTGGAGAACTGATCGACAGTCTTCTCCGCGAAGCGATGCTGCTCGAGACGGTGAATGTCGAGCGCATCGGGCGCAAGGCGTACGAGATGGCAGGGCTCAAGAGTACACCGAGACTCGAGGAGCTGCTTGAGGACATCAGGGCGTTCGTGGAGCGCGCATTGCGACGGCCCTCGCTTCCGCGCGAGTCGCAGTACACGAGGCTGGCGGAATACGCCGCCGCTCCAGGACCGGCCAGCCAGAGTGTCTGGACTCGCAATCCGTGGTTGCCGTTCCAACTACAGTGGGAGGTCGAATGGGAGTCGGAATACAAGCCCGTCAATTGGAGTCCGACCAAGAACTGGGAGCTCAGTCAAGAGTCCGGCGACCTGGTTCACCGTAGGGGTGCCACCAACGGCGGCGGGTCGCAAGCGTCGCGGGAGCTGTCCAGCTTCAGTGGCTGGACGATCTTGAACCCGGACTCTACGCACCTCCTACGCCGAAGTCTCCAGGAGAGCGGATCGGAAAGCCGCGATTCGGCCGATATGAAGGCGTTCATCGCTCGCCTCGCTAGCCCGTCGGTTCTATCGCAGACTCTGGGCGGCTTCAATGAGGCGTTGCTACAGCTCGATACCGCGGTGCAGCTCCCGCCGGTGAGCCCGGCATTCCTTGTTTCCGGCGAGGGTGAGCCTGAAGACCCCGTCGGCCAGCTCGTGGCGACGGCCCAGTTGCTCTCCCCCGACACAGGCAAGTCTCTCTTCCCGGTCCGCTCCGGAACCCTCCGTCTTAAGAATCTCTGGATCGTCGATGCCTTCGGCCAGACCCTGAAGTTAAAACCGGAAGACCTGAATCGTCCCAAGCGCCCGGTGCGCCTGCTGCCAGCCGATGGCGCCCCGGAGAAACTGGCGTTGCCGCCGCGCCTCAGCCAACCGGCTCGATTGCGCTTCGTCTGGGAACCGGCCTTGCCGACCGCCGTGGATGCTGCAGCCGCGAGCCCGATCCATGGCTGGCTGGTCCCGAACCGCCTCGACAGGAGTTTCCTTGTCTATAACGCCGCAGGGAAAGTCCTCGGCGCCATCCAGAAGACCCTGCGCGTCAATGCAGTGGCGACCGGTGGGGCACCCGATCGAGGCAGCAAGGCATTCTTCTGGGTGCCGGTACCCAACGACAGTTCGCCGGACTCATTGAGCTTCTACCAGGATTTGGCGTCCGACGATTCGTCTGTGTGGGAGTCGAAGCGGCCGGACTCCCTGAGCGAAGAGGACGCGACCCTCGCCGCGTTCGTCGATTATCTCCTCGCGCTCGAGATCAACCCCGGGAACGAGTTCCATGCTCTGGTGGAGCGCCTGCTCGGAAGCAAGAACACGGCAAATCCGCAGGACGACCCTCTGTTGTCGATCCTCGTCGGTCGTGCGCTCGCTCTCGTCACCGCATCGCTTTCGATCGAGCTCGCCGAGAAGACGGCTGTGGACTGGGACAAGTCGGCCGCGGTCGCGGACTCCTACACGAAGATTCCGTTTCCACTTCGCCTCGGGGACGCAGGCGACCCTCACGACGGCCTCATCGGAGTACTTGGTGGCGACGCTGGAGCAAAGGTGTTCTATCCGGCGGCCGGGGCATGGGCATCGACAGGCGGTCACAGCGACAAGGGGGCCATCGAGTACGAGCACGATTGGACGGTCAACGCCAACTCGGCGACCCGAACCAGGGTGACGATGCTGGTCGATCCGCATCGCCCGGTGGTCGCCCGGACCGGAATCCTCCCGGCCAAGCGGGCCGCGCTTCCGGCGCGCGTGGTCTCGAGCGTCGCCGGGGTCAGGGACGTCTTCTTTGTGACTGCGCCGGTGCTTGGCACAAGCGACATGCCGCGCATGCCGGTCCCCTCGGACGACTACGGGCAGTGGTCCTGGGCTGTGCGTCCCGAAGTCACCAAGTGGCGGCAGAACCCCGAAATCGGGGCTGCCGACGACCGGGCGAGATTCGGGTCGCTGCCGCAGCAGCTGAACGAGGGATGGCTGTGTTTGCGCATGAACCCGGTTGTCATCCTGAGTTTCTGGGTGCGCGAGGGAGCGACGAAGGTGCCGCCCAATACCAACATCAGACTGGCATGGAAGGTCCAGGGGGCGGACCGCGTGACCCTCGGGCGTCAGGACATCGCAGAGCCCGACAAGGTCTGGGAGGAGGCCAGCTTGGCTCAATCGCCGGAATGGGAGGGCCCGGTCCGGGTCGCGAAGACAGAGACCTATGTCCTCACCGCCTTCGACAATCGTGGCAATACCAGTAAGAAAACCGTGACCATCACAGTCGAGAGGGAGGGTGCACAATGAGCCAAGCGTTCAACGTCTCGGTCGACAAGAAGAAGACCCAAGTCTTCGTCGGATCGGGCGAGAATACGAAGGACAACAAAGTGATGATCAAAATCGTCTCCAAAACGGACACGACGACGATCAAGATGCTGGCGGTTAAAGTTGATGTCGGGAACGATGAAAACGCGCTGGTGAGTGTCGCCACAGATTTGGGGCTCGTCGCCGTCGTGTCACCGGCCGTCGCCGAAGATCCCAGTGAACAGCTTGAGATCTCAGGCAGCGAGCCCGACGAATCCTCCTATAACTGGAGTATCAAGTACGGAAGGCGAGGTTTCGACGTCGACGCCACGGAAGGCCTCGTCTTGACATTCACCGGGATCGTCTCTGAGACCAATGCCGGTCTAGCCAAGGTCAAACTGGCTTTCGACCTCACGGGTAATGCTAAGGATTCCGAAGAAGTCGCCATTCAAAAGCAGCAAGACGAGAAGCAATTCGAAATCGTGAAGTTCACGGCCACGCCGACCTATCTTTCCGGTAGCGGGAAGGTGACGTTCTCGTGGAGTGTCAATCAGGCCACCAGCGTCGAGCTTCTGCGCGATGGACACATGGTCCCGATGCAGACGAAAGATAACTTAACCCAGAACGCCTTCCCGGACTATCCGCCGAAAGATGGTGAAAACAGGTACCTCCTTATCGCCAAGCGCGCCGGCCATAAGGAGGACATCACGCGGGAGATTATCGTACGGAGGGAGAGGCCGGGCTGGATCTCCCTGGACTACTCCGGTTCGTACGGCGAGCCGTCGACCTTGTTCGGTGGGCTGATATTCGGAGAAGACACTACTCCCAGCATGGCCGGGATCTTCATCAAGGACGGTCAAGCGCGATTGTATCGCTCCCAGAGCGGTACAGGTGCCTGGCTTCAGGAGTCATCGTCGGTTCCTCGTGGAATGGAGACCAGCCCCGGTGTCGTGTTCGACAAGAAGCTCTGGCTTCTGGGTGGCTCGGCAGTGAGCCCAGACCAAGGGTCCGATCGGATTTGGCATTACACACGGGATGAGGGCTGGAAGGAGTGGAATTCAAGGGCGGAACGCTTCTCGCCGCGAATGGGTCACGCATGTGTCGTGTTTGACAACAAGCTTTGGGTGATGGGCGGATTCGACGAGAATGGGAACGCGCAGAACGATGTGTGGCAGCTCGCCAAGGGAGATGAGAATTGGCAGGGCCCGACCACCGCTAATTGGCCCGGTAGGTGCATGTTCGGTGCGGCGAGTTCGGACGACCATATCGTCGTTTACGCCGGCGTGAAGGAGCCGTTCGGAGCGGGGTATAAGGACCTGTGGTCGCGCACGAAAACAGATGAAGCCTGGAAAAAGGAGAAGGAGCCAGATGTGGGCGCCGAGTACGCGCTGGCATCCGCCGTGGGCAGGTTGGTAGGACAATGGTACTTCGTTGCAACCTATCTCATCGGCAACCTCGAGGAGCTAAAATTTAACGCCTGGGCCAAAAACCAGGGGAGCTTCACCGCTATGCCCAGGAAACCCCAGCTCGAGACCTACCAGGTAACACCCTATAGCCTGGCGGCAATCGAATTCGGCGAGCGGATGTTCCTGCGGGCCCTCGGCGATCGCCCGGGAATAACCAAATGCCGACTTCACGTATACATTCCGGAGGTAAGATTATGAACAAAATCCATGTAGCGGCGTTGCTGATTTCCTGTGCGGGGCTTGCTTCCACTGCACAGGCGTCGGGGTCAATCACCACGACTCTGCTCCCGTTCAAGACGGATCCTTCCCTGGACCTTGTGATCTCGGCCACCGAGAAACACGTTTCCAGCAACACGGCATGCCTTCACTTCGATCTGGGCCCCGTCGCGCGATCGCACCCCACCAAGATCACGGGGGCGACTCTCCGGGTCATCGGAACGAGCGATGTCCAGAATACGCAGATAGTGCGAGTGTTCGAAACGAACGAACAATGTACGGGACCGAAAACCGACCAGGGGTCGATCGCAACCTGGACCATCAGAGCCTCTGGTGAAGAGGCGCGCACAAGCGGCGATGGGCTCGTCGACGTCGTCGCCGAAGCCCTGAAGGAGCGACCGAATACGTTGAGTCTGTTCCTGCGGTCGGAGAGCCGGAACTCGAATTGGAACTATGGGTCCATCACCCTGGTCAGCGAAGATTCCGACAGGAAGCCGCGCCTGATCGTCACCTTCGAGGTCGATGGGGATACCTCGATCGCCTCCGGTGACACGACCGATTGGATCTTCTACTCGGCCGGGAAGCCTCCCGTGGTCGACAGGACTCAGATCTTCACGGGGCTTCTGGCCGACTCGGAGCCGCTGATTCACGGTGACGACGTTATCGTCATTGCCGGTGGCAACGTCGAACGCCTGTCGACGAACGGTGCCCGTCGCTGGCCGGGGGTGACGATATCCAACCCGGGCATGAGGTCGGCGATCGACAGGCAGGGTCGACTGTATAACGTTGGCTCTGACCGCCAGATACGCCTGTTCGACCTGGAGAGAAACGGCGAAAAGATTGGCGAGATGCCGTTGGATTTCTTACCCAACGACACCAAGCTCGACAAGGAGCTTACCGTTGCCACGGGTGGCAACATCTACTTCGCCACCAGCGGTACACACAGTTACATCTACGGCCTCACGCCCTGGACCGCAAAGGCCGCTCCCAAACAGCTGCTGCCGATCTGGCGTACGAAAACAACGACCGGTGGCGTCGCAACCAACGTCGTGGTCAGTCCACCGGGCGCGGATTTCATGACCTACACCCTGGCCAAGGAGGGGTTCTTCGCCCTCGATGCGGCTACCGGCACGAAGTCGGACAACACCAGCGAGTGGAAAGCCGACAGGAACTGGCCGCGCTTAAATCCCGTCGTCTCGGCGGGGCCTGAGCACGAGTATGCCATCCTCGCTGCCGGCAGTTCGAACGGGATCGTGCGCGCATTTTCCCACGGTGCATGGTACTGGACACAGCATCTGGCAGTGAGCCAACCGACGATCGACGCAAAGACAAACCCTTCCGATCCCTCAATCGTGGCGATCGCGGGCGGCCGGTTCGTCCGGCTGGACCTCCTGAACGGGAACGAGCGATGTCATTCTGACGCTGGTCTCGCGGCGACCTCCAACATCATTCTCGATGGTGAGTCGAATGCCTACTTCTGGAACAACGGCACGTTCTACATCTACGGACCCGATTGCAAGCTAATTAAGGAGGAGCCGCTTGGTGACCTCGGGGAGAATCTGACGCTGCGGTTCGCTGCCGACGGCAGCGTGATCACGAGGCACGGAACGACCCTCTACGCGCTCCAACGACGGGTCGCAGACCAGACCCTGACCATCGACAACGATCAAATCAAGGACGGCTACGCCTACGTCGGAAACGCCGTTCGAGTCTCCGCCAACACGACGTTGACTGCTGGTACGAAAACCTTGCTCCGGGGCAAGCAGAGTGTGGGATTTGGCAACGGCTTCCAGGTTGAGTCGGGGGCAGAGCTCTCGGTCCAGGTCCAATGATGCGGAGTTGAGTCTTTAGCGGTCAGGTCATATCCACCTCAAGGGGGCAGAAAAGGGGACGCATGCCTTAATTTGCAGTTGTGCGTCGGACAGGTAGCCGGTGCCTTCTCGTATTTCCGGAATGAATTCCCCGCATCCGCAACCGGGCGGCCAAGGCAACCATACCCCGGCCCGGAGTGGGGCGACAGAGGTATCCCGGAAGCGTGGGTTCGCCGGAAGCGAGTTGCATCGATAGGCGGGCATAAGCAGGAAATAGATTCGAAACATCCTGTAAGAACGAAACCACACCATCCATGGAAGGGGACCTATGACACACCACACAGCAGAGGGCGGTGAGACAGAAAAGGCAAACATGGCGACAGAAGCCTCGACACTCCACGATGAAATTGAGTTGTTAAGGCAGAGACTGGCCTCGCTCGAGGCCAGCGTGCCGGGCTATGCTCCCAACCAGCCGCATGGCAAGAAAGGGAAATCCAGAACTACCCGAAACGCCGTTGTTCTTCTGGCAGCAGCTGGCATGCTGGCAGTACTCGCCGGTGCGGGTATGGTCTATAGCGAAGAAGCTCTGCACGCATTATTTGTCAGCACGAATGGTTACGTCGGCATCGGGACGACGCAGCCAAGTCAAAGGTTAACGTTAGGCTCTGGTAACATTCTGTTGCCAAATGCCAATGGTGAGAATGATGGGAATCTTTATTTTGGTGGCACTACAAATGCCGGCCAAAATGGACTCAGGCTATTTGGCGGTCTTGTCAATGGGGCTATTCCTGCAGGATTTGTAGATGTCCGAACCACTGATCCAAAGGATGGCTTAAGAATCCGTGTTGATACTGCAAATGGTGGCACCGAAAGAATGCGGGTTACGGCAGAAGGCAACATCGGCATAGGGACGGATGCACCGAAGGCGAAGCTGGATGTCCAGCAGGATAATCGCATCGGTGCCCATCCGGCTTCTGTCCGGGGGTTGTATGTAACTGGAGATTTCTCGCCCGACAGCGGCGTGGAGTTTCGCCACAGTAATGGAAGCCAAGGGATTGGGTTTGGATACAATACGATCTACGCAACAGGAAACAATGCTAGTCAAGATATAAACTTGAAGCCACGGGGAAACGGCAAGGTGAACATCGCCGGTCAACTCGAAGTCAAAAGCGTAAAAATAGGCAATGCCGTCGTTGGAGAAAAGGAACTACTGGCTTTGAAAAAATTGGCTTCGGGAACTCTCATAGTCGATCTGTTTAATACCAAACAAAAAGAGTACCTGTATGCTGCGGATTATGCGCCCTATGACAAAGATCGACGACGTGTTTTTACCTGGAGGAAGGGAAATCGCATCAATCAGGGCCACTGGCAGTTAAGATTCGCTAGATAGCAATGAAGGGCTGTGCACCGTTGGGACCGGGTCTTGCGATCACACATCGGCTCCGCGTCCACCAAGTTGATCGGTGAGGTACGACGATCAACCAAAACGACAGCGCAGTTACCCACTTGGAGGGCACAATCACACAACAATGACTCAGCGATCTTCAAGCAGATCTAGTTTTCATACATTAAAAGATAGCCGAACTAGAGGCCATGCAGGACAATCCCAAGCCCCCCACCAATTCCGCGTACCGCCGGATTTTTTCAAATGGCCTACTGCTTGGATGGATTCATGAATTGTCGGCATTGACGAGAAAGACACGGTGGAGGGGCGAAGGTTTGAGGGCGAGGGCTCTGCCCTCACAGTAGAAAGTGCTACTTTTGCGATCGGGAAGCTGTGACCATGAAACAAGATCGCCGCACGGGAGTGAGACTGAACCAATAAACTATCCACCGGACAATAAGGAGACACCCATGAACGTACCCATGAACACAAATTTCGAAACCAGGTGAGGTGCCGTGGAGTCGTCCGCGCCCGGTTCAAAAAATTAGACTCCGGGGGCGGGGCTCTTCCCTCGACCGGATTTGAATAGACGCTTCTTGCGGGCAAAATGCGAGCAAGGTCGGTCCGGGCAGCGATGAGTCTCCCGGTGGGTGTGACAATATTCTTATAACCATTGGCAAAGAAATACAGACTGACTATTTCTCTCTCAACTCATAATAAATACCTCATGGAAAGGGTGGAATATCATGGCAGACCAGTACTCAATTGGTTTGGCGGTATCAGGTGGTGGCTACCGGGCAACTCTCTATTCCCTTGGAGCGTTTTGGCGGCTCAATGAATTTGGTCTGTTGCCTAAGCTTAAAACCATAACCAGTGTTTCCGGGGGAAGCATCACGACCGGCTATTTGGCTGTCAACTGGGATAAATTAATATTTGAGGCTTCAGGCATTGCTACGAATTTTGAGGAGGTGGTTGCCAAGCCAATTCAGAAGTTTTGTTCAAAAAGTCTGGATGTGATGGCGGGTCTATCGGGGCTCTTTTCCTTTAGCGATACGATTGGCGATAAAGTCGCAAAAGCCTATGATAAAGAGTTGTTTCACGGCGTCAATATTCAAGCTTTGAGTGATCGCTCGCCTGGTTTTCTCTTCTATGGAACCAACTATCAAACAGGGTCCAGTGTCAGAATCGAAAAGTCTGCTCTATCCGATTACAAAATTGGTTCATACCCTGACCCCGATATTTCTATGGCCAAGGTCGTTGGAATTTCCAGCGCATTTCCACCCGTGATGTCGCCAGTCACTCTTGAAACCGATCCGGCCAAATGGGTTCGTACTGATGGTGCAATTCATTTCGATGATATTCATCTTAGAACGAAGTTGGTACTGACCGATGGTGGCCTTTACGACAATATGGGCTTAGAGGCCATTTGGAAGGGAAGAGGTTCTTACAGCCATGTGTTGGTTTGTGATGCAGGGGCTCCATTTTCAATATCATCGAAGCTAAAAACCAATTGGGCCAGTCAGCTCATTCGAATGACCAATGTGATGACCGATCAGCAACGCGCACTGAGAAAGCGAACGCTGCTGTATAATTTCAAGAGGCTCGATGAACAGGGTAACCATGAAGTCTATGGAGGCACCTATTTCGGGATTACCACCCAGATCGCTAACTACAAGCTGGATGATTCTCTCGTGAGCGACAATGAATTAACTAAAAGCTTGCAGAATGTACGTACTCGGTTAAATGCCTTCAATGATGCGGAACAAGGGCACTTAATCAATTGGGGCTATGCGTTGGCGGACACCGCTATCAGAAAACACGTTAATGAATTGATTGAGGGTAGGGTCTATAAAAAGCCATCATGGCCGATTACTGGGTACCCTTTGTAAAAGACCATTTCAATTGGCCGTTTCTCTTACGCAGTTGTAACGCTACAGGAAGGTAGGTCGTCGCCGGTGTAGATGGAGTGAGTTGTGACTGGGAAAAGAGGGTGGCGGTCTTCCCGTATTCTAGAACGAAGTGCGCCACGCTATCCTTATTCAACAGTGAGCATGACTTTTTTAGTGCGGAAAAACGGCTTGAAAACCTTTGGACCTGTCTGACCCTAAGTGCTGGTATTTCGCTCTATTTTTTGATGAGAAAACATATTGGATAATCAGGGCACATGAGAATCTCAATCACAGACAGGAGAAAAATATATCCACTTGCCTTCTTTGTGATACTTGGTGGAGTATGGTTTATTCTGTCAGGATGTGGAAATGGGAATCATGCTCTGATGCAGCAAACTAATCACGCACGACAGGTTGAACGGGATTCGATGGTGGATACCCAAATCGTCGCGGGAGGTGTCACCGACCCAACGGTAGTTGCCGCCATGCGCCGGGTTCCCCGGCACCGGTTTATGCCGGAGTCACATGCTGACGATGCCTATGGAGATTTTCCACTCTCCATCGGCTATGGGCAGACGATTTCTCAGCCCTTCATTGTTGCCTATATGACGCAAGCCCTGAAGTTGAAACCGGATGAGAAGGTCTTGGAAATTGGCACGGGTTCCGGGTACCAAGCCGCCATCCTGGCTGAATTAGTTTCAAAAGTGTTTACCATAGAAATTGTCGAACCACTTGCCGTAAGAGCGAAAAAAACTCTGGCAGAACTCGGGTACGACAATGTGATTGTGCGGGCTGGTGATGGCTATCAAGGTTGGCCTGACGAAAGCCCGTTTGATGCGATCATCCTGACGGCGGCGCCGAACCATATTCCCGAACCACTCTTAGAGCAGCTGGCGATCGGCGGGCGTCTCATTGTTCCCGTCGGAGACTACCCTCAACGTCTTTTGTTTATTCGTCGCACTGAGGAGGGATACCAGGAAACCGAGTTGTTACCTGTGGTGTTTGTGCCTATGACGGGCGAAGCCTTAACGAATCCTCCCCCAACCAAGCCTTGACGAACCTTTCACCCGTTGCCCACCTTCTTTACGCATAGATGACGAATCCGCCAGCCGGAAGGGTGAGCACGACGGCTTTGCCATTTCTCGACTCAACGGTCGTCTCCTGACCGATCTGTCCCGCATTGGTTGAATAGAGACACGTGAGCGTGTGGCCGGCCTGATGCAGCCCATCATCAACCGTCACCCAGGCGCTCCGGGGGGCAGCGTAGTCGGTATTCATTGCCAGGAGAATTTCCTGGTCATTGAAAATTCTGGACCAGGGGACCACTGAACGAATCTGCCCACCAAGCATACGCGGCAGCCCGAAGTCGATGCCATTTCCGGAAATTTCTCTCAGGTATTGTCGACCTCGTCGTAACGCAAGCTTGTCACGACGAAGGCGTAAGATGATAGCAAGTTGCCGGTACGCGGGACTCTCTTCATTGAAGAAATGCCGTTGATGGCTGTGAAAGGCCCCGAATTCTCCTCCAAACATGCATTCGCGAATGAATTGATCATTCTGCCCGTGCCCGTCAAAATACTGTTCGCTTCCATAGTACATGCAGGGAATGCCCATCGTGAGCGCGTTCAGCGCGAGCACATTGACGAGTCCGTTCGGCCCCTCAGGATCAGCACAAAACCTGGCTTTATTCCCCCCTTTTCGTACTTGATCATGATCGTCAAACAGGGTTACCACCCGGTTGCGAAACCAGACGTGGGATTCTTTCTGAATCAGGATGGAATTCCGGAATAACTGAAAATACTCCTCCGGATTGCGATAGCCCTTCACGAGGTATTCCATTTTGTCCGGGATGTCGTCGACGCCAAGTGCTGCATCCAGACCCGTGGTTTCCAGCGTTTGAAACGCGCGGGTTCTGCCTCCGGTAATTTCTCCAATGAGATAAAAGTTTTCTTTGCCGATGGATTGGGTGAATTCATGGATCACCGACGCAAAATACCGGCTGGCTCCCAGGTCCATATGTTTGACGGTATCCACCCGATATCCATCGACGTCCGCAAAGGCAATCCAGAATTTGTACACCTCGGCCAGAGCCTTAAGAGCATCCGAGGGCTGATACTGATCGACGTCGCCGGAACCGAGTTGAATATTTTTCAGGTCAAGGAAATCCCCTTCAAGAAATTCAGGTGAAAAATCCCAATTGGTGATATGGCCTTTTCGGGTAAAGGCCTGAGGGTCTTGGAATTCCTGTGGCCAGATGGCACCATGCGGCCAGGTGGCAGGATCGCTTGTGATATCGAATTGTTGAAAGGGGAGAGTCGGTTCTCCGAATTGATCATGAAACCCTTGCACGTCATAGAGTTGGCCATCCCAGCGGGGATCATTGAAGGTCCGGCCGTTCTGTTCGGTTCGATAGCGGTTGGGATTGTATCGAAACACATCACCTGTGTGGTTGAGGATAATATCCAGAATGACGTAGATCCCGTGAGCGTGAGCGGTCCGGACAAGTGTTCTCAGATCTTCCCGTTGCCCAAAATGCGGATCGACATCCAAAAAGTTTTGAATGCCATATCCATGGTATGTGTCTTTAAATTTCACCTGTTTGAAAATGGGACTGATCCAAATGGCGGTCACGCCGAGACGTTCAAGGTATCCCAGCTTGCTCGTCAATCCGGATAAATTCCCTCCGCAAAATTTCTGTCCCGCGGCCTTCCAATGAGATGCATCCGCATTGCCCGCATCGGTTGACTGAAAGAGGGGAGTTGAGCCACGCCGGACGATGGTCCCGGCATTGCTTCTGTAGCCCTTTTCCTGTCCGTCCGAAAAACGGTCCAGCATTAAAAAGTATAAGACCTGATCCTCCCATGCGGCCGGAGAAGGAAAAAACTTCCGGTCACTGAGGGAAGGCAGGTTCACCTCTTGAAGATTCTTTTCTGTCATGACGGGCTCCCTTGATTGTGACGGTGCGGACCTCAACGTATGTCTGAAATATGGGTGGCATTCGCATGCGGTCAGTTAGATAGCCGACCTGCCGAATATTGGCCATCTCACCACGCTGGAAAATCTGGACTAAGGGATTGTTTCCCGGCATTGGGTTCATGAGGCACCATCAGGCAATGACCCAAACCGCAAAGCCCTGCCCTTTTTTTGCCAGCTCTTCGCCCACATGGTGATGAAATATTTCCTTAAAGCTGGAGTACGATTCCCTTCCCACCACGATGGTTCCGCAATTCTGTTTGTGAGCTGTCCCGATCAATTCACCAACAATATCCGGGCGGTGGATGGATTGAGAAAACACGACGCTGACCCTGCCGGGTAACACACCAATCCGATTCAGAATCGTTTTGGCATTATCTAAGATCGGTTTCGCGGTATTTTTTGCGTCCTCGATCCATTGAGCCTGTTCCCTTTTTAAGGTCTCATCCAGCTTTTGCTCTGTTGTGGGATCTTCAGCGCCCCCGAATTCCAAAAGTTCGGGAGGAATCGGGGGGAGGATGTGAAAGAGCACGACATGAAAGTCTTCACGGGCCCCAATTATTTCAGCGACGTAGGAGACGCTTCGAATGGAGGAATCTGAACCGTCGACACCGAGAAGAAATGTTTTATCTCTCACCATAAGATCAGTCCCTTCACCTACTGTGGATCATGAAATCGCTGCAATCAGGCTCCCTGGTATATTCATTGATATGCACTGTTTTTAATCGGCTGTACCAATGCCTTTTGGGTCTGGCTCTGTGAGTGAATCGGCCTCATTTTTGCACAGTTTATTTTTACACAGGTTGGTCTCTGAGGTGAAGGGGCGGAACAATATTGGACAAATGGGGAAAATTTCAATTCGGCTTTCCACCTATGTCGCAGAGTTCCACAGATATATCGTCCATACTGAGGAGGAAAAGTGCAAAAGTCTCATCGCGGTTGATCATGGTGAAACCTAGGGGAATGTTCTGAAAACCATTCAAGGCTAAATATCCGGGATTGACGACAAAGGAAATGAGTCAATTTTTTCGTTGACAAGGGTAGAGCCTTTCTGACGGTTGCTCCCAAACGAGGCCCTGGTTACGAATTTGTTCGTTTCTGGTGAATCTGAAGGTGGTATGCATGCCTTGAGGGACCTGTGAACGTAAGAATTATTGGATTGCTCCTTGTTCTTCTGCTCATCTTGTTGCTTAGTCCGTCGGGGAATTCCGCCCTCGTCCCGGAGCAGATTGAAAGTGATCTCGAAGTATTTGTCCGCCAAGGATGCCCGCATTGTGAAAAGTCAAAAACCTATCTCATCCAGCTGAAGCAACGCTATCCCCAACTCATCGTTGCAATTCGCGATATCGGCGAAGATCCCCAGGCGTTACTTCGATTACAAACATTGGCGGCGAAATCCGGTATCCCACAACTGGGTGTGCCGGCTTTTTATGCACGAGGGGAACTGCTCATCGGTTTTGAGTCAGAGGGGACGACTGGAAAGCAACTGGAAGAACTGTTAGGGCGACCACCACCGGAGGCGGGACCTTCCTCTGAGGGCGCCTGTCCGATTGAAGCCAATGCGCCATGTCCCCCGGCATCCGGACAAGGTGATGTAGGGGCGCAGCGTATTCAGATTCCCTTTTTAGGTGATCAGACTCTTCCAGAAATCGGCCTGCCGCTTTTTACAGTCTTTCTGGGTCTTCTTGATGGATTTAATCCGTGTGCCATGTGGGTGTTGTTGTTTTTGTTGGCGTTGTTGGCGAACCTTCGGAACCGGCGTAAGATGTTTCTCCTGGCCGGGACGTTCGTCCTGGTCAGCGGAGTCGTGTATTTTGCATTTATGGCGGCATGGCTGAATGTCTTTTTGGTGCTCGGCTATGTTCGCACCATTCAAGTCATGATGGGTGGGTTGGCAGTCGGAATCGGTCTGGTCAACATGAAGGAATTTTGGGCGTTTGGGCGAGGCCTCTCATTTGCCATTCCCGAGTCAGTGAAACCGGGGCTCTATGTCCGAGTTCGAAAAATTTTAGCAGCCCAGCATCTCAGCCAGGCGATGACCGCCATTCTGGTATTGGCCATCGTAGTGAACATGGTTGAGTTTGTATGTACGGCAGGCCTTCCGGCGATGTTCACCCAAGTGCTGAGTCAACAGGGTCTGACGACTTGGGGGTACTATGGGTATCTCGGGCTCTACATCCTGGCCTATATTGCGGATGATGCGGTGATGGTCACGATTGCCGTGGTCACCCTGAGCCATCATAAATTGCAAGAACGGGAAGGGCGATGGCTTAAGCTGTTTAGCGGGTTGGTGATGCTGGGCTTGGGTAGCCTTCTGCTGTTCTTTCCAAATCTATTATTCTAACGTTCGTTCGACTAAGGTTGAATGGGGCAATACTCTTGTGATTACTCAGTAAGAGTTTTACAGTGAGGTTTTAAGCAATAGGTGAAGATTATTTCCCCCACGAATGGATGCATGACCTTGGAAATCCAAGAAGGTCTTAGAATGTTCTTTCGAATGTTTGTGGAGGGTATGAGTTGGATGAATACGAACGCGATCTCTTGTATGCGAAGCAGGTAGAGCAACTCTATGCGCTTGCGCCGGTTGGGATCATCGCCTCCCTGGTCAATGGATCTATTCTGACTTTTATTCAATGGAATGTGATTGCCCATGGCATATTGCTTACGTGGTTCTCCTGCCTGATCGTGCTCAATGGGGCTTGGAGCCTCCTATGGTATCAATTCAGGCAGGCGTCTCAAAATACTCAGGATTCCCATCGCTGGGGGCGTAGATTTCTTGGCGGGACCTTTGCTTCCGGCCTGCTCTGGGGGACTACGGGTGTCATTCTCTTTCCTGAAAATTCCATTCCGCATCAGGTATTTTTGGCCTTTGTGTTAGGGGGCATGATCGCCGGGGCCACCGCTGTGTATGCAGCTCTGGAAGGAGCGTTCCTGGCCTATACTCTCCCGACCAGTATCCCGCTCCTCGTTCGATTCTTTGTCCTAAATGAGGAGCAGCAAATGGCCATGGGAGCCATGGGCTTGCTTTTCGTGGCGATGATGTTTGTTACCTTGCGGCGCAACCATACGGTGACGATGGCATCGATGACCTTGAGCCTGGAGTTGAGTAAATCGAATCACTCATTGCAAAGCGAAGTTCTTGAGCGTAAACAGGCAGAGGTGGCTCTCCGGGAAAGCCAGGAACAGCTACATTCGGTGGTGCAATCAACTGATGAGGGTATTATTTCGTTGAATAGTCAGGGGAAGGTGATGCTGTGGAATGCCGGAGCGGAAAGCTTGTTCGGCTTTTCGATGAAAGAAATGTACGGTCAAACGTTAGAGCGTATCATTCCCGAACGGTTTCGTTTGGCTCATCACCACGGAATTGCACGGGCTTCACGAGCGGGGGGAAAGACTGTTGAGGGGGAGATGTTTGAGCTGAAGGGGCTTCGAAGGGACGGCAGCGAATTCCCTCTTGAACTGTCTCTGGGATATTGGCACAAGCATGGAGAGGCCTTTTTTACCGGAATTGTCCGGGATATCACGGCACGCAAAGAGGCAGAACAAGCCCTTCATCGCCGAGAGCGGGAACTCGAGCATAGCCAGGAAGAGCTTCGGGCTCTTGGCGCCCAACTCATTTCTGCCCAGGAAGATGAGCGACGCCGTCTTTCCCGTGAACTTCATGATGATATGAATCAACGGTTGGCCGTGGTCGCCCTCGAGATACAATCCATTCAAAACACCCTGCCAGAATCGAATGCCATGCAAAAGACTCTTCAACACCTGAATGATCAAGTGTCCTCACTTTCCGATAGCGTCCGGCATTTAGCCTACCAGTTGCATCCTTCTATTTTGGATGACCTAGGGTTGGTCGTCGCACTCCAGTCCTCTATTAGAGAATTTTCTCAATGGGAGAATATTTCAGTCACGTTTCGACCCCGGGATGTGCCGCATGCTTTACCCCAGGACATCGCGTCGTGTGTGTACCGGTTGACTCAGGAATGTTTACGAAATGTGGCGAAGCATGCGGATGCCACTCGGGTGCTCGTGGAGGTGATGGGGTTGGAGGCCGGCCTTCAGCTCGTTATTACGGACAATGGCAAAGGATTTATCCCTGAGGCTGTTCGCCCGGGCAGTCAGGGATTAGGTCTGATCGGGATGAAGGAACGAATTCGTGTTGTGCAGGGCACCTTTAAGGTGAAAGCCTCCAAAGGCAAAGGTACTATGATCACTGCGTGGATTCCACTTTCTTCAGAAACATAACCCCAATTCCGAACATTCATTTTTAATTGACTGTGCTTTTACTTCTCATTGGCGCCAATGGATGAAGCTCAGGATCCTTTTGAATATTTCATGAATGTGTGAAAAGAGTGTAGGTTTGGGCTTCTCCGGATTTCCATACGTTCCAGTTTACCTCCTGCTTTTCCTGCCGCTTTAGGAATACTTTCGCACAAATTAGACTGTTTGATTATGTATTCGGTTTGACAGATCCGTATGAACGCGTAGTTGAAGGGGTTGGATGCCTGAGTCTCTCCCTTACATGGATAATCGCTCGATCGTTTGTCCTGGACCCTGTGGGGTTTTTGACTCGTCATGTCACGCCGTGGCCGCATGGGTATTCAAGCCTGTGTTTCGCCTATATGAGTGAATTCGCGTGAGCGTTTAGTGCGAAAACGCCCATTTAAGCTCCTATCCTCGCCCTAAACCTCTTCGAAAAATTATAACCCTTGACGACCAATACAAACTCCAGTCACGAGTTTGGGGACATAGGTTGGGTGGGTATATCTCTAGCGGCCCGATGGTATCGATTATGCTAGGAACGCTTGAGGGAGACGAGGGTTGATCCTTTCCTCATTGAAGCGAGTGACGACGAATACGTGTTGCGCGTCTGAACAGATCGATACCAAAAGATTCTGACGCTTGGATTGAACCCATCACTAATTCGAGAGGAGGGAAAATGATGAATCGACCGGAAACACGAAGACCCCCACTGTCTGCGCCAACGGAGGAAGAGGCTGTGACCGATCATACCCAGATCTTAGGTGACTATTCTCGACCCAATTCCGCAAATGCGAGCATGGACAAGGTTGTCAAACGATTTTTGATTAAACGTCAGGAAAAAGTTGGGACTTGATATTTCCGTCACAGGGTAATGCCCTCTCTCTGCCCATCCCTGACGGTTTCGGCAAAGGACGGTAAAAAAACATGGATAACCAGGGACATCCGATTTGCCCTTGCTATCCTTGAGTCCCAAGGCCAAACCGATTGTGTTGATTATGGGGCAGACGGTTTGTGGCAGCGAGTTTTGCGACTACAGTAGGTTCCGCGCCTGAGAGCAACACCCCGAGCTGAGTTTTGAATATGGAAGAAACGATGTTGGCCAGGATCTTGGTTGTTGATGATGAGGCAGACAGCGCCTGCTCCATAGCCGAGGCGATGGAGGGGTGGGGATTCGAGGCGGTGACGACTTCAAATGGGCGGGAAGGTCTCCAGGTGCTTCACACTATGCCTATTGATGGTATTTTTCTTGATTTGGAAATGCCGGTGATGAATGGATTGACCATGCTGGATGAACTGCGATGGGAGGGTAGCGAGGTTCCCGTCATTGTCATGTCGAATGAGGGCGATTATCTGAAACTTCAGAAATTTCTGAGAGAAGGTGTTCAGGATTATCTGGTGAAACCGATCAATCATCTTCTCTTGATGCAGAAAACATTTCGACATTTCCCTTGGCGAGAAAGCGTGGGGAAAAGACAGGCTTTCGTCAAAGATACCATTCATGAGGCTAAACATCCTCTGGCGGAAGGAGCGCTCATGATCCAAGGTTGTTGTGCGTTATCTTCGAGGAAACCTGATTGGAAAGTAGCCTGAGCAGTGAGAGGGGTTGGTCTGTGTCGGATTCTCACACCTTTTCCTTTCTCCCATGGTGCCGATGCATTGTCTCCTTTTCATTGTGTGGAGATGTCCGGACCAAAAATCCCTGACATTATTCCCGCGTCACCGGGAAAGGAAGGCTCGTGGGTAGTACAACAAAGCGAGTGAATGGGGATCGGTATGCACAGGATTAAGCAAGCTTGATTGAGAGTGAAAAGGAAATTTATCACAAACTCGTGAGCAGCAGACCAACAGGAGGAAGACTATGGGAACTCATAAATCAAATAATGAAGAAAAGGCCGGAAAAGTTTTAACATTTCAACTTCCCCTTACCAAGGATGAGGTCTCCACGAAGAACTCCAAAAAAGGGAATTCAAAAGCCGTGTCTCGACTGGCTGAGCGTAGGAAGGGTGTAGAGACCAGGCAGGTTCAATCAGGTTTCCCCCATTTCATTTTGGAAGAAGCATTACAGGGGCGAATCGCGAAGCGGGCCTATGAATTGTTTGAACAACGAGGCCGACAACATGGCTATGATAGAGAGGACTGGTATCAGGCGGAAAACGATATGTTAACCCAAAAAGATGTGGAGTATAAGGAGGAGCCTGGTTGCAAAAATTCATAAATTAGTGTCATGACTTCCCAAGCATTCTCATTCCTGCCAATATGGGATGGAGGTGCCGGCCTGAATGGATCCATTGGCCTCGATAAGGCACCTGTTTTAATCACGAATCTTCCCACTCCTCTGTCCCGTTTCACGTAGTCTTCGAGTCGTTTTTTCTCTTGCCTTCCGATTTGACTGAAGAAATTTGAGATTTTACCTGCTTGCTTTTTTTTTATATGTCTATTATTCTAGACATATGGAAATTAATGACGCATTGCTGGCTTTTGCGGCCCTCTCACAAGATACCCGGCTACGTGTTTTTCGTCTGCTGGTGGAATATGGCCCGGACGGGGCCCCTGCCGGAACATTAGGTGAGGCTCTGTCCATTCCGCATAACACCCTATCCTTTCACCTCTCCCACATGAGCAACGCGGGTCTGGTCCTTTCTCAGCGAAAAGGCCGGTCAATCATCTATAGGGCCAACTTTGAATTTTTTACCGACCTGATTCGCTATATGGTCAAAGACTGCTGCCGCGAGGATATGGCCAGTATCCGGGACAATAAAAAAAAGAAGTGCAGCATTATCGAACTCTCGAATTGTTGCTAACCCACTCACAAGGAGACACACCCATGAAACGTCTTCATATTCATATCGGAGTCGAACAGTTGGAAGAAGCCATCGGGTTTTACAGCAAATTGTTTGGGGCGGAACCGGTCAAACGCAAACCGGACTACGCCAAATGGATGCTCGAAGATCCCCGCGTCAACCTGGCCATCTCCACGCGGACTTCCACGAAGGGCGTGGATCACCTGGGTATTCAGGTTGAGGAGGAGCAGGAGTTGGACGAGATCAGGCAACGACTTACAGGCGGGAAGCTCCCGGTGGCCGAGGAAGGCGAGACTCTTTGCTGCTATGCCAAATCGGATAAATCCTGGGTGCTGGATCCTGCCGGAGTCCCGTGGGAAGCCTACCGCACGATGGAAGACGCGGATATTTTTTCAACCCATTCGACACAATCGGATGCCGCCTGTTGCGAACCGTCGTTCCTGACAAGACCCGAGACTAAAATGCCGGAACAGGAATCCAGCGGCTGTTGTAGCTAATGTCTGTTGAGCCAATAAATGTCCTGGTTCTCTGCACAGGTAATTCCTGCCGCTCCATCATGGCCGAAGCCCTCATTAACCACATGGGCGAAGGACGGTATCGGGCGTGGAGTGCAGGAAGTCATCCCGCCGGATACGTTCATCCGGGTTCCGTCTCGACCTTGAAACGGCATGGGTTCGATCCGGGCCAGCCATACAGTAAATCGTGGGATGATATGATTTTACAGCCTTTTGATCTCGTCATCACTGTCTGTGATCAAGCTGCCGAAGAGGCCTGCCCAATCTTTTCCGGCCAACCCCGAACGCTGCATTGGAGTATTCCTGATCCGGCCAGGGTGAAAGGCACAGAGGAAGAGAGTAACGCGGCTTTTGACCAAACCTTTTTCCTGCTCAAGGCAAGAATCGAAGGTTTAATATCATGACTGCCTGTGTGACACGGCGTTTATCTTTTCTGGACCGTTACCTTACCGCGTGGATCCTTCTGGCCATGGCGGCCGGCGTCACGATTGGCTCGGTCTTCACCGGGGCACCGGCATTCGTGAACAGCCTTTCTCTGGGAACAACCAATGTCCCCATCGCCATTGGCCTTATGCTCATGATGTATCCTCCGCTGGCTCGCGTGAAATATGAAGAGCTGCCCCTCATCTTTCGCGATTGGAAAATTCTCCTCCTGTCACTCGTCCAAAACTGGATCATCGGTCCTTTGCTGATGTTTGGCCTGGCTGTGACCTTTCTCTCTGATTCGCCTGAATACATGACCGGGCTCATCCTCATTGGCCTGGCCCGCTGTATTGCCATGGTGTTGGTCTGGAATCAACTTGCCGAAGGTGATAACCAATATGTGGCAGCCTTGGTGGCGTTCAACAGTCTCTTTCAATTGATCTTCTTCAGTGGATTGGCCTGGTTTTATTTAGAAATCCTTCCGCCATTGTTAGGGCTGGCTGTGGAAGTCGTCGATGTCAGCTTTCAGACGATTGCGGAAAGTGTCTTCATCTACCTGGGCATTCCCTTTGTATGCGGGTTCCTCTCCCGCCGGATCGGGATCAAACAAAAAGGTCGCGAGTGGTATGAACAGGAGTTTCTCCCGAAGATTGCTCCTATTACGCTGATGGCACTTCTGTTCACCATCCTTGCTATGTTTACCCTTAAAGGCGGCATGGTACTCAGTCTGCCCGGAGATGTCATTCGCATTGCCCTGCCACTCATCCTCTACTTCGTCCTCATGTTCCTCGTCAGTTTTAGCATGGGCAAACTTATCGGGGCCGATTATGGCAAAACCACGGCCACTTCATTCACGGCAGCCAGCAATAACTTTGAACTGGCCATCGCCGTGGCCATCGCCGCATTCGGCCTGGGATCGTCCGTCGCGTTTGCCACCGTCATCGGGCCATTAGTCGAAGTGCCGGTACTCTTAGCACTCGTCCATGTCGCCCTTTGGTTGAAAACGAAATGGTTTGCCAGAGACCCGGCATCCATTCCCCTTACCTGACCCGTCAAGTCCATCTCGTCTGCCCGGTCGATCGTTGATTGCCTAATATTTCCAGACGTGCCAACATATGCAGAAGGGATTGTGGAAAGCGTCATCCATGATGTTTCAATGAGGAGAACTATTGTGCATGGTCTACACCGAACAAGCATTATCATCATTGGGCTGATCATCCCACTGGTCCTTTCCGGATGCACCAATCATCCCACGAAAGCCGAAGCCGCCTCTCTCAAGCCGGTGGAGATTAAAGAATGGCAGGTGCCGTGGGACCAGACGAGACCGCGTGATCCGTATGTGGATCAACAGCAACGCGTGTGGTTCGTAGGGCAGGGAGGTGATTATATTGCCGTGCTTGACCCTGAGCTCGGGCAGTTTCACCAATTCAAACTGGATCCCGGCACCGGTCCGCACAATCTGATTGTGGATAAGGAAGGGCAGGTCTGGTATGCCGGTAATCGCGCCGCCCACATCGGTAAACTCGATCCATCCACCGGCAAGATCATTAAATATCCCATGCCCGATCCAAAAGCCCACGATCCGCATACGCTGGTGTTTGGCCATGATCGGGACATCTGGTTTACGGTCCAACAAGGGAATTTCGTGGGGCATCTCGATATGGCCACCGGAAAGATTCAACTCATGCCGCTCCCAACCGCACAGGCTCGCCCCTATGGCATGGTCCTGGGTCCCACCCAATCCCCATGGTTTACTGAATTCGGTAGCAACAAGTTAGGGACGGTAGATCAGGCGACAAAGACCGTTCGAGAAATTCCGCTCTCACGGAATGAAACGCGACCAAGACGATTGGGAGTCACCTCGGACGGCGTCATATGGTATGTGGATTATGCTGAAGGGTATCTTGGATACTACAACGCCAAAACAGGCGACATTCAGGAATGGTTGTCGCCGGGAGAAGCCGATGCCAAACCTTACGGGATGACCGTCGATGACCAGGACCGGGTGTGGTTCGTGGAAACCGGCGCCAACCCCAATCGCCTCGTCGGATTTGATACACGAACTCAAACGTTCATGAGTCTGACCGATATCCCCAGCGGCGGCGGAAGCGTTCGACATATGGTCTATCATCAACCAACCAAAACCATTTGGTTCGGCACGGATGCCAACACCATCGGTCGCGCCAAGATTCCCTAGAATCTCCTCATTGGCCCTCCTGTCATTTCGACCAGAGGGAAAAATCCTTTCTATGGCACATACCAATTATGTCTATCTCCTGACAAATTGGAACAACAATGTCATGTATGTAGGAATGACCAATAACTTAGAGCGCAGGATGTATGAACCTAAGAAGAAACTTGTGAAAGGGTTTACCCAAAAATGCAACATAAACAAACTCGTGTATTTTGAAGAAACTCAAGAAGTGAATGCAGCCATCATGCGAGAAAAAGAAATTAAAAAATTGAGGAGAGAGAAAAAAGACTCCTTAGTAAACGGCGAAAATCCACAATGGGAGGATTTAAGTCTCGAATTTCAGGATTCCTCACTTTGTTCGGAATGAGAATCTTGAGTGTGAATTCAAATCATGAGGAACCATTGCTGTTATTTATTCTTGTCTTATTCTTTTTTGAACAAAAATGATAAGGTGAAACAGCATCATTTGTAGAGCAATGACGAGCCGCCGTCATTAACCCAGGAGTTTTCATGTTCATGAAGCGATATTCGTCGGAATGCGCACCGGGACGATCCTGTTGCCGGTTCTTCCTTAGTGCCATCTTCGTCATGGCACTCCCACAATTAAGCCTTGGCGAGCCGGTTCATTCTTCCCGTTCATCAGAAGAAAATGCGGCATTGGGCCAATTGGGAAGCATTGAATTTCCCGCATCAGGGTCCACAGAAGCCCATCCCCATTTCCTAAGGGGCGTCGCGGCCTTGCATTCGTTCTGGTATGAAGAAGCCATCGATGCTTTTCGTCGAGCGACCACGATTGATCCAAATTTTGTGATGGGATATTGGGGTGAGGCGATGGCGAATAATCATCCTGTCTGGGGTGAAGAAAATGTTGAGGCCGCACGCGCGGCCCTGGGAAAAGTTTCCGATACGGCGTCGGCCACGGTCAGAGAACGTCGGTATCTCGAGGCGGTGATGACGTTATTCGGTGAGGGAGACAAGTTTGACCGCGATCAGGCGTATGCGGCCAGAATGGAAAGCCTTGCCAGTGAATACTCCGAAGATCTGGAAGCCACCTGCCTGTATGCCCTGTCCCTGCTCGGACTGGCTACTCACTATGATGAGAAGCCGGACCTTCAGGAAAAATATCGCGTTCAGGCGGGTGCCCTGACCTTAGGCGTGTATGGAGTCAATCCCAATCATCCGTGCGCCGCGCATTACACCATTCATGCCTTTGACGATCCGATTCACGCCATCCTGGCCCTGCCGCAAGCCAGACGCTATGCCAAAATCGCACCGGAGGCCCATCATGCGCAACATATGCCCGCCCATATTTTTGTTCAACTGGGTATGTGGGATGAAGCGGAGGCTTCCAACAAAGCCGGATGGAAAAGTTCACAGGCCTGGGTCAAGGACAAACAGTTGCCCTTATCCCTCCAGGATTACCATAGCCTGTACTGGTTACAGTATGCCTATCTCCAACAAGGCCGATACAACGCCGCCGCCGCCCTGATATTGGAGAAGCAACAGGATATGGCGCAATCGTCATCCGGCGAACAGACACAGGTCCTTGGCTATGACCGCAAAGTCAGCCGGAATTACGATCAGATGGTGGCCGCCTTTATTATAGAAACGGAACGATGGGAGCTAGCGGATCAGGCTTGGAATGTGAATGACCATCGCTTTGGTGACGAGTCGCCATCGATGTCCGTCTATATCCGCGAATTCGCGCAGAGCATGGCAACGCTCAGAAATCAATCAATCGCTCACCGGGTGCACCCCGGATTAAACTCGCCAGTCCAAGAGCCTACCACGGAAGCGACCGAACCGATCACTGTACAAATCTGGAAGCTGCAAATCGCGGCATTGAAACATCTTATCAACGGAGACCATTCACAGGCCCTACGGATGCTTGATCAGGCTACCGCTCTGGAAGAATCCCTTCCGCCTCCTTCCGGCCCACCAGATCTTATCAAGCCCACCAATGAACTCTATGGTGAAATACTGTTAGGCATCGACCGGCCGAAAGGGGCAAAGGAACAATTTGAACGATCGCTTTTATGGCATCCCAATCGGGCACGTTCAGTTTTAGGCCTGGCACGCGCGGCAGCTCAATTGGGACACATCCAGGCGACTCGTCAGGCTTATGCCACCTTCCTGAGCATATGGAGTCAGGCCGATTCGGATCTCCCCGAGTTGCAGGAAGCAAAAGAGTTCATTCAACAAGCTGTCCAGCAATAAAATCCACAGGGGTTTTTCACGACAGTAGTAATCGGGAAATTATCTTCTTTTCTTTTCGTTAAGTTTCATCTGTACTTTCTGGTAAGGGTTGGGTAATATTTTTCCAATTCCATGAAATTTTTATCCCTCAAAAATTTTGTACCAAAAATATTTTGTTTAGCGCATTATCACCGCTTTGAAAATCTTCGTAAAATTTTATTGAACTGAAAAATTAGGCTTAGTTAATTTAGGACAAAATTTAAGATAGAAGAACCTTATGAACGGAATTGACCCTTCTGCTTGTAAATATGCTCTGTCGAAAATTGATGATGGTTTTGCTTTTGAAAGCTTTGTCCATAGTTTTCTAGGGGGTATATTAGGACATACTTTTCTTCCAGCAGGTGGAATAAAGGATAAAGGCATAGATGGTCTCGACTACATGTTTCAAAAGGAAAACTCTGACAAGGTAATTTATCAATATTCAATTGAAAAGAATGCAGAGGGAAAGGCAACTCGGACGCTTGAACTGCTAAGGACTAACAAAATAAATTATACCGCCTTTACTTATGTGACAAATCAAGAAGTTTTTAATATTGAACGGTTAGTTCAAGATTTAATTGATAAGTTCAAAAAGCCCATTCAGATATATGACCTAAATTGGTTTGCATCCAAAGTGAATAACTCGCCTGCTACGGTGTCGGCTTATGAAGTATTTATTAAAGGGTACTTGCATGAATTTCAAAAGCCGGGGGCAAGTTTTGTCATTGGAGACCTTATTTCTGATCCACGACTGTATGTTTTTCTTCGCCAGCAGTGGGAGTCGAAGAGAGATGAGATTGAGCTTGATGAATTACTCGCAGATACCTTGATACTTTATGCCTTGGAAGGTACTGATCCTGATGAAAGTAAATTAAAATCCCGAGAGGAAATCCTTGAGACTATTAGTAAGCACTTAAAATTCGAGCCTAAGCTCTTAAATGCAAAGATTGAGGCTAGATTGCAAGTCTTATCCTCTAAACCGAATCGAAAAATAAAATGTCATGTAAAGGAAAATGCTTATTGTTTGTCATTTGAAGCTAGGCAGGACTTAGTCAATAAAAATTTCAATGATGCCGCACTCCATCAAGCTTTTCGAGATGGGGTGTATTCGATGTTAAAGGTTTATTTAAGAACTGAAAGCGTAAGAGTCCAAGATTGCGTTGAGTTGATTGATGGCACTCTGAATAAATTATTTTATAGGCAGGGCTTGGAGTTTTCCGATTTGGTAAGCACTGGTTGTAGTAAAGATGCTTTTGAGAAATCCTTGCCTGAAACAATTGCGGAGGTCGTGGATGAAAGTAAAGTCATAGTTAAAAATCGCCAAGCAGTAAAGCAGGCTCTGCTAATAACCATTAGGAACATAGTATATAACGGGACAGTTCAACAAAAGGAGTATTTGAAGTGCCTCGCTAATACCTACATGCTTTTATTTCTATTGCAATGTGATCCTAAAATTTCATTGTTTTTTGCCACCATGGCTGGAAGGTTAGAAGTATATGTCTGTACTTCGATTTTAATCCCAGCATTATCCGAAGTTTGCTTGGAGAAACCCAATCGTCGGTACTGGAATCTTTTGTGTGGCGCGAGAGACGCAGGCGTTAAGTTGAAAATAAATGAGATTATTCTTCGAGAGCTGGCCGCCCATTTTCGAAAGATCAGAAATATTTATATTTCAGAGTATGACGGAAGTGAGGAGCTTTACGATGATGAAATGAATATTATTTATATCAGAGAAATAATGATAAGGGCCTATTTTCATTCAAGGCTAAGAAAGCAAATTGGATCCTTTGATGAATTTATTGATAAATTCTGTAGTCCGGACTTGAAAAATTTGGAGCAGGATTTAATGTTTTGGCTAAAAGATACCTTTGGGGTTGAATTTATTCCCGAAGAGAATTCTGGCATAACCATAGATAATGGGGAATTTCATCGACTTGAAAAAGCACTAATAGAACAGGGAAGAGAAAAGCCGAAAGCCTTAACCGACGCAAAATTAATTTTGACGATTTTCGCTCTACGAGAAAAGAATAAAGAAAAAAGTCCAGAAAGTTGGTCAGGTTATCGGACCTGGTGGTTGTCAAGTGATAAACTAACTCAGAGAACAGTTAACCAGATATTTGAAAAAAAATATTCCATAAGTTGTTATATGCGACCAGACTTTTTGTACAATTACATTGCACTGGCTCCCCCTACGGGTGTTATCTCAAAAGTTTATCAGCACATTTTCCCTAATCTGTTGGGTGTGAACATATCACACAATCTACCGAATGATATTACTGTCACCGTACGAAAATTTATCAAAGAACATCAAGGCAAAGAAAAGTCACGAATTAAATCTACTCTTTGCACTTTAAGTGATCGATTGAAAAGTGATCCTGCCTATATGTCACGTGCCAAAGTTGAGCACTATTTCGACGAACAGAAAAGAATTCTTGCCCAACCCAATAATTAACGAGTGGGTGGTTTTGGCCTTTTGGTCGAACATCCAGGCATTGTATTTCCCACCTTCTTTGTGTGCAGTTTTTGTTTCTATCCAACACTAATTTTTCGTCCATTTTTGGGGTATTCCCTGACTCAAGTTATTCAAGGACAAGCTAGTATTTGGCATGGGCATGATTTGTTAGATCCAATATTAGAAGCAGGGGATTCCTATTCCCATTCTGCATTTTTAGGAGAGGATCGCAAAGTGACTCATTTCAATTGGTTCGCTTTGCCGGTAGGATTGAGGTATGATTCTTTATGATGATGAAACGACTTTCTCTCGTATTTCCTTTCCTGTGTGGAATCTTTTTTCTTATCGGGTGCACTTCTCTTCCGGCCTTGTCTGTCCAGCCTGAGTCGCCGGAAGTCCTGCTGGTCAATATCACTCCGTTAGACGCCACGATGTTTGAACAACGTTTGCAAGTCGACTTGCGCGTTCGGAATCCCAATGATTTTGATCTGGAGGTGACCGGCCTTGATTTCACCCTGCATCTCAACGATCAACGGCTCGCCCGTGGTCTGACCAATAAGGCCTCGACTATTCCGAGGCTGGGGGATGCCGTCATTTCCGTCGAGACCACGACCTCCACACTTGATGTGATACGCCAACTCCTTCAACTCTCCCAACGGCAGGAGGTCTCTTATCAGGTCGACGGTATCCTGTATGCCCAAGGGGCCAAGTTGCCATTTGAAAACAAGGGGGTCTTACTTGATACAAACGAAATCTCCGGTTCATCTCCCGGTTCCTGACTGAGCATGTTCTCTCCTCTTACGGGGATTTCCTCTCCTGAATTTCTATAATCCAGCCTATTTTCCCACGTTTCAAAAGTGCTTTAACTGGTATTGAGGGTAGATTGCACTCCTTCTACCCACTGAAGCTGAAAGAAGGCCACCCTTTTTCTGTGGGTCCTTCTGGATTTTCCGTGGGTAAAAGGATGAGTTGCGGGTTGGTGATTTTCAAACTCTTTGGGATGGCGGAAAGACTTATAGACGGGACACGTGGTTGCTGGCTCTATTCGCTACTCTACACATGGTTCTCTTCAGAGATCCGATGCCTGCTACCCTCCCTCTGGGCGGAGGCTCGTATCAATCGGCGGGCCTTGTTTGAGCCCTTCGGCGTGGGTCAGGACAGGCTCCGCGAGTTGGCCAGCCTTCCCTGTCATTGCGTCCGTCCATTCTGACGCGGCGGGTAGGGCATCATTGGTTTTGGGTCCTTTTGCCAAAACAAAAGGGCCTGGGCTGCCGGGGCGAAACTCGGCCACACCACGAATCGCTAGGACGGACACAGTAGGTGGCTAGTGGAAAGGGTTATCTCGAAAAGTCATACACCGAGTTAGCATGATCCACGGAAAACCCGAACGCGCCTTTCTGTGGAGGGCGAGAGCACCGAGCCGAAGCAAGATGCGAAAAAAGCTTCCTTGTCGGTATCCCATCATTTAAGTGTGGTCCCCTTCTTCCTCCTCAGGCATTATTGGTTTCAATAGACTGCAATGTTGTTTCAGGATATACTTGCCTTATTAACTCTTTTGAAGTGATGTCCTCATGTCTCTTTTCATTGAAGAACAAGAACTCAACCGATTGCCTGTGACTATCGATCAGGACACCATGAGCGGTGCCCCGGTATTTCAAGGTACACGAGTTCCGGTAGACGCTCTGATTACAAATTTAGAAGCTGGGCTTACCTTAGATGAGTTTCTTGAGAATTTCCCTTCGGTCTCCCGTGACCAAGCGTTACAGATTCTTGAATTTTCCAAGTCCACCCTTCTGAAGCTTGCTCACAAATCTTGACCATTTTGCTGGATGAATCGGTTCCCCGCGTGATTAAAACGCATCTTGGGGAATTTTCTATTTCTACTGTTCAGGAGATGGGATGGTCCGGTATGAGAAATGGTCAATTGCTCATTGCAGCAAGTCAACAATTCACCATTTTCATTACTGCAGACCAAAAGCTTCGTTATCAACAAAATTTGAAGAATAACCAATTGTCAATCATTGTCCTTCCCACTAACCAGGTCCCCATGGTCATGACTCTTCTGCCAACTATCCGGGAAACGATTGTGATGATTCAGCCCGGCACATTAATTGAACTTTCGATGCCTTAAGTCTCTCCTCATCTCACGTCATTGAGGGTGTTTTAATCAGGTTTCGCAACCCGCGATCTTTATTGTCGAGGTACTATAGAACTTATCTTTTACATTGAACCTTTTCCTCACTCTCTCTTTGTCCCCCTTCTGACCTAAACCTCAAAGAGGCGAGGATGACCCCAAGAGTTTTGTTGTAAGAAAAATATTATACAGGCGATGGCTCTTCTGAATGTATGATCCTCCACTTTTTCTGGATGCTGTGGTGACTGCCATTCACTAAATTTCAATGACATCTTCGAAATGAATCATATTTACCATCAACCTCTCGCTGTCGAGGGAGATGGGATTGAACTAGAGTAAGCTGAGAGAAATCGTTCCCGATTGATTCCCCACAATTGCTTGTGGTCTTCCTCCTCGGGCACAATCTCTTTCGATTGCCATGACATTTATCCCAAGTCAGGGAAAGGAGATAGACCATATGAGTTTGTTTGTTGATCGGATGATACGGGCGGCTAAACTCGATGTTCACCTCTATGAGGAGGTGGAAGCTGATAGGCGTTCGATGAGTCAGGCGATGGGCGTCGTCGTGTTATCCAGCCTGGCCGGTGGAATCGGGTTTATGCAGGAGGCCGGTATGGTGGGACTGGTCATTGGCACGGTCGGGTCCCTGCTTGGATGGTATGTGTGGGCATTCATGACTTTCCTCATTGGCACGAAGCTTCTTCCGGAACCACAAACTCATGCTGACCATGGTGAACTCCTACGGACGATCGGCTTTTCGAGTGCCCCTGGTCTGATTCGGGTTTTCGGCATTATCCCCGGCATCAGCGGGTTTGTGAACCTTCTTGCCGGTGTGTGGATGCTCGTGGCCATGATCATTGCGGTGCGGCAAGCCTTGGATTACCAGAGCACCTACCGCGCCATTGGTGTGTGTCTTATCGGATGGATTATTCAGGCCCTCTTGCTCGCCTTGCTTGTAACCACGATGGGCGGGGTACCTGAACTCATGCTGGACCAACCGTGACCTCTCTCAACAGACCTCTTGGAAATGATCAACCGCCCCGAGGTGCGTGATGACCTGCATCCGGCCCCGCGCGAAGTTGCCGCAAGCCACGTGGCGATTCTACGGAGTTGCACTTGCCGGCATGACGCTCTGGCTGGGATGTGCTTCGTCGCCGCCAGGAGTTGCACCGGTATCCTGTGAGATCTCCCATCTGCAGACGAGTGAGCTTCCTGAGCGTGGCATCTCCGCTCACCGCGGGGGGCAGTTGGGATGTCCGGTGAATACGGTCGGTGCGTTTCAGCGAGCCATTTGTCTTGGCGTTCACCAGATCGAACTGGATGTGCGATCGACCGCCGATGCGGTCCTTGTTGTTTCACATGATGATCTTGTGAGAGACAGGGAGGGGCGGGCGTTGCGCATTTCCGAGTCGACTGTCGCTGACGTCCAAAACCTGAAGCTCGATTCATGTACAGGTGAGAGAGCAGGTCAGCATATTCCCACATTTGAAGAGGCTCTTGCCGTCATGCCATACAATATCTGGATCAATGTGGATATCAAAGAGAATAATCCCCTGGTTGGGAGGCTTGTTGCCGAAACGGTCGCCAAAGCCCAACGCTTCAATCAGGTGATTTTTGGCGCGCGCGACGAAACCGATCTGGCTGTGCGGCGCGTGGCAGGGGAGGCCGACGAAGAGGGTTGGATCGCCAACATGAGCCGGGAGGTTTTCCGTTTCCAGTATGTGGACACCACCATTCATTCCTGTGACGAGTTCATTCAGCTGTCCTTTTTGCGTGGCCGGCCAGGCCGCGAGACCATTGACCAACTGAAGCAGGCAGGAGTCTATGTGAACTATTCCTGGCTTCGTGGGGAAGACGAGAACGAGCTTAGACAAGACATTGCGGATCTCACTGACCGCGGGGTGGACTTTGTGTTAGTCGATCATGCCGGGCAGGCCATGGAGGCGGCATGCGCCATAGGGATTCCCCCGGTGGTTCCGCACTGGAATGGCACTGCTCCCTTTACTTGCAGCGAGCCTCCTCGCTGCCCACCTGCGCTGTAACTGGTCTCATGCCTTTTTACTATTAGAGCCCCCGGCTTAAAGGGTCTTTACGAAACGGCAACAGCCAGGTTGTTTTCTCCTGCCCCGACAATGTGTTACATGGTATGGGATAAAACACAATGGCACGTCTGTGAATCATCCCGTTCGCGTTCTACAATTACACTTCAGTTCTTTATTCACCTGACCACACATGGAATATGATGAATCAATCAACCCGAATTGAAATTCCCGGATCGGATTCTAAACTCATTGTCGGGGATCGCATTCCCGGGCAGGAACGAGAATTGCTTTTTGTGACCGGTTTTCTTTCCAAGCGGTGGGGCAATAAAAGCAAGGCGTTGGCCGATTTGTGTCGAGAGCGAGGCTGGGGATTTTGCTGTTTTGATTTTCGTGGAAATGGCGAATCGGAAGGCGCGTTCGCCGACTATACCCTGCTCGACTGGCTGGAGGATGCGCGAAGCGTGACGAAGATGCTGGCCGATGGTCCGCCTGTGACCATTATCGGATCATCGTTAGGTGGGTGGCTGGCATGGCTCCTTGGACAGGAGTTTTCGCACGTGCAACAATTGGTGCTCCTGGCTCCGGCGTTTAATATGATGGGGAAACGCGCGAAGGATATTTCTCCTGAGCGACGCCAACAGTGGCAGGAGACCGGATGGATGCCCTGGGATGATGACGCCTTGCATAAGGACTTTCCACTCTCGTGGAAATGGGTGGAGGAAAGCGAGGCGTTATGGGCCAGGAGATTGGATTCGCCCAGGAGGGTATCCACCCGCATTGTGCATGGGCTTCAGGACGTCGTAATTCTTCCCAAAGGGAGTTGGGAATTTGTTGAACACCTTCTCACGCAAGATCCGCAGTATCCAATCGAGCTGCTGTTGAAGACCGGGGATCATCGGTTTAGCAGCCCCGCTAATCTTCAGACATTCCTGGAAGTCGCTCATCGGCTTCAGTAGGAAATCAGACCCTGTTGTTAACAGGCTACAGATTCTCTGCCATCTCCTTTCAGCGCTATTTCTTCCTCGGGAATGTATGAACTTCAGAAGGGACAGATTATTATGCCTGCACCGGGCCATCCTCATGCCATAACCATTACGCCCAATCCGAATCAGGTCAAGGTGACGTTAACGGCACCGTCATTGCGGACACCAGTCGGGCGCTGATATTGCGATGGGCCAGTGCCATAGGCTCAATACCTCCCGCGTGAAGATGTGACTATGTCTTATCTAAGCCCCACGACTCACTCTACACATTGCCCCTTTAAAGGTGACGAGTCCTATTTCACCGTGAGCGTGAATGGCAAAACGGCGGAGAATGCGGCCTGGACGTTTGAGTCTCCCTTGGTCTCCGTGGCTGACATCAAGGATTACATCACTTTTTATTCAGAGAAGATGGATGCGATTGAGGAATTTCCTCAAACCTCATGATGCTTAAGTGTTGAATCTTTTAGGGGCCAATATGGATTTTCCCCCACGGTGGGATCATGTGTCCTACGCTCTCGCATGGCCATTGCCAGGTATGAGAAAGAGGCTATTTTTTATTGGCTGTTTCAATTAGGATAGTGGTATCTCGTCTCTAGGCCTAACATCTTCATCATTATTCACTTTTTCCGGGGGAGGTATGTCATGCCGATCTATGTGAGTTTAGTGAATTTTACCCATGACGGGCTGATGACCATGAAGGACAAGGGTGTGAAGCGGTCGGACATGGTGAAGAAAAATGTCGAATCCTTGGGCGGGAAAATGCTTCATGCCTTTTATTGCCTGGGAGAATATGATGTGGTGGCCATTTTAGAATTTCCCAATAATCGCGCGGCCATGAAGGCCGGTGTGCTCAATGCCTCAATGGGGCACATTCGCATTAAAACAATGCCGGCGGTATCCCGCGATGAGTGGAAATCGGTCCTGAGTGAAACCTGGGGCAAATCCAAAAAGAAGAAGTGATAGTGGCCTTCTCTCCACATCCTTTGTAATCGGGCCGGCCAATGCGTGACTTTTCTGTTCTGTAAGAGAGGAAGGCCTCGTTCGCCGTCAGGCGCCTGTTTGTTTTTCCATGGCATGTTCGTGGTTGTGAACCTTGGCCCTTGGACTTCATAATCTTTTATCAGATCGTTAGGTCATACTTGGCGGTGTCTCACTGTTGAAGAACAGATTCATCCTGTCGCAAGGAGGTATCTTATGGGGCCAACGAAAGCTGTCGTAAAAGACTTCGCGATCTATGATGCCAAAACCGGGAAACTGATTAAGGACGGGTTCCCTTCTCCTGAGGCGATTCAGGACTATGCGGCCCATCATTACCTGGTTCTTCCTGTGGTGAATAAAGACTGTCAACCATGGATGCTCGATGGTCAACCCATTTTTTGTTTACGCGGCACTCGCTATGAAAACATCAAGGATGAAGTATTGCATCTGGCACGATGTCCGGATTGTGGTGGTATGGGTATCCGGGCTGACGAACCGGTGGTTGAATCCGATTGTATCCGGTGCGTGTCCTGCGGCCATGAGTTTGATACCCGCTTGGAGATGATGGAAAGTTGAGGTAATGTAGTCTGTAACCTGGAATGTTCTTCCCGATTGTTTCGCTTTGAACAACTATGTTGATTGGCGACTGCCTTCAAGTTCACAGGAGACCGTCTAGCCTCATACCGTCTTTCTCCATCTTCATGGGGTCCTTATCTTTACACTCCTTTCATGATGCTCTTTCCTTCCGACCATCCCTATTTCCATGTTCTCCATATTCTCTTCCGATAGTGACTTGTCTCGAGCGTTGGCCTGATCCTGGGCGTAGCAGTGGATTAGCGGTCGCCTCGAATCTCTGGAGATACCCTCATCCTCATCCTTTCCAGGAGAAAAGCCATGCCCAATGCGAAACGGGAAAAGCCCTGCTATTTGTGTAAGGAATCAGGGTCTGAAAGTCTAAGCTATTTGGTTTGCATACAATGTTCCCGGCACTTTTGTCGCTTTCATGGCGACCCGCAAATGGATGAATGTATCAAATGTCTCGAAGGGAACGAAAAAACCTAGAGGTTCTGAAAAAGGCAGTCTTCCACCATTGAGCTCATGAGGGGCCAATTTCTCAGTAAAACAATCTTGTATTCATTGGTCTTCCTGAGCCCCCTTCGACGGATTTTATCCTGAGGAAAAGGCGAAGGACTCAGGGCAGGCATGGCGAAGGATCTGTGTTCAGATCGATCCTCCTTACGACTGAGGCATATTCCGTCTGCAGAAAATCCGTTTGGGAAGTCTGACATTAGAGGAGAGCGTCTCGGGTTTCCGGTGTCTCCAGGCTGATGCGACCCAGCGTGCCGTTGCGGAATTCCGTCAAGAGAATTTTTGCCGCTTTTTCCCGATCCAATTCTCCGCCCTTGCCTTTCCGCAGACATCCACGTTTGGTGGCGATGGCTTCGAGCACCCCCATGCTATCCAGACCCTCTGTGAGGAAGCCGTAACGTTTCGTCAGCAAAGTAGGGTAGCGCGCGAGAAGGATGGTGACCAGAAACTCGGCGATTTCTTCCTCGACCATCACCTTGGCGGTGACCGCGTGGATGGTGGCGAGCAAGAGTCCGACGGCAGGATTTTCGATTTTTGGCCACAAGAGGCCGGGTGAGTCGATAAGCGTCATGTGGTCGTTCAGGGTGTGGCGTTGCTGAACTTTGGTCACGGCAGGTTCATTGCCGACTTTGGCGAGGCGGCGTTTAAGGAGGCTATTCATGAGCGTGGATTTGCCGACATTGGGGATGCCCATGATCAGCATGCGAAGCGGCTTGCTGGTGCTGTGACGGTGCGGGGCAAGAAGTTGACACAGACCTGGTATTTTGGCGGCCTGGCCGGCATGGTTACAGGAGAGTGCGACGGCGTTGACGTCAGGTTCCCGGTTGAATTCGTTCAGCCAGGTTTGAGTGACGGCGGGGTCGGCGAGGTCGGCTTTGTTGAGCACTTTCAAACAGGGACGCTGGCGGTGCAGCCGCAATTCCGTGATTAACGGGTTGCTGCTGGCGTCCGGCATACGCGCATCCAGTATTTCGACCAGGACATCGATGGCTTCCATCGCTTTGGCCGCTTCCTTGCGCGCGACATTCATGTGGCCGGGAAACCATTGTATGGACATGTGTAAGAGACTTCCTGGGAAAAATGACCTCAGAGGGGATAAATCTTATGGACCCATTGCATGACTTTATGGAGTTCGGTTTCGGTCATGGCTGTGCGCGATTTTCGAAACTGCGAATAGACCGCCCGGTTCACCGTGCCATGGGACAATTTTTTTGATTGCTCGTGGGCACGGACATGCTGTTCAATTTTTTTCCGCAAACGATCTAATCGTTCTTTCGGGGTCTCCTGGTTGGTTTCCATTTGACCCGGTGCGGCCAGGTTCGCCCACAATCCCTGATTGCGCATTTCGAGGACGCCGGACCGCAAGGGTTGAATGCTTGATTCGGCCCGATCGGTCGGAAGGAGGCCCGGTGCATCGGGGGATGTCCCTTCTCCGAGAGGCTGTGTCGATGAGGGGCTGTCGGCAAGCGCCGTGGTCCGTTGGGCCAGGATATATCCCAAGCATTCACGGAATGGCCGGTCGTCCGGAGCATAAATATAAGCCCGTTGCTCTGCATAAGGTCCCGCCAGCGGATCCATGCGTGTGGCTCGATGCACGACCTGTTCGATCCATGGCTTGGTCCGGATATGGGTTAAACAGATAAGATGGGTAATGGCCGGCACATCCAGGCCTTCATAGGCCATGGCCACGGTAATCAGGCAATCCACGGCTCCGCTACCCTGTCGTTTAAAGGCTTTGATCGCCTGATAGGCTGCCGTGGAATCCTCGCTCGTGGCAATTCTGGCCGGCACGCCTCGTTCCTGAAGCCAGGCCGTATACTTTTGCGCCTGCTCAATATTGGCTGCCACCACGAGGAGCTTCGATCGGGAATGGGTCGTGCGATGGACCTGCCAATCCTTCACGCCCGTGCTCAAGAGTTCCAGGGCTGCTTCGGTTTTCAGCGCCGTCAGAAGTGCTGCTGCGGTCTGTTTTCCTGCATGTGCCAGGCTTTCAACATGGTGCTCGGCTCCCTGAGCGTCTAACCAGGTCGCCTGACAGTTTGCGTAATGGACGGTCAAATCAATGCAGGCATGTTCACGCAGGGCATCGGCTAAGGTGTAATGAATGACGGCCCGGGATTCTGTATTGTCCCAATCAAGCCGGTTTCCCCGGTCGGTGGTGGAATACGGCAGGAAGGCGATGGGTGTGCCTTCACCACGTTCGAACGTTCCGCTCATCAATACTCGCAGTGCTGCCCGGTCGTAGAGCGGCTGAATGGCCTCATGCCACAGGCCACCCTCTTCGAGATGGTGTGGTTCATCCAGAACGAGGATGTATCGCTTGCGGCGGAATTCTTTGGCGTTGATCTTGCGCGTGTCGGCTGCCAGGGCCTGATAGGTGGTGACATAGGCCGCACACCCTCTTGTGGGATTTTCCTGGTTGGTAGTCATCATGGCCTCCAGCCGATGCCCTAAGAGTGCCCGGTGGCTGGGATCCTGAAAACCGCGCGCACCCTGGTCCTGTAAGACACTGCGAGGGACAATCCAGCACAGGGCGTCGGCAATGGCTGGAATCAGACGGGAAGCCAGGATCTGAGGCAACAGGCTTTTGCCTCCACCGGGGGTGACCGCACAGACAATGTCTGTCAGGCCTCGTCCGCCTAATATTTTCTCGCAGATGTCCGCTAATTCCTTCTGGTGGCGCCGTAGCTCCATGCTTATCCCTCGGCCATCTCCAGTGGAGTGGTTGGATGCTCAGGAATGCGACGGGCCTTGCCCTTCTGTGATGGAGGGACGTGCGATTTCGAACGATTGCGGGCGCTAACGGGATCCTCAATGTTGCCACATTGAAGGCAACGGTCCATGAGGACTAACTGACTGCTGCCCTCTCTATCATAAACGGACTCTTTCACAATCAGTCCACCACATCGCTTACAGGCCATAAACAATTTCCTTTCTTGAAAAAGACATTCGTTGTCACTGGGAGGGCCTCATTCCGTTCGAGTCCTTCCCTGAGATCTTCCCTGATCTGATGCTGGGCTTTACCGACGACTGAAGCCCGGAATCACCCTTATTGGGGCTGTTGAAAAAAGCCGCCAGCGGCGTTCTCGCCATTTTTCCGTGCTCACGTACTGGAAGTACGCTCTGCGCGCAAAAATGACTGCGGCCTTGCTGGACGAACCCTTCGAAAGCCTCAGGACATGCCTTTTTGAACCGCCCCGAGGCCTCTAATATGCAACGTGCCTGTGGGTCAATATGCTCTTGGAAATTATTATTCAACACTCCCTTATTTGGGAACATGCGACCGATACAAAAGTGGCACAGGTGTACCGGAAGGTTTCTGGTTCCCCATCCCTCTGTGAACCATTGAGAAAATTTCAATCGATGATTGTGAAATGAACCTGGAAAGCGAAGCGGTCTTCCCTCTCCCAGGGATCCAACTGTTGATGGAATGGACCCGGAAACTATGGGTCAGCGTTACATTCTCTGCCGGCATGTGGCCATACTCTTCAAGGCCACCGTAGGGGAATTACCCGATCTGTATCACTTTCTGCTTTTGCCTTTCGCTCATGTCTGTGAACAAGATAGAAACTTTTCAATCAAGCACTTGTTTAGGGTGGATAGACATACCCAAAATGTCAACAATTTGCAATCGAAAAATGACGCGCTGCCTTAAAAATTGAGCGATTTACACGGTCGGATTCCCTATCGATATCCCAAGAATGGCTGAGGTGTCTTTTGAGCTGAGAATAATGGATTGTAAACCCATCCACTGAGCGAGGCTAGACCCCCCGGAAATTATTCCGAGCCCTCCATCCCGTTCCCGGGGTAGAGGTGACAAAGATTGGCTTCCCATTGCCAGGAGGTTCGGTCATGCGGTAGGCTCCCTTTCCCTTGTTACGGATCAGCGTCCGCTCCCCGCGTCGGTGCGAGATGCACGCCCTCCCTGACGTTCACGCCAATCGCATGATGATGGTCTCACGCCTCTCCCGGCTATGACAGACTGAAATCGTTGGCGTCATATCTGTGCCCTCGGGGCTTTGCCTGTGCGTCCTATGTCTTGAAATGACTTGAGAAGATGGCTACCTAAGGAGAAGAACGATGCCAAAAGCGAAACGAGAAAAGAATTGTTATGTGTGTGAGAATGCCGAGTTAATTCGAATGAGTTTTATGACTTGCCGGCAATGCGCTCGTCATTTTTGTAGTCGTCATGGTGACCCCAAAATGGATGAATGTACCAATTGTCTTGATGGCGATGAGGAAACTTAGACCGGCTCACCAACAGTTGGGTCGGGCCTTCTCCAGCAGGGAGCATTGACTCGGGCCATCCAGAAACCGGGATTGCACCTTATGGTGCAATCCGAACGATGAGCAGCGAATGAAAGGGGCAGGAGTGCGCGGCTTGAGAATGGCAATCATCCGGACTGATTCGTGTTCGGATGTCTGGTCTCAATCCCATTGAGATCGCGAACATTCACCCCACATCTGAGGTCAATCGTCTTTCCACACATCCTCTCAATTTTATACACTAAGCGGGCATTGAGACGCTATTCTCTGACCCGGTCTCCTCTAACTCCTTAGAAGGAGAGAATAGGGTAGGACTTCTATCAAGTCCGCCACACGTGTTGGGTATAGCCATGGGTCTTAATCTCCAGGCTTAGGGCTAAGACGGTCAGAACATTCTATGTGTATCTCTGATTCGTTACGCACCCGGAGTGGTATTCCGATTGCCCTTCGGAAATCACAATCCCCCCTGAAAGTTCTGTGTGTGCTACTGCTGTTGATCATATCGCTGTCCGGTTGCAGTCGACAGCATGTGGGCGGGACGGATGATGTTCCCAAAACCGAATCGGCGATTATTGTGGTGCCGGGGTATTACGGCACGCGTTTAGTCCGCGAAGCGGACCGCAGTGTGGTTTTCATTTCCCTCACCCAGGCGTTGTTCGGTCGTCAATCGTTAACACTTCCCGTTCCTGAATTGGGATTTAAGGGGACAATCGATTTGCAACCCGATGGCATTCTTGATGAGGTTCGAGTCGTCCCGCTTTTGTACTCCATTGACGTCTATGGCTCCTTGCTGGACCGACTCCGGGTCTCCAACCAGAGGAGTGGGGAAGTGATCCCCTTTACCTATGATTGGCGGGGAGATCTGATGGAGGCTGTCCGAAGCCTGGACGTTCTTATACGCCGACTCCGGGGCGAGGGAAAGAAAGATATCTCTATTGTCGCGCACAGTATGGGAGGCCTGATTGTCAGCTACTACCTTCGGTATGGTGTCCAGGATATCGATAGGGCCGTGGAGACCTGGAAGGGAGCGGGGGAGTTCAACCGCGTGGTGTTGGTCGGTGTGCCGTTCCTCGGAGCCATGAATTCGCTTCGAAACATGAATTATGGGGCGACCATCGGTTGGAACTCCTCACTGCTGAGCTACGAGGCCTACGCGTCCTTCCCGGCCAGTTACTATCTCTTACCGGTTGCCGATTCCGATGAACTGATCACTTCGGAATGGGAGCTCTTGCGAGGGGTGATCAGAAATGCCGGGCAATGGCAACGGTCCGGATGGGGACTGCTCAGGAATACGGAAGGTTTGCCCAACGACATCGTTGAGCGGCGTGCGAGCTATACGTCCTTTTGGCTCGATCGATCGCAACGCTTTTTGGAACTTCTTCAGCAGCCTCAATCCACACCAAGTCAGAAGCATCCTTCCCTGATCTATCTGTACGCGAAAGGCACACCGACCTTGGCCAAAGGTGTGTGGACGGGGAATCAGGGTGGTCAAGGTATTGATTCCTTGTTCTTTGATAATTCCGATTTGGCTGGGACAGAGTCTCCTGGAAAGTTTCCTACCGTCTATGCTGATGGAGATGGAACGGTTACGGTATCATCCGCATGGCTTCCGGCAGCCTATCGTCGAGCCTTTCAAACTACTATACGGGATTATGAGGTGGGACATACCGAATTGGTCAAGACCCCGGACATCCAAGACGATATCATAAGATTTCTGGATCCCCGGTAGTACCCCGGAGGGTCGTGGATATAAGATTCGTGGCCCACCCTTCAGGTGTTTGGTGCGCGCGCATCTTGAGTGACGAGGCAGAGAGGGGAGTTATACGTGGCATTTCCCTACGCTTTCAAACGACGTTTCGTTTGCACGATTTTGAGGTCAGTGGTTCCCTTCCACACCTTCTGGCTTTGGCTGCTGGAAGTACAATTGGTGGTAATCTGATGATTACTGCTGCGGCCAGTAATGTGACTATCATCCAGCGGGTGGAGCAGGAAGGTCACACCATGAGTTTCAGGACTTTTGATTAAAGCGGGGTATGGTTGGCGAATCTCCACAGGCTTGTCTACGCGGTGTATCTGGAATTGAGTTCGGGATAGGTGAGTGCTTCGGCAAGCGGCATCGCCCGCCTCAACTCCTACGACGATGCTGTGCGGCAAGGAGTTTATGGAGAGAGCGCACGGATATAACGCACCAGGTCCAGGACCTGTTCATCGGTGAAGGTGTCCGCCCAGCCATGCATTTCGGCCCTTCCTTTCTTGATAATGGAAAAGAGTTCCTGGTCGGTTTTGGTCTGAGTCATTTGCGAGGTCAAATTGGCTGGGTCCTGTTCCAGGAAAGGACGTAAGGCGCCTCTGCCGTCCCGCTGTGGGCCATGACAGTCCTGGCAATATTGGAGAAAGAGCGCTTTGCCGGGTTGGGCCTGTTCCTGTTCAGCGAAAGCCGGGGGAAGGAGGATTATACCCATGGCTGTGATCAGGAGAACAAAGCACATCAATGGGCCCAAGCGTCTCATGGAAAAAAGATTCAGGAATCCACCAAATATCCTTAGGGGCAGAAAAGGAATGTGCACCGTCCCGGTCGAGTTCGCTATCTTATCGCCCTGAATGGTGCACGGGCGAATGTTTGTTCCCTTGACTATTTCTTGACCAGTACGGCGGTTTTTGCCGCACCTCCCCCCGTCACCACGCTCACAAATAACATTCCAGTGGCGACGCTGTCGGGCACGGTTACTTCTATTTTATCATCACCTTGAAGGGTGAATTCCGTTGCCTTTACGGGTCCAAACGTGACCTCATGCAGGCAATCTTTTTTCTTTCCGAAATGTTCTCCCATAATGACTATTTTAGCGCCTGCCTGAAACTCATCCGGTTCGATTTTGGTGATGGTGGGTCGATAGGTCGGATCGCATACTGGATCATCTTTGAGGGTTTGCTCGCTGGACACGGTAGGCGATTCGGATGTGCCCATAATCGCGGTGTCGTTTTGAGGGGAAGGGCTTGATTGGGCTTTTGCCTCGCTCATCCACATGGAGGTTAATCCTAAAACAGCTGGCAGTATGATAACGAATAATGTCGCGACCCTCATATAGTAATCCTTTCAGAAAAAAATGAGAATAAAGCCGCACCGTTTGAGTTAGGCGTATTAAAGCCTGTTTGAATCCACGAAAGCTAGCCCCCGGAAAAATCAGCGTGATCCTCTTTTGGGGGTAATTTTAGGGCGATGAAGGTTCATAAGGCGCTATTCGTCTGATGTAGGCGGTGACGGCGCGAATATCTTCGATGCTGAGTGTGTCCCACCATCCGTGCATTGGACTGAATGCCAGCCCCCAGATGATCGCTGACCGAAGGTCCGTCTCCGATTTGGCTCGGGATTCCATGCGTTGAAAGTTGGCGGGTGGCACGATGAGCGAGGCCGCGTCCGGTCCATCGCCTTTTCCCTGGACCCCGTGACATCTCACGCAGTGGGCTTGATACACGGCCTCTCCTTGGAAGAGATCGGCTTGCGGCTCCTGGGCTCCACTGGGTATGGCCCACCCGATCAGCAGAATTAAACTCCAAAGCATGATGCGAGATTTCATATGGTGTCTCTCCTTGTGAGTGTCCATGCGGTATGATCGAGTGAGGCATGGGATCGGACGGGGTTCATCATTATTTTTAGTTTGAGATATCTTGGGTTTCCGGCGCGGGCGTGCCGGGGGGTTGGTTCCCTGCCATTCGACTCTAGCCATTTAGTCTTGATGCGACCATTGGTAGGTGATCTTCTCTTTGAAATCCCGATAAAGATATTTGCCCAGGCGTTGGGCAAAGTGTTCGGTGGTCGTGTCGGTATCCGCCCCGTCAGTTCTTTATTCTTGTACAAAATGGAACGCCTTTGCCTTTTGGGTATCGTTATCATCTTTGCCTCGTTTTTATGATGATTACATTACTCTGTAAACTGCATTCCTATAAATGGATAAATCCAATTTTCATGCCGTAAAGGGGAACCGAATCGTTCTGGATAGAATTAATGGAAAAAGGCCCACACAGGGTTTTTGAAAGTTGACTTGCTGGTTGGATAGGAAGGCGGATTAAAACTGTACCATCATGCCCCATGCCGGAAGAGTTCATCCGTCCCACTTTTCCCCAAAATCAAGTTCCAGGTGGTGAAGGATTTCTGGAGAAATTGAATTAGGAAATGGTTCCCAACGTCCTGTCGCCTAATTTCCATGAGAGGATATACCCACCATCGCCTTGGATTGCAGGCTTCAGTTTTTCCACGGTATCAAGATGTGTCGTGAGGGCTATAGCTTGGTCGTTGTGGAGGGCTGTGGTCTTTGAGCTGTCTTGATTTGTGCGAAGGGCGCAATCTTATTGGATTAATATCTCATTCACTGTTAAAAAGAGCCGATTAATCAGTTCCCCAGATAAGGAACCAACGCCTGTTGCCACTAAAGCTGACAACAGAATGCTGATGAAAATGATGAATAGAAATCTCATGACGTTCTCTTTTTCTGGGGTTATCCTGATTTATCCAATTATTATTTGATGACTTCAGTGTGCCTTTCAATCATTCTCTTGAAACCCAATAGATGATGTGTTCTCCACATGATCTCAGATGTCATGGAGTGCCGCAGTGGTTGCAATTTATAGCTGGAGTAAGACCGTCATGAATATGACTCAAAGGAAGGGGAATCACGGTCCATGGCCACCAGCATAGAGTCAGGTGGGGTTTCGCAATCGGCGGGAATCCAATCTGGGTGCTATTTGCTATGTTTAGATGCAGTCTGACAGGGAAAATCGTGAATATTACTGGGCTGACTTGTGCCTTTGGCCTTACCTGAAAGGCCTCCAGAATGGGTATGGCAATCAGTCTAACTTCATGTTCGATACGTGAAATGGAGATAGGGGGAATGGCACAGTGATTTTGTTCAAACTTCCAGTTTCAGCAGGAAGTTTGGGGGGAGTCGATTTTGTGAACAGAGGAACCGCTTGAGCTTACTGGTTGGAAAGATTGTGGATCTGTTGTTCCAGTTCTTCGATGCGGTCCAACAATTCCAAAGCTACGCTGACTCCCGGCCAGTTAATCCCTAAGTCTCGATGTAATCT
Source organism: Nitrospira sp. MA-1 (assembly GCA_032139905.1). NCBI lineage: Bacteria > Pseudomonadati > Nitrospirota > Nitrospiria > Nitrospira sp. MA-1. The sequence continues at coordinate 788,115 of JAQJDB010000007.1, forward strand.
GAGCCCCCGACTTAACCGGTCAATGGCGTCCTCGGGAAACAACACCATCCCCTCCGGGTCCGGGTCCGGTGGTTGAATAATTTCCCATTGCAAACAGACCTCCAGCATGTCTTCGCCGATCCCTAAGCGGGTACAGACTTCTTCACGGCGAATTCTCCCGAAGGTGATGATTTCCGCGGTAACCTGTTCTAAGGATGGTTCTGAGTCGTCAGTCATTGGCGGCCTCCCGAAGAAGGGTTGAACGGGGATCAGGGTGATCGAACTTAGCTAATTGCTCATAGAGTTGTTGTTCCTCGGGAGAAGGAGTCTCAGGAGTGACGATGTCCAGAACCACAAATTGATCTCCATGCCCTCCTGTTCGTTTGGGCAGTCCCTTGCCCTTCAACCGCATTCGTTGTTGGGATTGGCTCCCGGCGGGAACTTTTAGACGGACCGTTCCTGATAAGGTGGGCACCGGAATGTCGGTGCCCAATACGGCCTCCCACGGCCAAAGCGGGAGAGTGACCACAATATCTGAATCTTTGCGTTGAAACACGGGATGAGGGGCAATTTGTACATGAAAGAATAAATCCCCTGGTGGTCCTCCTCCTCGACCAGGCGCGCCTTTTCCTTTCACCCGAAGTCGTTCGCCATCCCGCACTCCGGCCGGAATGCGAACTTCGATTGAGCGAGGCGTTCCCCCGGCATCAGGAAGATTCAAGGCCCGTCGTGTACCCGTGAAGGCTTCCCGGAGTGAGATCGGCAGATTGGCTTCCAGGTCCGCCCCTGCCATGGCGAATCCCCGAAAGCCGGCCCCTTCCCGTTGAGCCCCCTGACGGAACATGCTTTCAAAGATATCACTGAAATCAGCGCCTCCCTGGTTATATCCGCCGGGTCCTCCCCCTGGATACGCTCCGCCGCCCTGTTGGCGGGCCCGTTCATAGGCCTCGGCTTCCTTCCAGTTCATGCCGTATTGATCGTATTTTTTTCTGTTTTCCTCATCCCCTAAGACTTCATAGGCTTCATTCAGCTCTTTGAATTTCTTTTCCATTTCCGTCTTTTTTTCGCCGGGATGCAAGTCCGGATGATATTGGCGTGCCAGCCGACGATAGGCTTTTTTGAGTTCTTTGGCATCGACGGTTTTTTTCACCCCCAGTATGTCGTAAAAATCTTTTTGTGCGGATGCCATAAATGAAAATCCTTGACTAGTTTAAAAATGATCCGGGCTCACAGAAAACACCATGATGCCTCATAACTGTAAAGCTAGCCTTTTTCCCCAAAAAAAGACAAGAGCCAACTTTTTCTGATAAGCATCCCATGGCCTACCTTTGAGCAGGCGGAATGTTAATCGCCGGTAGACAGAATGATGAGACAGGGGATTCGTTCGAGCGAAAGGAATACGGCGATGACATTTTCTCACTGTGGAATTTGAGGGCTGGGGATTTCGTGCCCAGGAGATCCTTTTCATTTGATCGCAGATTTCTGCGGTGGCAGAGTTTTCAGTTGTCTACCGTTATATGGTCACGTTGGATAATTCAGAAAATTGATTATTACCCGCCCAGATGCCAATTTTAATAATGGCTTCAAACGTGTGTTGGTTCAGCTTCTACCCTTGTACCCCAACGTATTATCCTTTTGCTACCTCCCGACTCTATGACATGTTCACAAATATGTATTAGGGGGTAACGGAGAGAAAGATGGTGCTCCGTCCGCGTTGGAGGAGCAGCAAAACTCTATCTTTGGATCCGAGTTTCCCTGTTAACCGTTGAAAGTCATCCGCATTGTTGACGGCTTCACGGTTAATTTCAAGAATAATGTCACCTTCCCGTATGCCGGCCCGGAAAGCGGAACTCTCGGGATCAACCTTAGTCACTTTCATGCCCTTTTCCCCTAAGGGCATGGATTCCGCGGTAATCCCGGATAGGGCATGATGTCCTCTCAATTCTCCTGTCGAGGCGAGGGCCCTGACATCTTTAGGCATTTCAGAAAGAGTCACTTGTACTTCACGGGGGTTTCCATCCCGGAGGACATGTAATGTTACGGGGGAGTTGGGCACACTTTCCGCCACCAAAGATCGGAGATGCCGAGTGTCGGCCACAGTCTGCGAATCATATTTCCGAATGATATCTCCGCGTTGGATGCCGGCCTTTTTGGCAGGGCTGTCTTCCATCACTTCGCTGACCAGGGCCCCCTGCGTATCAGGAGTATCAAATTGGGTTTGGAGATCTGGGGTGAGGTCCTGAATCGAAACGCCCAGCCATCCTCTGACCACCTTCCCATGTTCAATAAGGCTGGCCTGAATAGACTTGGCCATGTTGCTGGGAATGGCAAAACCAACGCCCATATATCCCCCGGAGCGGCTAAAGATGGCAGTATTGATCCCGATCAACTCTCCCTGGAGATTCACTAAGGCCCCACCCGAGTTACCGGGATTGATCGCCGCATCGGTCTGAATGAAGTCTTCATAATCGACAATCCCCACATTGGCCCGACCCACCGCACTGACAATTCCCATGGTGACGGTTTGGTTCAGCCCAAATGGATTGCCAACGGCCATCACAATTTCACCGACCTGTAGTTGATGGGAATCTCCCCATGGCAAGACAGGCAGATCCTGGGCATCTATTTTGAGTAGAGCCAAATCCGTTTTGGGATCAGTGCCTATGACCTTGGCTGAAAAGGTTCGCTTATCGGATAACAGCACTTCAATGGCATCACTATTTTCAATCACATGATTATTCGTGATGATATGCCCATCGTCACTCACAATGACTCCCGAACCTCCTCCTTCTTGACGAGGGGAGGGAGGCGGTTCGAACCGCCGGTCAAATTCATCCCCAAAAAATCGACGGAAGAAGGGATCATCAAAAAATGGTGATCGCAATGTTTCCGGACTTTTGGCGGTGCCGGTTGTGGAAATATTGACCACAGCGGGACGCGCCAGCTTGGCCACCCGAATAAGGGCGGTGCTCTGAGCCTGGGCGTCTTGTTGCCCAAATGAGAGTGCACCAGACACTAAGGGTTGTGATGAGGAATCCGAAAGAGGCGTCCCGCTAACTTTCAATTGTGGTGAGAGGCCTGGCAGGAGACTGGAGTCCCCAGCGATTCCCAGGCCCAAACATATACCAGCGATGAGCAGGGCCATGCCAATGAAGGTGAAGATACCCACGCGCCGTCCATTCCATTTTTGAGCTAGTTGGGATTGACTCATCATTGGACCTCACGAAGAAAATTCGACTATGTGAAAAGAGCTTCATACACGCAGTCTTGTTTCACATCAAGAATGATCAAGCCTAAAGGTTCTAAAATAAATAAAAATTTATGTCTGTTTCCTGACTAGTTCATTCAATAAATCCAAGGAACCATTTCAGAATCAGCGCATCGATAAATATGATCGCGACAATACAACCCATGGTAATTAATTCAAACATCGGACACCTCCCTTTATTAGATACATAGGGGTCGGAGCCGGTTGTATCCCGAATGCGTGGAATGCTCCTCCATGTCTTTCAAATAAGACTAAAAATTCCTATGGTCAAGAGGTGGGAGTCCTGAAAATTCCGTTCCACGGGAACGTTCGAAATCCTATATCCGGCCTATATCTATATTGATGTAGGCGCCCATGGTTTATGAATTTAGACAGTTCTAAGGCCTGAACAGTTGCCTTTTCTAGCACACACTGGTTACGAAACGCCCTAATTACCTAATTCTGCTGAACATTTTTCCTTAAAATCACCATGGAACATTGCCGGTCCGAAGCAGTTTCTTGACTTGATATAAAAAATGATTATCGAAATTTTAATTGAAGACGATACTGTGGATTCTTGGAAGCCGTTTTCCTCCACCTCTAATCAGAGAGGGATAAGCCATATTGAGCAAAGGAGAGTGGTGAATGGTTTCCTGAATACAAAGACCCTTCGAGGATCAAGCACAGAATCGTAGAACCATACGGATTTCATTTGAAATTATGTCAGAGAGGAAGGTTAAGAAAGGAGGCGACATGAGTTTCATCAAGCTATCAAAAGTCTCATAATAGGAGCTCTCGTGGTGCTGGGTGTAAGTCTGGGGCAACACCTATGGGCGAATGAACCGACTAAAAATCAGATTACCAACGGATCGACGAAACATGAAGGGATAGTTTCTTCTGTTCAATCAGAGGTGGAATCAACATGAAAAGAAGAAGTCGTAAAAAAGCGGAAAGCTTTGGTAAAAGAAGCCCTCAATGCTCTTTCAGAGACCAAGAAAGCGTTGAAGTCTTTGGAAGATGGCAACACCAAAGATGCTCTGGCCGCATTGGCCGAAGTGACCGGACAATTGGAAATTGTTATTTCGCGGGATCCCGACCTGGCGTTTGTTCCCGTCGATGTCGAAGTGACTACGAGTGACATCTATGCCGATCTTGACAGTATTAAAAAAGCAAATGAACAAGCGGAAGACTTTCTCCAGAACGGGGAAGTGCAGCAAGCCAGAGTCCTCCTCTCAGGTCTTGCAAGTGAGCTGGTCCTGACTAGGGTCAGCCTTCCGCTTGCTACCTACCCTGATGCTATCAGGGCTGTAGCGCCATTGATTGATCAAGGGAAAATTGAGGAAGCGAAGGCGGCTCTTTAAGCGGTATTAGAAAATTTAGTCGTGACCAATGAGCGCGTCGTCCCACTGCCCATTCTTCGGGCTGAAGCGTTCATCAAAACGGCTGACGATCTAGCCAAACAAATAGAGGCTTCAGCGTTGAACAAGGCGAAAAGTGGTGATGAGAGGGATGAGGCAAAAAATTCGGAAAATGAAAAATCCCAAAAAGAACAAGTTCTGGAACAGCTTAAGAACGCTCGACGTCAGTTAAAAATGGCTAAGACTTAGGATACGGGTTAGAAGAGAATCGTTACAAGGAATTTCACGAGTCCATTGAGGCGATTGAGAAAAAGGTGCAGGTGAGGAAAGCCCACAAGGGATATTTGCCTCTTTGAAGGGGTCAGTATCTCAGTTTAAGCAATTTCTTTTCGAAGAATAATTTTTTCCTCGCGTCACAGATTTATGACAATAGCTGATTGGAAAGAGGAAATGAGAAATGCGAACCGTAAGTGAAAGAGAAAGATACGCGTGGATGTGTTTAATTATCCTGGGGTTCCTTGCTCTGACGGGCTTCGGGACATATTACGATAAAGTTCCTGATGGGCAACTATCCTCGGCCATAAAGGAGCGTTTCAGATTGGATGGCCGGATAAACGCCGATCAAATAATCATTGAAGTGAAAAGGGGCCACGTCATGCTAAGTGGGGTAGTGGATACCGTGACAGAAAAAATCCTCGCTGAAGGCCTGGTTGCTGGGAGTATCATCGGGGTGAAATCGGTCGTGAATAATATCTCTGTTCGACCGGCCGTGAGCCAGGATGATGCAATCAAACAGGAAATAGACGAGTATTTGAAAAACACGCCAGCCCTTCAGGGAAAAACGATTACCGTGAGTGTGAACGATGGCATCGTTAAGCTTGAAGGATTAGTGGAAACCGTGTTTCAGCGGCTAGCCGCGGAAAAGGCAGTTGAATTGGCCAAGGGCGTAAAGGGCATAGTCAGCCTTGTGAAGATTAACCCTTCACGTCCAGATCGGGAAATTGAAAAAGAAGTCGCCATGTATTTATTGTGGTCGCCTATCGTGAATATCGATGGTGTGGATTTATCCGTACATGACGGTGTTGTGAAGTTGGAAGGAGCTGTCGAGCATAGTGCGCATATTTTGTCGTTGGAACAGGACATTGGAAATATTATGGGGGTTGTGAAAGTCGATGTGTCGAAAATGACAGTGAAAAGCAGGAAATCTCGTGCGGCTTGAGGAGGATGGGTAACTTGGATTCAGGCGGTGGAGATTGCAAGTTGTAGAAATTTGAATAGGTTCTTTTGGGCAGTGTCAGGCCAACCGAAGTTGCCAGGGGGTATATGAAATGAACAAGGTTGTGATACAGATCCAATGCCAAAAGAAACGTAGAGATTGGGAATGGCCAAAATCCCTACCTCATGCGACAATTATTCTGGCCACACCATTGATCTATGCGATGTTCATCCCTCTATTGGTTTTTGATTTCTGTGTGGAATTGTATCAGCGGGTGGTTTTCCCTTTACTCGGACTCCCGCTCCTATCGCGTCGAGAGTATATCCGACTTGACCGGCATCGGCTTCCCTATCTGAATCCGATTCAGAAAGCCGGTTGTCTGTATTGTGGATATGCCAATGGATTACTCCAATATGCTTCTCGAATTGCAGCCGAAACAGAAAAGGTGTTCTGTCCCATTCGACACCAGAGGGGCGGCAAATTTCATCCACCGGCTCATCACATCGATTTTGCTCCCTATGGAAATGCCAAAGAATTCCAAAGAAAAATGGGTATCTAACCTACATACACAACGCATGAATTCCAACTCGATGTGATTGATTGAGTCAAATTTGGGCAAACACCTTCGTCAGCCTACCTTTTTGCTTTTATCCCGACTTCTTTGTACTGTTTATACTTGCTTATTTAGGTTATGAGGAAATATTGGACCAAAGTGAATTGGTTGGGAAGATTGGAGGGATCTATTCCGTTAGGCCGATGTGGCTACGAAAAAGCATATGTATTAATTCTGGATAAGAGCCGTGACATTGCCTGAACAATTCTTAATTGAGTGATCCCTAACCGTTGATGTGGTTCTGGCCGATACCCCGATTCCTCCGATTCTTCGAGTTCAAGCCTATAATCCTCTTCTTGGTGAATCCGGCGTATGTTTTTTTGCGACTTCAGAGTTGGCCAAGGTTTATCGAAAGGGGTATCCGAAGTCCCTAAATTCAGCACCGTTCCTATTACCCAAAGCCAATACAGTCCTTCGCCAAGATTTAGATAATTGATTTGCTCTTCATGATATTCATCCGCAACTGGTGGGAGAGTTTGAAAATAGTGCCATGCAAAAGGCCTTTGGGCAGGCAGGAAAGGGAGTTTTCCCTGGTTCCACAATCATAAAGGCTGAAATATGTCGCCAATATCAAGTTGAGGTGGTGGGAGATGCGGGTCACGTTAAGCAACGATTCTATGCGCAGACAGTCGACCGCCGGATTAAGCACCCGTCAGTGCTAGCGATTACAGAATTGGCCAAACAATGAACATTTGGATTGGTTGGAAAATAAGGGAATCATGGGAAAGAGCCGGACCGGTCATGTGATAATTTCCTTTTGTGGAGTTGACGTTATCCAACTTGTCCCAAGAGAAATGCTCCGTTCACAACATGAGGCCCGGCTCCCTCCCTCATCCGACTATGCCACTTTTTTCCTTGTATGGAGGGACCCGGATTTCTGTTCGGTATCCTCCTTGAAGGAAGCCCAAATGGCGGCACTCCACATCAGAAACATGAGCGTCAGCATGGCGATGATTGCTTCTCCTAACATGCTCATCCTCCTTTTGATTTTGTGGTGATTTCCACTCCTCCTGTTTTTAAATAGGTATTCCCCAGTCTTTTCAATCGATTTCCAATGCTCATTGTCACGAAGGCTTTTTTACTCACAACCCATTCAAACAATCCACTTCTTCACGGTTTATTCATGATGGACTCTCACTATGCGAGCGTGAGCGAGAAGTATCACCCAAAGTAGTAGTCCTGTCTTCTGAATCATTGGCATTGTCTTGAGGCACTTGGTCAAGAGTCGCCAACCGTGAGGCTTCATCACGATGCCGGGCGACTTGGCCCCGAAGGGCACTTACCTTTTGTAAAGTTGTCCCAATAATCCTTTTTAGACCATCCCGGTGAAATCCCTTGGTATCCAGGTAGGGCTTCTTCTCGTACTTGTCGATTTTTTGATTCAACTCCGTCACCTTGGCCGCCAAGTCTGTGGCCTCTTGTTCGAGTTTTTGGGCCTGGGTTAGGTGAAACTCAGTCGTATTGATTGGCCATTCTATGGGGTAAAACTGAAAAGAGGGCTTCGTCGTGGCACCAGACGCATAGTCCACCGCTCCAAACATGAAGACCAATGCTGCGAATAACATCATCATGTTCTTCATCGTATGACCTCCTTCCTTTGAGTTAAGGACCTGAATGCTCAATATCTTTTCTCAGTTCCGTGGTGTCTTTATTATTGATTCGACTGGAATTCTATCATTCCTTCTGTGAAACTAGATAAGTCCTAAATACATAGAGGCAAATTGAAAAAACTTTTAATCAGAATCGAAAAATTCAATCCATGTTTCCCAATCATGGCCGTTTACGTCCTACGGGACTTTCTTTAAGGATAACCCCCTTTTAAATTAGGGAGAAAATGAGTGAATAAATTTTAGGTGAGACTGAAAGATATCGAGTAGGGACTTACATTTGACGAGAAGATCAGTCAAAAATGTCAGGCCATTCCGGAAGAGGATTGCCCGGGAGAAAGCATGTTGCGGTTTCCGGCTGTTGGCGTTGTTCTGCCAACCGCCGGGTCACAACGTGGACGAAGGCACAAGTGTCTTACGTTATGGCAATTTTTCGCACAGCCGGTTTTGCGCCTGGATCTTTCGCGATAGTGATGGTCAAGACGCCATTCTTAAATTTTGCTTCGACGTTATTTTCATCCGCATCCGTTGGTAATGACAGCATACGTTGAAACGACCCGTACGAACGTTCGACTCGATGATAGTGTTTAGTCTTGTCTTCTTGCTCGGATCGTTTTTCGCCCTGAATCATTAAGGTACCGTCCGCGAGTGTCATTTGAATATCTTTCTCAGCAACGCCCGGCACCTCCATGGTAATGGTGTATTGCTTCTTGTCTTCACCGATATCAACGTGGGGCAGAATGAAGCCTCCCCACGAATTTCCGTTTTCTCTTCGTCCCGGCGATAGGGGGAATCCTTGGAAGACGTTGTCAAACAGTTGGTCGAGGTCACGATGGAACCGGGCCAGAGGATGGTCGGGCGACCTGGATACGTTTTGACTTCGTGCCGATTGAGATTGTTCTTCCTCTTTTTTGAACCAATTCCAGGGAGTAAGAAGATTTTTGAGTTCCATGGTGGATGCCCTCCTTTCATCTTAAAAAACTGTTTGGGAAGAAGTGGTTTCCATGATTTTCGCACTGGTTATGATATCCCGGTGAAATGTGGCCGGCCATGCTTAACTCCTTCAGTAGCAACAACTTCTACAATAGAGCTAATACATTTTCGAAAAAAGTCAAGCCGTCAACACGGGAGGGAAATACCATGTGCACTCAGCCAATAAAGGGAAAGACATGGTCCAGGGTTTTCCCCTCTTGACTTTTTTTGGTCAGAAATTATTAAAAATACAGCAACGAAAGTTTGAAGTTTACGATGAAAGGAGGTGAATGTTATGGGTGGTATTATTGAAGGCGTGCTTGCCCTTATGGGACTAACGGCGGGTGTGATAGTAGCCCTCACGGCTTTGTTAGTTGGAGATGACCCAAACTCATCAGAGCCGAAAGGGTCTTACCGAAAATCCCGTACCATTCTCCCCGGTGATGAGCGGGTTGCTGCCTAACGCAGAGATTTTCAGGCCCGCTTATGAGCGGGCCTTTATTGATTTTCTTTTTTCCTCGCTCCTGTTCCTGTTTCGGCCAAGAGAGAAAGGAGGATGTCAATTATGAAAAAATTTATCGTCGTTGCAACAGTGATAAATCTGGTGTTGATTGGGTCACTGGCATTCGGAAATCCCGGTCTACTCCCGAAGCATCCGGGCTATCCCATGGGTAATTTCAAAGACCCCGTCCTAGGCATCCCCACGGCGAATGACCCAGGAGAAACCCCACCATCACCGCAGGAGGGATTGAAACAGGCTGCAGCGTTTCATGATGCCCAGGCAATCAACCCCATGAATGAGATTCGCCCGAATGTGGTTCATGAGGAACAAAAGACTGCGCCTCAAGGATCTGCTAAAAATAGCGAAAAGTAATTTGACGCTAATGTTCAACCACGAAACCATAAACTCGGAGTCAGGACCAGGGGTATGGAAAGAGGGGATCGAATGATCCCCTCTTTTTGTGATGTATCATCGAAAGGCCCGAGAAGATGAAACGCTATCTTGGCAAAGGGCAGGCATTTTTAACGTCTTGTTAAGGTGGGAGAAATGCCCGGCGAATGGTTGCCAGAAAATGATTGATGCGTGGCAGATCGCTTTCATCGCGGCATACAGCAATTAATCGACCTGCCTGCGCTGTAAGTTCCTCGCCCCAATCCATTACTTCCCCCAACCGGTATTGTCCATTTTTAATGCGAAATAGCCGTTCCCCTGCCGGCGTGTCCGCAATGCGGATGTGAAAACTTCCTGATTCAAGCAATTCACAGAGGTTGTAGAGAACCCGGATATAGGCGGCCGCATACTTTGCCGGACGTCCATCTTTCTTATTCAGAAATTTGGTGCGTTGATTGTCGGCATAGTTGGTGAAGGCTTCAAAGGCTTTGTGAGGCGACCATAGGGCCGGAAACAGCATGCGCAATTGCTCTCCCCATGCATCGGCTGAAATGACGGGAGCCAGCAACGACTCGAGAATAAGCGGATGCCCCTGTGTTCCCAGCAGAAGAAAATTTCCGACCTCCCAGGCCGTTTCATCCCCATCGCCTTTAGTCCACTTCGTGGCAGGGTATTTATATCCTAACTGAAACATTTCCTCCGTCGGGATGACATAGACCCGGCGATAATCCCGGTCGCTCTCCTCGGACGCTAAGCCATGGGCATGGGAACCCACGAGAACTTTGAGAAGAGTCTGTGTACGATCGTCTGCCTGAGGCTGCATGATCATTTGTCGTAAATTTCCATTGTTAAGGGTGTGTGAAGCCAAAGACGATCAGGATGACACTCCCGGTTGCCAAAATGGCGATCATTCCCGGCGCCACATATTTTATGAGCGGTTTTCCTCCAAACCATCCTGCTAGCAGAAGCTTTACAATCGTATTGGTCATGGCTGCGAGGGTGATGGCCGTGGCGGCTGTCCAGGCCAAAAGACCGTCCTGCTGTAATCGGACAATTGACAACATGATGGCATCCACGTCGGTAGTGCCGGCCAGAAGACTGGACGCATACAATCCTTGATCGCCCAGGTAGGTTTGGGCGGCTTTCGAAATGAACAAGACTCCGGCATACAATACGCCAAATCCCAGGGCCGGACGTAATTCGAACGGGTTGCGATGGGAGATGTCCGGACCATCCGGCGGTACGCGTTGCGCTTTGTTAAATAAGATGAAACTCATGACATACCCGCAGAGGGACATGCCCCCCAAAGGCGCGAGAAGCATGAGAAACAGATCCGGTTGCAGGAGGCTCACGATGACCAGCATTCTGGCAAACATGGTGCTGGACGCGCCAAGGATTGCCGTCGCTCCAGGGAGGACCAGACGTGGGTTTTCCCCGGCTTGGGTAGCCATGCTGATGGTGACGGCGGTGGAAGAGACCAGGCCTCCCACAATGCCTGTTGTGGCAAGGCCTTTATGGGAACCGATGATGCGAGTGCAGAGATATCCTAAAAAACTCACCCCCGCAATGAGGACCACCATGACGCCGGTATGGAAGGGATTGAGGACATCCAGAGGACCGAAAGTGCGGTTGGGGAGAAGAGGCAAGACGACGAGAGCTAAAATGACAAATTTTGCCGTTGCATAGATATCACCATCGGATACCTGTTGCACCACATGATGGAGTTGTTCTTTTAACGACAGCAGGGCCATCACGACCCCTGCGCTGCCGACAATGAGGAGATACCGATGTGGTGGATCAATCGGAAGAGCTGGGAGTAGGGCGACAACTCCCAGAAGAAACGTGATCAGGGCGGCGAGTGGGGTGATGATCCCAGGTGGATCCTTTCGACCCCATTCCTTGTCGTACGCGACAACCAGGAGCGCGCCGAGAATCAGGAATGTGGCAATTATGGGCCACACGCCAAGGATCTGGGAGATAAACGCCGACATGGCTCCGGCAAGGGCGATCAGGGGAAACGTCCGCACCCCGCCGATACCGGTTTTGCGTTCGACGCTCAAATCCTGCTGACGTTCCAAGCCAATCAAGGTTCCTGCGGCGAGGGCTACCAGAAAGCCAAGAATGGATTCTTCAATAGTCATCATGGGCAGGTCTTATTGAAGCAGGAAATCCAGAGGAAAAGATTGAGAACTATCATTTATCTGATGGTCCCCAATACTCACTCAATATGAAATGAGAAGCAAGAAGCGGGCTCAATCGGGTAGAGAACAGATTTAAGCGTTCATGAAAAGCGCCCTTATGAAATTGTCCGATATGGACCGGCTCCCTTTTTTAGTGGACCACAACATGTCGAGTTTTTTTCAGGCGGTGGGAGGACGTTCCGGTCCGTGGATCGTTTGATCCGGTATGATCTGGCGTGGTTGCTTCAATAAATTTCGAGTAAGGGGCGGAGGGGTTCTGTGGGGTGTCCGAACCTGGCAACCCCGAGTCTCTGTCCGCCTATTATTCAGCTGATAGGGTCAATGGGATAGGGGTCGGGTAGTATCAGCGTTAGGAATCCCGGTCTGTTTTTCAAGCGGGAGTTGAGGCCTTTATCTGACATGTAAGACTCCCGCGCCCTGGATGGTTCCGGCCTTTAATTGTTGGAGTGCCAGATTGGCTTCCTCTAATTGAAAAGGAACTGTGTGGGTGCGAATGGGAATGGCGGCGGCCTCCTTCAACAGGTCCAATCCATCCTGGCGTGTGTTTGCGGTCACGCTTTGGATGGTCCGTTCCTGAAACAAATCAAGTGTATAGTCCAAGGGTGGAATGGGGGTCATGTAGATGCCGGCTAAGGCGAGTGTGCCACCTTTTTCCAATGCCCGAAGGGCCGGAGGCACCAGTTCACCAGCCGGGGCAAACATAATCGCCGAGTGAAGGGTGTCCGGTGGCATCTCCGAAGCCGTTCCGACCCACACCGCGCCCAGTTGACGAGCCAGTGCGCGATGTTCTTCCCGTAAGGAACAGACGTAGACTTCGCATCCCCAATGCCGTGCGATTTGAATCGTGATATGGGCCGATGCCCCGAACCCGTAAAGTCCCAACCGTTGGCCTGGTTTAACCTGACTGCGGCGCAAGGCGCGATAGCCGATGATGCCGGCACACAACAACGGGGCGGCCTCCTCGTCAGTAAACACGGATGGAATAGGGTAGGCGAATTGTTCAGAGACCAGTGCGTATTCGGCGTAACCACCGTTGACGTGATATCCGGTGAAGGTGGCCAGTGCGCACAGATTTTCCCGCCCCGCCTTGCAGAACTCACAGGTCCCGCAGGTTGCCTGGAGCCAGGCGATTCCTACTCGATCACCTTCTTTGATTTGTTTGACTCCTTGTCCCACTCGATCCACGATGCCGACGGTTTCATGTCCAGGGACAATGGGACGCGTAGACGGGGGCAATTCGCCTTCGACAACGTGCAGATCAGTGCGGCACACTCCGCAGACATGAACCTTGACGCGAACCTGGCCGGGACCCGGTTCCGGTTTGGAGATATCACGCGCGCGTAAAGGACCCGTCGCGACATCGGCGTCCTGTTCGAGGATCATGGCATTCATCTTTCACTCCTATATGGGGTAAAAATATTGATATGGCCATTCAGGCATTGGGCCAACGGGTGATGCCGATCCATCCAGCATTGCCATCTATCATAGTCGTTCCCGGCATTCGTGATCTGGAATTCATCTTGACCCTAGTTTGGATAGATCACGATCAACGACCCGGTAATGACGTCAAGTTGTCATGCTGAGCCAGTGGCGAAGAATCTGTGCCCAGGTGAAGTCGCGGTAGTATGAAACGCAATCCGGTCTGAGTTTGACCCCACTTGTGTTTGTTAAATGGGATAACAATAATTCAAACAATCATTGGACAACGGTCCGGCTAAATGATACTTACTTCGGGCGCCATGGAGTCTGTTCTGTCCGTCAGGGCCTCATCATATCGTATCCGTCGGAGCAGGTGAAGGTCAGTCAAAACCACCAGCATGAAGCGAGCAAGGCCGAAAGCCACAAAAACCCTTCCCAAGAAACCCCTCTGGAATATCGGTTCCTACCGAAAGCCCCGTGTTCGGCGATTCCGGTGGATTCGGATTATTCCATTCAAGACGATATTTGTTCTCCTCGGTCTCTATGTCCTCTTTGAAATTTTGACATTTCCGTTTCTTTCCATCGCCCAATTGTCCACGGAAAATCCTACAGAAACCGCACTCATGCGGCAGCGTATCGATGAAGCCCATGATCAAGGAACTACGATGACCATCGACTACCGATGGACCCCGCTTTCACATGTCCCACGCCACGTGCGGATGGCCATTCTGGTATCCGAAGATGGAACATTTTATTCTCATGCCGGCGTGGATTGGCATGAGGTCCTGGAATCGATTGAAACCAATTTAGAGAAAGGACGGATTGTTCGGGGGGGCTCGACCATTACCCAGCAATTAGCTAAAAACTTATACCTCTCGACCTCCAGGGATCCGATTCGCAAAGGCAAAGAACTCCTCATTACCTGGATGTTGGAATCGACCTTAAGTAAAAAGCGTATACTCGAGCTCTATCTCAATATCATTGAATGGGGACCGGGCGTGTTCGGCATTGAGGCCGCCGCCCAACGCTATTTCCACAAGCCGGCCTCCCGGCTTTCTATGGATGAGGGGGCACGTTTGGCGGCGGTCATTCCCAGTCCGCTTCGGCATCAACCCACCGAGACCACCTCGTATGTGGAAAAGAAAAAGGAGTTGATCCTCCGTCGTATGTCCACCCGCTAACCTGAGAGGTATTGAGGAAATACTAAAGGGAGATAAAAACCAAAGGGGGAAATATGGAAACATTTCAAGTCAAAACAAAAAAACTCAAAGATGTTGTGGATCTCACCTCGAAACTGCATAGCATCATTCAAAAGAGAGAATTTCAGAATGGGTTGTGCCACGTCTTCCTGCCCCATACCACAGCTGCGCTCACGACCGGGGAATTAGGAGAGGGCACGGAGGAAGACTTTCTCGAAGTCGCCGAAAAGATTATTCCCCAGATCAGATTTCGTCATGCCCATGATCCCTCCCATGCATGGTCGCATATGGCAGGCTCCTTGATCGGGGCATCGTTGACCCTGCCCGTGATAGACGGGGAATTGCGTGTGGGTACCTGGCAATCCGTCTTGTTAGTCGAATTAGATGGTCCTCGGGAAAGGCAGCTCGTGGTGGGTTTAACTTCGGTGGCATGAAATGATGGTTGATTCCCTGGCCACCTGCTGCTAAAGGCGAGGTTCGTCCCGGCAGTCGAGGTCTCTTCGTCTTGGCTCAGGGGAGGCCTTTTGTTTGGGTAAAAGGACCCAAAGCTAATGACGCCCCGCCCGACCTCACTAGGATGGGTCTGATGTAAACTATTGGAGGGCGGCCCAATTCGCGGATCCTGTCCTGCGTCTTGCGAAGGGCTCACACAAGGTCCACCTCTTGATTTGAGCGTCAGCCCCGTTGGTCAATCTCGAGGGGGTAGGATAACAAGCTAGCGAATCCACGCGTGGTTAGAAAGCCGGATTTGGTTTGCGTGATTGCAATGCCTTGCCCCCAATATGTACCACGCCGGACAGATCGCGAAAGAATTATTCAGACTTTCGCCCGCCCTACTTTTGTCCTCCCTTCGATCGTTAGCGAGAGGGTTCCTACGGTGTAGTAAACTGCGTAATCTTACAGCTTGGCGAATTGGGTAGGGGCGATCCTGCATGGAACTGCTCGGCGCATTGCTTGATTTCAAGCGCAGCATCAGCCGTCGCTTGGTTAAAGGTGTCCTGCCCGGGCGTCATCCAGATCGGCGATGTGGCTGAGTGTGGGTGCTTACTCTCCTGGGAAGGGGCTGTGGCCTTGATACCTAAATCGAGCGCCGTGCCATTGCTGGGGACGTTGCCGGTGTTACTCACATTGTTCACTCCCATGCGATGACAGCTGTTGCATAGATTGTCGTTGACCTCGACCTTGTAGGCTTTCCACGAGGCGAAATCAGCGCCGACAAAGGAATAGGGCTCGGGGTCGCTGTTGAAGGTGATATCACCCGCACCGGGTAACTGGTTTGGGCCTGATATTTGGGCGAGATACGGGGATCGGATGATTGGCCCATTGTCATGGCAACTCACACAGGGGAATTTGCTGTTGACAATTTGTGACGGTGTCATCCAGAAAGCTGGATTGCCCACTCCCTTGGAAGGCGCCTTGACCTTTCCATCGTGGCTTAAGTGAAAGCCTTCTTCTAGCGCCCCCTGATAGAAACAGGTTTTGCCATTGACTTTATTGTGTTGGATGACTGCCACGTCGCCATACTGCCCTTGGGGTAGGCCCATCTTTCGGGCATGCGCCACCACATATGCGTCTGGCGTATTGACCAGCACCCGGAAGCGGCTCCCACGATCACATTTTCCGTTGAGCACGTTCGGACGATCACAGGTGCCGTCTGGATAGGTCGCAGTAGCCGGAGTGAGATGATCGGTTGGAACCGTTGTCCCCAAAGGGCTATCGACGTCGAAATCGGGAACAGACACACCGATGGCCTGATCGCATTCCTGGGCAAAGGCTGCAAGGGCATCCGTTCCTCCCGGTGCGGTTAGGAGTCCTGCCCAATTTCCCTCAACAGGCGCAGGATAGCCGAGTCCTCCATCACTTTGATCGTCGGCTCGATCCGCATCCACGTCATACCGCATATACTGATTGCCTTTAAAAAAATAGACAACCGTCTTTCCCTCGAACGGCGTCGGCCAGGCCACCGCACCATCGACTCCATCTGGAAACTTGAAATTGGGCCAATTGCCTGCAATGGGCTTCGGGTAGCCCGGGTCAGCCCGATGCCTCTTCACATCAAAGCGGATGTACTGATTATCCCGGAAAAAGTATGCGACGGTCCTGCCGCTTCTCGGCACAGGCCAAACCACCACGGCATCCACCCGATCTGTCCAGATCCCAGGCCACTTCAACGAGATCGGCTGGGGGTAGGCCCGGCCCGCGCCGTCTGCTGCATCAGCCCGATCCGCATCCACGTCATACCTCATGAACTGATTTCCTTTGAAGAAGTAGGCGACCGTCTTGATTTCTGCTCCTCCCGGAGGCGGCGCAGGCCAAAAGACTGCCGCGTCCATGTTTTCCTCAAAAAGTCCAGGCCAGTTGTTCCGGATAGGGCGGGGGTAGGCATTGCCACTGCCATCGTCACTGTCCGCCATATCCCGGGTGATGTCGTATCGGGCATACTCCCTTCCCTGGAAGAAATAAACCTTGCCGTTATTCCATACCACCGGCACCAGTTTCTCTGAACCGGTCAACTGGGCCCAAACGTCCACGGTCCCATAGAAACCCACCGCGATGAACATTCCGCAGATTGTTGACATGAAAATTTTACGAGACATTCTCATAGCGTAATCCCTTTCTTACCTTACCTATCCATTGCGTATATTCCGCTCATTTTCTCATTCCCCAAACATCCTCTGTGTTGCTCGAATAAGCAAAACCCATTCCCCTCAAATCGGGTGTGCAAGAAAGCCCTTCCGGCTTCTGATTGATAGCTCCTACTGGCTCTAGACTTCATATCCCTGCTGATACTGCTGCCCTCAACTCCACATGCGTTGCGGGTATCAATGACGATACACGTCGTATCGAATTAGATACCTATTCTCTTATGGGCGACTGTCACAGAACTTCAAAATCACTACCCCCAAGTTCTGGGGGGAAAGTCTGTTGTTGAAAGTTTCGTACCGAGGAGTTAAGGGGAGGAAAATTTAACCAGATTTATTTTAGTCGATTTCTGGTTCGTGAATGGCTTAATACGGTAACGGTGGCGGGAGTTGTTCTGGTCTGTAGAGGTTGGAGATTTTGGGTCAAATCATTTGTTGATAGTGTTCCCTCTCGGTGGAACTTTGGCTAAATGAGGTGTCGGCTGCTGGTTCAGAGTCTCTATGTCCTTCAGAAAAGTGGTTGTATGTTTAAATGAATTTTCTTGCCGGGGGTCGGCCCGGCAGCCGAGGTCCTTTTGTTTCGGCAAAAGGACCCAAAACCATGGTGGCCGTGGCCTGGCCCTTCGGGTTCCCTCCGCGGTTCGCCGACCCCGGCGGCGCACAAACTCGCTGCGCTTGAACAATGTGCGCCTTGTCTCCGGTGCCGGCTGCACTGCTCGGCCACACCACAAGGCCAAAGGAAGATGCCAAAAAATTGAGTCCCTTTCTGATGGCTGGCCAATCCGCTATCTTCACCCCAGGCCCGCCGATCAGTAAGAGCATCAGATGCTGGGACTGGGCGGCAGGCGTCGGAGCGGAGAAACAGGGAGGATTTCAAGATTTGAGTTTCTTCTGAAAATTTTTTAACTCGCGGAGGTGATACACGGCTTGACTAATTTCGCTCGTTGAACAAGAATCCGCCTAAACGTTGCTAGCATTTACATATAAATAATCACTTGAGGAAACAATGAAAATATTTGTGAGTTGGTCTGGGAAGAGAAGTAAGGCAGTGGCAGAATTAATCAGTGATTGGCTGAAGTGTGTCATTCAAGCTTCTCAACCATGGATTTCTACTAGGGATATTGATCGTGGAGCGATTTGGTTTTCCGAAATAAGCGATAAGCTCAAAGATGTATCTGTTGGCGTCGTATGCCTAACTCAGGAAAATAAAGAAAAGCCTTGGATCTTGTTTGAGGCCGGTGCCTTGGCAAAAGGATTGACTACTAATCGAGTATGTACATTCTTAATAGATTTGAGCCCTGAAGATTTACAAGATCCGCTTGCGCAATTTAATCACACGTTGCCAGTCAAAGACAGTGTGTGGGAATTGACGAGAACGATAAATGCCTGTCTCGGTGAAAAAGCTCTTGATGAACGAATCTTGAAGCAAGTATTCGATACATACTGGGCTCAATTTGACAGGAATTTCAAAGAGGCGCTAAAGGAGAACCCTCCAGGAGAAGTCGTGCCTCCTCGCTCGGAACAAGATATCCTCTCTGAAATTCTTGCCAATACAAGAAGTTTGACGAACAGAATCAGAAACCTTGAATCCGAGGTCCATATAAAATCCAAAAACAGATTTTTTAATTCAATTAACTCAATTGAATTTGAAAAAAACATCAGGAAGAAAATAATCAACCTAATTCAATCAGGAAAATTTAGTGAGGATGAAATAATTTCTTCTTTGATAGACTATGACATCCCAGAATCTTATGCTCGCGATTTCATCAAAAACACGATGCTGAGTCTTGGTCTTAACGAGATAGGGAAGATTGCCAACAAGTAAATGCAGCCGACGCAAAAAGCGCGTGGCTGATTTAAGTGTTAGCTACATAGACTCAAGCAGGAGTGAGTTGGAAACACCGGATAATCCAGCAGAAGAAAGCGTCGAAAGACCTGTCTCGATTGATCTGGGAAGAGTCCTTAGTTCGGTCGCCAGCAGGGTCAAGTCGCGAATGAAGAATGATAGGGATATACGTTGAATTATGACCAGACCGGTCCGCTTAGAATTTCCACATGCGCTTTATCACCGGACCTCACTTGTAGATTGACGGGAATTGCTTGGGGTCATGTCTTGCAATATCACAGCGGCTGGTCACGCTTAGGGATAGTTGAGTGAAGCCGAAAGCGAATTGTTTGATTTAAGACAAAACCTCAGATAGACCCCCACAGATTTTCTTCCACACTTTTTTTGAATCGACGCCTGCTGTTCGGCCTTATTGGCGGACGCTCTTCAAGCATTGGCGGGCCTTGTTTGAGCCTGGCGAGTTGGCCCGCCCTTCTGTTTCCTGCGTCCGCTTAATCTAAAGAGGCCGAACTGGGCGTCAATGGTTTTGGGTCCTTTTGCCGAAACAAAAGGACCTCGGCTGCCGGGCCGAAACCCGGCAAGGTTTACGCAATTGAATGCCGAAAAAGTTATTTGTCTGTTGTGAAAATCGGCTTCGCAGGCGAACGGCAGAGGTCATCTTTTCCGATTAAGAAAAGGTTGAGGCCAGATCATGGGCTATTTGGGATGGACTCCTCCCGCCATTCCTTGTATCCAAGGCCACTTGAGCGGGAAACGAATTTCAGTCCACAAAAATTTCGATTGATTCCTATTCTTTAACGAGCCATTAGGTCTTTTTCTTCTTCTTTTGCGGTTTAATTTTTTTCCTTTTTTTCCTTTTCTCCTCCTCTTCCTCCTCTATTTCTTTGAGCAACTCTTCCAAAGTAGGTTCCCCGCTGGGATGTGTCACGGTAAAGGCATAATCCTTTTTCGTGATTTTGACGACATCGATCTCTTGATCTAAAAACACCTGAATCTCCTCAAGTCGTACCTTTTCTTCTTTGCTGCAGAACGATATCGCAATCCCCTTTTTGACACCCCGCCCGGTTCTTCCGACACGATGCACGTAGTTTTCTGCCTTATCCGGCAAGTCATAGTTCAGCACATAAAGAACATCCGGAATGTCGATGCCGCGTGCGCTGACATCTGTGGCGATTAAAACCTGACAGGTCCCTGCTTTAAAGGCGTTCATCACCGCAGCCCGGTCATGCTGATCCTTTTCCCCATGAATCGTCAGCGTGGCTATCCCGACACGACCCATCGCCTTGGCGACCCGTTCAGCGCGCACTCGCGTCCGGACAAACACGATCACCCGGCTCTCAGGATTATCGGTCAGGAACCGCTCCAGGAAAAACCGTTTATCATCCATTTCAACGAACATCACATAGTGAGTGACATTTTTTGAGACACGATTGTCCGGGGAGATTTGAATCCGGATAGCCGAACTCCTCACCTGAGAATACGCCAGTTTTTTGATCTCGGCATTAATGGTTGCTGAGAAAAAAAGCGTTTGATGTTGGTGTGGCAGCTTTTTTTTGATCGCATGAATATCTCCAATAAATCCGAGATCCAGCATGTGATCGGCTTCATCCAACACAAGGGTTTGGACTCGGTTCAGCAGAACAAATCCCTGACTGATCAGATCAAACAGTCGGCCGGGTGTCGTAATGAGCACATCGATGCCTTTCTGAAGTGTTTGTATCTGCGGATCCTGCTCAACGCCGCCATACATGGCAAACACCTTGACCTTGGTCTGTTTGGCAAGCTGGGCAAAGACCTCTCCAATCTGCATCGCCAGTTCGTGTGTCGGCACCATGACAATACATTGGATACCATCGGAGCGTTGACTCCTTTTCCACTTGTCAATGTGATTAATGATCGGGATGGCAAATGCTGCCGTTTTCCCCGTTCCTGTCTGGGCGATGGCCAGAACATCTTCCCCCGCCATGATCGAGGGCATGGCTTTAAATTGGATGTCCGTTGTTTTCACAAACCCGAGTCGGGCCAGGTTATTTTTTAAAGCATCTGAAATGGGATATTTCTCAAACTTCATGGCGTTTCAATACCTCTTCTTCTCATCAAATCCGGCACAACAGGGGTGGATCATTCTGGTGATCATGAAAAATGCCGCCAGCGACGTTCTCGCCATTTTGCCGTGCTCACGTAATAAAAGTACGCTCCGGGCGCCAAAATGGCTGCGGTCTTTCCTTCGGTATGACTCAGGACAAGACTGGACGACTGTTTTGATCATTCCCGTCGACCATTGATATCGAATCCCTGTTGAGTGAATACCTGTAATTTTTCAGAAATATTCAACAGGAACATTCTGATTTCGGACTGTGCCACAGTCTACTCGGAAATGATCAGACAGGCAAAAAACATTAGGGAGAAGAAATGTGCTTAGGGGGCATGCTTGGGGTCAGCTTGCCATGCAACAGCGGATTGTCCCGCCTGAGGGTAGTTAAGTGAAGCCCAAAGGAGATTTCGTGATATCCTGGCATTTCCACATTTTTCCTTTTGGACATGGGCGATGGAGGGAATGCTCTTTGGCTGCTTAAATAGACTCTCTTACTCCGCAGCGATGGCTTCCGGTTCATTCTGAACTTTTTCCGGGGAAGGCGAGTTGGCAGTAACGGTGAACATGCCCAACACATCCTCTACGACCAGATAGAGACAGGGAATGAGCACGAGCATGATGGCGGTGGCAAAAAGAATTCCAAATCCCAATGAAATGGCCATGGGAATCATGAACCGTGCCTGACGGGACGTTTCGAAAATCATGGGACCCAATCCGCCGAAGGTTGTAAGGGTGGTCAATAGAATGGGCCGGAACCGGCGGATGCCGGCCTGGCAGATGGCCTCAAATGCATGATGTCCTTCCCGCCTCCGGGTATTGGCATAGTCGATCATGATTAACGAATCATTGACCACCACTCCGCCAAGCGCAATGATCCCCATCATACTGATGATGCTGATGTTGTAGCCCATAATCATGTGGCCGATCACCGCACCAACCAACCCGAACGGAATGGATGTCATCACAATGGCTGGTTGCAGGTAACTACGAAACGGCACGGCAAGCAAGACATATATTATGATCAATGCCAGTGTCGAACTATAGAGAAAACTCTGAAGCGCATCTCGCATATCGGCCTGGCGTCCTTCGAAGCTGTAACTCAGGCCGGGATAATCACGTAGCAAGGCCGGAAGCACGTCGCTTTTCAGTTTATTCAGGACAAGGTTAGTCTCCTTTGTGGGTTGGACGTTCGCGGTGACGGTCACGGTACGGTGTCCGTCCCGACGGGTGATTTCCCGAAACGCCCGGCCCTTTTCGACCGTCGCCACCTGATACAACGGCACGTGCGGACCGGCAGGCGTTCGAATCACCAGATTTTCCACATGATATTCGCTTGACCGTTCCGACTCGGGGAATCGCACCAACACCTTGATCTCGTTGCGCCCTCGTTGCTGGCGAAGGGCTTCCGATCCGTAAAAGGCGTTGCGGGCTTGTCTGGCGATATCCCCTGCGGTGAGGCCGAGGCTGCGGGCCTCTTCTTTGATCCGGAAGTCCAGTTGGGGTTTTCCTTGAGAATACCCGTCGTCTATGTCTTTGACGCTTCCGAATTCAGCCAGACGGCCGGCCAGATCGGTGCTCGCCTTATCGAGCATGTCAATATTCCGATGGCTGAGTTCTACACTAATCCCGGCCCCGCGCCCCGGTCCCCCGCTATCCGCTTCAAACCGCAGGTATTCCACTCCCGTGAAATTTGGAGTATGTTCCCGCCAGAGGGTGGTCAATTCGCTTGTGCTGAGCGGACGATGGTTGGCATCCGGCAAATACGCACGAACGTCGATGGTATTTTCCAGGACCAGCGCAAAGGTGCCGTTGATAATATGTTGTCCCGGATACAGGTCGATCACGTCCTGCACGGAACGGATCAACCCATCCCGGATCCGGATTATTTCACTGGGAGGACTTCCGAAAGGCAGTGCGGCTGTGGCCTTGGCAAAATCCGCTTCAACGGTGGGCATAAGAATAAAGCCCATGCGTCCACTGAATGGGTAGGCCAGCACAATGGCAAAAATCCCGAATCCAATGGCAATCGTCAGATAGCGGTGAGTAATGGCCCGGCGAAGAAACGGACCATAGGTCCGTTCGACAAATCGGGAAAACCATGCACTGAACCGTTGTTGGTTGTGATGCAGGGTCCTGCCGATAGTGCCGGTCGGATTGGTGCCCGAATGCGCCAGATGGGCTGGAAGGACGAACAACGCTTCGACCCAGGAAATAATGAAGGCTATCGAGACGACCACGGGAATCACGGCCCAGATTTTTCCGAAGGATCCGGGCATGAACATCAGCGGCAGGAAGGCCACGATATTCGTTAAAATGCTGAAGCTGATGGGAATGGCGATATCCCGCGCCCCCAGGATGGCCGCCTCGCTGAAGGATTTGCCGCGTTGCCGGTATTCATAAATGTTTTCCCCGGCAATAATGGCGTCATCCACCACAATCCCGAGCGCAATAATAAACGCAAAGAGGGACACCATATTGATGGACACGTCCATGGCCGGCAGGAAGAGCATGGCCCCCAGAAATGAGGTCGGGATCCCTACCGTCACCCAGAACGCCAGTTTATATTCCAGAAACAGGGTGAGAATGGCCAGGACCAGCAACAACCCGAGAAATCCATTCTTCAGCAGAAGCGTGAGCCTTTGATAATAGATTTCCGACCGGTCTTTGAGAATGGTGTAATAGATGGAGGCCGGTAGATCAGGAACAATATGGGCCATCGCGGCGCGTACACTTTCCGACACACCGATCGGGGTTTGATCTCCCACTCGAAAGATTTCGATGCCAATGGCGGGTACCCCGTTAAAGGTGGCATACGTTTCGCTTTCCTGGAATCCTTCCGACACGTGCGCGAGATCCCTGAGACGTAAGAGCGTTCCCGTTTGGTTGGCAATGATGGGGATGTCGGCAAAGTCCGAGGCCCAATCCCGTCGTTCCTGCACGCGCAACAAAATTTCTCCGCTGGAGGTTTCCACGCTTCCACCCGATCGATCGAGCGCGGTCGCGCGAATGGTTTGTGCGATGTCCTCCAAGGTGAGTCCATAGGCCCGGAGGTCCTCTTGAGACACCTCCACATGAATTTCATACGCTCGCGCGCCTTCAAGGTCGATTTGGGTAATGCCGGGTTCTTGTAAGAGACGATCCCGAACCTGTTCGGCGACCTCACGAAGGGTCCATTCCGAGACGTCACCATACAACTGAAGCGTCAGGACGTCGCGACGGCGGGTATCTAATGTAACACTCGGCTTTTCCGTATCCTCGGGAAACGTCACGATGCGGCTGATCGCCTGCTGAATGTCCTGATACACTTTTTGATTGTTGGAGTTGGCGAGGAGTTCGACGATGACCGTTCCCTGGTTTTCACCGGCGGTGGCCCGGATCTCGTTCACCCCTTCAAGTCCGCGAACCCCTTCTTCAATCGCCAGAATCACCCCTTGTTCGACTTCTTCGGGACTTGCGCCGGGAAAGGGGACCGTAATGGTAACGGTGTCTTCTTCAAACTCGGGAAAGACCTCCTGTTTGATTTGGGAGGCCATAAACAGTCCACCAAGCAGTAACGTCAACATGAGCAGGTTGGGCGTAATCCGGTTGTGCACCATCCAGGCCAGAGGGCCGGATTCCCGATGAGGGGGAGTCGTGGAAGGGTTAGGTTCCATGGGGAGTCACTGGTGTGTCGGAACGACTGGTATTCAAGCGAATGGGCATCCCATCAGTGGGAGCGGAAATGTCGGTAACTACTAAGCGGTCTCCCGTTTCCAGGCCTTCTGAAATAAAGACCTCATGTTGGCCACGATAAGCGATCGTTACCTGACGAATGGCCAGCGTATTGTCTGTGTTCATTAGCCACACGGTGTCCTGGTCATGGATCCAGCGACGATCGACTTTGGCCAGCCTGGTGAGTTCCTGCCCTTGAATTTCCGCGCGAAGATACGAGCCGAGCAGCACGCGAGGCAACTGCGCATGCCGTTCTTCAAGATTCAGCGGATCTTGTATGGCCACCAGAAGCCTGGCCATTCGCCCGTTGGGTTCAAGATCGGTGAGCAACCGGACCACCCGGCCCGTCCGGAATTTGTCTTTTCCCCACACACTTTCCTGGAAGAGTTTGACGGCGGACCCTGGTTGATCAGGTGTGCGAGGAATCGTGATCCAACGTAGCTGAGCCATGGGGACCGCTAACTCAACCCAATATTCTTTCGTTCCTGCAATCGTTACGAGATCCGAGGTGGTTGTCACATAGGTTCCCAGATCAATGTGACGGCTAACGACGGTTGCCTCAAACGGGGCTTTGATGACGGTGCGGGACAGCGAGAGCTTCGCGGATTGAAGGGCAGCCGCGGCGGCATCGACGTCGGCTTTCATCGCGCTTAGCTGCGGCAAACGAAGGACCAGGGATTTTTCCTGGTCGTTGATCGTGGCACCCAATAAATCGAACTCTTGTTTGGCGACGACCTGGTTGCCCTCCTCGAGGCGAAGTGCCACGCGGGCTTTCGCCAGATCGGATTGTCGCTGGCGGACAGCCAGCACATAATCTGCCGGTTCCAAACGAAGAATGGTTTCCTGTGCGGCGAAACGACCGCCGGGAACGAGTTCCGGGTTGACGGCGATGATTTTTCCGTTCACCTGTGACCGGAGCGTGATTTGATGCACAGGTTGGACTTGTCCCCAAGCTTCTATTGTCAGAGTCTGTTTGGTCACATCGATTGCAATCGTTTCTACCAGCCGGGGTTGTCTGGGCTTGGGATGACGTTCAGGCTGTGGGGCGCTCTTGACGATCGAAAAGGCGATGCCTCCGGCCAGCACCAGGATCAGAATCGGCAGTACAGCCTTCAAGACCATCAGGCATTTTTTGGAAAAGGATGGGGATGACATGATTTGGTAGCGTTTCGAGAAAAATGTCTATCCGTTGGAAATGGTTAATCCCCGGATTTCAGGTTTGGTCATGGGCCAGCCACCGGCCAGAGCCTTGGCCAGATCAACGCGGAAATCGATGAGCGTCCGTCGGGCGGTCAGGATCTCGCGTTCAAGCTCCTGTTGACTATTCAGAGCATTGAGTACGTCCAGGTAGGCGGTTGCACCATTCAGATAACGGGCTCGCAAGCGTTCGATCACCTGGGTGGCGATGTGGAACTGATCTTCCAGACTATTTGTTTTTGCCCGTTGTTGTGTTTCACCAATCAAGGCATTTTCGACCTCCTGGAAGGCTTGAAGTACCGTGAATTCGTAGTTGTGAAGGACTTCGGACCGAGCGGCTTTGGAGAGATCGACTTGCGCCGCCCGCGCCCCCGCATTAAAGATCGGTGCGACGATTTGTGCTGATACGGTGGCCAACCAATTGGCAAACAGTCCTCCCGGAGCAACGGCAAAGGCTCCGCTGGTCAGGGTTGGGGTGAGATTTGTGGTGATCGACCCGGCAAGATCAATGCGCGGGAAACGTTCGGCAATGGCGGCCGCGACACGCGCATCGGCCGCTTGTACCTGATAAAACGTGGCCTGCACATCAGGACGCCGTTGAATGAGCTCTCCCGGCAGGCCGGTACTCGGCAATGGGGGAAGGTCAATCAGCACAGGATCGTCGGGGATAACCAGAGACTTGGGAGGTTTCCCAAGAAGAATGGCGAGTTGATGGGTCAGCGTGCCGATTTGCGCGCGGACGTCTTTGGTGTTTCCCCGCGTTTGCTCCACTAACTGTTTCTGTCGCAGAACGTCGGCCGCAGCGGCCACGCCCTGCCGGAACCGCAAGGTGACCAATTGAAGAACTTTCTCATTGGTCGAGATCTGTTTCTCCAGCAAAGCCAGTTGGCCTCGCTGTTCAAGCAGGTTATACCAGGTTTTCGCCATCTGACTTGATAAGGTGATCGCGGCAACCGTGAGGTCGGCCTGACTGGTCTGCGCATCAAATTGCGCCGCACTTCCGAAAGCCCGTACCCGTCCCCACAGGTCCAGCTCATAGGCCACCGATACTCCTATAGCGAAACGATCGGTCTGCGTGCCTAAATCACTGCGACTCCGGCTGGCGGTACTGTTTCCGTTTAAGAAGGGAAACCGGGGAGCTCCATCACGCACGGCGATGGCTTCCGCCTGCCGCAGGCGGTCCCAGGTGGCCAACAGAGTCGGATTGTCTTCCATTGCGCGTTCAATCAGCCGGTCAAGGGCCTCGTCTTCAAACGCTTCCCACCATTTGTCCGGCAACGCATGCTGGCCGGAACGGGAAAAGGAATCGGGCGGATGGATTTTCAATTCAATGGGTTGTGGGTCGAACAGACAACCGGTAATCAGCATCAGGGAAATTCCTGTGAGGATGGCGCGATAAAAACGGAAGGTGGTCATGCGATGTTTAGAGTGACGAAGGAAAATATCTGTCGATTTTGTGATGGATGATGGTTGTCGCTTTTTTAATGACCGGAGAAGGAAAATGTCTTTTTGTCCCAAGTTGCTGATGAAAGCGATTCAGCTAGGCGTTTGGCCCTGATCTTTCTCTGTTCGGTCAGTATACCCGGGATATTTCCCTGAAATTTATCCACATCCTTCTTTTTTGTAAGAAAACCTGCCAGAATTCCGTTTTGACAAACTTTGATACAATTTTTCTTCCCTCACTTTCGGTCCCGGCGTCATAATAATAAAGACGGGTAATCTTCAGGAGCCTTATGGATTCTTCGCCGCATCTCCTTGTTGTTGATGATCAGCCGGATATTCGCAATCCGCTCGCCACCTATCTCACGCAAAAAGGCTTTCGACTGAGTGCGGCCGGAAGCGCGGCTGAAGCTCGAAAAACTCTCGAAAACAGCGCCATTGATCTCGTTGTCCTGGATATCATGATGCCGGGGGAAGACGGTCTCTCTCTCTGCCGTCATTTACGCGAAACAAGGGATATTCCCATTATTTTGCTCACCGCCATGGCGGAAGAAACGGACCGTGTGATCGGGTTGGAAATGGGCGCGGATGATTATCTGGTGAAACCTTTTAATCCCAGGGAATTGTTGGCACGAATCAAGTCCGTGCTTCGGCGTGCGAATAGTCTGCCATGGAAGGAACGGGGAATAGCCGAAAAACCCATTCGATTCGACCGATGGGTCTTACAGGTTTCGCAACGAGAGCTCATCGGAGAAGATGGCGTGGCCATTCCGCTCAGCACCGGGGAATTCGTGCTGTTGACGGTGTTTCTGAATCATCCACACATGGTGTTGACCCGTGATCAATTGCTGGATCTCACCCGGCATCGCACCGGCGATGTGTTTGATCGCAGTATCGACAATCAGGTCAGCCGGTTGCGAAAAAAAATTGAAATCGATCCCAAGCTGCCCTCCTTGATTAAAACGGTGTGGGGCGGCGGTTACACGTTCACGGCTGAGGTCTCCTTTCAATGAAACCGGGAATGCCCGTTTTCCGACGGTGGTGGCCGCAACGGCTGACCAGCCAGATGATTGCCCTTCTGCTTGTGGCCCTCGTCATAGCCCAAGTGGCCAACTTTCTTATTTTTACCGATGAACGTCGTGCGGCTATTCGATCCATCGAGCGGACTCAAATTCTTGAGCGAACGGCTTCTCTGATCGATCTCATTGCACACAGTCCATCTGGTTTGCACAACCGTATGGTCCAAGCCGCCAGTTCACGAAAGTTGTACTACTGGTTGTCGGATACCAGTCAGATTCCTCAAGGTTTGCAACAGGGCGACCATGAGTGGATCAGCCGTCTCAAGGATTTGCTCAACAAGAAGGACGTATCTGAACTGCGGTTCATGCTTCCGCAACAGGACGGGTTATGGAAAAAGACCATAGGGGAGGCGCCGGAGGACATCCGGCGTTCCATTTTACAAAGTGAAAAATCCGGATCGTCCTTTCCTCTTCCGCTCTCGGAGCTTGATGCTCCCGGTCTGCTGATTTCCGCCCGTTTACAGGATGGCCGGTGGCTGAATGTCGGCATGGGGATCACCCCATCCCTGGGCCGGTGGGCTCTGCCCACACTGATTTCAATGGTGTTCACGGGGGGCAGTATCTGCCTGATTGTGGTGTTCATGGTGCAACGTCTCACCCGTCCGCTCCAACAACTTACAGAAGTCGCGGAGCGGGTTGGTCGCGGGGAATCCATCACGCCCATTCCGGAAGACGGTCCCGTCGATATTCAGCAGATGATCCGCGCGTTTAACCGCATGTACGAACGATTGCAACGGTTTGTTCAGGATCGCACGAGAATGCTGGCGGCCATCAGTCACGATTTACGCTCTCCCATTACCTCTCTTCGACTGCAAGTGGAATTGATGAAGGATCAGGAAGCAAGAGCCAAGATGATGGACACATTGGATGACATGCAACGGATGACCGAAGCCACCCTGGCCTTCGCCCGGGACGAGGCTTCGACGGAGGTATCCCGTTCGGTCGATCTCAGTGCCTTAATCGATAGTCTTTGTCAGGATCTGGCCGATATGGGCATGGATGTGCAATTCGAGAGCGCGCAGAAAACGCCGCACACCTGCCGCCCCCTCAGCCTCAAACGGGCCATTCGAAATCTCATTGAGAATGCCGTGAGCTATGGAGGACGGGTCGAGGTCACGCTTCGACAGCACGACACGGAATTTCAGATTGTGATTCAAGATAACGGTCCGGGAATCCCCGAGCAGGATTTTGAACGGGTTTTTCAGCCGTTTGTGCGGCTGGAGGAATCCCGCAATAAACAAACCGGAGGCATCGGTCTCGGCATGGCCATCGCCCGATCCATCGTTCGCAATCATGGCGGGGATATCAGTTTGGCTAACCTCCCGGACGGTGGCTTGACGGTGATCATTCACCTACCGGAATCTCCACTTCAACAGGCTGAAGTTCAACCAAACGCCTAACCTTACACTCAAGTATGTTCCTCAATGGGCCTCTCGAATCCTTCAAAAATTAACGATCTAAATAATTCCCACTTCTTTTACCCAATCCCTCACCTTGACTTATCTTCTCCATTTTCAAAGAATTCTACTGGCTGCTCAGGTGGATGACTGGTATTACGTTTTCTTGTTCACGGCAGCCCGATGTAGCGTCGTGAACCGGGCGGGAAGGCACGTAGGTATGTCAGTGCTAAGCAAAGCAGGTCACGAGGATCGATGCACTGCGAGTGGCGCATAGCCTTAAGGAAACAGGAGCGCGCCGCTCGCCACTGGCGGGACCGCAACAATTCCTGCCCTTTCCATGCAAACGCACTTGCTTCAGTCGTTTGGCGCAGCCGTGTCAGCTCCTCCGGTGTGAAGCAATTGACCACACCCGGCATAGCGTAAATTTCTCGGATGGCGGGCATAACTTCTTCAATGTCCGTCGTGTGGTTGCCAGCTGTTGCCAGCCTTCTCGCCATACTGTTCGGCAAGATGCGGTACTCGGTTACGGGCTCGCCGCCAATATAAAAAAATTCATGGGATGCCGCGATTTCGCAGTACAAAACCCAGTCGGCTGCCCTCCTGAGATCTAAGCGTAGGGCCGTTGAATGCTCCAAACACTCGGCGCGGATGCATGTCTGACCAATTGTAGAAATGAAATTACGAGTCAACAACTGGCGCAGGACCTGTCCGTTTGGACAAGGATTGAGCAATGCACCCCGGCGGCTACCATAAGACCTGCCGTCGTGGTCAATCAATATCCGGTCACCATAGAGCAGACCGACTTGCGGTCGTGCCTTAAACAGTTGTTGATAGCGGGTAATCGCATCGGGCCGCAACCGGTCATCGCCATCCAGAAACACCACGGCGTTCGCGCGACAGGCTTCAAATCCAACTTTTCGTGCGACCATCACTCCTGAGTTTTCCTGGGATATGATGCGCAATCGAGGATCCTTGATCGCCTGAGCCTCGGCCAGGGAATGATCGGTCGAGCCATCATCAACCACAACGACTTCCAGGTCACCGTGGGCCTGCCCAATTGCACTGTAAATCGTTTCGGCAATGTAAGCTTCGCAGTTGAAAGCCGGAATTACGATGGCAAAACGCATATCAGATCGGTTGGGCTAGTGGACGCTATCGGGGACGAACGAGAACTTACTAGTGTTTTGTTGGATGTATGGCGCATAGGGAAGGTATAGGCTTACCATCTACATCCAAGAGATCAACGTTCAGCATCGCAGCGATGGTGGGGGCAAAATCTGTAATATTCACAGCATCAGAGAGGTTGCCCGCAGCTATACCAGGACCGCGCGCATAGAACCTGCCGTGATTGCGGTGGTCGCCTGTACGTATACCACTATACTCTCTTTCCAAATTTCCGATTTTCTCAGATGCCACTTTCCGAATCGGTGCTGTCCGATCCCAAAGTACCAACAGGTCGGGAAGAGCGCTCTGATACTTGCCTGGAAATTCCTCAGCTGTGCGCAACACTTCGCGAACCAATGGTTTACCCGTCTCCACATTAATAATCTTGGTCAGGTCGGACACAAGGGAATTGCAGAAGACGTGAAATTCAGTGCCGGGTTGCACCATTCCCTTAGGTTCCCGGCCAATTAAATTGATGCGAATACCCGCGCAATTGTCATTCGTTGGGACAAGAAAACACTTACGGGCACTGCGGTCGCGACCGACCCAGCTATCATAAAATCGATCAGAGAGCGGCATGAGACGGGAACGCAGATTTTCGGGCGTCTTTTGCCAGAGTGCTTGCAGCTTTCTGAGGGTTCCCCTACCCCCATCAGTGGTGATGCCTTCCAATCGCCGCAAGATTTCATCCAGCATGAACGTGCCGTCGTAATGTGCGCCCATACCGTGACTTGCGAGCACTATAACATGCGCTTCCGATCCGGCTGCAGCAAGGACTTGGCCGATACCTTGATCGATGGCCCCGTAAATATCGCGTAACGGATCACCACCGAGTGTCTGCAAAAGGTAGGCGTCATGGTCAGGATGTGACGGGTCGTGCAGGGACCAGAATTGATGTCCAGCGCAGTGCGATTCGGCGTAGACTGTTGCAAATAGGTCCCAGGACTTGCGACCCAGCAGATCCAGTATAATATCCGTTTTTCGTTGGGTTCGTTCAATGAGTTTTGCACGCAGTCCAGCAACACCTGCCCAGTTGCGCATCGCAAGGTCACAGAGTCCAACCGGCTCCTTGCCAAAGCGAGCCGTGATCTCAGGGGCTAGCGTGGTAGGTGAACTACAGGGCGGTCCGTCAGGATCATGCATACCCCAGTCACAGAGTTGTATTCCCGATTCAAGTTTTACTAGCGGTGCCTTGGGTAAATCGACAATGGCCACTTTGCGCTGATGACGGTCCAACTGATCCCAGAACGGGGCCACAGGTAACCGGTTTGCGGGGAACGCAGAAGTCTTATACGTACCTTGCTCAAGCTGGCGATAAAAGTAACGACCATGCCGACCTGGTTGGAGTCCGGTGTGAAAGGATGGCCAGACACTGCCGGTATAGATGCCAGAGGAATTGGCCGACACGCCTTGAAGTGCATTACGTGAAAATGCCGCCAGGTTTGGCATCACGCCTTCTTCCATCCACAAATGGATAAGGCTAGCCTCGGCAGCATCAAGACCGATGAATACTACACGGGCCGGCTGGTTCATGATCATTAGTATATAAAATGGTATGACCAATATCACGAAAAAAATACGCGAAAATCGGTTGGTGCGTATTTTCCTTCGTAATGGTGCTCGAAAAAACTCATCCCGTTTCGTGGCATCTAACATATTCAAGTTTTTAGGGCAGATGAATTTATAAGGGACAAGGGAGCGGTGGCGGTGTGGTAGATTGGTGATAGAAGATCCACAACAGAGAGAAATAATTGAATTTAAGGGTTTGGCAGGAGCCGCATGAAAATTGCGATTGATGAGGCTCGCTCCATTTCCTTCCTTTTTAAAAGGCTTCCAACTATTTGGTTCCATTAAAGGGGTTTAATTTTTCCTTTTGCACCATTCATTGGTCCGTTCCTTCTAACTTACAGAATTCACATTTTTTGTTGAAACATAGACAGTTTTTCAACAGTGCCTAATTGTTTTTGTTAATTGTAGGGCAATAGTGAAAAAAGAGGTCGGAAGTGGTTGTTAGCGACAGATATGAATGCACGCCTGTGAAAATGAAAAAGGGTCATCAAAAATTTCCCAACCATATCCTTTCCATTTGCAGACCATAACTTGACTAATTTCGTCAATTGACCAAGAATTCGCCGCTGACTCCGTTATACTATCACTTATTTGATCCACTGGAGGTTATGACACCATGAAGCCGCAACCCTTTATTGTCTCACCCGATAATTACGAACCCGCTTTGAATGTGATTGGCACGAAGGTGACCGTGCTTGCGTCAAACGACGCAACACAAGGCTATGAGATCACGCTGCAGCAAGGCGATGAAGGAATGGGTCCGCCCCTGCATAGTCACGGCTGGGACGAGTCCTTCTTTGTCCTTAAAGGGCAGATCGAATTCAGTTATGACAACAAGACGGTCATGTGCCTGCCGGGTACGCTGGTGCATGTACCCGCAGGCACCGTGCACGGCTTCCGCTACGGCCCGGGCGGCGGAGAGATGTTCGAACTCACCGGTCAGGGCAGCATGGCCACCCGAATGTTCACCGCCTTCAACAGGGAAATTCTTCCAGGCCCTCCAGACATTCCCAAGGTGCTGGAGGTCCTCAAAGAAAACGGCGTCACCGTCGCAAGCCAAGTGGAGGTATAGCAGAACTAATTTAAAACGTGGATGTGTGCCGGAGGAGTCTATGCACCCACAGGGCGGGAAGCGCATATTATTGACGGGAGAACAATGAAATCGGAGGTCTACACTCCAGGTCATACACCTAACGCTACCAACTTTATGGCAACCCGAACCTTGGAGTCGCACGGTCGGTTTTTTGTCCCCTTCCTGAGTGCGAACCACGATGTGTTGGATCTAGGTTGTGGTCCCGGAACCATCAGTGTTGATATTGCCAGACTGGTTGCTGCGGGGACGGTTGCGGGAATTGATTCCAGCGAGTCTCAGGTTGTGCAGGCGCGCAAGCTTGCGGAAGAGACCGGAGTGTCAAACGTGGATTTCCACGTAGGGTCATGCTACGAACTGCCATTTTTAAACCAATCATTTGATCGGATTTTTTGTCATGCGCTGATGGAACACCTTGCCGATCCAGTGGCTGCCCTGAGGGAGGCTTTTCATAAATTGAAAAAGGATGGAATGATTGGTGTGTGCAGTCCAGATTCCGATGGGTGGTTACTTTCTCCTTCCTCGGCTGAGCTCGAGGCTGCCGTAACAGCTTATGCTGATCTTCAGCAAGCGAATGGCGGCAATCTACGGATTGGAAAGAATTTGGGTGTTCTCCTTCAAGATGCGGGGTTTACAGACATACATCTTGCGGCACGATACGAATGTTATCCTTCCTTAAAATTCATCGGAGAGTACCTTGCCCTTCAACTTGAAAAAAATGGGTTCAGTCCTCACGCGACAACTCTTCGGGAGTGGGCCAAGGATCCAACCGGCATGTTTGCTCAAGCCTGGGTGTCTGCCGTTGCTAAAAGGTCCCAATAATGGAGTGCAGTTTCCGGAAAGCATTGGACGAATATAGGTAGTCTTCCCAGTCTTCATGGATGTAGGCAATTTCTTCTAACGCTTTATAATCTTCAAGCGAAAGCATCAAGACAGACTGCTCTCCCTTGCGTGTGATGGTAAGTGGTTCCTGATCGTTGCAAACGCGATTATAGCACTGGCCGAATTGGCACGAACGGTAGTATAGGTCAAGGCATCCATGGCTAGTTCTCTTAAAGCGGATCATCTCGGAGTCTATCCTGAGTTGTTCTTCGCCTCACGTATGTCTTGTAGAAACAAAGAGCTAAAATGAATGATTCACTCGGTTATTAGCGCATATGCCATTCGCGCAAACTTGGCCCATCCGATTTGATGACATAATATGATGCTGTACACTATTCCGTATAGGCATATTGGGGATAGCCCCTGCACTGGACCAAAGACTGATCAACATGAGGTAAGCATATGCGTGCGTGGTTAATGGATGATTATGAGGGTGTTGAAAACTTGCGGCTCGGCGAAGTGCCGGATCCACAGCCGGGTCCGACACAAGTGGTGCTGAGGGTGAAATTTGCCGCACTGAACCCGGCTGATGCATTCCTTGCTCGAAAGATGTACCCGGCCAATCCATCGCTTCCTCACATTCTTGGACGTGATGGGGTGGGAGAAGTGGTAGCGGTCGGACCAGGCGTAGAAAACGTGGGCGTAGGCGAGACCGTTGGGATCTTGCGTTGCGAGGTGGGTGTCGAGGCATGGGGAACGCTTGCTGAGAAAGTGGTGGTTCCGGCGGAAAGTGTGACTCGTATCCCAACCGGCTGGTCGTATGAAGAAATGGCCGGGGCTCCGTTGGTCTTTTTGACCGCTTGGCAAGCGTTGACGCAATGGGCCGATCCTCCGGCACCGCCATCGGCCGGATCTGTCCTCCTCGTGACCGGTGCTTCCGGGGGTGTCGGTGTAGCCTCGGTGCTGCTAGGGAAATCGATGAATTTGACAGTGGTGGCCCTCTCGCGTAGCGCGAAAAAGAGAGCAAAATTGCAAAAACTTGGAGCTGATTTCGTGTTGGACCCCATGGACAGCAACCTCGTCAAGATCGTGACGGCGGCACTGGACCCGCGCAAGGTCGATCTCGCGGTGGATAACGTGGGAGGCGCACTGCTCCCTCAGGTTGTGGCTCTGCTTGGATATGGCGGGCGGGTCAGCGTCGTCGGCCGGAGCGGTGGAATGGTGCCGAAGTTTAACACGGCGACCCTGTTTTTCCGTCGTAATCGAATAGGCGGAGTCTCGGTTGGAGACTATACCGCTCCGGAAGCGCATGCGGCATGGGAACAGATCGTCGGTCGATTGGATGCCATAGGGCAGCGGCCACAGGTGGACGCCATTGTCCCCTTCGAAGAGGCGAAAGCGGGATTTGAGCGATTGGCCAAGGGGCCGATGGGGAAAGTGCTGGTGCAGGTCGCTGACTAAGGACTGATTGGCTTCACCCTGTCGTCAGTTGTAAAAAAGATAAAGAAGGAGATTGCCTGACCGCAACGGATCATCATTACATAAAATTTTTATTCACCCTCTTTTGAAAATCCTGTTCCATTTATCCCTTCCTAATGCTTGACATAATTCGTCGATTAACCAAGAATCTCACCTGAATTATTCAGGCCCAGTGTATGAGCTTTAAGGCTAGAAAAAAGGGTGGTTATAGTGCTTTGAGCTGGGACTTGAAGTTGAACAGAAGATGGGCACGCTTTGGGACAGTTTAGTGAAGCCCAAATTGAATTGCGTGGTTGTAAGGCCTGACCCTAGAAACCAATTGGAAAATGTGAGCGAATGAGAAGCAGAAAAGGGGCGAAACGTGCAAAGAATAGGCATTGCTGAAATACCAAACTTCGATAATGGTACGACTAAAGAAAATGGCTTACGCGTCCAAAAGATGAGATCGGTCATGCTCAATACCGTCAATTCTCTATTAAATCAGAATGATCAGGCAAGTAAGGCTTCCCCTATGATCGTGGTGACGGGCGTTTTTCATCGGATGGCCGAATGTACGCTTTCTATCGAACTTCTTGCATCAAAGGGATTTGTTCGCGATGCAGCTATCTTGCTCGTTACACTCATTGAATTACGTTTAGATTTACAGTACATCGCTCTATCTCCAGGCCGCGTGGACGATTGGCTCAAGCATAAAACAAAAAATCAAAAACCGTGGAAAGTTAAAAAACAAATTCTTGAAATATTCCGTAATACAAATGAGCGAGACGCAGAGGTTGAAAACTATTGCACATTCTCGATGGTGAAACATGGTAATCCAGCCGGTGAAACTGCGACCTTCCCTATAGGGGTTCGCGAAGATGCATTAGTTTTACCAAATCCAGATGAGAAGCGTAACTTGTTGCCAATATACTTATTCACAGTTGCTGCAAATTTATACCAGGCTAGTGTGGCCGCAGGTAAAATGGTACATCCGATAGGCTTCGATATTAGTAGTGAAATTGAGCAACTCAATAAATTGTATGCAGAACTGAAAATACTAAATGAAAGGCATCTTCTTGCGATAATAAAAAAATACAGACAAGGGCCAGACAATTCAAACGTGAAATCAACAACTGAGAATGGGAGCTAATGAGGTTTGGCCCCATTAAAGGGCTTTAATATTGATCCGCATCTTAGGCGGATCCAGGAAATTACTTTTATTTGGACGCAAGGCATACTTAGTGGTGTCGGATTGACGGCTTAAGGAACTTGTTAATGCGAACTCCTGATGGACTTTTTTTCGCGCCAGGTCTCCGATTCAAAGACTTGGATATCCAAGATTCGAACGCGTTGGCAAACTCCCTAACCGCGCGCGCGGAAAAATGGTTCTTTGACCCAGCGAAGCTTATTGCCAATTCATCTCCCTTTGCTTCGGGGGTCATCGTCGTGTGCTTCATTGATTCAGCGGCAAAATTTTCAGGAATGAAGATGCCTGAGTGGCTTTGCGAAGCAGTTACCAATTGCGCCAAGAGAGATCCGAGAGGGAACAATAGAACCATCGCCGTTTCGTTCAAGGAAGATGTGCGGAATGGGTTGGTCCACCATTCTAGGCTAAATAGAGGTGCGGAGTTTTCACTGGATCTTGAAAAGCCCTTGGAAGTCGTTGGTTCAGTTTTGATTGTCAATCCATTGCTACTCCTTGACGCGGTTGAGGTCAGATGGCAAAGAACCCTCGACGGCATCCGTTCAAACTCGGAGACTCATCAACGAGTGGCAAAAGAGGTTCAGCGTGTCTTTAAAGTTGATTTTCAAGCGGATGAGGCATGGGAATGACGTGAGTTCAACCCGAATCCGGGATGAAATGAGAATGGAGCAGCCGTGGTATTAGGCCTGAACTCGCACGGCTCATTCACCACCCTTTAATGTTCCCCAGCGAGGCCATGGTATGAAAATGTGAATAACCCGGCTTTTGGCAAGCCGTTTAGCCATAGACTCTTTTAGTGCGCACGAAACTACCAATGAAACGCGATTTAGACCTTATACGTAATCTCCTCCTCGCACTTGAGGATAAGCCGGGCCCGGAGTCGGTAGATTCATTTCATATCGAAGGATACGATGACCTCACCGTCAAGTACCATTTGCTGTTGCTCGCTCAAGCCAAGCTGATTGATTATGAGCCGGAAACCACGAAGACGGGTCGAATTATCCGAGTCTTAGCCTTCAATCCATCGTGGCAAGGGCATGAGTTTCTCGATGCTGTACGAAACGAAACTGTATGGCGAAAAGTAAAGGCTCAATCGTCTGAAATGGGGCTTTCGGTGCCCTTCGAAATTGTAAAGTCATTAGCAATCGAAGCAATTAAAGGAATTTTCGGTTTGTGATCCCAATGCGCTGCTCAATCGGATGCCTAATATATACTATATTTATGGCCTCAATGCTGGCGAATGTCGAATGACTTCTACTGGTGACTCTGTTTGTGTACGGATGAAACTTTTAGTGCTGGCGAATTTCGAGGTGTTGGGAAGGACGGTAAAGTCTGCTGTCGAGAGTTTCGAACCAAAGAATTAAGAAGAAGAAAATGTGACTAGATCTCTTTTTGTCGGTTTCTTGCTCCTTAATTGCTTGATTCAGGTTTCTCGACAGTTCTCTTTTTTGTTTTCGCAGAGCTCAACTGGGCTAATCTCTTCCACACACCACTAGGATTTATTCCAACCTAACTATAGTCCGCATGGCCCTGCTTATCAACATTGTTCAACAGATTCGGTGTGGTGTTTCGTAGAGCTAGGAAAGCGACATAACTAATTTAACGACATGGTCAAGGTATTTGGCAATCAGTGAAACGAGGTTTTTCCTTTTCAGGTGGTCTTATTGTCGGCGCGTTGATCTTCGGTATTGGAGGGATTTTCTTTGGATATGTCTTTGCGCACCACAGTGAGCCATCCGTTATTGTTCGCAATTTTACTCATTCGACGATTCAACAAATTCGTATTGAAACTAGCATCGGCGAAACATACATTTTTCAGAATATCCATCCTGAAGAATCCCGTCGCACTCAGATTGCAAAAGGGGACATGGCGCTCTGGGTTGTTGCTACCTCTCCAACGGGCGAGACAAAAAAGAGTAAACAAATCTATGTGTCATCTCAGGGGACGGTGTTTGTGGCTGTTTCCGATGATGCAATCACTCTGGATTATGAACCCTGATGCAAATAGCACTTTATTCGGCTGCGCTGAAAAAAACGCGCTGGCTTAGGAAGGCATCTCGATAGGAATCAAGCGAAGGTTTATCCCGAAATGCTGGATGTTTCTGGAATCTACCAATTCTCCATCATTAATCTTTAATAAGTTACAGGAGATTCTATCGCATGTCGAAACCTATCAACCGTATCGGTGTGATCACTGGAGATCCCAGACTGGCTGATCCGACTAAGCGCAATTCGCAATATAATGAAGAGGATACGGCGACGCACAATGCGATGAAGGCCGCCTTTCAGGAGCTTTCCGACTATACGTTTTTGTTTTACGACGATCACACTCGTTTGTTCGAGCAGCTTCAGCAAGACCGTCCGGATTTAGTTGTCAATTTTTGCGATACGGGGTTTCGCAATGTGCCTGCTCAGGAACTCAACATTCCTGCGTATCTGGAGATGCTGGGGATTCCTTATAGCGGGGCTCCGCCGTCGGCCATGGTTATCTGTTTTGATAAAGCCATTGTCCGGCTCGTGGCCCAGTCGCACGGCGTCCCGGTTCCGCGTGAGTATTTTATCGACTGTGGAGCTTCGCTTGATGCATTGCCCGATTTTTATCCTGCGCTGATTAAACCCAATGCGGCTGATGGGAGTGTAGGTATTACGAAGGATGCTGTGGTCCGGTCGCCGGAGGAAGCGAGCAAGTATCTCCAATGGCTGCGCTCGACACTTCCCGGTCGTGATGCGCTGATGCAGGAATATCTGCCAGGCCCGGAATACGGCATCGGCGTGATCGGCAATCTTGAAACGGATTTCTGTATCCTGCCTCCTCTGGAAGTTGATTTCTCGCGTCTTCCCGCTGGACTCGATCCGATTTTGTCCTTTGAATCGAAGGCGTATCCTGACTCCCCCTACTGGACCGACATCAAATTCAAACAGGCGGTGCTTGATCCGGGTCTTGAGGATCAGATGAAAGACTGGGTGCGGACCTTGTTCAGGAGGTTCGGGCTGCGCGACTATGCGCGGTTTGATTTTCGCGTCGGGTCGGATGGTAAGCCAAAGCTAATGGAGGTGAATCCGAATCCGGCCTGGGCTTACGACGGGAAACTGGCCTTTATGGCGGGATTTGCAGGAATCAAATATGGAGAGATGTTACACACGATTCTTCAGGCGGCC
Organism: Nitrospira sp. MA-1; assembly: GCA_032139905.1. Taxonomy (NCBI): domain Bacteria; kingdom Pseudomonadati; phylum Nitrospirota; class Nitrospiria; species Nitrospira sp. MA-1. The sequence goes on from JAQJDB010000007.1 coordinate 828,694, forward strand.
ATCACCCGGTTGTCAGTTGCAACCAGTTAGAGGAGCGACCGTGGAATCGCCAGTGCCCAGTCATGTCGTTTGATGAGTTGATCGCCATGATAGGCTTCCAATTCTCCCGCAAACTGAAAGGTTTCGGTCGTGGCGGTGAGCCGTGTCCGACACTCCAGCCAAATCGACCAGTCTCGCCGTTTCAAGTGGGCGGTCTGCGTTAATTCGGTCTGAGCCGACAGCGCATCTTTTTCAAGAATGCGATACCGTTTAAAGAGGGTGTACCCCACATCGAGATCGATCTCTTCAATCCTGGCGTGCGATGCGCCGTCAAATTCTCCCCCGTCACTCCGTAACGTGTAGACCATTTCGTTGCTGGCGAGATCGATCTCAATGGTTCGCCGCATGCTGAGTTGCCGCAGTTTTTTATGCGGGGTGCCGGGCGCGGCTTCGGGTGGCCCGAACGGCCGTAGGGCTTCGTCTTCCTGGCGGGGAGGGCGCACGGGAAGAGTCACATTGCTCATCCCGGTCCGGACGGTCATTGTCACAGGAAAGGGTGGCGGCCAGGCAATCGGCCAGTAACTGGTGGACAGAGCGAGTCTGATCCGGGAGCCCGGAGGGAACGCATGGGCGAAGTCGTTGAGTTGCACACGTACCTGATACCATTTGCCTGGCTCCAGGGGCTGGGGTGTTTCATGACTCTCGCGATGTGTGAGATTCAACAGTCCGTACGTGACACGCAGAACGGACCCGTCGGGAGCGACTTCTCCGAGACGGACAGCGATCATCGCCACCGGTTGATTGACGCACAGATCCAGTTCCACGACCGGTGCGCCCAAGACTTCAAGTCGTTCGGTGAGGGGATCACTATCGAAGACGAGCGAACCACCATCGTCGGGTCGTTGATCCCGCGGCATTTCTCCATCCGCGCCGAATCCGCACCATTCTCCGGACCGGACCCCGGTTGTCTGAGGTGAGCAAAACGACAACTCCGTGGATTTCTCAGGAATAGGAGAGAGATGACCCGGTTCCAGAAACCACCGTTGTTCGCTGATGCGAGGGCTCGGCCAGGTCTCTTCCGCTATCCATCTGCCGGGCCAGACGGCGTATTGGGGTTGCGGCGTCTGACTCTCTTGCATCCATACCCGAAAAGCGGGTTCATCCATGATTCCTGTCTTCTTCCCCTTCAGCCAGTGGTCCCACCACCGGACGGCTTCCTGCAGAAAGCCGATGGCCGGGCCGGGGACGCCGTCATGCGGAAAGACATGGGCCCAGGGACCGATGAGCGATTTTTTCGGACAGGAGAGATGGCTCATCATTCGGGGGATGGCATTGGTATAGCCATCGGCCCAGCCTCCGATGGCATAGACCGGGCAGCGAATGGCGTCGTAGTGTTCGCACACCGACCCGTGTTTCCAATAATTGTCTCGCGCTTGGTGTCGCATCCAGACCACGGGAAACGGTTCGAGATTGTTTAACCGTTGCTGCCACATCTCCCACCATTGGTCGCCGACAATTTCCGGATCGGGCGGCAGTGCCGAGTACAGGGTCAGCATGGAACCCCATTGCATATTTTCGTTCAGGAGGCAGCCGCCCATATAATGCGCGTCATCAGCGTACCGGTCATCCGTTGAACACAAGGTAATAATGGCTTTCAAATTCGACGGATTCCGGGCGGCGACCTGGAGCGCATTAAATCCGCCCCACGAAATCCCCATCATCCCGATCGCGCCCGAACACCAGGGTTGTTTCGCAATCCAGGTGATGACTTCCAGGGCGTCGTCATGCTCCTGATGGGAGTATTCATCATGCAGGATCCCTTCTGAATCCCCTGATCCCCGGATATCCACGCGGATGCTGGCATAGCCATGCGCCGCAAAATAGCGATGGATGGGCTCGTCCCGTGATCGCATAAAGTCCCGTTTGCGATAGGGGAGGTATTCCAAAATGGCTGGAACCGGCTCCGTATCGGCTGACTTCGGTAACCAGATGCGCGCGGCGATGCGACATCCGTCCGACATCGTAATCCAAGTGTTTTCGATTTCGGTAATGCGGTCGAGGATGGTGTAATCGATAAGCATCAAAAATCTCTGAGTTATTCGACAGTCTGTTCATGGCGTTCCGCAGCGGAGTCGCGGAGAGTTTTTGGAGCGGGGGGGCGATTGGGTTGAAACTGATGAGTGGACCAAAAACTCAGCGCCAGCTTTTTTCTGACTTCGAATCCCGTTTCAAGATCCCAGCAGTTGACGATAGCCAGACGAAATCCGCCTGGTGGCATGGAGTGGTCCTTCGGAGGTTTCTCTTCGTGGAACGTGATCTGAATGCTGGAGACGTGTGGTGTTTGGCGCAACTGGGCGATCACGTCTTTGGGTGGATGCTGATAGTGGACGCCATGGGCGCCAAACAAGACGACACTGTACCCTTCCTGTCGATGGGAATCATCAAATTGCCATTGTTCTTCCGCATACAGCCGAACGAGGGACCCAACCCAACCGGCGCCGTACAAATCCGGCCATTGGTCTGCGAATCGTAAATGTACCTCGATGATTTTGCCGCCGATCGTCTCGAAGTTAATCATGCCGGTGTATCCGGCAAGATGCCGGCGCAGCCAGTCGCCGCAGTAGGCTTCGATGGTTGGAAATGGCGTTGCCAACACCGTCCAATAATCAAACATTCCTCCTTCCAACGGTTTGCCCGTGGCATGTCGCCACCAGTGGGGTTCGCCCTTAACCACGGCGACGTCGCTGGACACATGATCGCCTTGGAGTAACGGCATCCACATATGTCCCGGCCGTTCCAAATGTTTGTATTCTTTTAACGAACGCAACACGCGGCTCCCGGCACCCATGCCGCGCATGTTGTAAATCGGTTTGGAAAACACGGGAAAGAAGGATGGATCCAGCCCATGCGGAGCACACGCCAGGTTTTGGCTCTCGGCAATCATCAGTTTGTTATAGATCCACTTGTACTGTGGGTACCATGCCCAGGCATCGCCGTCCTCGGTAGGGATGTTGACTTCCGGCGGGCATGGAATGCCCTCGAAATACTGCATTCTCCAGGGATCAGCTTCACAAATCGGCATGCTCGCCTCTTCGTTCAATATTATTCATCTCTGACGTGGAAGCCGTACCATACCCAGTGAGATGGAGTCATGCAACATGCCTTTTCTCTCATCTGCAGCAGGTTCATCACCTTGCCCGAGGCCTTGGGAATTCTCACTCCTCATATTGCAGCATCCTACCCACGAATTCTTTTGAGCTATCACGTACAGTTGAGTGGGGTGTTCCCCTGCGCGGTCCGCCACAAGTGGACGCAATGCATGAATCTTCTTGGTTCCCAGCACATCCGGAGAGATGTCCGGGAATAGACGAATCCATGCTCGAGTAGACAAAAGTATCCATTTCAATCAAGATGGGAATGTCTCATGATGTTTGCTGTAGTCTTGGAAAAAATTGAGAAGCGCCTGTGCCGCATGTGAGGAGGAAAATGAAGAACCAGATTATACGAGTGGAAAAACAGTTTTCAGTTCCTTCCGACATGATTATTACCTTAAAGAGAAAGGACCTGCCATGAGTTTTTTCAGCAAAATCCTTGATAAGCTTGGTTTCAGCGGCTCCGAAGCCCAGGCTGCTCCTGCCCCACAATCACCAGCACCCAAATCCCCGGCTCCGCAGGTTGCCCCTGCTACCCCGGCACCTTCACCTGGAACCCCAGTGGTGGATGTCAAAGGGAAACTCGAGGGCCTCGCAGCCTCGAACCCCCAAAAGCTTAATTGGAAAACTTCGATTGTGGACCTGCTGAAGCTCCTGGATCTCGATAGCAGCTTCACAGCTCGTAAGGAACTCGCGACTGAGCTCGGGTGCCCGGCTGACAAGATGGGGGATTCCGCCCAGATGAATATGTGGTTGCATAAAACCGTGTTGCAAAAACTGGCCGAGAACGGAGGCAATATTCCGAAGGAACTTCTGAATTAGTTTCGCGAGGAGCAGCCGGAACGAGACCAGGCCATGATTCACGATGGTGAATGCGGTTAACCTGTGCAATAAGAGCACGCAAGGTTTGCCGTAACGGGCGGACGTGGGGCAAGTGAATGCTAAGGTCCTGACGGCATGAACAATGCGTAGGACATGGCCTGTATGCCCTATGAGACGCGTGTCCAGCTCGTTCATGATCAAACCGAATCCAGGGACGGTGATCGCGAAGCCCAGCGCGAAAGATGGCCCGCACCCGAAGAGGGGGCAACTCAGCCACGTTGGAAAGCAGAGGCGACACTTCGAGAGTCCCTCATGACTTATTCACACCAATAAGACTAAATCCTTTAATCGCAAGCGTCGAGATTGTTTCCACTTAAAACATGATACGCCCCGGGCAAATTCTGTTTGGTGTTTTCAAGGTGGAAGTGCAACCAAACGAGCGGTCTGAAGGCGAAGATGAAAATTATGTTAATCCGGCGGAATGGGGGATAGATAAAACCCATAAATATGACTCGCCTTGAATCTTAAGGGTAACGAGCGTCAATTAAAGAAGTCTGGAGTTATTCCAAAAATATGCCATGAACGTGGCAGGGTCATTGGCTCCAGTGATAAGGAAATTATGGAAACTATTCAGGTGAAAACAAAGAAACTCAAAGATATTGTAAATCTCACACCGAAATTGAATAGGATCATCCAAAGTAAAAATTTCCAGAATGGTTTGTGCCACGTCTTTTTGCCTCATACCACCGCGGCTCTGACAACCGGAGAAATAGGAGAAGGTACGGAGGAAGACCTCCTCGAAGTCGCCGAAAAAATCATCCCTCAGATCAATTTCCGTCATGCCCATGATCCCTCTCACGCGTGGTCTCATATGGCGTCCTCCTTGATCGGAGGGTCGCTGACCTTGCCCGTGATGGACGGTGAGTTGCGTTTGGGTACCTGGCAATCGGTCTTATTAGTTGAACTCGATGGCCCCAGGGAACGCCAGCTCGTGGTGGGCTTAGCTTCTACAGTGTGAAGCCAATGATATGAAGATTACAGATTGAGAGAAAAGTGAAATTGCCTAAATGCGTGAGCATGAGGGCCCAGGGCACAATCGTTTTTTACCGGATTCCTAAAATCCAGGATCTCTTTTGGAAGGTTTTCAAGTCTTCCACTGTCTGAATTCCAATACGCAATGCATCATGAAGCAGATCACGAAGTCCCGTGGTCAACTCCAGTAAGGCAGGCCTGTCAATGTCCTTTGAATCTGTCGTTATTTCGTCCCGCATCTCCTCAAGGGCATGGATATCCTCAATGATGGATTTTGCTTTGGTGTAAAAATCTGCAACGGTGTCACTCCGACCAACAAGCAAGCCGACTTTATTAGCCAAGCTATTAAACACCGGGAAATAATTTTCGCGAATTCTTGGTGCAAAAAAATCGTTGCCGGTCAGCTGATGGGCGGGGTCGGAAAGTTTCTGAATGATTTTTTCAAGGTGGTGCAGGTACCGTCGTTTTAAGACAATTTCGATGATGGCGGTGATCTCACCCTGTATGGCAAGGGCGATGCCTTTGCCTTCTTTAAAGGTGGCGTATCGCCTGACGGCCGCATTGATGACGCCCCCAAGTAGCGCTCCGAGGAGAAGCCAGGTCACAGCATTGTCTCTCATGCAGTCCTTTTTTCAAGGGGAGAAAATATGTCCCGGAGGGTTTTCCCCCCGGGGCTTCTTAAATTAGAGCTTTACGGTGATTTTTGCAAGACCCTGTCGGGCATGGTCCGATGCCTCACTTCCTTTCCCATCCTTTCAGATCCATAACTGACCTTATTCCCTCAATTGAGGAAGAATTCGCTTTTTGGGACTTTGACATGGGCACCGATCATTTGCCTCAGGTTCTGGATGACGATCGCATCGCTGAGAAACTCATTCACTCCTTGTTCGTGAAGGGGAAAAAGGGGTGAGTGAAATTTTCATGAACAAGATCAAGAAAGTCGGTTTCGGAAACAGGTTTCAAGTTGATCAAGGATAAGAGGTTGGCTAGGCAAACCAGGAGATCGTCAGACCAGGTTTGTCTTGCCGTCTCCCTATGCGACTTCGACATTGTACTCCGGAAGCAGCCCTATTAAAGCTCTCGCTCCCGTCATCGCAGAGAAGGCGTAATGCCAAACATGGGATCTGAAGTGCTCAGACTATGAGCACAAACGGCGGGGAGTGTAGGGGTAGTGGGGCTCTGAGTGAATCAGAAGCCGCCACATAAGGGTGTGCTGTGAGGATACAACTCCAATGGCAGGTCAAAAATGAAAACGAATCCCGATCATTCCGGTTAGGCCACTCAAATTTTCAACATCAAGTTTATTTTTTCCTGATCCATTCTTATACCGCGTTAACTGAAAGTCCGCACTTACCCGGCCTTCGACAAATAGGGCTACTCCCTGTGCCACGGGGGCCTCGACCCCCACGAGTCCCATGATGCCGTACCCAAAACCTTTGTCTCCTTTTACGTTAATCGAATCCCTCTTTTTTTCAATATCCTTTTCATCAAAAACATTGAGTGCAATATTGAGTCCAAGACCGATATACGGTGAAATGCCGTGGGTACGGAAAAAGTACTGCCCTATTCCCCTGAAAATATACGACTGCATATCGATATTGTTCGCGTGCAAAAGGTCGTTTTTGTAATTGCGATATTCCAGCTCCACACCCATTCGTTCTTGAGGAGAGATGATTCCCATGGCTTGAATGGCACCGCTTCCCCCGGTTTTGCCTTGAAACGGATAAAAGATTCCTCCACCACCCGAAAGCACCACCGTCTCCGATTCCTCAGGTTCTATGACTTTTGCCTGTGCGTGACTCGATAGTCCGTTAAAGACGATCAGTCCCATCACGATGGGTAACAGATACCTTAAAAGTGATCGTTTCATGTTCCCCCTGTGGGTTGTATTTGCCTCCTGCTATGGACAAAAGAAATGACAAAATTCTGATGAAGATCATGAGAGTGTGCTGGTAATATCTGAAGGGAAGGACTTGTCATGCAATATCAGGAGGAGAGGAAATTATTGAGATGGTCATTGACGTCCCTGATGAGCAGGGAAAGAAACGCTAAGTTCTTTATCGGCGGAAGGCATGGACAAACTTAAATTTTCTAGCAGTGATACAGCTTGTGGAATGCTCCGCTTTCCCTTGTTTGGAAAAAATGTTCTTATCAGGGACAACTAGTTGATCGCTTTTGGCAATTCACCGGGAATCCCGCCGCATTTATTTTTACCCAATTGATGGGAGAGGTGAGCTAGGCGGATCTGATGCCGGATGTCGAAAGATGAGGCTGTAAACAATGGCCGTTGGGAAGGCAACTGAAATGAAATAAGACCGATGATCGCGTATTTTCCAGAGAATTGGATGGTCTATAATACAGTCCCAAAATCCGAGAGCTGCACCTTATGCCGATATATCTATTCATTTTTTGGCGCCAAAGAAACACGAGGAGGTCTGAGGGGAAAGCATGACCATTCGCGAGTTAACATCGACGGATGTGAGTGCATATCAAACTCTCATGCTTTGCGGGTTACGAGAGCATCCTGAATCCTTTCGCATCAGTTCGCAAGACGCCGGAGAACCCATGGTTCCCTTTGCGTCGATCTGTTCAGATTCCTTTACCCTGGGGGCCTGGCTTGATGAAGGGCAATTGGCTGGAGCGGTGAGTTTTGCACGAGAAACGCAGGCAAAGCTGAGACATAAAGGCTTGCTGTATCGTATGTATGTGCGTGCGGAGTCCTCCGGCAGAGGAATTGGCAGGAAGCTTGTCCAGGAAGTCGTGAAGCGGGCACGGACCATCGAAGGCCTGGAACACATCAATTTGACGGTGGTTTCGCTCAACGTTCACGCGAAGAGTCTCTATGTTTCAGAAGGCTTCACATCGTTCGCACGTGAAGAACGCGGATTAAAAACGGGGGATTCCTACTTCGACGAAGAACAAATGGCTTTGCGCTTGTTCACGTGATGACCCTCATACGGCATTCCAGCCGATCTGTCAGTAAAGGTTTGTTCCTGAACGTGGCATGAGGTCGGTATGTTTAGGAGAGCAAGAAACGATGGAACACAACGACACGATCATTACGCAATTTACCCTACAGGCAGTCCCTTTCTCAGAACTTCCCGGCCATTCCGAATCGATGGATATGCTGGTTCAATTCAGTGGGTTATGTGCCACGGATAGGGTTCTCGATGTGGCCTGTGGTCCCGGCATTGTGGCCTGCGAATTTGCCAAACATGTCGCTCATGTGACCGGTCTTGATCTCACTCCAACCATGATTAAGGAAGCCGGGAAACGGCAGCAAGAACAGAATCTCACCAATGTTTCCTGGCACATTGGGGACATTTTGCCACTCCCATTTCCCGATGACCATTTTTCGTGTGTGGTGACGCGCTATAGCTTCCATCACTTCCTCGATCCCATGGCGGTGTTGTTGGAAATGGTTCGGGTTTGCAGGCCTGAGGGGAGAGTCATGGTGGTTGACGCGGTCCTTCCATCAGAAAAAATCGATGCATACAATCGGATGGAACAAATCCGGGACCCTTCGCATACTAAAGCGCTCAGTTTTGACGGGATGGCGGCAGCTATTGAGAGGTCGGGTCTGACCAATATCAAAACGGGACGGTATAAGGTCGAGATGGAGTTGGAACAGCAACTGGCTGCTTCCTTTCCCCATTCTGGTAACAAAGACAAGCTTCGCCAGATGTTCCAGTCTGACATTGGGAAAGATGCCATGGGTGTTGGGGTGCATCGCATGGACAGTGAGATTCGCTTTGCCTACCCGATCCTTATCACGGTTGGACAAAAGGTTGCCTAACCTGGTTTTCTGAGAGGCGAAAAGGGTGGGAATTATACATGAGTCATGAATTTGGAGGAATGATTTTGGAAATCTAAACTTATTGGCAAAATTTAAATGCAACTTTTAATTGCGCACTCCGCTCCTTTACTCAGGTTCTCCATTAACCACTCGCATAGGCGTACTTTTTACTTCCGAAAGATCAGGTCCTTCTATGTTGACTGAAAAACAAAAGATGCTCAATGGTGAGTTATATAACGGTGCCGATTCGGAGTTGGTTGAAGAGCGCCAGCGGGCCAGATTCCTTTGCCAACGTTTGAATGCTTCGCCTGCGACCGCACCGGAAGCCGAGCGTCAAACGATCCTTGCCGACCTTTTGCACACGGAAACCGATGCGTATCTCACCCCGCCATTTTACTGTGACTACGGATACAATATTCGTCTCGGAGCACAGCCTACTTCAATTTTAACTGCGTTCTTCTTGATGTCATGCCGATTTCAATCGGAAGTCATGTCTTGTTCGGTCCTGCGGTTCACATCTACACCGCCTTACATCCACTGAATGCTCAGGAACGACGTTCCGGTCTGGAATTCGCCAAGACGGTGACCATTGGCGATGATGTCTGGGTTGGTGGCGGTGCGATCATTTGCCCTGGGGTCGTCATCGGGGATGGTGCCGTCATTGGTGCTGGTAGCGTGGTCACTCGTGATGTCAGGCCGGGTGTCGTGGCCGCGGGCAATCCCTGTCGCGTCATTCGTCAAATCTAACCTGCCCCATGCATATTGGTCTCCGACCCTTTTCCAATAATGGATTACCCCGCCAAGCCCGGTGATGCCGGTTAAATCACACAGTCCGCTAACCCCCGGTTATACAGTGTAAGAGTAGGGACATGATGCGGCTCGTGAGTAGGCGAGAGATTCGGGATGGAATCGGCAGGCAGGACTCCATGAATCACATCCTGAAAGTGCATGTTGCCATGGTTCGAATTGGTTTATGCTTTGGAAGGGTTCGTTCCCACACAATTGGAAAGATCACCACGTAAATTCCAGGGTAGTTTGATTGTGATGTCTATGGATGTCCTGCGGATAGACGAATCCTCTAAGGAAAATTTGAAAGTATCCATTTCAATCAATAGAGGAAATGTCCTATTAATAGGAAAGCTGGCTACCGAGCCTTGGATAGTTATCCTTTAGGGTTTGAGGATGTAAGATAAATTTTAAAGGCAGGTTCCGGCCCTTTCGCCTGTCTGACAGGAGATTTTCCTATGATACGAGTGGTGATTTTCGACGTGGATGGCACGCTTATGGATACGAATTATTTACACGTTGAGGCCTGGGCCCGTGCTTTTTCGATAGTCAAACATCCAGTCCCGCGTGCCGCGATTCATCGTCAGATTGGTAAGGGATCGGACCTGATGCTGGGTGCGCTTCTTACGGATGAGGCCTTACACGGAAAGGCCAATGAGTTGCACAGCGAATTTTTTGAGGAGTTGAAAGATCATACCTATCCTTTGCCTGGAGCCAAAGAAATCCTTGCATCCCTCTCATCCCAAGACATCGCCATCTGGTTGGCGACGAGTGCGAAGTCTGAAGAATTGGAACATCATGTTCAAGCACTTGAGGCGAAGGATAAGCTGGCCGGGATGGTGTCATCAGCGGATGTAGACAGTGCGAAACCCGCACCGGATATTTTTCAACTCACTCTGGAGCGGGCCGGATGTTCCCCGCAGGAGAGCATTGTGGTCGGGGATACGATTTGGGACATTCAGTCCGCTCAAGGTTGTGGTCTTCAGACGATTGCGGTCAGAACAGGAGGAGCCTTTAGTCGAGAGGAACTCCATGCGGCTGGAGCGGTGGCTGTATACCAGGATTGTGCAGAACTTCTGGCATCCGGGTTTCCCACAACATTTGAAACGAAATAGGAAGGAGGGGGCATTCAGCGATGGGTGATATAACTGCACCCGGAATCCAGACGAAATCCCCTCATTGTTTATTCTGCTCATGTGGTAGCTGGAAACAGACGAGTCAGCGAGGGGAAAAAACTGTCCCCGACGATCCGGGGAAAATTGCTGACGTCACGTGTCACCACGGCGGGTAATTACCCGATAAAGCCAGAGAAACAGGATGGCTCCGATTACGGCCATCACAAACCCCACGGGATCATCCTGTCCATACATGCCGACCATTCGGCCGAGCATCCCACCAAAAAGCGCCCCAATGATACCGATAGCAACAGTGGCAAAAAACCCTCCAGGGTCTTTCCCGGGCATTAAGATTTTTCCAACTACTCCCACAATTAATCCAAAGACGATCCAACCGATGATACTCATACCTCATCCCTCCTATTTAATTGTTGGGTTCTCCGGCTCTTGTGGGTGTCCCGATCCTGCTTTTATTAAAAGACCTGCCTGCTCCTGATAATTTTCACGGTAAATTTGGAAAACCGCCAGGGCGATCCCAAGCAGAATTGGACCCAGAAATAATCCTATGAATCCGAAGTAGGCGAGGCCGCCTAAGGAAGCGAAGAAGAGAAACAGGACCGGCAGGTCCGCTTTGGAGCCGACCAGAAGAGGCTGCAGAATATTATCCATGAGTCCGACCAATCCGATTCCTATGCCGATCATGACGATCCCTTTCCATACCGGCGCGGTCCAAAAAAGATAGACGGCGACCGGACCCCAGACGAATGCCGTGCCTCCGAACGGGAGAAGAGAAAAGAGTGCGCTCAGAGCTCCCAGAAAAACGGCAAACGGGACGCCCAGCGCTCCATAGGTGAGGCCAGCCGCGAACCCCTGTGCCAACGCGGTGAGCATGGTACCCTGAACGACCGCCACCATCACATGGTCCAGGCGTTCCATGATGGCCGCCTTATAGCTTTCCTCGATAGGGAGGGCTTCGTAAAATGCCCGATAGAGGTGATGCCCGTCGCGAAAAAGGAAGAATAAGGTAAACAGAATCACAAATAAATCCATCAGGAGATCAATGCCGTTCTTGGCCAATCCTCCGACGCTGGACAGGAGGACCCCGCTCACCACCTTCCCTCCTTCAAGCAGAGATACTTGGAGATCCCCATACGCCACGATAAATCCCCCCAACAATTCTTGGGAGAGGTCGCCGATGAGAGGCAATTTTGCGGCAAGATCAGGAAGTCTATTCAATCCTCCTTCCTGCACCCACGTCATCGCGAGCTGATAGGCATTTATGGTCTCTGTGATGACCAGAAAGAGAATATACGCTACCGGCAACACGGCCACCAACATGACACTCAGCGTGCTCAGGGCAGCCGAGGCGGTATTCCGGTTTCCCAGGATTCGGGTCAACCATTGATAAAGTGGATAGAAGATGCGAACCAAAATCAGGGCCCATAAAATGGGTGTCAGAAATGGGGCAAAAATAAGGGCTAACACATACAGCAGGAGGGAACACAATACGAGGAAGGCTACAGAGAGAACTTGTGGAGACATTTATGTTGACGCCCCAAAGGGTGAGGGTATCGGCATACCTGAAGCCGTCCGCTTGGTCGAGGAAAAGGATGAAACCATAATCATCATTAGGAGCGCCTGCATGTTTTACCTCTGCAGTGTAACACTTACAGTTCGCTGAGTATTTGCATTTTTGAAAACTTCTTAGGTTGAAATGGATTCAGGCAAATCTCCCTCCTATTTATGATACGCACCGGCCCGTTGATTTATTATAGACAAATCATTAAGCGGAACTTCTCAAGTATCCACATCCCCACTCCTAGAGTCCCATCGTATTCACAGAGCGGTTTTGACGGATGTTTTCAGATAGTCCGACCTGAATTTGTCTGTTGAATCATTCATAGGGATTTGTGAATTATGAAAACGATCTCAACAAGCCTTGAATTATTTATCCTTTCTCAATGGGCGATCTTCTGAGATTATTCTGAAATTCAGGTTTGTATCCTCCTCTGCCGCAATGTCACATTTTTATTTCAAGAGGAGTGCCGCTTTTTCTGGTCTAGATAAATTCGGGTATCGACTGAGACGGAGATTGTACTTTGACTACTTTGACGGAGAGGTCCGGCAACGTGTTCGTCGGTCTCTCGAAGTAGTCAATGATGGGAAATAAGGACAGGATGTAATGTTATGTACTTTAGATTCTATTCAGTAATTCTCGTATTCCTTATCGTACTTCTCGTGAGTGCGCGGGTTGAACCATTGTGGTGCCAGGAACCTGTGGATAATCCAGAGGCTCCCACAGATTCACGACTCACCGAGAAACCACAGGAAATTGCGGTTGGAGCGCACAAGGTTGAAGACAGGCTAATTACACAACGGCTTACGGAGGTTTTCCAGAATTTGCCGGAGCTTGCCAATGTCGACATCGCTGTGAAGGCGGGGGTGGTACGTCTGTCAGGGTTTACATCCACCAAGGAAGCCCACAAACAGGCTCTTGAACTTGCCGAACGCGTGGATGGTGTAGTCAGTGTGACAGATGAAATCACCCAGAAACGGGAGGTCCGTGAACGGTTGACCGTCGTGCAGGAAAAAATGTTTGACCAACTCAATAATTTTATCTCTTATCTGCCACTCCTAATCATCGGCTTCACGGTATTTCTTCTATTCTGGTTTCTCGCATCCTTTATGACCAAATGGGATAACCTGTATGAAAAAATTACTCCCCATGCGTTTTTACAATCATTAGCCAAACAAATCGTCAAAGGGGCTGTCATATTTCTTGGCTTTATCGTCATGCTCGAAATCCTGGACGCCACAGCTCTTTTGGGTACTATCGTTGGTGTGGCCGGAGTCATGGGCCTGGCCATAGGTTTTGCCCTCCGAGACACGGTGGAAAATTACATTGCCAGCATTCTGCTGAGTATCAGACAACCCTTTCGGCCACTGGACCAGATTGTTTTGGAAAATTATGAAGGCTTGGTCATGAAGTTGACATCGCGGGAGACCATTCTCATGACGCTGGACGGGAATCATGTACGCATACCGAATGCTACGGTGTACAAAGGTATTATTCTCAACTATTCCCGGAACCCCAAACGGCGTTTCTCCTTTGAGGTTGGTATCGACACTGCTGTCAATATCGAGTCGGCGTTGCAATTGGCTATAAAAACTTTAGAGGAAACCCGCGGGGTGATAGCTGATCCGCCGGTTCGATGCGCGGTCGAGAAATTAGGCGATTCGAATGTGATCCTGAAAATGTTCGCATGGACGACCCAGGATCAATACGACTTCGGAAAGGTAAAAAGTGAAGCGATTCGGGCGGTGAAAGAAGCCTTTGATCTGGCCAATTATGAAATGCCCGAACCCATCTATCGACTGAAGATGCAGGGGTATTCCCCTCTTGATGACCAGGCCCTCGTTGAGCAGACCGAGCATACAAAGGATGCTTCATCACCCGCTGTGCAATCGGATTCTCAGGCCGATGTCACCAAAGATAATCATATTGTTGAGCAAATTTCGAAGGATCGAATAGAGAATCAGGAAAAGGATTTACTGAAGTGATAACTTCGTGTTTCGAAGGACATTCTGCTGGTTTGCCTGACCGGAGATAGTCCCAGCTGATGGAGAGCAACAGACACGGCGTTCTGCTACTCAGATGATTAGGAGATGGCTTAACCAGTTCTTGTTACCTCCTACCCCCAAACGGTTGAAGGCATTGACTAAAGAATCCCTTCCCACACTCAATTGGCCAATTTTGGCATGTGACCTATGAATTTGAGCCGCTGACCCATGTGGCTCTTCTCATGTTTTCCTGAACACCCCGCATCCAGGAGAGGACGGGACTTCACGTTTCCAGCGGTGCATGACGGGAGAATGCACGCCATACCTTAAAGCTGGCCTTGATATCGAGGCATCCTCCCGAATCGCCGCTGGCGTATTTTTGGCCTTATCAGTGGCCGTATGCATTATTCGGATTCAACTCATAATTCATGCCACTCCTCTGTCAGGAATTGTAGCCTAACACCCTGTCCGAGTTCCTGGGACTACCTCTGTTACCTGTTGTCGATTCGGCCAAAACGAAAATTTTCCAGAATTCCCGACCTTAGTGGAAAGGCTGCGCTTTCTCTTTTCGGTTGGCTGCCCATCCACACAAATAGGCATCCCTCATTTTGGTGAAAATATTCCCCGGATGTCTGTTCATTACTTTCCGTTCACACGTACGTCCTGGTTTTGTCCGGTGGTTACCTTCATCCCACTTTTTTATCATCCATAAGGCGTTGGCCTTCAGCTCTATGCATGTTTGCCATTTCTCTTAATTCCTTAGCCGCTTTCCAGCGTGAGGAGGCCACATGCATGAGGCTGGTCCGTTGAAAGCCTTTTGGATCCATATGCGGTTTCAGCATAAGGGATGTGGCTCGCCGTTCTATGCGGACAGCGTCCATTTGCAGTTCATCGGCTTGTTGATCATAGATTTTTGCCATCTCCAGGAGATCGTCTCCCGTCCAGGGTGTCGGGTCATCTGGTTCGGGGGCAGCCATAGCATACCCCATCGGTGGCGAATGAAGGGGTTGTTCGCTCGCACCAGCCGAAAACATCATGACGCCAATCCCTCCTAACACTCCTATCAAAACATAGGCTAACGCTCGCATAGAGAACCCTCCTTGTTAGAATGTGTCGATCGAAATTTCAAGACTATCCTATAAAAAAACCCCATGAAGGTAAAATAGGTGCCTTGCCTGGATATCGTTCAAGTGCTTCCTGTGGTGCGGCCATCCTTAACATCTTAAGAGCCTTACCTTCTTTAGGGTACATCGAGGTGATGCTACCTGATTCTCTCACAATGGGATAGCGATTGGGAGCCAGTGGAATATCCCATTGTTCGAGGATCACGTGAAAGGTTCCATGTCCAGGGTCCTGAAACCACCTCTGGGAAGAAAAAAACAGGGGGCGAGCGGTCGTTCTTTCCACAGTCGCTGCCGATCCCGATCAGGGGAACAAAGCCATTGTCACCAGTTAAGGAGACGTTTGCCCGAGCTACGTTTGGATTAGCCATGCGATGGTCAACGTTCTGCCGCCGATGGTAGGCATGACGACGAAGAATTTCAGTGGGGAGCGAATGTTACATGCTGGTTTGCCATGACAGGCGAGGGAATTCATCTGTCGCTGGGATGGGGAGGAAAGCGGATTCAGTTAGAACGATGGGGGTCGAATCTGGCACCGTAAAGACACGAGAGGAAGCTATTCTCAAATCGGGAGGCGGTTTCATAAACTATCTGGATAGAAAGAGCCGCCTCTCGATCGAGAATCCCCTCCGTGGGAGTATATAAACAAAGCATTAACTCGCCGTGGCTTGTTTTTTTGCTTCTTGGAATTCTTTCCCTATGGTCTGTATTTCTTCCTTTTCCAAAATCTCTTTGGCCTTTTTGAAAATTTCCCCTTCTTCCTCTTTGACATGGTGCAGGACATTTTTTTTGAGCTGGGAAAGTTTTGAGTCCCATTCCTCGGATTCCGGCCCCAGCTCCTCCAGTTCTTCCAGAAGATTGGCGACCTCTGCATGCTCCTCCGTGGCTTCATTAATGAGGTCTACCATCTCTGCATTTTCTCTTAAGGCAGGATAGAACGCGACTTCTTCCCCATGCGAATGGGCTTCGAGGTCATTCTTTAATTGTGAAAATAACTTTTCACGGCTTTTGGTGGCACGCGGGCCGGTTCCTTCCAATTTTTTAAATAAGTCCTTTGCCTTTTGGTGGTCCTTTTTTAAGATTTGAAAAATGTCCATTCCCCGCTTCCTTTCCGGTCAATGACCGATGATTACCTACTGTAAAATAATAAACCCTCGATTTCTTGATCGAAGAATAATCTTGTTCCTTCATACACGTGAACTGGTAAGAACCCTGGAGCCTTATGGGAAATGCGAATTGGAAAGCAAGAAACGGAGTGTCCTCTGTCCGCGAATTCTGTATAAGAAAAATTGATCCGGAAATGAGGAATGTCCGGGCGGGGAGGTTTCTTGGTAAATTATGCTTTCAACATTCGAGTCTTCAACAGGGGGTCGTCGTGAAACATACAGCGAACCAAGCCCGGCTTTTGGTCGCAACGGCACATGACCCTCGTTGGGCCAGCGTAGTTTCCCGCGATCTGAAAGCCGACGGCACATTCTACTATTCCGTCAAAACCACCGGAGTGTACTGCCGCCCGTCCTGCCCATCTCGTTTGCCGCGGCCTGAAAATGTCCGATTCCATGCTTCGCGGGAAGGTGCCGAGAAGGCTGGTTTCCGTCCCTGTAAGCGTTGCATCCCTAATCAACCTGCATGGGGAAACCGACATACCCAAACTGTCATCGCGGCATGCCGGTTCATTGAGAAATCTGGAAAGGCACCGAGTCTCAAAGAATTGGCCACGAATGCAGGTCTGAGCATCTATCATTTTCATCGGCTGTTTAAGGCGATCACGGGTGTGACGCCGAAAGAATATGTGACCGCACTTCGTGCCAATCGTGTGAGGACTCAATTACAGGGGAGGGGCAGCGTGACAGATGCAATCTACGAGGCCGGATATAATTCCAGCGGGAGATTTTATGAAAACGCCAATGACGTCTTGGGGATGACACCTTCCACATACCGGGCCGGAGGCGCATGGACCACAATACGGTTTGGGGTGGGGAAATGTTCTCTTGGGTCGATTCTTGTCGCCAACAGTGAACGCGGCGTCTGTGCGATCTTTCTTGGTGATGATCCTGAGCAATTGACGCGTGATTTGCAAAACCAGTTCCCTCACGCTCATCTCATCCAGGGAGATGCTGGTTTTGACCACCTTGTCGAAAAAGTAGTCGGTATTATCGAAGCCCCTGCGCGAAGTCTGGATTTGCCACTGGACGTGCGTGGTACGGCGTTTCAGCAACGGGTCTGGAAGGCCTTGCAGGGAATTCCGGCCGGCTCAACGGCAAGCTATGCCGACATCGCCGGGAGAATCGGGTCGCCGACATCGATCCGGGCTGTGGCTCGGGCCTGCGGTGCCAATCCCTTAGCTGTCGCGATTCCCTGTCATCGTGTCGTGCGTACCAATGGCGAACTCTCAGGCTATCGCTGGAGTATTGAACGGAAACGAGTATTGCTGGAACGGGAGAGACCGACATGAAGGTGGTGGGGCAACCAACATCTCCCATTGCCTTGCACAACAGTCTATCTGAACGAGTGAGGCGGTTGGATTGGGACCAGTTGTCGCCTGACCTCGACGCCCACGGATACGCCGTGATCGAACACCTTCTCGCTCCGAAAGAATGTCACTCCTTGGTCTCGTTGTACTCCCGCGATGAGATATTCCGCAACCGTATTGTGATGAGCCGCCATGGGTTTGGCCGTGGAGAATATCAGTATTTCCGGTATCCGCTTCCTGGTCTCATCGAACAACTCCGAAGGAGTGTATACCCTCATCTGGTCCCGATCGCCAACCGGTGGAATACGGCCATGGGCATCGAGGTGAGCTATCCGACGACGCATGCGGAATTCCTCGCTCGCTGTCACCAAGCCGGCCAGGATAAGCCCACACCGATCATACTCAAATATGAAGCCGACGATTACAATTGTCTGCATCAGGATCTCTATGGCCCACATGTGTTTCCCCTTCAGCTTGCCATTCTCCTATCTAATCCTCAGGCGGATTTTACGGGTGGGGAATTTGTGATGACCGAGCAGCGACCACGAATGCAATCCCGGCCGATAGTTGTCCCCCTCCGACAGGGCGATGGCGTCTTGTTCGCGGTTCATCATCGCCCTGTGCGAGGGGGAAGGGGCTGGTATCGTGTGAACCTTCGGCATGGGGTTAGCCGCGTTCGCTCAGGGCAACGCTATACAGTCGGGATAATTTTCCACGACGCCAGGTAACCCGGATGGAGAATTTCCACCCAAACGGAATTTGGTGGTCGTGACAAGGAATACCCTTGCCGGTGCTTAGCCGCCGGCCATGGCCCCGACAATCAGAAAGGGCTCTTCTCCGTTTGTGATCGCGTCAGGTAACGGGGCGTCCGGTGGTTCATGGGACAGATCCTGCCCGCAGGCAAAGAACCTGATAAACGGTCGGCGCTGTTGTGTCACCTGGTCACGAATTGTCCCCCGCAACATCGGGTAACGGGTTTCGAGTGTGTTGAGGACGGAGTGTTGCGTGACCTGACCCCCCAATTCCAGGTTCACCTCACCGTCGATACGTGCAAGTGTTCGCAAATGGGCTGGAAGGATAACTCGAATTGTGTTCACGGTAACGCCTGGACTTCGACCGATAATACGGGTGGAAGATCGCGGACGATGGGCATCCAGCTGTCTCCTGAATCAGCCGAAGCATACACCTGTCCGCCGGTGGTGCCGACATAGATCCCGCAGGGTTCGAGCGAGTCGACGGCCATGGCATCTCGCAAGATATTGACGTAGCAGTCCTGTTGCGGCAATCCTTTTGTCAGCCCTTCCCATTCGTTCCCGCCCGTTCGACTGCGGTAGACGCGCAGTTTCCCCTCCGGCGGATAATGTTCGGAGTCGCTCTTGATCGGTACCACGTAGATGGTTTCCGGCTCATGGGCATGCACGGCAATGGGGAATCCGAAATCGGAGGGCAAGTCTCCACTGATTTCATGCCACGACTCGCCTGCGTCATCGCTACGCATCACATCCCAGTGCTTTTGCATGAAGAGCACATTCGGGCGCGACGGGTGTTTGGCGATACAGTGCACACAGTGGCCGACTTCGGCAGTAGGGTCGGGAAGTTCATAGGGCGATTTCAGTCCGCGGTTGACCGGCTGCCATGTCTTGCCTCCGTTCTCGGTTCGAAAGGTGCCGGCTGCCGAAATGGCGACGAATATCCTTTCCGGATTGCCGGGATCCAGAAGAATGGTATGCAGGCACATTCCCCCGGCGCCCGGTTGCCAAAGGTTCCCTTTAGCGCTGCGCAGGCCGGGAAGCTCCTGCCATGTCTGTCCGCCGTCGGTGGAACGGAAAATGGCCGCATCCTCAACCCCTGCGTATATCGTGTCCGGATCGGTCAGCGATGGCTCCAGATGCCAGACACGCTTGAACTCCCAGGGACGCTGCGTGCCATCGTACCACTGATGGGTGGTGAGAGGTTGTCCCGTTTCCATTGAGCTGTCATACACGAACTTGTTGCTCTCCCCCTTGGGCGTGCCGTCCGGGTCCGTGGTCGGCTCGCCGGGTGGTGTTCCCGGTTGAAACCAGGTTTTGCCGCCATCATCGGATCGTTGGATGATCTGCCCGAACCAGCTGCTCGACTGCGAGGCATACAACCGATTGGGATCGGCTGGAGATCCCTTTACGTGAAACAATTCCCATCCACCAAAAAAGGGGCCGTTAACGTCCCACTGCTTGCGTTTGCCGTCCGATGTCAGCACGAACGCACCTTTGCGTGTTCCAACAAGCACTCGTACTCCACTCATACCTCACTCCTTTCTGAAAATTCGGGCGATCATCGTATAAAGTTTATATGACTAATGAGAGCCTATTCCGTCCCTCTATCAATCGTGTTGGCCGTTGTGATCGAGGCGTCGTGACCTATTGTTCGTAAGCCTCCTGTAGCCGTTTGATGTCAAGTTTCTTCATTTGAAGGAGGGCACTCATGACTCTATTCGTTTTCTCGGGATCGTGGCTTTGCATCATTTCGCTCAGTACAGTGGGAACAATTTGCCATGACAGACCATACTTGTCTTTCAGCCAACCGCACTGCCCTTTTTCACCATCTTCGGAGAGCTTTTCCCATAGCTCGTCAATCTCTTCTTGTGTCTGACAATTCACGATAAACGATACGGCTTCCGTAAATGTGAAATGCGGTCCTCCATTTAAGGCCATAAATTCTTGCCCGTGGAGCTGGAATGTGACGGTCATCACTGATCCCTTGGGTCTACCGGAAACCTTTGCGCCTTCCTCTCCATAACGGGTGATATTTCCTATCTTGGTATTCTTGAAAATCGACGCATAAAAATTCACCGCCTCTTCAGCCTGATTATCGAACCACAAACACGGGCTAATTTTCTGCATCATGTTTTGCGCCTTTGCTGAGCGTTAATATGATCTGTTTGTCAACCTCGCGACCTGCCGGCTGCCATTGTACTCTTAGCGGCAGGTCCCTATTCCGTTGGCAAACCTCCAATCTCTAAAACCGGTCGGATTTCGACCGTGCCCACCCGGGCCCCCGGGATTTGTGCGGCGATGTTCATTGCCTCATCCAGATCCTTGGCTTCGATAAGAAAGTAACCGCCCAGTTGTTCTCGTGTTTCAGCAAACGGACCATCGGTGATGAGCCGATTGCCATCTCGTATACGGATGCTGGTCGCCATAGTGACAGGATGCAGAGGAGCGGCCGCCAGATAATTTCCTTCAGCTTTGAGTCGGTGTGCAAGCTCCGTGGATTCTTTGTAACACTTTTCACGTCCGGCCTCGTCCCATGCCTGATCAGTTCCGTAAATCAACAGCATGTATTTCATATGAATTCCTCCATTCGAAAGAATGAACGCCAATACTCGAATGCCGCAACCCTTTCTGGTTAAAAGGGCGACCCCTGCGACAAATAGCAACGATAGGGTTTTGCGTCCCGCTACTGCCTGGTATAGGTGATCTCCATGATCTTCATTTCCTTGCCGCCGTGATGAGTCCCATACATATCAAACGTTGTGGTATTGTTATCGACGATCTTCCAGACCGCCCGATGCGTCATTTGCCCTCCGCCCGGCTCAGGATGCGATCCATTCAGCGTAATGGTCTTGCCATTGTCGCTCGCCGTCCCTTCCATGATGAAAATCCCCGTCCCCATCGTATCCATCCAGGCCGTGACATATTTCTTGGTGATGTTGTCGTAGGCGTCGATTCCAATCCCGGAGAATGGTTGTCCCATCATTTGACCAGTGTAAGCTTGGTAGAGATAGCGTCCGTCCAGCAACATTTTCATTTCTGCGGTGCCGGTCGATTCTGTGGGAGGCTTGCCTGGTTCCATCCATTCTTTGGATTTGGTCGTCCAGCTCCCGGCAAGGCTGGCAAACAATTTGTGCGGTTCCCCTGGAGCAGCCAGCTTCTTGTACATCTCCATCATGGCTTGTGGGTCCATCTGCTTTTCTTTGTCTGTGGCGAACCCTGGAATTGCCGTCAGAACCATACAGAGACAGGTGAATGTGATGGTTGTCAAACGCATAGACGCCTCCTTGTGATTAGATAATGAAAACTATTGAAGTAAGTAGGTCATGTTGTACTTTTATGAAGACAATTTTTTGCGAAGGTGCTCCTCTTGCTCCCTCAGCTCTGGCGTGAACTCCGGTCCGAAGTCCTCCGCCTCGAAGAGTTGGCGAATCTCAATCTCGCCTTCTTTGTCATCACCTGCAGGATTCGGACAACGCTTGACCCATTCGATTGCCTCTTCTTTCGAATTCACCTGCCAGACCCAATAGCCGGCGATCAGTTCCTTGGTCTCGGCAAAGGGTCCGTCGATAACTGTTCGCTTATTTCCTGAAAATTGCACGCGCGCGCCTTTTGAACTCGGATGGAGCCCATCTCCCGCCAGCATGACGCCGGCATTTACCAGTTCCTCGTTGAATTTTCCCATCTCAGTAAGAAGTTGCCCGCTAGGCATCACACCGGCTTCAGACTCTTTGGTGGCTTTGACAATAATCATGAATCGCATCACTCAGTCTCCTTGGCTTTAGTACATTAAACTGGATTCTAAAATAGCCTTATCCGGATTCTCCTTGTTTGTCGAACGGGGGCTGGTAAAATCGACATTTCAAAAAAACCTCCTGTAGTTGCCGCTCTGTAACCATGTGTTTCTGATCATAGAGCCACAAGGCAGCTTGGACAGGATTGAACTGGTTCCTTTCATAATCATCAACATTCCTCAGTGGGAAGACCGGAGACCTCAATCAACGGACGCACCTCGACGGTGCCAATGCGTGCTCCTGGAACCCGCAAGGCGATACCGATCGCCTCGTCAAAATCCTTGGCATTGATCAAAAAGTATCCCGCCAGTTGCTCGCGTGTTTCCACGAAAGGACCGTCAGTCACCAATGGCTTGCCTTCGCGCACACGAACGAGGACAGCCGTCGATGCCGGATGAAGCGGCGACGCACTCAGATACTGCCCCTTGTTGTGGAGCTGATGAGTGAGTTGCACGGATTCCTCAAGCATCTCCTTACGGATGGTCTCACTCATTGCCCTGAATGCGTCTTCGTCATGGTGAACCAACAACAGGTATTTCATGTGAATGCCTCTATCAGGTGGTTATGCCAGGAATGATCATATGGATTTTCCCCGATCTCATTGTTCCTCATAAAAATCTACTCCTTCTGACAAGATTCCGCTTCCATCCCTTGCCTGGGCAGGTCCCTCACCGGCCGAACCTCCATACTCCCAAGCCTCACTGATGGAAACTTGGAGGCGATCTGAACAGCCTGATTGATGTCCCTGGCCTCGATCAGGAAAAACCCGCCAATCTGCTCCTTCGTTTCGGCGAAGGGGCCATCGGTGAGGGACATTCCGCCGTTGCGGACCCGCACGGTCATGGCCATCCCGACCGGTTCAAGGGGATTTGCCAAAAGGAGTTGGCCGCTCTTTCGAAGTTTCTCGCAGTAGGCCAACGTTTCGTTCATGAGAGCATCGCCCTCACTTTTGGACATGCTGTCCAGCTTCTTTTCCTCGTGGCAACAAAAGAGAAGATATTTCATGACTTCTGACCTCCGAATGGTGGTGAATTGGTATTGTTGTCAGTTAGTCGTTTAGGAGGATCAAATTCGACAATGGGGTCTTATAGGTTCTATCTGTGAATCCGGTACTCTAGGAATAGGGAGCTTCAAATAATTCTCAACAAGATGTTGTGGGTGACGATGCTCTGGTCATTTGAATTCAGAAAAGTTTCTGGTCGTCACTATTGATACGGAAGGGGAGGGGGATTAATTGCCATCTTGTAATAGGGCCAGCCGTTGTTCAAGAAATCGCTTTTCCGGTTTCTGCTGAGTGAGACAGAGAGCCCGTTCATAGGCCGACTTGGCTTCCGCAGTTCGGCCCAATCGCCGGCAGAGTTCCGCTCTCGCCGAATGTGCTAAGTAATAGTTATGAAGGTCCCCTCGCGTCAGGATCGCGTCGATGAGGGTAAGACCCGCCAGTGGACTGTCACGCATGGCCACCGCGACGGCGCGATTCAGTTCTACCACAGGTGAAGGGGACGCCTGCATCAACAGGTCGTAGAGTGACACGATTTGAGGCCAGTCCGTGGCCTTGGGGTGTGCGGCCTGGGAATGCACCCCGGAAATCGCGGCTTGGATGGTATAAGGGCCGATCTGGCCTGAAGCAAAGGCCTGTCCTACCAGGGTTGCCCCTTCCCTGATCTGATCCCGGTTCCACAACGAACGATCCTGGTCCTCAAGCAGAATCAGATCTCCCGTTCGAGAGATGCGTGCGGCGCGGCGTGAGTCATGAAGGAGCATTAATGCCAAGAGCCCTATCGCTTCGCCGTCCGGCAGTAATTCCAACAGTAAACGTCCCAGTCGAATAGCTTCAGCCGAGAGGTCATGACGTGTGAGAGATTCCCCTGAAGAGGCAGAGTATCCTTCGTTAAACACGAGGTAGATCACCCGCAGCACCGCATCCAGACGGTCCGGCAAAGCGGTCTCCGAAGGTACCTCATAGGGTATGCGTGCCTTGCGAATTTTGGCTTTAGCGCGAACGATCCGCTGAGCCACCGTGGGCGGGGATGTGAGAAAAGCTTTCGCGATTTCTTCCGTCGTCAGGCCACAAACCTCCCGGAGAGTCATCGCCACTTGAGCTTCGGATGAAAGAGCCGGATGGCAGCAGGTAAAGATCAAACGTAACCGGTCGTCGTCGATACTGTCATCCGTATTCTCTTGAGGGTCATGAATGCCGGCTTCCAACTGCGTGGCGAATTCCGCAAGCGAGGCGTCAAACCTGGTCCGTCGCCGAATCCCATCGATCGCTTTGAAACGACCGGTCGACACAAGCCAGGTTCGCGGATTGGCGGGAACACCATCCCTGGTCCATTGGTCGACCGCCACCGCAAATGCCTCGTGCAACGCTTCTTCAGCCGCATCAAAATCGCCGAGCAGACGGATTAAGGTGGCAAGAACCCGTCGTGATTCGGTGCGGTACACTTCCTCCACCACCTCCCGCACCTGTTTGGGGGATCTTTCACTCATGATCGAAAAGGCCTCACATGGAGAGGTACGGAAAAACCACTGTGGTAAGCGACGGGTGTGCCGGCGAGCGTTCGCCTCTGCTGGTGGGGGATAAGAGAGGGAGTTGACGGTTATTCTGCTTCAACCGTGACCTCTGTCGTCACTGAATTGGCAATGAAACATTCGCTATGGGCTCGCTCATGGAGGGCGTGTATCTGTTCCCGAGTCGGAAGAGTCGGTCCACCGAACATCACTTGAGGACGTAAAATGGCACGTGTAATGGCAAGCTTTTTGTTCTGATTTTTTTCCAATAATCCAACGGCGTGATCAATATAGCAATCTACAACGAACCGTTTCTTGGCTGCCATCGCCAGGAAAGTGAGCATATGACAGCTCGACAAGGCCGCCACGAAGGCTTCCTCAGGATTCACATGAGCGGGATTCCCGCCATAGGCAGGAACAGCCGAGGCAGGAACTCGAATACCACCTTCAAATACCAAGATATGGTCTCGATTATAAGACTCGTACGAAAAGTCTTCCGATGCCCTCTTCCATTCTACCGTGATCTTATGCTCAGACATCGTTCAACCCCTTTCGGGAAAGTGATATTTGGCCAACAGACTTCCAGACGATTGCCACTGGCGGCATTATTCTCAAAATATTCCATCTCAGATTATTTTACCCGAATGACTATTATTTCCGCTCTGCCGCCGAATCGGCAACGGCAATGGCTTCAATCTCAATCATCGCGTCGGGGGAGTAAAGGGAGCGGACTTCCACGATGGTGTCTGCGGGATAGGGAGGCGTAAACCGTTGACCGCGGAGTTCCACGATTTTATCGAAATGGGTCATGTCGGTCAGGAAGATCGTCACTTTGATGACGTTCCGTAAGCTCGACCCTCCCGCACGGAGTACCCGCTCAAGATTATCAAATGTCTGTTTTCCCTGGACATCAAAGTTGCCTACGCCGACAATCTGACCGCTTGTATCGATGGCAGTCTGGCCTGAGATAAAGAGCAGATCCCCGACCCGATAACCCTGTGAAAGACGATAGGGTTCGTAGGGATCGGGGTCGATCCGGATTTGTGTGATGTTCATAGGGCCCTCTCCTTTTTAATGGAAAAACAGATCTCAAAAAACGACTTGGCTTACCATTTGCTCCTTTATGACACATGAAGATTGTTCAGTATATCCATTCGGATGACATTAATTCCTGTTGGTATCGGAGAGTCCAATTGAATCACGGCTTCGGTCAAGCTCCATGTCTCCAAATCAACATGGCCACCCTCGACACTTGAGGGTACAGACGTCTGTAGGTGTTTATTGAGGCAAACGCTCTGCGCTCTTCCCCAGTATTTCCCGCATGACGGACGTCAGGTCGTGAAGCGCTTGTTTTCCATCTCCCACGAAAACGGACCCATGCATGAGCGCCAACTGTTTTGGCTGGAGATCTGCCAGGCCATGCAGTATTGGCTCAGTCAAGGGAGTGTAGGGGTAGGCATTGGCAAACGCGCTGTTCTGCCCTTCGATCAACGCCCGTTTGGCAGGTTCGACGATATCCGATTCGGTCACCGCCTCCACATCTCCCTCATGAGAGAACAGGTCCGAGCACAGTAAGGTACGGGTGACCTCCTCGAATAAAAGGCCTGCTTCCCAATTATGCGGGACATGCGGAGTCTGGCGGAACCGCAGTCGATATTTTCCGGTTTCCAGAATTTCGTCATGCGCGAGCATGCGGGCCTGACGATGAGAAAAGTCGTTCACACTGACGAGTGCCCCGACCAGGCCGCACACCGGTTCCGCCTGTGGAGCGATGGTCAGCCATTCGTTGAGCGCCCCACATTCATCCGCCTCGAAATGACTGAATGAAATCCATCGTAGCGTGGTCGGATCAATGACGCGTGCGACTGCCTCCTGTATCATCGGAAACATCCGCTTCATCCCGGTGTGAAACAGCAGCGGCTCCTCGTCCTTGATCAGAAAGTGGTTAAACCGCAGATTGAATTCGGGAACATAGATAGAAATTGAATAGTGGTCGGGAGCAATCTCTGTCACTCTGGTTATATTTTTCATTGTAACTCCTGTTCCAGCAGGGTGTTGAAAACGTCCCCCAGCGGTGCCTCCTTAAATGAGTAAAAATATCATGCCGAAGGCACCTTCGCACAGTGGACTTTCTATCATTTAATGAGAGCCTTTCCATCAGATTCGTTTGACAAAGTCGAGAATAATTATTAGGGTAAATTTCCCCGTCCGCTAGACATCAATTCCCGTTTACAATGGGTTATTTCCTAAAAGAACAATCCTTGATGAGGGCATGCCCTTCGGAGGGGATAAGCTCCGGATGCTTGGGTTTTTATGGGATCATCAACGATCACATATACGGCAAGGGAATTTTCGGATAATCAAAGGAAGATGAACATATGTGCGGAATCCTAGGCCAGATCAATTTTTCAGATGACCCCGTCGATCCCCAGGAGTTGATGGCTATGAATGCCACTATGACCAGCCGTGGTCCTGATGGCGTCGGGCTGTACGTTCAAGGGCGGTTAGGGTTCGGGCACCGACGGCTCAAGGTGATTGATTTGACCCAGGCTTCCCAACAACCCATGGTGGATTCAAGATTGGGACTTGGTATTGTCTTCAATGGTGCGATTTACAACTACAAGGAATTAAGAAAAGAGCTGGAGTCAAAAGGCTATATCTTCTTTTCCCAGGGAGATACTGAAGTCATTCTCAAGGCCTACCATGCGTGGGGAGAAGACTTTATTCGCCGCTTGAACGGCATGTTCGCGTTTGCCATTTGGGAAAGAGATTCAGAGCGGGTTGTGCTGGCGCGTGATCGTTTGGGGATTAAACCGCTCTATTATACTGAAACGTCTCAGCGGTTTCGATTCGCATCGACCTTGCCGGCTCTCTTAGCGGGGGGAAACGTTTCCACGGAGATGGATCCCGTGGCTCTTCATCACTATTTCATGTTTCACGCCGTGGTGCCTGCACCACACACCTTGCTGAAAAGCATTCGAAAATTAGTGCCCGGCGCCATGATGGTCATTGAGCCAACGGGAGCACGACGCCAACATCACTATTGGCAACTCTCCTTCGAGCCGCGTGAAGATGAGAGGATCTTGAAAGAACGAGACTGGCAGGACCGGCTTTATGAGGTTTTACGGTCGGCTGTCCGCCGACGGCTTATTGCGGATGTGCCCGTGGGGGTCCTTCTGTCCGGTGGGTTGGACTCGAGCCTTATCGTGGGCCTGTTAGCGGCTGAAGGCGCGTCAGGCCTGAATACGTTTTCCATTGGGTTTGAAACGGTGGCAGAGGAAAAGGGGGACGAATTCTCCTACTCTGATATCATTGCCAACGAATTTTCGACCCGACACCACAAACTTCCGGTTGATACGACCCACGTTCTGCCCAACCTGCCAAGTTGCATTCAT
This sequence comes from Nitrospira sp. MA-1, assembly GCA_032139905.1. NCBI lineage: Bacteria > Pseudomonadati > Nitrospirota > Nitrospiria > Nitrospira sp. MA-1. The sequence goes on from JAQJDB010000007.1 coordinate 856,980, forward strand.
GCTATGTCCGAGCCAATGGTCAGTCACGATGCCATCGGGTTTTATTTGCTTTCTAAAGAAGTGTCTAAGCATGTCACTGTGGTGCAAAGTGGTCAGGGCGCCGACGAAATTTTCGCAGGATATCACTGGTATCCTCCCCTCTTGAACAGTCAACGTCCCGTTGATGACTATCGCCAGGTGTTTTTTGATCGGGACCAGAAAGAATTTCAGCGAGTCATTCATCCACGGTTTCACGAAGACGATCACAGTCATCGTTTTGTGGAGAAGCATTTTTCCCAACCGGGAGCGTCCCGACCGATTGATAAGGCCCTCCGGCTTGATACGACCATTATGTTAGTTGACGATCCGGTCAAGCGTGTGGACAACATGACGATGGCATGGAGTTTGGAGGCGCGAGTGCCGTTTTTAGATCATGAAGTCGTCGAATTGGCCGCACGAGTGCCGGCAGAAATGAAAGTTGCACAAGGGGGAAAAGGCATTCTGAAGGAAGTCGCCCGTCGGGTGATCCCTTCCGAGGTCATTGATCGTCCCAAGGGGTATTTCCCCGTTCCCGCCTTGAAATATCTTCGTGGCCCTTATTTAAATATGGTAAAAGACGCGCTTGTGTCAGAGACCAGTCAGAAACGCGAGATCTTTCAGCGGGACTATATCGATGAATTGTTAAAAAATCCGGATGATCATCTCACACCATTACGTGGGTCAAAGCTTTGGCAGCTTGGATTATTGGAACTGTGGCTTCAGTCCCATGGCATTTAAGGATCCCAATGTTGTGAAGAACCCGCAAGCTCTTCACATGACGAGCCCTCGTCAGCGACCGATCGGGCCGACGGTCAAAAACTGGGAAGTTGGACCGGCGACCTACCAGGGACGGCGAGTGAAACCAAAAGTGGTCCTGGATTGCGGGTGGGGGCGGCTCATTTTTGCCCACACCTTTACAGGCCCCGAAGAGGTGGCTTCCACGCTGATGCAGGAACGTCCCGGCCACAGGGATATTGCCTTTTATCTACGGGATCCTCATGTGGTCCTGGCCCTGCGCCCGCATAAGCTGTTTCTGGATCCTTCGCATACGTTTCGATTGTGGTTGGCTGATTATCAATCGGTCGCACATCAGAAATCAGGCATGGTGATCACTCCCATCCAGTCGGAGGCCGATGTCACGGCGTTGAATCGGATCTATGCGGCACGGGGCATGGTTACGGCCGACACCGATATCCTTATGAGGCATCGCCGCTCCCAAAAGCTCTGCTATTTTCTCGCTAAAGACCAGGCCACGAATGAAGTGATTGGCGTTATCCTAGCTGTGAATCATCGCCTGATTTTTGACGATCCCGAAAAAGGCAGTAGCATCTGGAGTCTGGCTGTTGACCCTCAAGCCCACCATCCCGGAGTGGGGGAAGCGTTGATTCGTCATGCGGCCGAACGGATGAAGGCCCGGGGGTGCAACTATGTGGATCTCTCAGTGCTGCATGACAACCATGAGGCCATTGCGCTCTACCGGAAACTGGGCTTTGGACGAATTCCTGTATTTGCGGTGAAAACGCGAAATACCATTAATGAAAAATTGTTTGCAGGTCCCTCACCGGATCAACGACTCAACCCCTATGCCACCATTATTGTTAATGAGGCCAGGCGCCGAAGCATCGACGTCGATGTCCTGGATGCCGAGAATAGCTACTTCCGCTTGACGTTTGGGGGCCGGTCCATTACCTGTCGGGAATCGTTGTCCGAATTGACCACGGCGATAGCGATGAGCCGTTGTGCGGATAAGACCCTCACGCGGCGGGTGCTGCGGGAAGCCGGTCTATCCGTTCCAGCTCAGATGGAGGCCAATGGGCGGAAGCACAACGGCAAATTTCTTGAACAGTATCAATCGATTGTTGTCAAGCCGGCGATGGGGGAACAGGGAGCCGGGGTGAGTGTGGATGTGCGGAGGGTTAAGGAAATGGAGTCCGCAATCACCCTTGCCGGTAAATGTGGTGATCCCGTCATTCTGGAACAATATGTGAAAGGCGAGGATTTACGCATTGTGTTGATCAACTATGAAGTGGTTGCCGCTGCCGTTCGACGGCCACCTCGAATCACGGGGACAGGTCATCATTCGATTGCCGAATTGATTGACCGGCAGAGTCAGCGACGGGCCCGATTGACGGGCGGAGAAAGTCGAATTCCTCTGGACGGAGAAACCAGGAGGTGTGTGAAGGAGGGCGGTTTTACCCTTACAGAGGTTTTGCCAAAAGGCAAAACCCTCACGGTGCGTAAGACGGCCAATCTCCATACCGGAGGAACCATTCATGACGTGACAGGAAAGCTTCATCCTGATTTAGCCACTGCGGCGGTGGTTGGTGCCAAAGCGCTGGCTATCCCGGTGGTAGGATTTGATTTTATTGTCGCCTCGGTTTCCAAGCCTGAGTATGTCATTATTGAAGCAAACGAGCGACCCGGTCTCGCCAATCATGAACCGCAACCGACGGCAGAACGATTTATCGACCTGTTGTTTCCTCAAACGAAGACACCCACAAAATTGCGGTAGTCCTTTGGGGTGATGGGGGATTGTATGATCGAATCGAAAATTGACACTCAGTATCTCCTGCATATTCTCCAAAAATTGTTGGTGATTCCGAGCCCGACTGGCTATACGGATCAAATTGTCCATGCGGTATCGGGTGAACTGAAGCAATTAGGGATTCCCTTCGAACTCACCCGGCGCGGAGCGATTCGAGCCACAATGGCGGGACAGGTCAGTACACCTGATCGAGCCATTGTGGCTCATCTGGATACCCTGGGGGCTTTGGTTAAATGGCTCAAAAACAACGGCCGGCTGGCCATTGTGCCGATCGGAACCTGGTCCAGTCGGTTTGCCGAGGGTGCGCGCGTGACCGTCTTTTCCGATACAAAGAAGCATCGTGGCACCATCCTGCCTCTGAAAGCATCAGGGCACACCTATGGTGATGAAATCGATACCCAACCGGTGTCCTGGAAGAATCTGGAAATTCGACTTGATGAAACGGTTACGGACGCCAATGGACATATCCAACACTTATCAAACGAAGAGGATCTCCGACGACTCGGGATTCATATTGGTGATTTTATTGCCATTGATCCCTCACCTGAAATCAGTCCCAATGGTTTTATCAACTCGCGGCATTTGGATGATAAAGCCGGAGTGGCCACCATCTTGGCGGCTGCCAAATCCATCCTTGAAAGCGGGGTCACGCTCCCTGTGGATTGCCATTTACTGTTTACGATTTCCGAAGAGGTCGGATCCGGGGCATCAGCGATCTTACATGGTGATGTGGCAGAAATGATCACGATTGATAATGGCACCCCCGCGCCCTTTCAAGCCTCAAGCGAATTCGGCGCGACGATTGCCATGGCTGATTCAGCCGGGCCTTTTGATTATCACCTGGTCAGGCGGCTCATCGCCTTATGTGTCGAACATGACATTCCGTTTCAACGAGACATCTTTTGTGACTACAGAAGTGACAGTGCGTCGGCCGTAGAGGCCGGAAATGACATTCGGACCGCCCTCCTTACGTTCGGGGTCGATTCCTCCCACGGCTATGAGCGAACTCATCTGAGTGGGCTTGAGGCTATTGCGAAGTTACTCGTCGTGTATATGAAAAATGAACCGGTGTTTTGGCGAGATCGCGATTCGTTAGGGTCCGATAATGATTTCCCCACTCAACCGATTGAAGAACATTCTTTTCCTCAAACTCTTGAGGACATGGTTCGACGCCATGGTGAACACCAACATGACTCATTGCGTTCAGGGACTGAAGACCGATGATGGGGTGATGAACACATTCCCCCTTGCGGGTTGACTCCTCATTACTCTGTCAGCTTAATGCCCTCTCTTTTACCCACACCTACTTTTCCCCCACCCGACACGACCCATCCACAGTTGACGATTCGTGCTATTGCCACGGGAATGGTCTTAGGAGTACTCCTCACCCCCTGCAATATCTATAGCGGACTGAAGATTGGGTGGACATTTAATATGTCCATCACCGCAGCCTTGCTCAGTTATGCGTTTTGGAAAATATTCGAAACCACCGCCCAAACTGAGCGCTGGGGTTTGCTCGAAAATAATATCAATCAAACCACGGCCTCTTCGGCTGCATCCATTATCTCGTCAGGGCTGGTGGCCCCGATTCCCGCCTTGGCCATGCTGACGGGGGAGCAATTACCGTGGTCTCTCCTCTCTGTATGGGTCTTTTCCGTCAGTCTGGTTGGCATTGTGGTCGCGGTCGGTCTCCGGCAACAGATGCTTATTCGTGACCGATTGCCGTTTCCCGCCGGTGTTGCCACAGCGGAAACCGTCAGGGAAATCTATGGAAAAGGGGGGGAAGCCCTGGCTCGCGTGAAAGTTCTCCTCACGGCTGGGGGGATCGCCGGGATCATAAAAATTTTCAACGAAGCTATTCTGACCATTCCCAAGATGGCCACGGGCCTGGCCATTCCACTTAAGGGAGCGCTCAACAAGGCGGGGTTATCCACTGTGTCCCTTTCCAATCTTGGGTTTGTTCTCGATCCCTCGCTCCTGATGGTGGGCTTTGGGGCCATTATCGGGCTTCGCGCCGGACTCTCTCTACTCCTTGGAGCGATCCTCGCCTGGGGCATCATTGGTCCTTGGGTCTTAACGCAGGGCTGGATTCCTGCGGAAAGTCTGGCGCCCGACGGCTATTGGTTCGGACCCATGGTGGAATGGTTGCTTTGGCCGGGGGTTACCTTGATGGTCATGGCCTCACTCACGTCTTTTGCCTGCTCTTGGGGGTCAGGGCTGACGGGCGGCATACTTTCTCGAAAAGCTCCGGCATCACTTGTAACCCCGAATGATCCCCATGTCATTCCACGTCAATGGTTTGTGATCGGACTGTGTGTCTCTTTGGTGTTTGGGGTGTTGACTCAGATCACGTTATTCAATATTTCGATTGGTATTGCGATCCTTGCGGTCCTACTCTCTTTTGTCTTGGCCATTGTGGCGGGACGAGTTTCAGGGGAAACCGGGATTACGCCAATCGGTGCCATGGGGAAAGTCACACAGCTCACGTTTGGTTTCCTCATTCCTGGCAATGTCACGACCAATTTGATGGCAGCCAATGTCACAGGTGGAGCGGCTGGCCAGTGCGCGGATCTCCTTCATGATTTAAAGACCGGTCTCCTCCTCGGTGCGTCGCCGCGATTTCAAGCCCTGGCGCAAATTTTTGGAGTGTTAACCGGCTCTCTGGTGGGTAGTGCGGTGTATCTGGTGCTCATTCCTGATCCTCAATCCATGCTGTTAACCATTGAATGGCCGGCTCCTGCTGTTGCCACATGGAAGGCTGTCGCGGAGGTCTTTCAACTCGGTAGTGAGGCTATTCCTCAGGGAAGTCTGTTGGCCATGGGCATTGCAGGTCTGCTAGGCGTGGGGATGGTTGTTCTCGACCAGGCTCTCCCACGATTCATCAGCCGATGGATCCCCAGCGCCTCGACGATGGGACTGGCGTTTGTCATACCGGCCTGGAATTCTTTGTCCCTTTTTCTCGGTGCTCTTCTTGGAACCTTTTTGATGAGGTATGCGAAAACCTGGGCGGAACGATTTTTAATGGCGCTGGCCGCCGGGCTTGTCGCTGGTGAAAGCCTCGCAGGTGTGGCGAGTGTTCTTGTTAAAATATTGTTTTGAACTGATTCAAAAAAATGGCCACAGAGGTTTTTGAAGGTCGTTGCCACCTTGCTGTGGTTTCATAAATTCCAAGCCGGTTTCCCCTTTGGCTCTAAAAACCACTCGTCATATCTGACCATCCTTCGCCGATATCTGACCTGCTTCTATTCCTCGGGACAGGTTCTGTCGAGAATGAAATAGACTGGGCAAAATCCGGTGAACCCGCTTTGCAGCAGTGTGACTCCAAGGATTCCCGGAACTAACAACCACAAAGGATTAACGTAGTACCCCAGTGCGACGCCTGCAGTAATGAGCGCACCGGCGATTCCGTCATGGAGTTGGCGTTTTCGCTTCATCTTCACTCCTCCTGTTTGTTGATGTTCATTCATTCTCTCCCTGGATTCCTTCTTGCCACACAGGATTTTTCCTGTTTTCCCGTGGCTACCAAACTGCCCATTTTTTGTATGTATGTTTCTTGGAATGTAAGAACATAGGAGAGAAGTCTAACTCCAGGTACTTTTTTGAAAAATACGTATTTAAACCTACCTTATTTTGCTTGTTTTTAAATTGATCAATTACTGGGCAATACATTGAAAATAAAGCATAATTTAATGTTTTACCTCAGTATATCTCCCGTCTTTTCTGCCAGGATCAAGGGGTGCTACTCTTGGGGTGCTCGATGAAATTCATTAAACAGAATGGAGATCAAGACATGCCATTCGGCTATTACCACCAGCTTAACGCCAAGGCGAAGCGGATCTATCGGGCAAGCGACAAGGTCTCGGATTTTCAGTTGCCCAATGTTTCTGTCGTTCGGCCTGTCGTGCGAAAAATATTTGAGGCTTTACAGGCCGAGAGTCATTTGCGGACCCAAAAATGGACTCAACGCCTTCTGAATAGATTAACGAGCCAACTTCATATTCGGCCCATTCGGTTTGAATTGTTGGATATCCGACCTTCCAATCCCCGGATGGAACTGTATGGTTTGTATTACCCCATGGAAGGACGGCGGATTCCGAGAATCCAAGTATGGATGCGCACGGCCAAACGGCATCAAGTCGTCGCTTTTCGCACGTTTCTGCGCACCTTGCTTCATGAGCTTTGTCATCATTTGGATTATGATTGTTTAGGCTTGAAAGACTCTTTTCATACCAAGGGCTTTTATGGTCGTGAAGCCAGTTTAGCCTCTCAAGTCTTATCGTTGGTCGATACTGCCGCTTGGGGAACAGGTCACTCGTCCAAGATGGGAAAAACAAAACGAAAGATCTGACGATTTCTGGTCCCTCTTCAGCCTGTCCCACTTCCCTGTCTTGCCCCCAATCTGGTGCCTGACACGGTCTCCATCTGTTCTTTCCCGCCATTCCGTTGGGTTGGTCCCCCTCTGACTGTCTATCTCTTTTACGGTTTCGGAGGGTAGAATGCGAAATCGTGCCGATTGCAGGGGGGTGTTGTACATCCCTGTGAATTATAACGAAAAAATCTTTTCCGAAAGGAGGGGTAGAGACGAAGCTATGTTGCAGGATATTCAACCCATTCAACCCTTGTCCCATCTGACCGGATCTAGCGAGAAGCTTCATACCCGTTTGTGCCGAATGGTAGGGCAGGCCGTTGCCGATTTCAACATGATTGAAGGAGGCGATAAGGTCATGGTGTGCCTTTCCGGGGGGAAGGATAGTTATGCGATGTTGGACGTGTTGATGTCCATGCAGTCTCGTGCACCGGTGTCCTATGAACTGATTGCGGTGAATTTGGATCAGAAACAACCGGGATTTCCTGAAGATGTGCTTCCGGATTATCTCACGAGGCTTGGTGTGCCGTTTCATATTGAAGAACGCGATACCTATTCGGTAGTGAAACGGTTGATTCCAGAAGGCGAGACGACCTGCTCGCTTTGTTCACGGTTGCGTCGTGGCATCCTGTATGGATTGGCGGAACGGTTGGGGGCGACCAAGATTGCTCTTGGCCATCATCGCAACGATATGATGGAGACCTTGTTGTTGAACATGTTATTCAACGGAACCCTCAAAAGCATGCCGCCGAAACTGAAATCTGATGACGGACAACATGTGGTGATCCGCCCATTGGCATATGTGAAGGAATCCGAGCTGGCCCGTTATGCGGAAATGAGAAACTTTCCCATTATTCCCTGCGATCTATGCGGTTCACAGGAAAATTTGAAACGCAAAGAAGTGAAGGCCCTGCTTCAAGAATGGGATACCCGGTATCCCGGCTCGGGTGACAGTGTGTTTGCGGCCTTGTCCAAGGTCATACCCAGTCATCTCCTCGATCGTCGATTATTTGATTTCGAGGCTTTTCGCGAGCCCGAACCGTAGATGGGCCTGACGGTGGTTCCCGTGCGAATGATGACCGACCTGCCAGTTCCTGTTCCATGGTGTGTCTTTCCTCGCTTCTCCTGGGTGTGCGGTTTTTGCCGGGCATCATTATGGTCTATCTCCAGGCTTTTTTGTTAATTATGGCGGCCAATGCCGCCCCGATTTTCGGTCGGCTGCTTATGAAAGGGCGTTGGATTGCTCCTCTTGATGGGGGAGCGACCTTCTTCGATGGGCAGCCGTTGTTGGGACCCTCGAAAACCTATCGAGGTGTGGCTTTCTCGTTGGTGGGTACGGTTCTGGCGGCGGATGTGCTGGCTATGCCATGGGAGATAGGCCTCCTGACGGGGGGGTTAGCGATGACCGGCGATTGCTTCTCCAGCTTTATCAAGCGACGATTGGGCTATGTCTCAGGCGGGATGGCCTTGGGCTTAGACCAAATTCCGGAGAGCCTATTTCCCCTGTTAGGGCTATGGGGACCCCTATCGTTATCGCCTATTGGCATAATGGCCACTGCAGGTGCGTTTATGGTGTTCGAATTGTTTATTTCTCCGATTTTATACAGATTCCGGATTCGTAAAAATCCGCATTAAATTTGTGTTCCCGTTGCAGAGTTTATTCCTTGGAGAGATTTTTGGTCTTGGGGAGGGTAATCCCCAATTGGTCAATTTTCCGGGTAAACCCGGCCGGCGTGTTGAGGGTATGGATTAAGCGCCCATCCGGCTGTTCGTAGGTAATAAGGCCACCATCTTGTAGCGGCCAGACGAGTACTCGATCTTTGGTCTGGTGGCTGGAAAAGGCTTGAGGGGAACATGGCATGCCGAGTAGCATTTCGAAGGATACGGGAGGCTCCAACCTGGGGAGAACAAGCCGCCCCGGACAATTTCGAATGGGCCGCCAGGGCCAACGGGTTCGTAATTCCTCAAAGGTCATCGGACAGCCTCCTCGAAGTTCTCACACCAGCCCATCATAACTCCTGCTCGGGCCTTTTGGGAGAGAATACGGTTAGAATGTTTTCGCTCTGGATTTTGCCAACAACTCCAACACGGTGAAATGGTGGAGTCCTGATGAATGTGGATCCCTCATCGGAAGAAGAATCTTCGACCAATTCCCGGGCCCCCCTTATGTCGATCGGTTTGGCGGTTTTTGCTGTCCTCATGGTACCGGTAATTCTTTTCTCTATGGGGCCGGATGGGCCTGCCAAAGTCGGGGACGTGGTTTTTGTCACGGATCGTCATCGTGTACGGGTGATGACTTCCGATGGTGATGCGATTGGACCAAATCCCGAGACGTGTGTCCTCGAGCCCCGCGTGCAGTTAGTGGTCCAGAAAATGGGCATACCCTCAGGAGGCTCGATGATTGCGGAACCGGTTGTCACGGAAAAGGTCGGACGACCTTTTTGCTTTCCGGGAAGGCCAATTGTCGTGTATGCCCATCAGGTGACCTTACGGCCAGATCTGTGGGGTGGCCTCCGAGACTCACTTTCGCATTTCTTCTCTGGTCGCTGAGCAGGACGCCCACACCGTCGTTTCTCTCCAGGCGCTCACGAGGGTTTGAGCTTATCTGAAAAGCGTTGCCGGAACTTCGCCACTTTGGGATTAATGAGATAGGCGCAGTAAGGTTGTGACGGGTTCTGCACAAAATATTCCTGGTGGTAGGCTTCGGCCATGTAAAAGGATGACGCGGGTTCCACCTGGGTTACAATGGGATCGTCGAACAACCTGGCTTCCGTCAGCGTGCGAATGACCTCGTGTGCGGTCGCCTCTTGTGCTGAGGAATGGGTGAAAATGGCGGAGCGATATTGAGTGCCCGCATCATTCCCTTGTCGGTTGAGGGTGGTGGGGTCATGGATGCCAAAAAAGATTTCCAGGAGTTCTCGATAGGTGATGATGCCGGGATTAAAGGTAACTTGTATCACCTCGGCATGTCCCGTGTTTCCGCCGCAGACGGCTTCATAAGTTGGATTGGGGCGACTACCGCCCATATAGCCGGATTCAACGGACTCGACACCCTTCACTTGATCGAATACGGCTTCGAGGCACCAGAAGCAGCCGCCACCCAATGTGGCGAGTTCTTTTCCTGTTGATGAGGCTATGGCCGAGTCAGACATGCGTTACTCCTTGCTCATGAAAAAGGCTAAAGTTGTGCGATTGAAGTGGATGGTTTCAGGTTTATATCACGACCTGGTTTCTTGGGCCACTGCTGGTTGGACTGGTGAATAGGCAAGAGTGAAATTCTTCGCTTTACTTTTTGTTCGGCCCCTTTATAGGCTTGGACGATTTTCTTTTAGTCTGTTAAGTGGTGAGGAGAGGAGCAAGTCATATGCGGGTTGTGTGGGCCACGGACATCCACTTGAATTTTCTGGGTATCGAGGGACGGGACGCATTTTTTTCATCCATTCGTGCTCAACAGCCGGACGTCGTGTTTGTGACGGGAGACATTGCTGAGGCTCCATCGTTGACCCATCTGATACATGAAATGCGTCGAGCCATTCACGTGCCGATGTATTTCGTCCTGGGGAATCATGATTTTTACTATGGTTCGATTTCCCAAATTCGAAATGATTTGAAATGCTGGTGTCAGAGCCAGCCAGGACTCACCTATCTTTCGACATCGGAGTTGGTCGAATTGACTCCGACAACGGCGTTGGTCGGGCATGACGGATGGGGAGACGGGCGCTATGGAAACTATCATCTGTCCCCGGTCAGACTCAGTGATCAGGAGTTGATCTCGGATTTTCAGGATTTAGATCGGGAGGGGGTATTACGCAAACTCCATGCGTTGGGCGATGAGGCGGCTTGCTATTTGCGGGATCGATTGGATGAGGCCTTGTCATCATATCAGCGCGTCATTTGCCTGACGCATGTCCCACCATTTAAAGAAGCCTGCTGGTATCAGGGAAAAAAGGGGAACGATGATTGGCTACCATATTTTGCCTGTCAGGCAGTTGGCGAGGTGTTGCTGAATGTGTCGCGAGACCGGCCGGATTGTCAAATCACTGTCTTGTGCGGCCACACTCATCATGCGGGGACCGTTCACCTGCGGCCAAAGCTGCGGGTTCTTACGGGATCTGCCGAATATGGTGCTCCGTGTATTCAAGAGAGCTTCGACCTTGAGAAATTGTTTCCCCAATCAATGTTGGTAGGAGGCGGTGAGGGTGAAGGAGGCCAATCGATAGAACCTGATGCCGCCGGAAGGCCATCAGGTCCCATTAAATAAATCTGGTCCGTTCGTTTGGAGTAGGTACGCGGCACGAGTTGGATCTTCCCATCCATTGATAGCGGTGCCGGGCGATGAAACTGTATACCATATCGCGAAGTGGCCGGGGGATGATGATGAAGCCATACAGCCAAGGCCAAGCCCCAGGTAGGCAGCGAAGAATTTTGAGAGCTGCAGTGGATTTTGTGAAGACCTTCCCGTGTTCCAGCAGTAAAAAGGTTTCATAATCCTCGGTCGAAAGATGAAGGTAAGTGAGAATGTCCTGCGCCGGTTGGGATTGAAGCGTTCCGAATTTAAATAATCCTCGGGAATCCCGCTCGAGGACAAAATTGACAAACGCATTGCAAAAATTACACACCCCATCAAAGACAATCACTTTCTCGTGCTTGCCCCAGTCATGTGATGGTAAGGAAGATCCCTGTTTCACGTAACATGCCCTTTTTCTCTGATCGATCTTTTGTCTGTATTGGTCGTTCGGCAATCAATAACTTCCCTTCCATTATAATACATGAGAGCCATACGGGTTTTCTAAGGCGGTAGCGCCTAACCAGCCATGGAAGGTCGACGTTTGAAAAGTCGCCACGCATGGATTTGGAGCCATTGATGGATAGGAACAAGATCGAAAAAAATGAGATAGACAAACGGGATTAACAAAAAATTGACATCCATAAGGATAAAGGAGGAAATGTGGAAAATAATGACGCCGGACAGAAAGAAGGCCCGCAGCTTGACTGATTTGATGAAGAGGATCAATGGGAACCCGAGTTCGAACGCGAGCACCAGATGGGAGAAAATTTGAATCAGATCCGGGCGTTGGGCCAGCTCGAAGCTTAAGCTATTTTTGACAAGTTCCCCTTCGCCTGTCATGCCCCATCGGACAGAGCGTTTGATCAGCACCTCCTGGATTCGGCCTTCGCCGGAAAACCATTCCCATCCGCTGACCCGCACTTTGGCAATGACACTCCAAAAATAAAACAGAGCGACATAGAGTTGCATCATTTTAATGGGCCAACTGGCCTCCCATTCCTGGAGAGGAGGGTGTGTGCCATGGAGTGAGTCACGAGAATGGACTTCTCCGCACCTGGAAAGCAGAAATAGAAAAAGCATTTGCATCGGAATGATATAACGATGATGAACGTCGCCGCTAAAGCTGTCTCTCACCCCCTTTAAGTAAAAAATACAGAGGATAACGATTAAAATTGATGTCCGGGTCCATTTCCCCATGATCATACTGACCGTGGCGCTCATGAGGAGTGCATAGACGATAAATGACAGGGCAGGGATATGGTATTGAATCCCAAGCAGATGAAAATACCAAATGGGGTCCAGGAAATAATTTCTGGAGCCGATGGGGTTGAGAGTCAGGACCGTGGCGAATTGATAGGTGTGGAAAAACAGTAAACCGCACCCAATATACATCCGCAACAGACCAAGGCTTTCTCCAGAAAATCCTCTAAAGAAAAATTGATTCCAGCCACGGCTGATGAGGTTACAGAATGCCATGTTCCCACCTTGGCAGCCATTCGTCATGCCATTCGATCAAGGCTTCTCGCGTGTCAATTTGAACGGTGGTAAGGTCTTGCCGTAGTAAATCTTTCTTCCGGTACACACGCTTTTGATGGTCGGCCTCTATTCGAATGATAAATTTAGGGTCGGACGGTTCATGTCCTAATGTTTTGTTGAGAGTCCAAAACATTCGCCATTCCCAATCAACTTCAAACCGGGGCTCATCTTCCTCTAACCCGCGGACCCATTGGTTAATCGTCCCCAATTCAATATTTCCCTGTTTATGTTTGGGGGGGGCGGTGCCAAACATTCTTGAATAATATAGTCGTCGAAAATTGGGTTTGGGAATATTGAGATCCTTATAGGATACGTAGCCGGTTGATCCGTCCCGAGAAGTAACTTTGAGGCCTTTTCGATATTTGTCTTTGTCCCATACCTTGACTGATATGGTTTCGCGGGGCTCGTACACGCTATACATGGGAACCCAGGTTAATGGAAAATAATCGATCCGAAATATGACTGCCCCCCATATGGTGATCAAGTACACAACAAGAATAAGGGTAATGGTCCGCTTGCTCATGCAAACTTTCCTTGCGGGTTGTTGACCGGGGAATTCATGTGGGTCTGTCCCCTTGAGGTGAAGGTACAAATGATACAAGTGACGGGAAAGCCCATTATCTTATGATAAGTGGGAGAACTCAATAGTGAGAAGGTTGCGAGAAAAATGTTGTTCCTTCGATTCATGAATTGGGCGGAAAAGGCAGTCGATTCGTTGGCGATTTCATATTAAATTTAGAGTGAATGAAGGAGATGCTTCAATTTTTGAAGATTTGGACATGTACCTTGGTTGACTTGTGCCGTTGGCCTTTTCTATGTTAAAGACCTGAACGTCACAGGAAGATGGTGCGTCCTCAGTGATCTGCTCTAGTTGTTCCTGTCGGAATGTTTCCTCTAGTTTAAGTAGTGCTTCCCATTAAGTTGGCAGATGGTCCGAAGTTGTGGATTCAAGTGGGGCTTTGCCTCCAGAACTTCCACATGTGAGTTTAAATCGCAGAGTTGGTAAGGAGTGAGAGTCAATGACGGTAGGTGTGTTCATTGATCGTCTCGAAGAATTTCGACAGGGAGTTCTCCGGTATAGGGCAATGTCCTGGGAGCATCAAGGGCTATCCCACAACGGCTCAGATGGGATGGACTCATCACAGTCAAATGCCTTACGGGATGTCCTATGTCAGCAGTTTGCTTTCATCGATGAGTCTGTGGGGGCTTTTAGCAGAGGTCGCTACCGCATTCATTTAGATTCCAGGAGCCGAGAGGATATTTATGCTCATGGGTTGTCTGGTGAATGTCAGGCAGAGGATCTTGACCTTATCCTGAGTGATCTTGAGCACATGCTGGCTGAGTTACACAAACGGCCTCGTCATTACCTTCTGGCATCACAGCAAGAATGGCCGGACAGTTCGAGCACCGATTCTGAGCCTTCCTTCGGCTCGTTAGGGCACCTCGGTTCTTCTCCATCTCCTGCATCATCTGAAACGCTGCACGCTGCGTTAAATACGGTGGCATACGTCATTCATCGGCAAATTGATCGACTCGAAGACCGGGAGGAGCTTTTGGCGCATGTGCAAGCCATTCGCGATCATCCTAAAATCACTCACCTCCTGTCCTTCTCCCCTTCCCATCAACTCTAACCGTTGGTTTTTTTGAATCCTGGGGACTTCACCTCCCAATCATTGCAACCTCTGCGGTTCCTCTCCATTTTAAGTCCCATTTCCTTAGGTGCGAAATCTGAAGTCCCTAAGGAACGCATTCGTCCTAATGTACCCATCCATGCCCCTCAGTTATAGTGTCCAATACGAATCTCAATGGCGGAATTTTTAAAACATTTTCTTCATCGGTTCATTAGCCGGGTGGTACCGGTTGAACGCGAGGAACTCCCTGCGCTCATCTGGTCCTTTGTCTATTTTTTTTGTGTGTTGGCGGCTTACTACATCCTGCGGCCGGTTCGCGATGAAATGGGAGTGCTCTCCGGAGCCCATAATTTGCCGTGGTTGTTTTCAGTTGTGTTTGTCACGATGTTAGCCGTGATTCCCGTATTTGGGTGGGTCGCGGGACATTTCACCATTCGTCGTTTATTGCCCACGGTGTATGCCTTTTTTATCCTCAATCTTTTGATATTTTTTGTGGCTTTGCAGAGTGGAATCGGGTTGCAATCCTTTGGGCCGATTTTTTTTGTGTGGTTGAGTGTGTTTAATTTATTCGTTGTGTCGGTGTTTTGGAGTTTTATGGCCGATGTGTTTCCCACTGGCGCCGCCCGTCGCCTCTTTGGCTGTATTTCCGCAGGAGGTAGCCTTGGTGCCATGACGGGCCCGTTTATCACGGCAATGGCGGTAAAAGGAGTTGGAGTTTCGGGATTATTATTGGTGTCAGCGGTGTTTTTATTGATTGCGGTAGGATGCATGTTGGCATTGCTGAAATGGTATCACTCTCATCATGGAGTTGATCTGGGCAACCGACATCTTTCTTCGATCAAGAACCCTGAGGCCATTTCGCCCGGTTTGTGGATAGGGGTCTTGCGCATTGTTCGCTCGCCCTATTTAAAGGGCATTGCCCTCTATCTCATGTGCTATTCCATTCTATCGACATTTTTGTATTCGCAGCAAACCATATTAATTCCTCAAGTCATGCCAAGTTCCGAAGATCGTATGCAATTGTTCGCATCCGTCGATCTAGGGATTAATGTCCTAGCGTTCACCCTCCAGTTTTTCGCAACGGGATGGTTGTTGACACGGTTTGGTGTCGTGATCATGTTGGCCGTAATGCCCATGGTATCATTCGTTGGATTTGGGGTGTTTGGGTTGGTCACAGTCCTGCCGGTCTTGATTGGGTTTGGTGTCCTGCGGCGGGCAGGGGAATTTTCCATCACCAAGCCGACACGAGAAACTCTTTTTACTGTCGTTCCCAGAGAGGAAAAATACCAGGCGAAAAACGTGATTGATACGGTCGTCCATCGCGGAGCCGATATGACCGGGACAGGGATTGTCTCAATTTTCCATGGCTGGGGGATGAGCTTGTCGGCCATGGCATTTGCCGCACTGCCCATCGCGGGCCTTTGGGTCGCCATTGGTATATGGCTTGGACGACGACACGAAGCGATTCGTCGACAATGAGGATTGTCATTGAGTTTGATGTTTCCCTGCGAGAAAGACCACCTCTTTTTACGATCGGCCATCAGAGATAAACTCATTGGAGTCATGCGATGAGTGATGCCTTGTTTACCTATGGGACGTTACAATTTCCTGAGGTGATGGAAGCGGTGACCGGCCTGGCGTTGCCTTGGGCGAAGGCGGAAGCGCGGGGGTTTGCGCAGTTTCGTTTTACGGACCGTATTTATCCGGGATTGGTTGCCCGGGAAGGGGCGCTGACTCAGGGTCGTGTCTATACCAATCTAAGTCACCAAACCTGGGAGCACTTGGATCGATTTGAAGACCCGATCTATCGGAGGGAATTAGTTGAGGTCTATCGGTCAGATGGCCATACAATACGGGCTTATGCCTATGTCTTACCCGTCGCCCAGCAACATCTGCTTTCTTCAGAACAGTGGCAAATGGATTGGTTCAGCAGTGTCCACTTGGATGGATATGTGAGTCGTTGTCGCCTGTTTTATGAAGCGATGACATCCGAGGGCCTACAGGAAAATCGCAAGCAAACATTATGGAAACTAACAGACCCTCCGCAGAACTCTCAAGCATGCTGAAGCCTTCCAAGAGCCCGGTCTTACTGGTGATGCTTGTCACGTTGATCATTTTTGGTGGGGCCCTGGTCTATTTCACGATGGAGTATCTCTCCCAGGTGACTAAGCCGGAACTCTCATCCATCGATGCGGCGGGGCATCAAATTGGGATGTGGCTTCTGGTTGGGACCATGCTGGCGGGCATGCCGGCGGTGGGAATGGGGGCGTATGTTATGTACATCGGATCAAGAATTCATGTGACGCAGCAGTGGCCTCCAGCAGGGATGGGATTCCTGGCCAAACGGCCGATCATGTTAGGGGAGCGGGCCATGCTTGTCGGATGGAGTGTGCTGGGGCTTGGGTTTGTTCTCGTGGTGTGTGGATTAATGTTGCCGGTGGTGGGCTGGAAATTCGGGAACCTTGTTCAATAGCCCGAATTCCTCATTCTTGATAGAACCCTCTCTCAGGATGAGCCGAAAATTATGACTGGATGGGATTGGGCAATTCTTGCAGGTTTTATTCTCTATGCCCTGCAAGCGGGGTTTCGAGAACGGGCGGTTGCATCCCAAAATCTAGAAGAATACTTTCTTGCGGGGCGCAGTCTTTCCGGTTGGAAAGCGGGCTTAAGTATGGCGGCTACGCAATTTGCCGCCGACACGCCATTGCTCGTCACCGGGTTGGTGGCTACGGCCGGTATTTTCGCGCTGTGGCGTTTGTGGATTTTTGCCTTGGCCTTTCTCCTGATGGGGTTTCTCTTGGCTCCCAGTTGGCGTCGGGTCGGGGTGCTCACCGATGCCGAGCTGACGGAAGTGCGGTATGGACATGGGGCGGCATCCGCGCTTCGGGGTATCAAAGCCATTTATTTCGGCACCATCGTCAATTGTACGGTGTTGGCCATGGTGCTGTTGGCGGCCACTCGCCTCGCGGAACCCTTCCTTCTCTGGGACCAGTGGCTTCCCTCCGGTCTGTTTGACGTGTTGGTTTCCATTGTGAAATGGGGGGGTGTTCCCTTTACCGTAGGCGGGTTGGAGGCGGACAATGTGTGGGTGCGTTCCGCCAATAACCTTTTATCGATCGGGGCTATTGTATCTGTGACGGTGTTGTATTCCACCACCGGTGGTCTACGGAGTGTGGTTGCCACCGATATAGTGCAATTGGGAATCGGGATCGTTGCCAGCGGTGTATTTGCCTGGGTGGTGGTGGAACACGTGGGTGGCTTGGCGTCCTTAACTCAACACATTCAAAATCAATTTTCGTCTGGGTATCCCCTGAGCGGGAATGAAATTCTGGCTTTTACCCCCTTCGGTGCCAGGGATGCGACCATGCTGGTGTTGTTGGTCTATGGATTTCAATGGCTCTTGCAAATGAACGCAGATGGGACAGGGTATTTGGCTCAACGATCCATGGCTTGCCGCAGCGATCACGATGCGCGGGTCGCTGCCGTGGTGTTTACCGTGGCTCAAGTACTTCTTCGGAGTTTGATCTGGTTGCCTTTGGCTTTGGGATTGCTTGTGGTGTTTCCGCCATCTCTGGAAATCATCGGCCCCCAATTCATTGCGGATCGTGAATTTACCTTCGTGCAAGGCATTCATGAATTGTTACCACCCGGAATTAAAGGGTTGATGGTCGTCGGGATGTTGGCGGCCTTGGCCTCTACGGTCGATACGCATTTGAATTGGGGAGCGTCCTTTTGGACTAATGATATTTATCGTCGGTTTATTTGTGAGGGTTGGCTCAAGCGCGCACCTTCGCAACGTGCATTGGTCTGGGTCGCACGTGGGAGTAATCTGCTGATTCTCTTGATTGCGCTTTGCATTCTTCCGTGGCTGTCATCTATTCAAACTGCCTGGCAAATCAGTTTGTTGCTTGGGGCGGGAATGGGCGTGGTGTTGGTGCTTCGGTGGATCTGGTGGCGTATCACGGCCTGGGGTGAATTAGCCTGTATTGCCGCCTCTGTTCTTATCGCGCCCCTGTTATTGTGGGCTCTTCCTGGCCAGCAAGAGGAAATGCGGTTGTTGATTATGGGTATAGGAGCGGGTGTGATTGGGGTAACCGTGTCCTGGTTGACTGGGCCGGAAGATTTCGATCGCCTGGAGAACTTTTATCGACGCGCGCATCCTCCAGGATTTTGGGGGCCAATCGAACGTCGGGTTCAGTTTGAGCAGCAAGATGGGGTCCGGCGATTTTGGCGAGCCATACTGGCGATGGGGCTCACAGCTTTGTCCATTTTTTGTTTGCTCACCGGTATCGGGACATGGCTGGTTGGAAGTCCTGCCCCTGAATGGATGCCCTGGCGAGAAGCCTGGATTGCCGGACTTTTGGTGGTCGGGACCCTCTTAGTTCCCATTTGGATTATCGTTGGATTTCGTCACCCTGAACCTGCGACGTCTGCGAAATAGAAATCGATGAATGACGACTCCACAGGTCTGGCTTCGAAAGACATGAATTAAGGATCTAGTTGTCCTTGCGAAATTCAATTCAAGGTCAACAGCGTTTTCGAATGTTCAGCGATGTCGGGTGAGGTGGTTGGACGGCTTGACTGTTCCGGGGGAAATAGGAGGAAGGCCTCAGGCTGAACCAAGCGTAGAAGGATTACAGAGAATCGTCAAAGAGGGTTTGAGCATCGGCCCACACCATCCCTTCCGGAAGGCCCTTTAACCAATCGCCGGTTTCATTAGCCGGCCGGTAGGAATACTCTCGGCCGGATTTTTTGAGAATGACTTCTTCCCCATTTACCCACGTTTGAATAGTATCCATTTCATCTATCCACATGACCACCTCCCGGATTATTGTTTGTGATCTGCCAGATTAAGCGGGCGAAGAGGGGTGTTCCATTCCTCAAAAGGCGTATCAAAAGTTTCTACATGGTTCCTGTGTTTGCAGGTGAATAACGACACCCATCTGGACGGGATCTCCAGCTATGGCGAATGATTTCATGCAACTGACAGCCCGAAGGAAGAAATGTTGTGGTTGGGGTGAAGGTAAAAATTTTACCCTTTTACCATGGGAACTTCTTAAGTCCTTGTGAAAAAGGATTCCGGACGTCTTTTTAATTATTGGACATTTGAAGGTTGGGAGGGAGTCTGGGTTTTCGGGTCTGAGGGATTGGAAGACATGGGGGGCTCAATAATGGTCCCTCTAAGCAGGTCTGGAGGATTGGTTTTCTGTCGTTGTTCAATGGTTTGGGTCACACAGAACTGTAATTGCGTGAGTTCCATTTCGTTGAGGGAGTTTGGATCTTCTGAAAATTCATGCGCTAATTTCTGACACTTCGGTCCCATGTTTTCATCACCCTGGGCAAGTGCTAATCCGGAGAAAAGAATCAACCAGAAGACTGTTAAAAGGATTCCCGCTTTCATGCTGTTCCTCCTGTGTGAATGCTTTTCTTCTACTATTCCCATGCTACTGAGTTTTCAAGTACAAGGTAGCGTGATGATGAAAAATTATGTGTAAAAGGCTTGGATAAAATGAAAAATTAAGAAAGATGGTGCCGAAGGCGGGATTTGAACCCGCACACCCCGGAGGGCGCTAGACCCTGAATCTAGTGCGTCTGCCAGTTCCGCCACTTCGGCACGTGAGTGCGATTATCATCTTTTAGAGAAATGCGGTCAAGTTATCGTTGTTCTGTTGTTGCAGTTTTTTTGTAACCATCCTACCGGAGCCATTCTTCCAGCATGACATATTAGCTTTACAGACATGAGGGAATTTTCCGTGAAGTTACCCCACGGTGGTGGGTTGAGGCGAAGGGCCCAAAAGGGTTTCCAAAAAGGCTTGTGGCCAGCGGTAAGGAGCAGATGGCGTTCCAGGTTCTCCTGGTAACAGGTCAGAGGTGTCGCCACTGAGAATGATTCGCTCACGAATGGTCCCGGTGGCAGCAAGTAAGAGAGGCGCGGGGATGCGTGGGGCATCATCGATGATCAATAAGTCATAGGGAACTTTTCGAAAGAGTGGGTCGATGAGGATTCGGCCCGGAGTGCAGGTTAAGATACGTTTGTTTTGTGCGAAGGCTTGTCGGTTCGTCCCTTCTCCAGCGGACAACATTTCCCGAATTTTTTTGGTGCCGCCCAATCGTTTGATTTCTTCCTTTAATTCATCGTATTCCGGTCGCAGGTCTTTGGGAACGGTGGCTTCGGGAATCAATTCTTTTATTCGTCTTTGAGCTACTTCGACTTCTTTCATGAGGTCAAGAATTTTGCCTCGGTAAATCACCCGGTATTCGGCCAACGTGTCGATGTTCTTACCCGCCACCTGCATACCCATCCGTTTCCAAATGGGAAGCGCCTCATAGTCGCCCAGAATCTTGTCGATATTTTTGACTTTCCCTTGCCAGTCACTGAGTTGTGTGAGTAATCGCCATTCCAGTAATTTTACTTCGTTCAGATCTTTTTGCTTGTCGCGTTTGTAAGCCAGAATTGGAGTCAGTTCTCTGAACCGGTCATATTTTTTTCGTAACGAGATTTTTTTAGCGTTGGCCTTGGAAAAAAAATAGGACATCTGTGCTTCAAAGCCAAATTCCTGAAGAAGCATTCCTGCCGCATCTTTCATCAGGGGTAATTCATAGCGGCAGAGCAAACTTCGGTAAGGCAGTGCCGCCATTTTTAAAGCGTGGGCTACTGCACCTGTTAATTCATCGACTGTGTGATGATCCGGAGCGACCAAGAGGATCCGCTTGTTTTTGCGGATTTGGTCAACGATTAATGTCGTCAGCTTTATCCATCGTGTTTGTCGCGTCTCTCCCCAGATAGTTGTCAGCACGGTGGTTGGGATGCTGTCTCTTGCTGCCGTTTGATTGGAGAGGGGGGCAGGGTCCAGCCAGGGTACTAACCGTTCGGCAGGTCCGAGTGTAAAGGAGTCAGGCTTGCTGGCCATGTCGGATAAGCGTGCGGCCCCGGTTTCGAGAAATCCCGAAGTGTCGGGAATCAGGGTGCAATGGTGGAGGGTTTGGCCAACGTAATCGAAGGTCTGGAGTAGAAGTGAACCATTTTGCCATCCCAGGAGATAGCCTTCAGTGGGTTCCATGTCATTGCCGGGTAACAATGTCACTGGGATGTCTGGCAAGAATCTGGGCTTGGGGAGAACATCACAGCTATAGAGGTGAAGAGATCCCACGGTGCGAAGATGTCGGGCTTCGGAAATTGCCAGAGGCGAGTCTAACCCCAGGCTCATGGCGACTTCCCGTTCGTGGTTAAGTTGGGATGTGGATAGAGTGAGAAGATCGTAGAGTTTCATGAGAATTAATGATTGAGTGCGGCAAGTTCCAAAAGATCCTTGATACAGAGGGCGAGACAACCTAATCCTCCGGTGAGAGGTGTTCGATCACCCTCGCAGTCCCGATTATGTGCACATTCAAACAGGGCGGGCAGCTTCGGATCAAGAGGGAGGTTTTCAAGTAAATAGAGTATGAGTGCTCCGGAGTTATCGGTCGAGAGGACGGCGACGCGTTGCCGTTGATCATCTTCAAAAATCACCGCTTGGGGGTTCGGAGCGACAAAGGGTCTTGCGACAGAGAGTCCGGTAAGTGGAATGGTTTGGATAATGAGTGAGTCAGGCGGGGTAAGCGGACGATTGGAAAAGCGAAGATTGAGGTCCGAGAATGGTTGGAGTGCCGGTCCTTCTCCTTCCTTGAGCCCTTCCTTGGCAATGGTTAACCCAGGATGGGCTATAAGGCTTATGACCAATAGGGCGAAAGAAAGGAGATGGAAAAAACTGTTGATGTTTAACCGACGTGGGTTAAAGCAATTCATAATCTTACGTTTTCCGAGGCACGGAACACGGCAGATTGAAGGAGAATCTGATCGTTAACCATAGTCATATGGAGTCCATGGATTCTAGGTCTAAATCTATTTTATTGAATTAAAGCTTAAGTGTTAACATGTAATAAGTCTCCGCGAGCATAGCATATTTTCAACTGAGAAGTTCCAACATATCCATGGAAATGTCCGGGCACCATGAACAAGGGTGGATGCGAGCCATCAATATGAAGAAGAAGCTCAGTCTAATGATTTATTCAGCAATTACATTGACTTTTTCTGCCCCCAGTCTTAAGATGCTCCCCTTATTCGCTAGGCTAAGGAGACGTGTGTTATGAAGGTTATTTTGCAAGAAAATGTTGAAGGATTGGGGTATTTGGGAGACGTGTTGACGGTAGCAAAAGGGTATGCACGAAATTATTTACTCCCGAGGAAAAAAGCTGTCGTGGCTGAAGAGCGACAGGTTAAACTGTTGCAGCACGTCAAACGGCAGATCGACCAAAAGGCCAAAAAAGAACTGGAGTCTTTAGGCGAGTCAGGGAAGAATTTGTCAAAAATATCCCTGACGTTTGAAGTGCAAACAGGAAAAGACGACAAGCTGTTCGGATCTGTGACATCTAAGGATGTGGCCGAACGATTGGCTGCTCAGGGTGTGGAAGTGGACAGAAGGAAAATTCACTTGCCACAGCCTTTAAAGGAGTTGGGGACCTTTTCGGTTGCCATCAAGCTTCATAGGGATGTGGTACCGAAAATTAATGTGACGCTTGTGAAAAAAGATGCAGAAGAAACTGTTCCTGAAGGAGAGACAGCCCAAGATCCCGCCGATGAAGCGGGCACTGAGTAAGCGATGAGACATTCTGTCGGCACACTTAAAGCGATCCGTGACACCGATTATGAGGTGTATGCGGCTATCCGGGCTGAAGAAAAAAGACAGCGTGAAAACCTGGTTCTTATCGCTTCAGAAAATTATGCGAGTCCGGCGGTCTTGGGTGCCCAGGGTTGTCTGATGACCAATAAGTACGCGGAGGGTTATTCCGGCAGGCGATATTACGGCGGATGCCAACATGTGGACACGGTCGAGGATTTGGCCATTGCGAGAGCCAAGGAAATTTTTGGATGTGAGCATGTGAATGTTCAGCCCCATTCCGGGTCCCAAGCCAATATGGCTGCTTATCTTTCAGTCTTAAAACCAGGAGACACGATTCTGGGAATGGATCTGGCCCATGGGGGACATCTCACTCATGGGAGCCGTGTGAGTTTTTCAGGAAAGCTGTTTCAGGCGTTTTCTTATGGCGTAGATCGGGAAACTGAGGAAATTAATTATGATGTAGTCGAGCAGCAGGCTCAGGAAGTCCGCCCACGTATGATTGTGGTGGGCGCCAGTGCGTATTCAAAAATTATAGACTTCCCTCGCTTTCAGGCGATAGCGAAATCAATTGGAGCCTATCTCCTTGTTGATATTGCCCATATTGCGGGTTTGATTGCGGTCGGATTGCATCCTAGTCCGGTACCCTATGCCGACTTTGTCACCACGACGACCCATAAAACATTGCGTGGTCCACGTTCCGGCATGATTATGTGCAAGGAAGAACATGGCAAAGCCGTCGATAAAATGGTGTTCCCCGGTACGCAGGGTGGCCCCCTCATGCATGTCATTGCAGCCAAAGCGGTCGCTTTTAAAGAAGCCCTTTCTCCTGGGTTTAAAACTTATCAGCAACAAGTGCTGGCGAATGCCAGGGAACTGGCTGAGGGTTTTTTGAAGCGGGGATATCGGGTCGTATCTGGTGGGACGGAAAATCATTTGTTTCTCTTGAATCTGACTCCCAAAGGCGTGACAGGGAAAGAGGCGGAAGCCGCATTAAATGCCTCTGGAATTGTCGTCAATAAAAATGCTGTACCGTTTGATGAAAAACCACCGGCTGTGGCAAGTGGCATTCGAATTGGCACTCCGACGGTTTCGACTCGTGGCATGCAGAAACCCGAGATGGAGCAGATTCTCTCCTTGATGGATGAGGTCATCCAGCATTCCCAAGAAGCGTCCGTTCATAAACGGATTCTGCGTGATGTCAAGGACCTGTGCTCAAGATTTCCGATTTTTCATCCATACTAACCTTCCTCCACTGCCTTCCATCCTTAAGGTAAGGGCTGCTCATTCGTGAAATGTCCTTTTTGCGATCAATTAGAAGATAAGGTCATTGATTCGCGCACCGCACGTGAAGGAGAAGTGATCAGGCGCCGTCGCGAATGTCTGGGTTGTAAGCGGCGATTCACCACCTACGAACGAATCGAAGAAAACCTTCCCATGGTGGTCAAAAAAGACAATCGGCGAGAGCCGTTTGACCGGGCGAAAATTTTAGCAGGCCTAAAAAAGGCCTGCGAAAAACGGCCGGTCAGTATTGGAGCGTTGGGTGCGGCTGTTGATCGGATTGAAAAACGCATTCAGGACCTTGGAGAAACGGAAGTCCCAAGCCGAACCGTTGGAGAGGAAGTGATGCGGGCCTTAAAAGAATTGGATCCTGTTGCGTATGTTCGGTTTGCCTCAGTGTACCGTGAATTTAAAGACATTGATCAATTTATGGATACCATTAGGGCTCTAACACAAGACACCAGGTTATCTTGAGGCGTTTTCATTGTCTGTGGCCGATTGTGAGTCCCCCCGTTTCGTCCGAGTCATAACGCGACAAGGGTAGGAATCTTCTCTTAAGAATGATCTTCAACCTGTTCCCGATCATGAAAGTGAGTACCTATGCCATCCCCCAAATCCTCTCCTCGTTCCGCACGTATCACCAAAAGTAGCCCAGGGCGATCAAAGTCAAAAGTGACATCCAGCCGGGTGGCGATTATTGGTGGGGGGCATGGTGGGACTGCGCTTATGGAAATTTTTGCGGAAGATCCTTTGGTCACGGTGGTAGGGTTGAGTGAAATTCGTCCACACACCATGGGTGTCCGTCTCGCCAAAAAAATCGGAATACCTGTCCTTCGCCGCTATCAAGACTTGCTCAAGATCAAAGATGTGGATCTGGTGATTGACGTGACGGGCGATCCCGATGTGGAGAAGACCTTGCTCGAGTCACATGCCCCTCACCTAGCAATGGTGGGTGGTGCAAGTGCCAAGTTCATGTGGCAATTGATTGAAGCGCGCATCCGGGCTTCTGCCGAAATTGAAAATACCCTCACCCGGTATCAATCCCTTTTTCGTTTGTATGTCAAGGAGGAAGCGGAAGGGGCTGTGGATGAGGAGCGCACCCGGATTGCCTGTGAGATTCATGACGGACTGGTGCAAACTCTAGTGGGAGTAAGCCTGAAGATGGAGCGTGTCCGTGAACTGGTGGCGGAGGATCCTCCCAAGTGTTTGACAATGCTCAATCAGACCACCGTGCAATTGAAGCATGCCATTCAGGAAGCCAGGGAGGTGGTCTATAATCTTCGGCCGGGGCAGTATGATCATTTGGCCTTTATTCCCGCATTGTCAAATTATCTGAAGGCCTATGAAAGGGAGCATCGGATACGGACGGAGTTTGAAGGGAGTGGGAATGAATCCCAACTTGATCCGAAAGCAAAAGTCTTTGTCTTTCGCATGGTCCAGGAAGCCTTAAGCAATGTGGCCAAGCATGCCGGAGCCACGAAGGTGATTGTGAAAGTAGAGCTCAAGAAAGATGTCTTGAAAGCGCTCGTCTCCGATAATGGGCAGGGCTTTGACGTCAAGGCGGAAGGACAGAATCCTGAAAAGTGGGATCATTTCGGAGTGAGAAGTATGATGGAGCGTGCACGAATGTTAGGCGGAAACGTGCAGTGGGTGTCGAAACCCGGCGCCGGCACGAAGGTGGAAATTTTCATTCCTCTGGTATTAAAGGAAAAGGTGCCTTATGCCAAAAACAACTAAAGTCCTCATCGTTGATGATCATCGTGTGGTGCGTGAAGGGTTATGTGCGATTCTGGAAACTAAGGACGACATTCAGGTTGTGGGTGAAGCGAAAGATGGCGGAGAGGCCGTCGAACAAACCAGACTGCTCATGCCGGATGTGATTCTCATGGATGTCAGTATGCCCGGGATGACCGGGGTGGAAGCCACGCGTATTATTAAACGGGAATTTCCTCACATCGGGGTGGTAGCCCTCACGATGTACGAAGAACAGCAATATATTTTTGATCTCGTGCGAGCCGGGGCCACAGGGTATTTACTCAAAGATAGCGATTCGGCGCAAATCGTGGCGGCCATTCGGACCATTGCGCGTGGAGAGTCTCTCATTCATCCCTCGGTCGCCAGTAAGATTCTTGTCGAGTTTTCTTTGCTGTCAGAAGGCAAGGGGAAGAAGCGTGGAATTCTTGAGCATGATCTCACGGATCGTGAGATTACCGTGTTGCAATTAGTGGCGGATGGTAAAACGAATAAGGAAATTGCCAACGTCCTGGATCTTAGTGAAAAAACGGTAAAAAATCATGTTCGCAATATCTTCCATAAACTCCATGTGTTTGATCGAACCCAAGCAGCCATCCTGGCCATTCGCAAAGGGATCATCGAACTCGAGCCTCGGAAAATATAAGTATCTTGAGCATGGGTGCATGTCTGTCGCGCCTTCCCATAGCGAGTGGATTGCGGTTTCTGGTTATTACCTTGCCCGCCTATTTTCGTCAGTGCTAACATGACGCTAGTAGTGAGTTTATTAAGGAGGAGTGAACACAATGGCGAATGTGACCTTGTTGGTGTCCAAGTCCTGCGCAGCCTGTCCCAGCGCGAAGTCGCTCTGGAAAGGTATGAAGGTCAAATATAGCTTTAGTTACCGGGAAATTGAAATTTCATCGGAAGCCGGCCTGGAACTGGCGGAACGACATTCCATTCGTGCGACGCCCGCGACGCTGATTAATGGCAGATTGATTTTTATCGGTGTTCCGCCGCGGGAGAGTGCTGAAAAAGCATTGCAGGCGAAGGCCAAACCAAAGCCTAAAAAGGATGAGGCGGATGATTAACCTTATGGCTTCATTCTCACGATAGGTTCCCCTGCCCGATACGTATGGGGAATAAGGGAGGTATCTCATGCACGATCAAGATGAAGATGAACCAGAATTAGATATTGAATTGCCAGTTTTTCCTGTGGTTTCTTCCGGTCCTCCTCCGGAATGTTCTTTCTGTGGTGATCCCATGTCCCTGATTGACGGGGATTGGAGTTGCCCTGATTGTAATGGCGAACTGATAGGACCGGAAACCGGCTAATAAGCTGCAGGATCGGTCTCATAGCTTTCCATCCGATCGAACATAGTAGTCCGGATGTTTACCCTCGTCAGTGGCCCATTCTCTCCTCACCTCGAATCAGCTCTTGTCGAAACGGTCCAGCAGATCAAGTCTGCCGATTCCCGTGCGCCGATAGCCATTCTTGTGCCTTCTGAATCAATACGAAGCAGGCTCAAGTGGCTATTATGCGCGGAGCATTCTTGTGCGCTTTTTGATCTGCATATTCTGACATTCCATCAGTTCGCCCTCCACCTTCACGCGGAGCGAGCGGCATTGAGTTCGCCGGAGGCAGGGGGTTCCTCGTTTGAACTCGTCGGCGATTTTTTCTATGAATATCTTCTAGCGGAGCTTTTGGGAAAGGGTGGGCACACTGTCGGACCCTTTGCGGATCTCGCAGCCTCTTCGGGACTCAGGCAGGCCGTATGGCGAAGCCTGCGGGATTTACTGGAAGCGCAAGTGGAACCGAGTGTGGCCCTTCGTGCCGTGGAGGAAGGACTGTTCGATGAGGTCGCGGTCAATCGCTTACGGGGATTATTGGGATTTCAGGAGGCTCTCGGACTTTTGAGCCGGCAGTTAGGGGTGGGATTGCCTGAAGATCTGGCTAATTCAGTGATCCCCTGGGTGGCAAACTCACCGTTTCTCGCCAGACTTTCGACGGTCATCTACTACGGTTTTTACGACATCACCCAAGTGCAACTTTCGTTCTTAGAAGAAGTGGCTCGTACCACCGGTTCCGTAAAGGTATTCTTTCCCCTGACTGATCATCCTGCCTATCAGTTTGCTCAACGATTCGTCGATCGACATCTGCTAAAAGCTGGAGTGGTGCACTATCCTCTTCAGGTGAGCCACGAACCATTCGGTTCCGTGAATCAGGCCGTATCTTCTCCGTCAATCGAGGTGGTGAATGTGATTGGGGGACAAGGGGAACTGGTTTTTACCTGCAAAGCCATTCTGCATGCGGTTGAAACGACAGGGCATACGTTTCGTGAGATTGGGGTGGTGGCCAGAACTCTCGATCCGTATGGGCCGTTTCTGCATCGAGTGTTTGAGGAGCATCGAATCCCATTTTGCACCACAGCGACCCTACCCCTGTTGGAAGAACCGGTTGCCAAGGTGTGGTGGCAGCTTGCCGGCCTGAGGGAGGAACAGTATCCGTGGCAGGCACTGCTGGATGTCGTGGCATCTCCATATTATCGCCGACTGTCGGTCAACGGCAGTTTTCCTCATGAACAAAAACAAATCTGGAGCCAGGCTATTCGTCATTGGCGTCTTGTGCGAGGCCTGGAAGATTGGGAACGTCTTGCCGTCGTCGTGAACGATCCGGAGGCGATTGGGGATTGGCAGCGTAAGATTGGAGTTCCGCTGGAGGAGGCAGTTGCCGCATTACAAGAGTGCGCTGACGTCGTGGGCCGCCTCATAGCCGATTGCCAGGCTCTTCCGGAATCCGGCTCCATTGGCGAATTGACTCTTGCATTTGAATCACTCGTGAACACGCATCTTTCCTTGCTTCAAGAAGAGATCTCTTTCCAATTGGAAGAGCGAGATCAGGCTCATCTGACAAGTCTTGCACAAGGATTTGATCAGGTCATGGTGCAGTTAAAACAACTGGATCGGGTCGGCACACAAGTCACGTGGGGGGCATGGGTGGAAGTGTTTCGAGGAGCCCTGGAGGAGACGAGAAGGCTTCTACCTGGACAAAGCCCTCTCGGGGTACAGGTGTTCGATGCCATGGCGGCGCGAGGGCATGCCTTTAGAACCGTGTTTATTCTCGGAATGAATGATCAGGTTTTTCCCCGTGTGGTTCGGGAGGATGCATTTTTACGTGACCGTGATCGAAGAGTGTTGGCGGAAAGTCTAGGCTATAAAATTGATGAAAAAATGCATGGGTTTGATGAAGAGGCTTTGTTGTTTGCCTTGCTTCGACATTCTGCTCGTGACCGGGTGTATCTCGTCTATCAACGTGCTGACCACAAAGGGCGTCCCCTGTTGCCGTCTTCTCTCCTAGCAGAATTGATGAGAGATGGACCGGGCTGTTCTGAGTCGGAGATCAGCGTGCCGTTGCGTGTGGCCGAGCGCGGGAGGATTCCCTACTTTTCTCCCGGTGAAGAGACCGGACAGGAAGCCCGCCTGCGACATCTGCTTCAGGGCCGCGCGATTCAAACCGATTCCTTGGAACCATCGTTCTGGTGGAAGGTGCTTCGCCAAGGACTCAAGGCCGTGTCTGCTCTTGAAAGGACTTCCTCGGGTGGAGGCTCATTTGATGGGATCCTGTCTGTCGAGGGGGATCATTGGCAGGATCTTTTGTCTCGGGGATTATCACCGACAGCCTTGGAACGGTACGCCCAATGTCCCGGCCGGTATTGGATGGAGCATGTTCTGCGCACCAGGAATGTTCGAGAGCCGCTTTCGCGGGACATCCCAGGTCGGGTTTGGGGGGAGTTGGGGCATGCCATACTCCGCCATGTTTACCAATATCTCATCGATCATGGGTGGCCGGGCTCTCCCATAGAGCCTGTCGATCTTTCTTCGTTGATTGCCTCGACCATTGAACAGGTATCCGATGAGTATGCGAAGCACTATGGAAAAGGGTATATGGTCCTGTGGGAGAGAATGAAAACGCTATTAGGTCCAGTGGTGTTCACGATGATCGAACATGATCAACAGGAGTATGCCGATCAGGCGATGGCTCCAGTGGATTTTGAAGTAGGCGCCGAGGGGGAAATTTCAAGCGAGATGCCGGAAAGCTCGTCCTTGCTGAAGATTCATGGACGAGTGGATCGCGTGGACCAGCAGGCAGATGGCTTCAGGACTCGTATTGTGGATTATAAGTTTTCGGGTGGCTTGACAACACGGACTGACAACCCCGATCTTGTTGCCGAGGCTCTGCAGGGTCGACGGCTACAACCTCCTTTATATTCGTTGATGTCTTCCTTGAGCTTAACTGGCCATTCTGGAGTGAATGCGAAAGACACCGTGTTGCCGCATTCCGCAGTTCATTCTGTCGAATTCCGGTTTATCCGTCCATTACATTCTGAATCTCTGACCTTCTCCTCGTTTCCCGGTTCAATCTGGGATACGCCGATTGGTGACCAATTGTTGGGGACCATTCGTCGTTGGATCCAGAGCATACGCGCCGGACAGTTCTTTATTTTACCTGGTTCCTACTGTCGTGACTGTTCATGGTCTGTGGCCTGTCGGTTCCAGCATCATCCTTCGTGGGTGAGGGCTTACGGTATTCCACTGGCGAAAGAATTTCGAAAGGGACGAAAGCAACGCGTCACCCATGGATAAACTCGAACTTCTTTCCGATGCCACTGCGCAAGTCACCTCGGCTCCGGTAATGCCAGGATTTGGTGGAGGCGCAATTTCCGGCGGCGGGGGTGGTGGATTTTAACCTGGTTATTGAGGTGTTCTCGTAATCTGAAAAGAGAGCCTGAAAGGGGAGCGGATATGGGAAGGAGGGGGTGCCCGTTTATAGCCCCGGATAATCATGAACAAGCCGACTGCAAACATCGGGACACAGAGTAACTGCCCCATGGTGATCCACTGGAAGATAAGCCTTAAATGACTATCCGGTTCACAGAAAAACTCGACAAAAAAACGAGAGCCGTGACAGGCTCATATTCGTCCTGTCCTTCAGCCAAAGAATCCAAAACCATCGGGCGAGTAGGAATAGGAATGTTAAAAGGCATTTTTCACTGGACCGGAAAGTAGCCAAGACTTGGTTGGGAATCCATCCCCCCGGACTGTGCGGGCTGAAAGCCGTGAGTTGCCCCTTCGGCAGACGCCGAAGGGGCCAATTTTTCATGAATCAGCCTTCCCATTATTTCCACTCCAACCAGGCAATCCCGTTCTGTTTGCTTACCGAGATTTGGTGGATGCGGAATGGGGTCGATGTGAACCGCGTCCGCCAATTGAATCGGTTTCTCACCAGAGCCCTATGGCCCGGCGGTGTACGTCAAAGGACACGAAATATTGCAACCTCCTATCCCCGTGTAAATCCCCCCAAATTGGCCGATTATTGGTCCGCCTTGGCTACTATACAGGGCCAAACTGACTCCGCCCGCGCCGAACCCTCCGCATTTTAAATTGGCCCATACTTGCTTCCCGAAATAATTACTGGGATCTTCATAGAACTGCCCCGCGCCCGCCCATGTCCCTGTCGTCCATGCGGTCCAGTCCCCGCCTGTAAGATGGGCTCCTGCCGTCCACCAAGGATGTGGGGCACCTCCAGTCCAGTCAGTGGTAAAGGCATACTTCCCGAACCCCGATGAAATCGCTCCTGCCCAAACACTAGGCCATTGTGACGGATCATTGAGCGAGCCGTCATTTTTTTGGGCTTCTAACAATTCGGCGTGAGTCTTCGTAACCTTTGCTAATCTTGCGGCGGTGTCCCGTGCCTCTTCGGCTTTCATTGTGAGCAGATTCTGTTCGCTTTCGCTCTTTGACATAACATGGCCTCCATGCCTGATAAGTGGATAGGGAAACTAAATTCCCTTTTTTGCTAGAGTGATCGGAATTACGATAAACCGCGAATAATGTCAAGGACAGAAAAAATGTGCCAAAGAGAGCGCCAATAATGTACCAGTTAAGTTAATAAAAAAAGGGATTGAGGCTCAGGTTTTGCGCACCTAGTTTTTTATTTCTTGGGGTTAATTAACCGTTGAGGCCTGGCAATGCTGCAAAGACATAGCGGGTGTGAATCTCGTCCAGGTAATCGCTAGCCACGAGCCTGGTATCGAGCCTTGCAGGCATATGGGTAACGAGGTGCTTGATGTGTAGGCACGAAAGGAAGCTAGGCGCAAAGGTAACAGGTGAAGCTGACGCTGAATGATAAAGTCCCGAAATAACCGCATTGGATAGGGCCGAGGAATAGGAACTTTGAAAGGTCTTTTTGACTGAACCGGAATGTACCAAAAACCTCGTTGAGGAATCGATCCGCGAGGCTGTGCTGTCTGAAAGCCGTGAGGTGACCATTCGAGAGAACCGGAGGGCCCATTTTTTATGAATCAGGACTGGTCTGTTGCGCACTTGGGACGTGAGGGCTGGGGAACTGGACCAAGGCAGAACGTCGGCTTCGGCGTTGAACCGGAATCCAGGATGGGATGAGGCTGTCAGGAAGAATTCGTCAAGACCGGCTGATGCCGTAGGCGCACGCGTGGGCAAACCGAGGTGCCGAAAATGTTGACGATCATGGCGGGTCGTCAATGGCCGCGAGGATGGTCAAGGGGCTGCCGCAATGCGGACAGGTGGTGCGGTCGATCGCGAAGACACCGTCACCTCAGGGCACTGGGTGTTTCGTGCCAATCCCTTTATTGCGAGAGGGTATCCTGCATGGTACGATCCCCCCTCCACCCAGTGATGAATCATTCTCGTGTTCGTCTCGTCGATTATAAAGTTTCAATGCGTCGGTCTTTTCGAGCAGATGAATGGGATTTGGTAACCAACACGCTCCAAGGTCGCCAGTTGCAGCCTCCCTTATATTCGTTCTTGACCTCACTGAATCTTGAGCGTGGCACTGCGGATGTGGGGTAATCACCTCTGTTATCCGGTCGTCGGACTTCTGTTATCTGCCCCCCATGCAAGAGGCGTCTGCCTCATTCCCAGGAGCCAATTGGGAAACCGCGACTGGTGAACAATTGAGGCGCACCCTTCAGGGTGGGGTGCAAAGGATTCGTGCCGGGAATTTTTCTTCTTACCTGGTACCTATTGTCGCAGCTGTCAAGATTCCATGGCCTGTCGTTCCCAGCCTCATCCGTCTTGGTCACGCGCCTCTGGGCTTCCGCTAGCAAGATCCTTTCGACGGATCCGCAAATAGAAGGCCTCCAATGACTAATCCCTCTCCCTTATTTGATGCCGATGCGCGCCTCACGGCGGAAACGACGTTTGATCGCAATGTGGTCGTGCTGGCCGGAGCCGGGACAGGTAAAACAACATTGTTGGTCAATCGCCTGATTCATGCGCTTCTGAGGGAGCCCCACCCATTACGCTTGACCGACATGTTGGCTCTGACCTTTACGAATAAAGCCGCCAATGAAATGAAAGCGCGGCTCCGCGATCGGTTGCATGGGTTGCTGGCTGATTGTGAGGCGGAAGCCGGAAGTGCGGAGTTAGGTGGTACAGGCCTGGAGGAATTCAAACAACGCTATCATGTCTCCACGGCACATGTGAGGGGAAAAATTCAAGTCGCCTTGAGTGATTTGGAAAAATCTCAAATCGCCACACTTCATAGTTTTGCCGCTCATATCCTTCGCCTGTATCCCTTAGAGGCCCGGGTCGATCCTCATTTCCAAGAGGATGACGGGACTCAATTTCTTCAGATATTTCAAGATGTGTGGGATGCCTGGTTGGAACAGGAATTAGGTGCCAAAGGTTCCGCGCACGCCCAGTGGCGGGACTTGCTCAATCACATGGGGCTTAAGGAGATTCGATCCTTTGCCTTTTCGCTCTGTCAGGATCAGATCTCTATTCCTGAGTTGGAACGGCAAATGGATGCTGAAGGATCCCCTGCGGCCTTTCGGATGTGGCTAGAGACTAAACATCATCAGGTCCGATCATTGCTCACGCAATATGATCGAGCCAAACCTCGAAAAATTGAGAAGCTCCTCTCTCTCGCTGAACGCGTGTTGGATTGGGTGGGGCAGGGGAGGTCACCAACGGACTTCCCCTTGTCTGATGCGGAGAAAGTTTTGCTTGGTTCTCCAATTGGCAAGGCACCGGGAGAGTGGAATGCGTCGGATTTTCAAGATGCCAGGCGAGCGATTCAAGGCGCGCAACAGATGCTGCAAGTCAATGAAGCCCTATTGAGTAGAGTCATTCATCTGCTTGGGCCGTTTGCGGCACGGGTCCGGCAGGGTTTTTCAGATAAGGGCTGGATTCGTTTTGATGGGCTCTTGATCCGGGTCAGGGATCTCCTGCGCGATCATCCCATGGTCCGTGAACAGTTGAAGGGAACCTATGCAGCCATTATGGTCGATGAGTTTCAGGATACTGATCCGGTTCAATATGAAATTTTGCTCTATTTAGGTGAGCGTCCCCATGCGTGTGGGCAGTTTTGGCGGGATATTCAGCTTATGCCGGGAAAGCTGTTTATTGTGGGCGATCCCAAACAATCGATCTATGCCTTTCGGCGAGCTGATATCGAGGCATTCGATCAGGTCGTGGAGAAAGTGACGGATGATGGAGGGATCGTCTGTACGCTTCTAACCAATTTTCGTAGTGATGGGTCCATTCTTGAAGCCGTCAATGCGGTGTTTGACCGGTTGTTCATTCCCCAAGCCAATGTGCAACCCCCCAATGTCCCTCTGGCGGTTGGACGGATGCGAGAGGCCGGTTCCGGCTCGACAGGAGTGGAGATCTGTGTAATGGCTAACCTTCAAGAGGAGGACGAATGGGATGCAGATCGGGCCACCAGGGTGGAAGCCGAATGGCTGGCCGGATGGATTGAAGAGCAATTGGTGCCGGGAAGACAGTGGATCATGGAAAAGGGAGTGAGAACCTCATTGCGCCCAGGGCATATCGCGGTGTTGTTAAGGAAATTTACCAATGCGCAAGTGTATCTTGAAGCGCTGCAGCGCCACAACATTCCTTGCATAACCGATGGTGAGCGGCATTTTTACAAGCGTCAGGAAGTGATTGATGTGGTGAACGTGCTTCGCGTCCTGGATGACCCCACCGATGCCCTGGCCCTTGTGGGTATCCTTCGTTCTTCGTTAGGAGGGCTGACGGATCAAGAGATTATGGATGTGATGAAACTTGGACCCTTGGATGTCCGGCAGGCTCATAAAATGAATGAATGGGCGAATTCAAAGCAGTCAGTCATTCAGGGCCTTTTCCAACGGCTGGCCTGGCTTCATATCCAGGCAAATCGACTTCCTATTCCGGAATTGCTTGATCACCTGTTTCTGCAACTCCCTCTCGTGGAATTAGCTGCGGCTTCGAGTCATGGGGAGCAGGCGGTGGTAAATGTCTGGAAACTTCGTGACCTCATGAGTGAACAGGCCGCATTACCTCAGGTATCTTTTTCTGTCTGGGTAGAACGCCTGGTTGAGGCCCTTATGACCCATCCTCCGGAACCTGAGGCCCCCTTGGCCGAAGAGACCTTAGACGCAGTACGTGTCTTAACGATTCATAAGGCCAAAGGACTCGAATTCCCTGTGGTGATATTGCCCGGATTACATCAAAGGGCGACGGGACCTGATCGTGGGGCACATATTTCATATGACTGGATTAGCGGCTTGTATGGCTGTACGTTGCCACCTGTGTGGAATAGGGGCCAGATTCCGCTGTGGGAAAAGCAACGGATTCGAGAAGCCGCTGAACAGCGGCGCGTGCTGTATGTGGGAATGACCAGAGCCCGAGAGCGATTAATCTTATCAGGTGGCATACTTGCGAAGCGGGGTGGGGAGAGCCTGTTGGGTCTTATTCAGGAGATTGCTGAAGGAGAGTTTGGCGATACAGAACTGAGGGTGGCGCGTGTGGGAGAGGTTTCCATTCCACACACCGTCGTGACACCCGCTGTATTGCAATATTTGAAGCCTTCACAGGCACATTCTGATGCTGAAAGTAGCAGTGAGGTGGTACTCTCGACAGCACAGTGGGATGCCCGTGAAATGAGGTGGCAGCAGGCCAATCATGCGGAGGCCTACGTCAATCCCTCTATGCTGCATCAGGCGAGATCTCTTCAGGACCAGGGAGAGAGAGGGGAAATTTCCCGTGGGACCAGTCAGCGTTTCGGAACGTTAATGCATCAGCTTCTTCAACGATGGGATTTTCAAATTGAGCCGGGGATGGTTCGGACTGCTCTTGTCGCTTTTGGTGAGCGGCAGCTCTCGGGCGAGCTGGGGAAAGACAAGGATGAGGTGATCAGAGAACTGGAAACGCTTTTTGATCAATTGGTCGCATCACCGGTATATTTGGAATTGCAGCAGTCGAACATCCTGGGTCGGGAGGTTCCCTTTGCGGTGCCATGGCCTGTTGGGCAACAGGAGCCTTCCCTGCCACGGACCTGCGTGATGGAGGGCGTGATGGATGTAATCTATGAAATCAATGGAGACGTGTGGGTTGGCGATTATAAAACGGATCACGTATCCTCCCGCACTGTGGCGCAGCGAGCGGAGGCCTACCGGGAACAAGCCTATGCCTATGCCCGGGCGGCAAGCCAATGCTTGGGTCCTGTGGTCAAAGGGTGTAAACTCTTTTTTATTCGTCTCGGTGAAGTGGTCACCGTAGATCTGGGAGTCGATGAAAATATGTACCAAAATAAACAACAGGTGATAAGGAGGGAGCGATGAGGAATTGGAGGATGAAGATGTACATTGGGGTCTGTTTCATCATGATGGCGGCAGGAGGGTGCGCGTCTGACAAACCAGTGCCGTTGACAGCCTTGGCCCCTCCCCCGAATGTAGATGCCCAAGTGTTGCAGTACATGACCGAAGGCAAGCGTTTTTTTGAGGAAGGCCAGTGGGAATCGGCACGACAACAATTTCGGTTGGCCGTTCAGCAACAGGCCGATCTGGCCGAAGCGCACTATAATCTAGGTTTGTCCATGGACAAAATGGGCGATCAAGCGGGAGCAAAAAAGCATTTCATTGAGGCTGCCAACCTTGCTCCCGGCAATAAGGTGATTTGGAATTCTCCGCCCCTTCGGCGGTATGGCAATGTTCCCGATGCCCCTGCGCAAGCCACCTCGGCCCCGGTGATGCCAGGGTTCGGTGGAGGTGCAAGTCCCGGAGGAGGAGGCGGTGGTGGGTTTTAACCTCCTTATGGGGGTTTTCTCGGAATCTGAAAAGAACGCGTGAAGGGAGAGAGGAAATGGGAAGGAGGGTTATGCCCGTTTGTAGCCTCGGACAATCATGAACACGCCGACCGCAACCATCGGGATACAGAGTATCTGCCCCATGGTGACCCATTGGAAAATGAATCCTAAATGACTATCTGGCTCACGGAAAAATTCCACAAAAAATCGGGCAACTCCATATCCGCAGATGAAGGTCCAAAACATGGTTCCCGGTGGGGTTGGCCAGCGATTGAGGATCGTTAATATGACAAAGAGTGTCACGCCTTCCAGGCCTGCCTCATAGAGTTGCGATGGGTGTCGGCATTCCGGGCCGCCATGGGGAAATACCATGCACCATTCGACGTCGGTCGACCGCCCGAATAATTCTCCATTGATAAAATTCCCCATCCGTCCAAACCCCAACCCGATTGGAGCCGCTCCTGCTGCCAGGTCGGCGATGGGCCAAACAGGAAACCCACGGGTTTTGCAAAAGATCCAGATAGCGATACAGGTCCCGATCAGCCCGCCATGAAATGACATTCCCCCTTCCCAT
The DNA here is from genome assembly GCA_032139905.1 of Nitrospira sp. MA-1. NCBI lineage: Bacteria > Pseudomonadati > Nitrospirota > Nitrospiria > Nitrospira sp. MA-1. The sequence goes on from JAQJDB010000007.1 coordinate 894,717, forward strand.
ACCGCAAAAATTTTGAGGGGATGGTCAAGATAAAATGGAAAGTTATAAAAGAGCACATATCCCAAGCGCCCACCGAGAAAGACACCAAAGGCGGCATAGACAATTAGGTCGGATAATTGTTGTGGTGGGAGAGAGACATTCCTTGTGGCAGCTCTGGACTTGATGAGCCAATAGGCCCCTGCCAACCCCAGGAGGTACATGAGGCCATACCATCGAAGTGCCAGGGGGCCCATTCGAAAAAAGACCGGATCAATGTCCGGGTATGGGAGTCGAGCAAGGTCAGCTAAAAGCATGACAGGGTCGAAGGCCATCATGCGTTAACATGCCTTATCTCACGACAGAGGTACCCGAAAGAAGTGAGTGCTCTAAATAAAGAAGAATCCGCAATTGGTCGCCAAATGGAAAGATGGCGTGCGGCATTCTTCACCCTGGGCGAGCCGGTTGGTAGAACATCGTTCTTCTTGGAAATTGGCAAGATAACTATCGGCAAGGGTTTGTGGAGCAGATTAGGGTTGCCTTACACTAACAGACTAACAGGAGAAGGGTCTGGTCAGTTGTTCTGAAGACCTCACCACATCTACCTACCATAAAATGCAGATGAAAGAAAAGCATGTTAGTTGTAACCGGAAGTCTTTATCTTGACGAGAGGCATAGACGTCATGGATGAAATTGGATCATCGTCCCGTTCAAATGGTGCAGAAATCATTCTGGATTGCATAAGTGACGGGGTGATAACGATTGACCTGCAGAAACGGGTGACCTTTTTGAACCGGGCGATGCAGAAAATGCTGGGGTACAAAGTCGATGCAGCGGGGACACTCTTAGCCTGTGATGTGCTGATCCAAAGCAATATTTGCTCGACCAAGGAATGTGTCCTAGAGCGGGCGCTTCAGGGAGAGCGGGTGTCGAATTTTGAAGCAGTGGTTCGTCGACGTGATGGCGTACATATTCCGGTGAGTATCAATACCGACTTTTTATTGGATAAGGAAGGAAAGCTGATCGGGTTAATCGAAGTCATCAGAGATATCTCGCTGTTTCGTGAGTTAAGCGCCAAGGTAGAAGAGGTCTCGCAGCTCAAGCATCGGCTGGGAGAGCAGACCAAACTGGATAATATGGTTGGTAGGTGTCCTCGTATGCAGGACATTATGGCGAAATTGCCCATCGTTGCCGCTTCGAAATCCTCGGTCCTTATCACTGGAGAAAGCGGAACGGGCAAGGAGTTAATTGCTTGTGCATTACATGCCCATAGCCCGAGAAAACATGCCCCCTTCGTAGTGGTGAATTGCTCAAGTCTATCTGAGGGAATTCTGGAGAGTGAAATATTCGGTCATGTCAAAGGGGCGTTTACCAATGCCTATTTTGATAAACCGGGCCGATTTGAAATTGCCAATGGCGGGACGATCTTCCTTGATGAAATCGGGGAGATGAGTGTTGCCACCCAAGTGAAGTTGTTGGGCGTTCTTGAACGGGGACAGTTTGAACGAGTTGGATCCAATGACACGGTCACAGTGGATGTGAGGGTGGTGGCGGCCACGAATCGGAATCTGGAAGAAGCTGTTCAGCAAGGACGATTTCGGGAAGATTTGTATTTTCGTATACGGGTGATTCCCATGGAGCTGCCTCCACTGCGCGAGCGAACGGGAGATATTCCCCTACTCGTGAATCACCTTCTCGAAAAATTTAACCGTGAAATGGGCAAGCATGTCATCAGTTTGTCTCCGCAATGCTTAACGGCTCTCAGTCAGTACCCCTTTCCCGGCAATATCAGGGAACTTCAAAATATGATTGAGCATGCCTTTGTGTGCTGTGAAGAGGATACGATTCAATTTGAGCATCTTCCAGCCGACCTCCATCGGTATTGTTGGGAACATCGGGAATGGACCGATTCCGAAACACTGGAAGCCTTGGAGCGACAAGCCATTTGCCGGGCGTTGGAAAAGTCAGGTTGGCGGTTGAAAGAAGCTTCTCAGCAGTTAGGCATTGGTCGATCGACCTTGTGGCGGAAGGTCAAACAATTTGGAATAACTCAGGTCATTTAGGAGTGTTTCATTGTGGACTTGGTTGTTACCTAGTTGTGCCATTCGTATTTAAGTGTTATATTTTCAATGTCTTATACATTGATGATTCGCACAATTTAGTTTTATTGGTTTCATTTTGAAACATCGAGGAAAGCGGGAAATATAGAAAGTCTTTATTAATTAAGTGCTTGTGGGGAATATATTACGGCATATGGATTGCTTTTCTAATTAACTCAGATACGCATTGATATTATTATTCTTTTTTCAGTGAGAAGGAGTGCTTCAAATGGATTGTCCACGTTGTCAGGGAATAATGATTCAAGATAAGTTTGGTGATGTGGCTGATGAATCCGGCGCCATGTATTTTTCGGGTTGGCGGTGTATTACCTGTGGTGAAATCCTGGATCCCGTGATTTCTGAAAATCGTCGGCATCATCATGAACCCCTCATCGGGCGATCGCGTAAAAAGTTTGCCACGCAGCTAGGGTAGGTGTTTCTGCCCTTCGTATTTCTGTTCGTACCCTCCTATTGTCATTGTGTGTCTGTTGAGAAAGGCCCGAAACTCTCTTCCTTGAGGGTTTCGGGTTCTCTTTGATTCATGTTCTAATGTTGAGTGAGCTAAAAGATCGAAAAAAGCCTCGCACATGGGAAATTTTTATGAGTGTCTGTGAAATAAGGAGAATGTCGAATGGCTGCTGAACAAAACCCGGCTGGTCCCGCGACCCCACCCAATCAACCTGAAGGAAATCCATTGCCGGGCGTGAAACACATCATCGCGGTGAGCAGTGGCAAGGGCGGCGTGGGCAAATCCACGGTCACGGTGAATTTGGCGGTCGCGCTGAAGCAGCAGGGCTACGCGGTAGGGTTAATGGATGCGGATATTTATGGACCGAATATCCCTATGATGATCGGCGTGACGAAAGAGCCGGGGAAGGAAGGGGAGAAAATTCTGCCTGCCGAGGGGCAGGGTGTCAAAGTCATTTCCATGGGATTTTTTGTTCCGGAAGACACGCCTGTGGTGTGGCGGGGACCCATGGTCCATTCGGCAATCCAGCAATTTTTCCGTGATGTGGTATGGGGGGAACTTGATTATTTACTGATCGATTTGCCCCCTGGTACGGGAGATGTGCCGTTGACCTTGTCACAATTAGTGCCGTTGACCGGAGCCATTACTGTGACCACTCCTCAAGAAGTGGCTCTTCAGGATGTGAGAAAAGGCATGACGATGTTCAAAAAAGTTAATGTCCCGTTGCTCGGCGTGATTGAAAATATGAGTTATTTTGTGTGTGGGCATTGTCACGAACGGACAGAAATTTTTTCGACAGGAGGAGGCGAGCGCGCTGCTCAAAAATTTGAGATTCCATTTTTGGGACGGATTCCGATTGATCCGGCCATTCGGGAGGGAGGAGACAAAGGCACCCCGATTGTGAGCAATGATCCCTCGTCCCCTCAAGCTCAGGCGTTTCTTCAGATTGCAAAATCCCTTACAGCCAATATCGACAATGCGGAAAAAGGAAACGGCGATGCTGCGCCCTCCTTATCCAGTTTACTCAAAAAAATTACAGATCCCTTGAAGAAATCTTAAGTGGACAGGCTCTTTGGCATTGAGGAGGACCTATGTCGGAGTTAGTGCGTATCGCGAAAATAGAGGAAGTTGAAGAGGGAAAAGGTATGGTGGTGGAGGCCGGTGAAAAATGTTTGGCCGTCTTTAAAGTGGATGGAGCCTTTCATGTCATCGATAACACGTGTCTGCATAGAGGCGGTCCTTTAGGCGAGGGCGATGTCGAAGGGGAGACGGTGACCTGTCCCTGGCATGGGTGGGAGTACAATGTGAAAACCGGCCATTGTGTTAATAATCCCTCCAGTCATGTGAGAACCTACCCGACCGTCGTCGAAAATGGAGAAGTCAAAGTAGATCTGTCCTAGGCGTAGAAAAGGCCAACTTATAATGGTACCGTGGCCATGAGCAGCTATCCCACATCTCAATTGGCGGGAGAGGTGCAGGTCATAAAAGGCCTCACCCGACCACATCTCCGTCATGTATCGCCTTTCCCTCATAAGTCATTAGGATTTTTTCTCATGCCTTCCTGTCTAAGTCAGATCCAATCAGACAGCTAAACCGTATGCCCGGTTTTGGGCATAGCCTCGCACTTCTTCCCCTTCCCCTTATTAAATTTGGGTTTATTAGGATTTTCCGTGGGTCACGCCCATTTTCGTGCTCTTCTTTCGATTGCCATTGGCTTGAAATTCCTCTCCTTTGTAAGAAGAGGTCGGGGAGGTAGAGTCCGTGGGTTATCGGGCGAACACCGCTGGATAAAACCAATGAAGGCTCCGCAAAGGCTACCTCCCCTCCGTCTTTGATCCTCTTCGGAACAAAACCTCACAAAGGAGGGGGACCCAGGAACGATCAACTTGAATATTTATCCATAGGAATGTCGGAATGTTTCTAAATGTTAGAGCGCATATTTCACCTCCGGCGTCATGATTTTTGGATTACGATCAATCAGGCATAGCATCCCTTTTGGGTTCTTGATAACATTGAGGCATTATACTGGATCGGGTTCATTCAGACCTCTATGCTTGTCAAACGTCTTTTGCTGTTCATCCCGCTGACCCTGGTCATTTTTCTGGTTCAATCCTATTTTTGGGTTCCTACCTACGAAAACCAGGCGGCCGGCAATCCCGATCGACTCGTGACCTACATTGAAGCGTCCATCGGGGATGCCAAAATTCTCAATCCTATCTTGAATGCGGATTCAGCTAGTTCCAATATTGTGAGCCACGTGTTTGAAGGGCTGCTGGATTTAGATGAAGACTTGAAGCTTCGGAGCCGATTAGCCACCGATTGGCAGATTACGGAGCGAGCCTATGTCCTGGTCAACCCGCATCACCGTTTTCCGGATGGGACTGAAGTGACAGGGGACGGGCTCTTTCAGAAGATTCATCAGGCTTGGAAGAATGGAACCATTGAGGGGCTACAGGATAGGGTGCAATCCATTGAATTATTACCCTCGGCCCAACGATCAGAATCTATTTCACTCCTTCTGCCCGATGCGGAAGGCAAACCCCAACTCAAAGACATTTCCGTGAGCATTGAGGTACCGGAACGAGTGGCGTTGACGCTCTCGGAGGTGGACCAGGATTTATTCACCCGTTTACAGCCGGTTCTCGGTGAGCGGTACTTTGAGCACTTTCCTTATGACGAACTGGTTCATCCTCAAGAGCTGGTTCCAAAGGAGTTGGAGGAACCCCTGCGGGCCAAATTTCCGGATATTCTTCCCGTGGGCGAACACAATCCCACGATCCTGTTTCATCTTCGTCAGGACGTGAAATTCCATGATGGGCATGTGTTTGATGCGGGAGATGTGAAGTTTACGTATGAAGCCATCATGAATCCCAAAAATTTGTCACCCCGGACTCCGGACTTTGAGCCGATTAAAACGGTGGAAGTCGTGGATCCCTATACGGTCAGAATTATTTACAAGCGCCTCTATTCCCCTGCCATCAATGCGTGGATGATGGGGATTCTTCCCGAGCATCTTCTCAATGCTGAAGCCTTAAACAGGGAGAAACAGGAGCGAGGATTGTCGGAGGAGGCGCAAAAGGCTTTCGGGATTCGAGAGAGTCAGTTTAATCGGCAACCTATCGGCAGCGGAAGCTTTCAGTTTGTCGAATGGCAGGGAGATGAATTTATTCATCTTCGACGGTATGAGGACTATTGGGAGGGACCCGCACAATATCAGGATTATTATATGCGCATTATTCCTGAACTGTTCACCCAGGAAGTGGAATTCCGGACGGGTGCGATAGATTTTTATGGCGCGCAGCCCCATCAGGTCGACCGTTATAAAAACGATCCGACCTATCAATGGTTTAGCAGTCTGGGATTTGCCTACAACTATATCGGCTACAACAACCGAAAACCCTTATTTGCCGATCCGATGATCAGGACAGCCTTGGGAATGGCGATTAATGTTGATGAGATCATCACCTATCTTGTGTATGGAGAAGGTGAACGGACGACCGGACCCTATCCCCGAAATACCGAATGGTATGATCAGTCCATTCAACCGCTTCCTTACGATCCACAAGGAGCACGTGCGATTTTTGAAAAGGCCGGATGGATCATGAATCGGGATGGCTGGCTCGAAAAGGATGGAAAAATTTTTGAGTTTACATTGATTACGAATAATGGAAATCCCATCAGAAAAAATTTGATGACCATTGCGCAAAATGCCTGGAAAAAAATCGGCGTCAAAGTGAACACGCAGGTCTTCGAATGGGCCGTGTTTTTGAACGATTTTGTGAATACTGGAGACTTTGATGCGGTCGTTCTAGGCTGGAGCATGACCATTGACCCCGATCTCTATCAGATTTGGCATTCCAGCCAGGCAGGGCCACAACAATTGAATTTTGTAGGGTACAAGAACCCACGAGCTGACGAACTCATTGTCCGAATCCGCCAGGAATACAATAGAGATCGACAAGAGGAATTGACGCATGAGCTACATCGGTTGATTCATAAGGATCAGCCCTATACCTTCCTCTACGCGCCCTTAAGCACCAGGGTGTTGGATAAGAAAATTGTGCTGGTCGAGGAAGGGCCGGATGGGAAAGAACAGTTCAAGAAAATTTATCCCACCAAAAGCGGGGACATCACGTTTTATTTCAAAAAATGGCGAAAATTGGAGTTGACGCCGGACTTTTAAGTCATACGATAGGCTCTCAGGTTACAACAGATCTACCATGTGGAATTTTATTGTTCGCAATGTGACGCAACGGCTGATTCTGCTGGTCATTGTGTCTTTTTTGGCCCATTCCTTTATTCATCTGGCTCCAGGGGAACCCAGTGAAGTGGATCCGATGAATCCCCGGATGAAACCGGAAGATATCGCCAAAATTCGCGCGGCCTTCCACTTAGATGATCCGCTCTATGTGCAATATGCGTATTGGATAAGGGACTTGGCTTCCGGGGAACTCAAGTCTTTCAAGGATAGCCAGCCGGTCCTTCCTAAAATTTGGGATCGATTTCTGAATTCTTTGCCCTTATTTATTCTAGCCACGATTCTGGTGTGGACGTGGGCTTTTCCTGCCGGGATTTATGGGGCGGTATTTCGAGGCGGGCTGTATGACCGGCTGACCGTATTTTCGTCGTATGCGCTCATTTCGGTTCCCGGGTTTTTCCTGTCATTTTTAGCCATTTTGTGGGTGGTGGGATGGTTGGGGGTTCCGGTGATCAGCATCAAGACTTTCGGAATGGAGCATGCCCAGCCCGCCTATCAGATGATGGATCGTATCTGGCATTTGGTCATTCCATCCGTCATGACGGCAATCGGGGGGATCGCGGTGCTGTCTCGCTATGTTCGCTCTCAGATGTTAGAGGTGTTGAGCCAGGATTATGTCCGGACCGCCAGGGCGAAAGGTCTTCAGGAGGATACCGTGATTTATGGCCATGCGTTGGGGAATGCGCTACTGCCGTTTGTGACCATGTTCGGTCTTCTGCTCCCCGGGTTGATTGGCGGGTCCGTGATCTTTGAGCAGATTTTTGCCTGGCCGGGGTTGGGACGGCTAGCCTATGAAGCCATTCTTTCAAGAGATTTTCCGATCATCATGACACTCAACTTTATCGCCGCAGTTCTGACCTTATTGGGCACCTTGATTTCGGATATTCTGTATGCGGTGGTGGATCCGAGAATCCGCCTGCATTAATCACGAGAACCAGAGTAACGATCCCTTCATGAATCACTCAAAGACCGGCGCTTCACTTAAATCCAAGGTGGCCTCCCTTGATGCGGAAGGCCTGGCTCCACAGGAAACGCCATGGGAAGAATTCCTCCGCGTATTTACCAAAGACTACCAGGCTCTCTTCGGTTTTTGGGTCCTCGTGCTTCTCTTGCTGATGGCATTGACCGGGAAAGTCCTGACGGAATGGTGGGTTGTATTCGATCCGGAAGCGGTACGACTGACAGATAAATTTCTTCCCCCGCTGTCTGTGCCTTCTCCAGATAGTGTTCCGGAAGATCGGCCGTTTGGCGGGGTCTATCTCATGGGCACGGACGAATTGGGGCGTGACGTATTCGCCCGGATGTTTCAGGGCTCGTTTGTATCGCTGTCTATCGGGTTTGTGGCAGTCGGAATTTCCTTGGGGATTGGCATCTTGTTGGGCGGGCTTTCCGGTTTTTACGGGCACGTGAAGTTGTGGTTTATTACCGTCGATACGCTGATCATGCGATTCACCGATGCCATGATGTGTTTCCCGACATTTTTCCTCATACTGACTGCCGTGGCTCTCCTCCCGCCCAGCATCTACACCATCATGATCATTATTGGGTTGTTTAGTTGGATGGGGACGGCCCGATTTGTCCGGGCGGAGTTTTTGTCCATCCGTGAGCAGGACTATGTGACCGCAGCTAAAGCATTAGGGATACCCGAGGGGCGGATTATTTTCCGGCATATGGTGCCCAATGCTCTGGCGCCGGTGTTTGTGTCAGCCACAATCGGCGTCGCCTCGGCAATTTTAACAGAGTCGGGTTTAAGCTTTCTGGGTTTTGGAGTACCTCCGCCCTATGCCACATGGGGCAATATCCTGTCGGATGGCAAAGGGTTTGTGTTCGATGCGCCCTGGTTATTCTTTATTCCCGGCCTGGCGATTTTTTTGGTGGTGCTGGCCTTTAATCTTGTTGGAGAAGGCCTGCGTGAGGCCTTAAATCCGAAATTGCGAAGCCGGTAAATGGAATCCAGCGTACATCCACTCTTACAGGTGTCCAACCTTCGGACCTCGTTTTTCACGGATAAAGGTGAAATCAAAGCCGTTGACGATGTGAGCTTTTCCATTCGAGGGGGGCAAACGCTGGCCTTGGTGGGAGAATCCGGCTGTGGGAAGTCCGTGGCAGCCCTGTCGATCATGCGTCTGATCTCTGCTCCTGGTCGTGTGATTGGTGGCACGATTCATTTCAAAGGGCAGAATCTGCTGGATCTTCCTGAAAAGGACATGCGCCGGATTCGTGGAAAATCCATTGGCATGGTGTTTCAAGAGCCCATGACCTCGCTGAATCCAGTCATGTCGATCGGCGATCAGATCGGTGAAGTCCTGAACATTCACACGAACCTAACGGATCGCGATATTCGAAAAGAAGTGATCAGCTTGCTGGAGAAAGTGCGTATTTCGGCCCCTGAAAGCCGTATCGATCAATACCCCCATGAAATGTCCGGCGGGATGAAGCAGCGGGTGATGATCGCCATGGCCCTGGCCTGTAAACCTGATCTGTTGATTGCCGACGAACCGACCACGGCCTTGGATGTGACCATACAAGCGCAAATTCTGGATCTGCTGTCGGCTCTTCAGAAGGATTTGGGTATGGCTATTTTGCTGATCACACATAACTTGGGCGTGGTCGCGCAATTTGCCCAGGATGTCATTGTCATGTATGCGAGCAAAATTGCCGAACGGGCAACCGTGAAAGAATTATTCCGCAATCCCAGCCATCCCTACACGAGCGCGCTCTTAAAATCGCTGCCGCGACCGGGTGAACGTCAGGCCAGATTAGAAGCCATTCCGGGAACCGTGCCGTCTCCCTTACAGTATCCGCCCGGTTGCCATTTTTCTTCCCGTTGTCCGGAAGTGATGGAGCATTGCCCTCTTCAGCCTCCGCCAACGGTGCAAGTGGGGGAGTCGCATGAAACCGTGTGTTGGTTATATGAAAAAAAAGAAAAATGATGGAAACGAACTGCATGACCATTTCTGTTATAAGAAAATTCTACATCCAAATTTAAGAATTCGTCGTTACTGATGACTGATTCCACGAAATCCTTACTCCAAGTCACAGGGTTGAAAAAATATTTCCCCGTCCGAAGCGGACTCTTTTCCCGTGTGTCGGCATGGGTTCAGGCGGTCGACGATGTTACGTTCCACCTGAACCAGGGGGAAACGTTAGGCCTGGTTGGAGAGTCAGGTTGTGGGAAGACCACGGTGGGACGAAGTATACTCCGGCTCATGGAGCCGACGGCGGGATCGGTAACCTTCGAGGGAAGGGATGTGTTGGCGCTCTCTTCGAAGGAGTTACGGCAGACACGTCGCCGGATGCAAATCATTTTTCAGGACCCGTATAGCTCACTCAATCCCCGCATGACTATCGGGGCCATTGTGGCGGAGCCGCTCAAGATTCATGAGATTGCCAAAGGCCAGGAACTGCAGGATCAAGTGAATCAGTTGTTTATTCGTGTGGGTTTGAGGCCGGAGCATCAATCACGGTATCCGCATGAATTCTCAGGCGGCCAACGCCAGCGGGTAGGCATTGCGCGTGCCCTGGCGCTCAATCCAAAATTCATCGTCTGTGATGAAGCGGTGTCAGCCCTGGACGTGTCCATTCAAGCGCAAATCCTGAATCTGCTTCGTGACCTCCAGCAGGAATTTGACCTCTCCTATTTGTTCATCACGCATGATCTCAATGTGGTGCAATACCTTGCCGACCGGATCGCGGTCATGTATGTAGGCAAGTTCGCGGAAGTCGCTCCTGCTGAGGATCTCTTTGCGACCCCCAAGCACCCCTACACGCAGGCATTGCTCTCTGCCAATCCGGTTCCCGATCCAACAGCCCCACCCAAACGCATTATCCTTCCCGGCGATGTCCCCTCGCCCTTAAATCCTCCCGCCGGATGCCGGTTCCATCCCCGCTGTCCAGAAGTGATGGATATCTGCAAAACAGTAGAGCCAAAATTGACGCAAATCGGTCCTCCCGAAAAAGGCCACCAGGTCTGGTGCCACTTGTATCCCTAGGGAAACTCCGGCTCAATAGTCTCCTAGCTACTAAAACTCTCGATGGGTGAAACTTTCCATTTCAACATTCCGACATTGAACGCACACCTCATGACTCATTGAAGCCATCCCCACGTTGTCATCCTGAGCCTCCGGCGAAGGATCTGTGCCAAGGTAAAGCTGCCAGAGTTATCGTCTTCGTCATTCCCGACATTGGTAATCGGAAATCTATCTTAGCTTCTTTTGGATGACACCTTATCTTTCTCACCACTGCGCAGTTGTTGATAGCGTTGGCAATGCTAAAAATCCATACGACAATTAGGCAGAATTTTGCAGACGGGTTTCGTATACTATGCCGATTAGTATGATTAGAGGCCTGTACATCTGTTAAACGGGAGTGTGATAAGGAGCGCCGTATTCGCACATGGCAGAAATAAGGTGTACGGAGGAAGCTCAGCGCTGGCTTCACGATCTATTCGATTCCATTGCTGCAGATAATCCAGAAGTAGCCCTGCCAGTTGTCTGAGGAACTTAGGGAAAAGCACAGGTGCCAACGCGTTCCCCAGATCGGCCACAAGTATCGCATTGAGACAGATGGTGAAAGCAGAATCTTGTTCCACGGAAATTACGGGATTGCCTACCTTCTAAAGTTTTCCTCCAGCATTGATTTTTTTGGAGTATTTTACGGGGCACTTAATTATAAAAGGTATCTTTCGTGATTCAGGGGAATAACGTATTGCTCGACTTCGTTCCTATCAATGCTTCATGCCTCCTCTCCAAGTCAGCGAACGGCAGTTAATTCTAGTCGGCTTTTCCGAACTCCGACAGCAGGTCTAGTGTTATATGAATTTGTGGGGAGATTCTGATGGATCTCCCCACTTTTCTTTGCCAATCACCTAATTTGCCGGGCAGAGCGTGGGAGGAGAAACAGATGGTCTAGATGGTGCACTTTCCCATCTATTAACCGGTACAATGCTCACAAGACACTGAGCATCGACAAGTATATTGAAGACATGCCAATACCGAGTTGTCCCTTCACCAGATGGCGGCACATAGACTGTCGATGCACCATCCCGCGTCAATTCGACACGCGCAGGAGAACCAATCATTCCAGGATTAAATGACCCACTGAAATTATGCACAAGATACTGATAGGTTCCCTTCATTAATCGTGCAATAGTTATTACCTCAGGACCAAACCCAGTCCTATCGTCGACATCAAGCCTTGCAAATGGAAGAGTCCCAAAGCTCCCTTTGTTAGCGAAATAGACATGATCCCCGTTTGGGGAAAAAATGTGTGAATCGAGATCGGATGGTTGAGCACCCCACGTCAGCTTTATACTTAATCCGTTCGTTGGCGAGGTCAGAATAAGGCAGGGGGACAACGGAAAGTTTGTACTGCTAGGGCCAATAGCTAGCGTACTGCTTAGTCTAGTTCCATCAAGAGCAATAAGAACTGCCGTGCTGTCTCGACGTAAGGGAACCCTAAAAGTACCATCGGCGGCCGTTCTGACTGATGCTGCACCGGAATAATTGATTCCCAATGTTTGCACAAGTACATTTGGGACGGGCTGATTGGCTGCGTTATGAACACAACCTTCCGCAACGACTGTTTCAAATATTAGACCCGCATTCCAGTAACTAATTCGCCTCACGGTCCCTTCATAGTAATGATTGGGCGCCAGGCCTTGGAGTTCTGCTGTGCCTTCTTCAATCCATAATCCAGTGTTTTCGTCGAAGAAGAAGAGCGGAATGGTTGGCGGAAGAGTGGGAGAAAGGGTTCCAACTGGAATGCGAATGGTTGAGGTCATCCCGGGTGCGAGGTTGTAACGTGTTCCAGTTGCATCGCGCACATCGATTAGCATCGCGCCAAAGCTTTCAATTGGAACTTGGGATCCGTTTCTTGCAGACACGCCCCTAAAATCACCGGGCATCAAGTTGATATCAAGGGCAGGGTTGATCGGAGTGACCGCCACATTAACAGTGCCAGCGGATGCTCCTCCGGACCTTGGGACAAGGCCATTGGGCGGAATTGGCACTTGAGCAGTCGAATTCGGGATTGTCACGCTGGCGCCATTTGCGACTGCCATTGACGCAATAACTCCAGTGGGAAGGAGCCGAACCCCGAGATTGGTCATCTGGCCAGCCGACACGCGAACAACCGGAAAGGCTTCCGCAAAGCCTGTGGCCTCGACATGAACTACAATTCGCTCTCCTATACCAGCCGCAACGGTAAAACGGCCATCTGCCGCAGACGTGGTATTCCCGGCAGTTGTGCGTATAATGGCGCCGGCTACCACTTCACCATTCGCGGAGGACGTTACCTGGCCTGACACGGTGCCTGTCTGAATGATCGTCGATGGTACGTCCCCTCGGCCGGAAATTATCCAGTCCGTCGGGGCGCTGCCAGGGAAACCTACTCTAGCGATGGTCAAGCCGTTCATTACCCACACCGCCATCGTGCCCGAATTGCTATTGCGCCAGATGACATCGACCTGCCCATTTCCCGTCACATCGCCTACGCCCACGATTTGCCATGCCAAGGGCACGCCACCTGGAAAGGCGATGTTTCCAATTGTGGTCCCATTCATGAGCCAAAGGGCCGTGGCGCCGGTACTGGTATTGCGCCATACCAGGTCAGCCCTGCCGTTGCCATCCAAATCACCGACCCCCTGAATGGTCCAGTCTATCGAGGTCGTGCCGGGGAATCCTGTCCGGGTGATGCTCAAGCCGTTCATCACCCATATCGCCATCGAGCCTGAATTGCTATCGCGCCAGATGACATCGGCCTGTCCATCCCCCGTCACATCGCCTACGCCCGCAATCTGCCATGCCAAGGGCATGGCACCTGGAAAGGCGATGTTTCCAATTGTGGTCCCATTCATGAGCCAAAGGGCCGTGGCGCCGGTACTGGTATTGCGCCATACCAGGTCAGCCCTGCCGTTGCCATCCAAATCACCGACCCCCTGAATGGTCCAGTCTATCGAGGTCGTGCCGGGGAATCCTGTCCGGGTGATGCTCAAGCCGTTCATTACCCATATCGCCATCGTGCCCGAATTGCTATTGCGCCAGATGACATCGGCCTGTCCATCCCCCGTCACATCGCCTACGCCCGCGATCTGCCATGCCAAGGGCACGCCACCTGGAAAGGCCGTGGCCTCTATTGTGGTCCCATTCATAAGCCAAAGGCCTGTGGCGCCGGTACTAGTATTGCGCCATACCAGGTCAGCTCTGCCATCGCCATTCAGGTCGGTTTCGCCACCTGCTGTATTGGTCCAGCCTAGGTTGAACAGCATACCTAATAGAGAAACTAAGCCAGCAATAAAGGCGGAATTTGTGGGTTTAGCCGAAAATTTGATTGCCCGATTGTTCATTTTCGGTCTCCTTTTAGAGTCTGGTGCGGCATAAAGGGATGTGTGTTTATAGCCCTTTTATGCTGGCGGTCAAATAAAAAAAGGGGTGAGAAAAATTTCTCACCCCTCCCTGGGTTAAACCTCTTCCATGAGATTTATTTAAATAATGGCTTTTATGAGTTTATGGAAATCTATTCATAGTGGAACTATATTTTTTGCATGTAATAAAATCAACAAAAATAAATGGTTCTCTGGGGTCAAAACCTTTTGTATTTTTCCTCGCCTAAAACGGAGAAAAGGTTAATGTCCCGTTCACCGTAATCGGTGCAGCTAATTCGTCCACATCCTTCAACACGGTAACTATCGGTCTCAAATTCTTCCCCTCCCGGAGGCACGCTCACCCGCGTGATGGTTCCGGTTTGACGATCATTCACAAATATGTCGAAGACCTGGTTGGTGTCTCCCGGAACTAGGTTGTCGGCTAAGGACGCAAAGGCGACCCATCGCCCATTTCCGCTGAGAGAGAACCCTTATCCATACCCTGCCGGCAGGCCGATGGATCCCTCAACCCATGGGGTGGTTTGGGCCCTCGTTTCCTGCGGAAGCGTCCCCAGCAATAGGATGAGCCCGCAGACAACAGGCAAGATCCATGAGCAATTGCCACTCTTGCTTTGGATATGTCCATTAGCGGCTCTCCTTTTTCGCGTCGCCTGTCAACATGGAGCTGGAAATAAACATAAATGGATTCGTGATTAGCTTTACCCTGTTCACTAGACCAAAAAAAACGTGATGAACGGGCTACGCCCGCCTACCACGCTCTTTGTGTTTCTGTACCCGCACCATACGACCTCCCGAGTGGGAACGTCTTAATCCACTGTGCGCGGCCTCCTTGCCGAAGGATGCAATCCCTGTGATGGAGAATCTTTGCTCTTTGCGTGAATAAAATCAACATTAATTTTCCTCTCCATTGAATTTTTCTAGCCCTCGGGGTATTCCAGAAAATGACTGAGGCTGTGTCTGCTTTTATATAATGATTGTAAGCGTCTAGATGGTGCAGAAGGTTACAATAAAAGTGTAGGTTGCCCGAGGGAGAGAGCAATCTTTTGATAGTAAGGCTTCATATGAATGTTGGATCGCGTTGAGCCCTGGCTTCTCTTTCTGGACACAGATCCTTCACCGTGGGTTTAGAATGATAATCTGTTTTAGGGCAGCACCGAGTCATCGCCGATTTTGTCCAATTCCTGAATGGAGAAATCCAATTGTTTTGAAAGTATCCCCTTGATTTTCTTTTCGTTGAAATCTCCATAAGTGGATTTATTGAGTGCGTCCCTTCTTTTTATTAGGATGTATTCCGATATAATGACAAAAGGGTTGGAATACTTATGAGTGATTCCTACACCATTGGCACACTTCTCCTGGACCGTCTGTACAAGCTGGGACTGCATCATATTTTTGGCATTCCCGGCGATTATGTGCTGACCCTCTTTAAGCTCATCGAAGAATCGCCTATCCGGCACATCGGAACAACCCGGGAAGATTGTGCTGGCTTTGCAGCGGATGCCTATGCGCGCATACATGGGATTGGCGGCGCATGTGTGACCTATTGCGTCGGTGGTCTGAATATGGTTAATGCCGTTGCCTGTGCCTATGCCGAGCGGTCGCCGGTGGTGTTGATCTCCGGCTCACCCGGCCTGAATGAACGAGTCAATAATCCCTTCCTTCATCACATGGTTCGTGATTTTTCGACCCAACGCGATGTCTTTGAAAAGGTTACGGTGGCCTCCGTCGTTTTAGATGACCCTCATACGGCTGAACGGGAGATTGACCGGGCCTTAAAGGCGTTAATGCAATTTAAGAGGCCGATCTATTTGGAGATTCCACGAGACCTCGTGATGACTCCCGTGCAGGTGGCTTCAACGAGTCCACCGAAAGTCACGGCCTGCCAAAGTGACCCGGCCGCCCTTAAAGAAGCCGTCGCAGAAGTTCGCGGCATTCTGTCAGGTTCCGAGCGACCGATTATTCTGGCCGGCGCCGAAATCCATCGGTTCGGTCTTCAGGACCAATTGACCGAACTGGTCGAGCATATGCATGTGCCTATCGCCACGACCTTGCTGGGGAAGTCGGTTATTCGCGAAGACCATCCATTGAATATCGGGGTGTATGGCGGATTGGTGGGACGGGAAGAAATTCTGGAGTTTGTGGAAAACGCTGACTGTCTGTTGACCCTAGGAACATTGCTCACTGATGTTGAAGACGCCAAAGCGCATGCCACGCTCCTGGCGACAGGCCGGACTGTTCATGCGACGGCGGACTCCATTGCCATTAAGCATCATAAATATGAAGACGTCCGTTTTGAAGATTTTATTCGAGCCCTGGTGGCGTCCCCCTTGCCGTCTTTCCCTGCACGAGCGCTCCCGCCACGCGATAGCGTCCGGTTTGACCCACCTGGTCCGGAAGCGGCCGTGACCCTTCGCAATGTCTTCGGATATCTGGATGGACTGCTGAATGACAAAACGGTGGTGATTGCAGATGTCGGGGAGTCGCTGTTTGCTGCGGCCGATCTACGTGTTCGAAAGAGTGCGGAGTTCCTGTCTCCGGCCTATTACACCTCCATGGGATTTAGTGTCCCTGCCGCTCTCGGTGCGGGGTTTGCCGATCCCGGACTGAGGCCACTTGTCTTAGTTGGTGACGGGGCATTCCAAATGACCGGCACTGAATTGTCCACCTGTATTCGCTATGCGCAGGCTCCAATCGTGGTGGTGTTGAATAATCGTGGCTATGGGACCGAACGGGAAATTCTTGAAGGGCCGTTTAATGACCTATATGAATGGCAGTACGAGAAGATCTGTGATTTGTTGGGTGGAGGCGTGGGCCATCGGGTGGGCACGTTTGGGGACTTAGTACAAGCGTTGACCATTGCCGTTGATGATCACAAGCAAGTCCACGTGTTGAATGTGCTGCTTGATCCTGGTGACCGATCCACCGCCATGAAACGTGTCGCCCAACGATTGGCCAAACGAATGACAGGACACTAGCCTTAATCTTTCCTGGGCTCTGTGCCCTTATTCCTTATCCCGGCTTGGTTGAACCCCTACCATTTTTCCCTTTCACGATATTCATCAAAACCCCTTGTCCTGATTGGTTGCGGGCCTGATCTAGGCACCCGTATAATGAACCGGGTTAGGACTAAATTTTTCCTTTCAGCCAGGATAGGACCTTTTATATGAGTACCGAGACTGTTGAAAAAGATTCCAAAAATTACCCGGTTCTCCGGAATTTGCAATATTCCCCGCTAAAGCAGGGGGAGGAGCAATATATTGTGCTGTGGGACCCTTCCGGCCTGTCTTCTGAAAAGCTGGTGTTACCGCTGAATTTTTTCTATCTGTTTCAGTTTTTTGATGGGGACCATTCTCTGGAACAGGTTGGTGCTGAATATCTTAAAAAGTATGGCGAATTTATGATGCCGGATCGTCTCACAAAATTGGTGAGCGACCTGGACGAGAAATTATTCTTGGAAGGTGATCGACTGAAACAGGTTCAGGCGCAAGCCTTTGAGGCCTATCGAAAACTTGATGCGAGGCCGATGGGGTTTGCCGGGAAACAATATGAGGCCGATCCGGCAAAACTGCGGGCGCAGATCGACGGGTTTTATGCCTCAAAGGAAGGACCGGAAAAAGGAAAAGCAGAATGTGCCGGTCAGATGATTAGAGGTCTGGTCGCCCCAAATTTTGAATTGAAAGATGCCGGGCCCATCTACGCATGGGGCTATCAGGAATTACGGGAAGGTCAGGTCCCCGATGTGTTGGTGTTGATCGGTACCTGCCATGCGGGTCTCGAAGGGGGAGTGGCCTTTACGGATAAAGATTTTGAAACGCCGTTTGGGACAGTGCCGGTTAATCGAACGATTATCGACTTGATCCGCAAAGAAACCGGTGAGACATTTTTTGTGGAAGATATTGCCCATCTCCGTGAGCATAGTCTGGAGTTGCAACTGCCGTTTATCAAACATGCGCTTGGTGAAGAGCGGGAAATTTCCATTGTGCCTATTCTTGTGGACTTTCCTGCGGATACGCTTACGGGCGGGGAGTATCAACAGCTCTTTCACCGCATTGATCAATTTCTCACGATTACCAAACGCGCGATTCAGGCCAGCGGGCAACAGGTGTGTGTCATTGGCAGCGCCAATTTAGCGCATATCGGAATTCGCTATGGAGACAAAACGCCCCCCACCGATTTTTCATTTCACCGATGTATGCAGATTGATCTTGAAATGTTGAAGAAGGTGGAAGAAGCTGATCCCGAAGGGTTTGCAGAGTTTATCTTGAAAGAGGGGAATCAGCGGCGCATTCTAGGGTTTTCCGTCATTTTTTCCCTGATGAAACTGCTCAAGCGTGATGGAGAGGATTTCAAAGGGCAGGTGCTACGCTATGATCGGGGGATTACCGATCAGTTTAATTCCACGGTGACATACGCCAGTATCGCGTTTGTCTAACGGGTCAGTTGAAAAAAGCCGCCAGCGGCGTTCTCCCCATTTTTCCGTGCTCACGTATTACATGTACGCTCCGCGCGAAAAATGGCTGTGGCCTTGCTGGACGGACTTTTTTGAACCGACCCGAAATCTTCCAGGGGGCCGTATGCCGATGCGACGTTTTGCCCTCGGAGATCAGTATTATTCAACACTCCGCTTAAGGGCTATTCTTCTGCTCTGATCTTCATCCGTATGGGTTCCAGCGGATTGTCCCGGCTATCGCGTGGCAAGTCGACAATCTGGTCTACCACTTCCATTCCTTTCACCACCCTGCCAAACACCGTATACATGCGATCTAGACTGCTGGTGTCTTCTACGATGATATAGAACTGCGATCCGCTATCGGAGATATCACGGGTGGCATCCTGATTTCGTGGGACCTTGGCCATGGCAACTGTTCCACGACGGTGAGGTCGATCACTCGGTTCGGGCGGAAGGCTAAAACCCGGTCCCCCGGTGCCATGGAGTTCCCGCTCTGGATGCTTGCTTAATGGGTCGCCACCCTGGATCAGGAATTGCGGGACGACCCGGTGAAAGGTCGTGTCATCATAAAATTTCAGGTTGATGAGATTAAGGAAGCTTTCCACATGTCGAGGCGCGTCATCCATAAAAAAGCGAATTTCAATATCTCCAAATTTCGTGGAGATTATGGCTTTTGGATTTTTCTTTTTGAATTGTAAGGGAGATGGTGTTGTCACGACCCCGGCACTTTAGCAAGTGTTTGCAAAGTTCATCAAGCTTTACCGGCCTTTCAGTGGAGAGTAATTACAAAAATATATGTTGACAAGAGGACGTGGCCATCCACCAGCCCTCACGTGTCGCCGAGTAGTCATACCATTCTGAAAGTTGTTTCGAGCAGATGACAACTTCTACTGAGATCATCATTTTCCAGGAAATTTTTTTGTAGGCTCTGGCATTGCGTTTTCACCTCAGAAGAGCCGAGCAGGGTCTGGAGATGATGCACGATTTTGGAAGCTTTAAAGTTTCGTTTTCGAATCATCCTACCCACTCCTAATTTTTCCACACGAGCCGCATTATCAAATTGGTCAAACGCCAGGGGTTGAATCAGTTGCGGGGTTCCTGCCCGTAAGGCTTGGGAGCAGGTGCCGATGCCTCCATGGTGGATGATGGCAGCCGCATGCGGGAGGAGTTGACTAAGGGGCACATAGGAAAAGTGCGTCACTCCCGTCGGGAGGGAAGGGGGAAGTTGTTCCGGATACCGCGTCAGAAAAATCGCCGGTTGTCCCAATTTCTGGCTGGCTTCGGCCGCCTCCTTGAAAAAGGCTTGTCCATGTTTATTGGCCGAGCCTGGGGTATAGATCAATGGTTCCGGGTGTGCATCCAAGAAATTCTGGACGATTCCGGGGAGGACGCTGTCCGGAGCTTCATCATAGAGAGGAAACCCAGTGACATGTGTTCCTGGAGGCCAGTCAGGCTGAGGAGCGGCAAACCACTCAGGGAAGAGCCCTAAGACCAGATCGGGTGAATGCAGCCAGTCGTGGAAGATCCGCGACACTCTCGGTAAGCCGAGCTGGCGGCGAAAACGATTCAGCCGAGATTTCACCACAGGATCGATGATTGTGTGATCCAGAATTTTCCACATGTGGTGTTTGAATGCAACGGGCAACCAATCCGGAAGTGGCAGGCCGGGAATTTTCGGGGCTTGGTGGGCTGAGTGAAAGACGCCCGGCGAAAAATGGACCGTGGCATGCGGAATATGGTGGGTTTCTTGAATGAGACGAGCGGCAAATCCCAAGGTGGAACTCACCAACAGGGTGTTTCCTTTGATGACTTTTGACTTGAGGAGACCATAGGTTTCTTCCAGGGCGCCGGAGACCAGCCGCTTCATGATGAGTCGCCAGCCTTTGTGAGGATGCCATAACGCGGGATTATCGGCCATGGCGTCATAATCCTCGGCCGTTCCCAGGGGGACAAACTCCACTCCCGCTTTTTGAACAAGCTCTGTGAAATGGGCACTGGTGAAGACCGTGACCGTATGCCCGCGCTGCCGGAGCTGTCGGGCCATACCCACCAAGGGCAGCACATCCCCGTAACTCCCCACTGCCAGGATAAGAATAGTCATTGATGCATACCAGGAGTTACCCTTGGAATTCCTCATCTGCAAAGGCGAGATTATTGGTCTGCCATCGTTTTAACCGGCAAAAGCCCCAAGGCATATAGAGTCCGAAGGTAATGATCGTGAGCACCATGATCAGGAGCCAGGTCCCAAAAAATCCAATTCCTGTTCCCTGAAAGGCGAGCTGGCGATTACCGATGAAGGTATGTTCCGATATCCACCGCTGTTGAGCGGAATAGGCCCATGGAAAAAATAAACCAAAGGTGATTACCGTCACCACCCACGTCCAGACAAATAACCATAAACAACTGAAACCTGTTCCGCGAAAATCAAAACGCTGGTGATTCATGCGTTTCCTCATTGAAAAGGTGTAATAGAAGAACTTTCCACAGCGTACCATGGGAGAACTGGTTGGTGAATGACCAAGCTTTTGCTGCGGGCTGGAAGTTGAGAGGAGACGTTATTCTTTTTGAGAACATAGCAGGGAGTGAAGTTCCCGGACTCGCAAGAGAATTCAGGAATATTCAGAGATTGACCTTCATCCCAGAGTCATACTAGCGTAACACTTATCCCGAAATACTTGGACGGTTCGGGTTGAAGCTGGTGTCTCTTCTACGGTGCATTCAGGGAAAAGGAGGAAATTATGAAAAAAGTGGCGGTGATTCTTTCAGGTTGTGGGTTTTTAGATGGAGCTGAAATTACGGAAGCCATTAGCACGCTCATTGCCATCGGTCAAAACGGAGCTGAATATGAGGTCTTTGCACCCAATAAAGAAGTTGAAGAAACGAACCACCTCACTCAAAAGCCCACCGGACAGAAGCGAAATGTGTTGCAAGAGGCCGCCCGCATTGCTCGTGGCGAGATTCAGTCGTTGGAACAACTCAAAGCAGAGAATTTTGACGCCCTGGCATTTCCGGGAGGTTTCGGAGCCGCGTTGCATCTCTGTGATTTTGGAAAAAAGGGGAGTGGGGGCCAAATTGATCCACAGGTGGCCAGGATCGTGAAAGAGTTTAGCGACAGTCATAAGCCCATCGCGGCCATTTGTATTGCGCCGGCCATCATGGCATTGGCGTTGGGGAAAAAAGGCATTAATGTGACCATCGGAGAAGATGCCGGAACCGCATCCGAATTAGAAAAAACCGGTGCCAAACATCAGAATTGCGCGGTTGAAAAATATGTCGTAGATCATAGCAATAAAGTTATCACCACGCCCGCCTATATGTATGGCTCAGCCAAGCCTCACCAGATTTTTGCCGGTGTCAGTGGTGCGATTGCTGAGTTGATTAAGATGGCATGAGGGCTTGGGTCGAGTCCAGATAAACATTAGGACTCCAGTGCCAATGCAGACGAGAAAGATGGTGAGGAGAATCGAAAAGGGGAAGGCAAGAAGAGAGCACCCGAACAGGGCAATGATGCAAGCCGTGGCCATGAGCTTGGCATTCCGACTGATGCTGCCTTCTTGTTCCCAATTCTGAATCATTGGGCCCAAGAGGGGTTGTTTGAGTAGCTGTGCATGCAGGCGAGGAGAACTTTTGGAGAAGCACCAAGCGGCAAGGAGGATAAAGGGAGTCGTGGGCACGAGTGGAACAAATATTCCTAAAAGCCCCAGACCAAGACTGATCCACCCTCCGACCAGCAGCAGAAGTCTTACAGGCGAGACTGGCATACGAATGAGCCTTACTGGTGATGAGTGGTTTCTTTCGAGGTTTTCGGATAAAGATGTTTTCGGCCTCAAAACATGAAAAATTAAAGGGGATAGCTGCCAAAGGAGGGTGAGTGTCTGGCAACAAAGAGGATCAGGGGCATTCACCAAACACCCAGGAGTTCGCCAATTGCAACATGATTTCAAAACGGTGCGTTTACATCTAAAGGAGGTGAAGATGGGACCGACAAAAGTCATTGCCAAAGCGGGTGCACTCTACGAAGTCAAAACCGACAAACTGGTTCAAGATGGTCTTCCGACACGAACGGAGCAAGAAAGTTATGCGGCACAGCATTACATTGCTCTGCCCGTTATTGATAAGGCCGGGAAGCAATGGGTGCTTGAGGGGCAACCGGTGTTTTGCCTTCACGGAACGCAATATGAAACGGTCGACGATCAAAAAGTTCATTTAGCCCGATGCCCCGATTGCGGGGGAATGGGGATTCGAGATGATGAACCGTTAGTGGAATCGGATTGTATCCGATGTGTCCAATGCGGGCATGAATTTGATACCCGGCTGGAAATGATGGAAACCTGAGAGTGTAAAGGCATTCCTGTCTTTCCAGACTTGAGCAGCGGCGTTGTTTGGGGGAAAGCGCTCAGGTTGTTGAGGCCGTGTTTTCGATTGTACCCCGGCCGGGCAAAAACTGTTGGACAGAAAAGTCGAGAATGTGTGGCTTGAAGGTAGGGGCAGGCCCGATTCTTCGTGGGAGGCGATGAAGGTGCCTCCCACAAAGAGATGAGCAATCAGTTTGAGAGGAAGCCTGACGGTGTCCTCTTCTACTATTTGCTGGTTGTTTCGGCGGCTTTGGGACCTACCGAAGGCATGAGAGGAAGCTTCTCGGCTTCATCACTCACTTCAAGAAGAGCAATGGCGCCGGTGAGCGCATCTTTCAGTGAGTGGGTCACTATCGGATAGACGCCTTTTTGTTCTACGACGACATCCAGAATGGCACCATCTGCCGCACCGATCACCTGGGTCTGGACCCCTTGCATGCGGTTAGCTGGATTTCCGCTGGCCCATACATCGTCCCAGATTTCCGCAATCGGATGAAGTGAAGAGAAATTATTCGGGCCGATGTTGACAAAATAAAACCGTACTCGCTCCCCCGGCTTGGCGGTGAGGAATTCTCCTCCTTTTGTGGCATGAACAGGGTCATACTTAAATATCCCCCCGTTGAACACGACATGGTCATTTTTTGCGTCCATCATTGCCTGGACGTCATCAGGATCTTTCGTAAATAACTCTGATTGCACCAGCACATATTCCCGGTCAGCCTTTGGCATCGCAGCGGGATCTTTCGGGTCAACAATGACGGCGCCGAACATGCCGCGGGCGATATGTTGGATCATTGGAAACGCACCGCAGTGGTAGGCAAAGACTCCTGGCCGTTTAGCCTCCCAAGTATATTCCAGCGACTCGCCAGGGTTCACATCGCGATAATTGGCGAGGAAATCCGTTTCAGCCGCATGAAAGTCCATGGAATGGGGGCGACTATTATTTTCATGGTTTTTGAGGATGAAATGGACCTGGTCACCTTCGGTCACGCGTACGACGGGACCTGGAACCTGTCCGTTAAAGGTCCATGCTTTATAGGTGGTGCCTTTGCCGTCAATGACCACTTCCGTTTCCACTGCGGTCAATTCCACTGTGACTTTCTTGGCCTCGACTTGTGAGACAAAGGTAGAAACACTCCCAGTCATGGCTAAAAGCGCAATGGCCAATCCCATCCGGCCTGAATGTCGATTTTTCATTCTTTAATCCTTTCATACGAACATAAATATGATGATTGAAGATGATGTCTGCCTATCTATGCCCATAGATGCAACACCATATGTATAGTCTTTATAGCAGATTATGTGCCACTCATGAAAAATTCATAAGTTATTGATTTATAAGTTTTTAGTTTGATTAATTTAAATTTTTATTCAACAATAATTTGTTGCATAGCAATATTTTGCTGAACAACAACATAATATTGTTGTTTAATATGATTATTGCTGCGTTATCTTTCAACATTTCAGTAGCCCGGTTATAGATGAAAGAGACCTACAACCGGATAAGGACCAACGAGTCAATGAACAATGGAAAAGACAATTACATAGCAGAAATGCGGTTTCGGGCCGTTGCCCAGTCGTCTCACGATGCCATTATTATCGCGGATCAATCAGGGACCATCCTGTTCTGGAACAAGGGGGCCAAAGACATCTTCGGCTATGACAGTGAGGAGACCGTCGGCCAACCTCTTACCATGCTTATGCCAGATCGATACCGGCTGGCGCATCAAGCCGGGCTTGAGCGATACAGCAAGAGGGGGGAGACGCGAATTCTTGGAGAGACTGTGGAACTGAGTGGTCTGCGCAGAACCGGCGAGGAATTCCCCCTCGAACTCACGCTTTCGGCCTGGGAAGAAGAGCGTCGGCTTTTTTTCAGCGGAATCATTCGAGATATCTCTCAGCGAAAAGAAGCCGAAGAAGCCCTTCAGCAATCGGAAGAAAAATATCGTGCCATTTTCAATCAAGCGGTAGAAGGGATCTACCAGGCGACACCTGCCGGTGTTTTCCTCAATGCCAATGTCGCCCTGAGCTATTTATTGGGATACGACTCCCCCCAAATATTAATGGAAGCCGTCAAAGATATCGGTCGCCAACTATATGTGGAGCCAAGAAAACGGGAGGAATTTTGTCGGTTGCTGGAGCATAAGGATGTCATCACGGATTTTGAGTCGCAGGTCTATCGGGCGGACGGGACACCAATCTGGATTTCAGAAAATGCCAGGGTAATCCGCAATGCGGAAGGAGCTGTGCAGTGGTACCAAGGATTCCTAGTTGATATTAGCGGACGAAAACAGGCCGAAGAACTCTTGGAGCGGCAAAACCGGTTGCAAGCAGAAAACCGGTACTTGCAGGAAGAAGTGCTCGAAGCCGGGGCCTTCGGGGATCTCGTGGGACAAAGCCCGGCTCTGCACAATGTGATCCGTCAAATAGATCTTGTGGCACCAACGGAGGCCACCGTGTTGATTCTCGGTGAATCCGGAACCGGTAAGGAATTGGTTGCCAGGGAAATTCACAAACGGAGTCAACGGAAAGACCAACCGTTAATCCGAGTGAATTGTGCCTCAATTCCTCGGGAGCTGTTTGAAAGTGAATTTTTCGGCCACGTGAAGGGAGCCTTCACCGGAGCGGTCAAAGATCGGGCCGGGCGATTTGGAGCTGCAGATGGGGGCACCTTGTTCCTCGACGAGGTTGGGGAGATTCCCTTGGATCTTCAAGGAAAATTCCTGAGGGTCTTGCAGGAGCAACAATATGAACGTGTGGGAGAGGAACGCACCAGACATGTCGATGTCAGAGTGATTGCCGCGACCAACAAGAATTTAAAACAGGAGGTGGAGACCGGTGGATTCCGGCAGGACCTGTATTTTCGGCTTAATGTCTTCCCTCTTGAAATGACTCCCCTCCGCGAACGAAAGGAAGATATTCCGCTCTTAGCCGAGTATCTTCTCGGAGTGACATCCAAAAAGCTACACTGTGTGCAACCAAGACTGACGGAAGCATTGGTGGGGCAATTACAACGATATAACTGGCCGGGAAATGTTCGAGAGTTACAGAATGTCATTGAACGAGGTCTGATCCTTTCCGGACAGCAGGGATTGTCATTCGATATTCCTCAATCGGGAGAAGGGCGATCCTCCTCACAGCACCGGGAGCCCAAGGCTTCGGCCAGAGTCTTGAGCGTGGTGCCCGAACAAGAAATGCGGCGTCGGGAACGGGACAATACCCTGGCGGCTCTTCAGGAAGCGGATTGGAAGATTTATGGGAAAGGCGGCGCAGCCGAACGACTCGGAATTAAACCCACCACACTGGTGGCCCGCATCAAAAAAATGGGGATTGTGAAGGGAGGGTAAACGTCTTTGGTGAATAGAAGAAAAGAGGTGAGGCATAGTGGTAAAGCCTCACCCCTATTTCCTGATTTGGGTTGATCTCGCTCATTGGTCATACATTCGGAGCGGTCGGAGCACCTGAGAAAAGTATTGCGGAACCAATACATGAATCCTTTCACCCTGTATCTTATGATTGGTGGGGGCGGTATGGCCGCTTTGGTGATGGGCATTTTCCTTCCGGGTGTCTGGCCAGGGTTGCGCTGGTCCCATGAGCCCCTCCATTCCACATTGGAAACGGTCGGCGGATTGGCCGCCATTTCCATGGGAATTGTGTTGCTACAAAGGACCACTGAACACACCAATCAGAAGTTTTATCCCATCGCAGGTGGTTTTCTCGGCATGGGCATTCTTGAAGCCTTTCACGCGCTATCGATACCGGGGAATGGATTTGTCTTGTTGCGGGGCAGTGCAAGCTTGTTGGGAGGTGTGGGTTTCGGGCTGATGTGGCTCTCTGCAAAGCGAAAACATCATACGACGATTAAATGGATGCCGTGGGTGATGACTGGCGGAGCCCTTGCCCTCGGCTTATGGACGATTGGATTTCCGCAATATGTACCGGTGATGGTTCGTGAAGGGGCATTCACGCCAGCCGCAGTTGCTCCCAAAAGTTTTGCGAGCATGTTGTTTTTTGCCGGATCGCTTCGCTTCTTTCTGGATTACCGAAACTCGGGTCGATCGGAAGATTTCCTTTTTGCCTCATTGGCTCTCATGTTCGGCCTTGCGGAATTGATGTTTACCTATTCCGTGATCTGGGGCAGTCGATGGTGGTTTTGGCATTTCCTGCGGTTGATGGCGTATTTTTTAGTCCTGGGGTATGTCGGGCGGGGGTATCTGGCCACCGTCTCTGAGTTACGGACATCATTAATCCAGACCAAACAGGCTGAACAAGCCAGTCGTCGCAGTGAACAACAGCTCCGGGCGGTCTTGGAAGACCGGGAACGTATGGCCCGGGATCTTCATGACGGAGTTATTCAATCGACATTTGCGCTAAGGCTGAATCTGGAACGGTGTCAACGGCTCATTCCACAGAATCCCAAAGAAGCCCTCACCGGGATCAGTGATGTCTTGATGGAACTCAAGTTCGTGATTCAAGGCCTGCGCCGACATATTAATGGTCTTGAACCGGAATGCCTGAATGGACAGCAATGGGTAGTAGAAATGCGCACGCTTGTGCAGACCGTGGAAAAATCACAGAACCTGCCCTTCCACCTGCAGATCGATCAGGAGGCGGCTGCCTTGCTCACGCCGGAGGAAGCCACTCATCTTCTGTATGTGGTGAAAGAAGCGATCAGCAACAGTGTGCGGCATTCACAGGCCACGTCAGGCACGGTGTCCCTTCACAGGCGGGAGAAGACCGTGTGTCTTGAAGTGACGGACAATGGTCTGGGCTTTGATCTTGGGAATACGTATGAGGGGGTTCACGGATTAAAAAATATGGCCGTACGCGCGAAGCGTCTGGGGGCGCATTTTCAGGTGTGGTCGAGACCTCACCGTGGGACTCGAGTCATATTTGAGATTGCCAAGAAGGGGAGCCATGCCCGGGCGTAACATACCCACCATCCGTCTCTTACTGGTCGATGATCATGAGGTGCTTCGCCTGGGTCTGAAAACGCTCTTTACCGAAACAGAGAACATTCAGGTCGTTGGTGAAGCAGGGACCAGGGCCGCAGCGGTCTCAGAAGCCGACCGACTTCATCCCGATGTGGTGCTCATGGATGTTCGTCTGCCGGACGGGAGCGGGATCGACGCCTGTCGTGAGATTCGGAATGCCTCTCCTGAAACCCGGGTATTGTTTTTAACGTCCTTTGCCGACGACCAAGCGGTGATGGCTACTATCATGGCAGGGGCCAAAGGCTTTCTGTTGAAAGAAATCAGCGGAGAAGAATTAGTCCGAGCGGTACAAACAGTCGCTGAGGGGAAATCCATCCTGGATCCTGCCACCACAGAACGGGTGCTCACCAGGATCCAGCATCTCTCCCTCCCTTCCCCTGACGGTAAAAAAGAGACGTTGGCTCCTCAGGAAATGAAGGTATTAACACTCGTGGCCGAAGGAAAAACCAATAAGGAAATTGCCGTCGCGCTAGACCTGAGCGATAAAACCGTCGGCCATTATCTTGAGAATATTTTCCAGAAATTGCAGGTAACCCGCCGCTCGCAAGCTGCGGCAGAGTTCGTCCGCCGGTTTTCCCCCTAGGGGCTGTTGGATACTTCAAATATTTTGCCTGTTCATCAGGATATGAATGACTGAAATTCACACCGGGAAAATTGAGGGAGTGTTCAAAAATGTTCGTCCAGCAAGGCTGCAGCCGAATGGGCGGGCGGAGCGTACGGAGGAGTACGTGAGCACGGCCAGGCGGCGAAAACGCCGCTGGCGGCATTTTTCAACACTCCCCATTAGGGGCATTTACCCCTATTCGCATACGGGAAGAATAGTCACCCGATTCCTGGTGTTCGCACCTACCGCTTTCATCTCAATTCAGACACAATAGCCTCAGACGATGCAGACTCCCAAACGGAGCCTGTTCTCATCCACTGTTCAATCAAAGGAGGCCGTCATGCCGAATTTCATTCCTAAGTCATTCCTGATGCTCTCGACGTTGGTGTTTACTTGTGTATACGGACTTATTCTGAGCCCCGGTTTGGTTCTGGCAGATAAGACAGCGGGCCAGGACAAAGTGAAGGTGTTGTATCACCTGGATAGTAACGACCCGGCTCTCGCCAAATACACGATGGCCTTGATTAACAAACACATCGAAGCCGAAGGCGGACCGGACAAAATTGATCTGGTGCTGGTTGTGCATGGGCCGGCCCTGAAGTTATTTGAAAGTGACACGGTCGATCAGGAGTTGAAAGATAAATTGAAGACGGTGATTGACAAAGGGATCAAGGCTGAAATGTGCCAGGTCTCAATGAAACTTTATGGGACACCGCTGGAGAAATTAGTCGCGGGGTTCATACCCACCGAACATCCGGTAGCTGTCAAGCGGATTGCCGATCTTCAACGCGCAGGTTATGTGTATATCAAACCGTAAGGAGATGATATGCGGATGAGATTTTGTATCTCGATGAGACAAAAAAATACCGCATCCGGTGGGAGCCTTCCCGGCTCCCGCCGGGGACGGTGGTTCGGGGCAATCAGAGGCGGGGTGGCCGGATTCATGATGGTCACCCTGAGTCTACTCTTCGGAGTCTTGGCAGCTACCGCCGCTCCATCCGTGCCGGCTCCCGAATTTCAGCTCAAGGCATTTAATGGTCACACTTACAGCAAGACTTCCTTAAATGGTCGCCCGACCCTTATTGTTTTTTGGGCGCCATGGTGTCGGTATTGCCAAATGGAATTACCGATACTCGCGAAATTTTATCAAGACAACAAGCCGGATCAGCTTCAGGTCTTGACCATTGCCTTCTCAGACAGTCTGGCCCATGTGGAAGAATATGTCACATCCAACCCTGATACCTTTGTCTATCCCACGGCCTATGATCAGGGTAACCTGGTGGCGCAGGCTTTCGGTGTCAATGCCACTCCAACATTTGTGGTGATGGACGCAGATGGGGAAATGATCCTTGCCCACCGTGGTGCAGGGATCAACCGGAATCCTCAGTACCAGGATTTTCTGGATAGTTTGAAGAAATAAAGAGACACCCCTAAGAGGACGATCAGGTTTTTCCCGGACAAACTGCTCATGATGGAATCCGCCACACACATTTCTCAGATCACCTTGTTGGCAGCATTTGGAGCGGGGCTCTTGTCATTCGTTTCCCCTTGCGTGCTTCCTCTGGTGCCGTCCTACGTCTCATATATCACGGGACTTTCCATTGACCAACTCAGAGCGCCCACGGGTCGGCACCAGGTTCGGAAGACAATCATTGTTCATTCCCTGTTATTCATCGGAGGGTTTTCGGTCGTCTTCATCGCGTTTGGCCTCTCGGCCAGTTTGTTCGGCCAATGGCTGTTCAACTATCAGGACTATCTGCGAAAGATCGGTGGCGGGCTGATTGTCCTGTTTGGTTTGTATGTGTTGGGGCTGTTCAATTTCGGTTTCTTGTCCCAAGAGAGGCGTCTCCATTTCCAGAGCCGCCCGGTAGGCTATCTGGGTTCCTTTCTCATCGGGGTCACCTTTGCCGTAGGCTGGACTCCCTGCGTGGGCCCTATACTCGCGTCTATCTTATTGTATGCCGGCACCACGGATACCGCTGCTGATGGACTGGCCCTCCTCGTGTTCTACTCACTTGGGCTTGGCCTTCCACTGCTTGTCACTGCTGTATGGCTCGATCGGTTCTTAACCCATTTCCGGAAGATCCGAACCTATATTAAGCCGCTCTCCATCATGAGTGGATTGCTGCTGGTGGCAGTTGGCGGGCTCCTCTATACCAATACATTCTTTCTTTTGACGAGCTATTTAGAGCGCTCGGGTGTTGGATGGTATATCGGTCAATAGTTCATTCTCGGCCGTCGTCTCCGGTTATCAATTCCTTTCCAGCCAATTTACGTAAACACGTTGCTCGGCCACAATAATATCGTTTACCCTTGTGACTGATGTACGCGAGGTCCGGCTATGCGGACAATAGCCGTGGTTCGTTTGAAAAACATTCAAGCATCCATTTAAATAAGGAGAATGATCGTATGGCGACAATCGCCCCGTTTCGCGCCCTGAGGCCAAAATCTGAATTAGCCAGTCAAGTGGCGGCTCCTCCCTATGATGTAGTTTCTTTGCAAGAGGCACGCGACTTGGCGAAGGATAATCCCCATTGTTTTCTTCGCATTGGCCGGGCAGAACTTGAGCTTGGGGATGGAGTCGACCCGTATTCCGCCGAGGTCTATCAACGAGGGGCTGACAATCTCCGAAAGCTCATCAACGATGGCGTCTTGGCCCAAGAAACACAGCCACTGCTAGGGATCTACCGACAAAAGTGGGGACAGCATGAGCAAACCGGCATTGTGGCCTTGGCGTCCGTCGACGAATATGACCGGGGTATCATCAAAAAGCACGAATATACGCGGCCGGTCAAGGAAGCCGATCGGGTGCGGATTATCGAAACCCATGAATCCCAATCGGGTCCGGTTCTGCTTTTTTTTCGCCAGACGGCCAAAATTGATCAATGGCTAACAGGGGTAACAAGTACGAAGCCGGATGTGCATTTTGTCGCTGAGGACAAAATTGAGCATACGGTCTGGAGCGTCCGAGATCCATCCGCCATTCAAGAAGTCATCAAGGACTTTCAAGTGCTTCCTGCACTCTATATCGCTGATGGGCATCATCGGTCGGCAGCCGCCAGTCGGGTTCGTGCTTCTCGCGTCCACGACAGCGCACTGCCTGCTGGAAAACACGAAGAAGGTTTTTTGGCAGTCATCTTTCCACATGACCAATTACAAATCCTTCCCTACAATCGAGTGGTTCGGGATTTGAATGGACTCAACCCCAAAGAATTGCTCGAGAAATTAGCTCCGTACTTTGAATTGCAGGTGACCGCCCGACCAGGGGAGCCACCTGCGGCTGGTTTCGATATGTATCTGGAAGGGCAGTGGCATCGGGCTCAACCCAAACAGGATCCTTCGTTATACAGTCAGCAGGACCCGGTTCGTGCGCTAGCCGTTTCAGAATTGACAGAACGGGTGTTGGATCCTCTGTTAGGCATCAAAGATCAACGATCCGATCCACGCATAGATTTTGTTGGCGGCATTCGTGGAACCCAACAACTTGCGGCGTTGGTGGATAGTGGGGACTGGGCTATCGCCTTCTGGTTGTATCCGACTACGGTTGAGGAATTGATGGCGGTGGCAGATGCGGATCGCGTTATGCCCCCCAAAAGCACCTGGTTTGAACCCAAACTTCGCGATGGCCTGTTCATCCACATGTTACGTGATGAATAGTGCACATCCTTCCCATGCAAAAACCATTTCGTCTCAGAGCAAAATGGAGCGGTAAGGCTATAGAAATTTTTACGTGTTGCTCTTCTTAATGCCATGTCCATTAGCAAGTGGGAAGCAACGACGTTTCAGCATTTGACTGTCCAACAGTTGTATGACGTATTGCAGTTGCGGGTGGATGTGTTTGTGGTGGAGCAACAATGTGCGTATCGGGAGTTGGATGAGTATGATCGACATCCGGAGACTAAACATCTTTCTGGCCGCAATAAAAATGGAGAACTGCTTGCCTATGCGCGGATCCTATCCCCCGGTCTGCGTTATCCTGAAGTGAATCTAGGGCGGTTTGTGGTGAAGGCTGATTTCCGCAAGCAGGGGATTGGGCATCAACTGTTACGGACAGCTTTGCGGGAGATATCCACTTATTGGCCTAAGACTCCTATTCGAATTTCTGCACAAGAGTATCTGCAAGCGTTCTATGAACAATATGGGTTTTTTCGGGTATCGGACGTGTATCTTGAAGACGGCATCCCTCATGTTGAAATGGTGAAAGAATCTTGTTGAATATTCTGTCTGTTTGTCATATCTAGGGGAACCTGTATCTTTTTTTATGGTTTATAAGGCATTTCAGTGTGGCACCAGAATTTTCTTGAGCACTTTCCAGGATGTCCATTTCAACTAGACTATTAGCGACGTTGTTCAAGCGATTAGCGATGTCGCCGGGTTTCGCCCCGGCAGCCGAGGCCCTTTTGTTTCGGCAAAAGGACCCAAAACCATTTACGCCACCTTCGGTCTAATTGGATTGGGCGGATGCAGGGAAGAGGGCGGGCCAACTCGCCAGGCTCAGACAAGGCCCGCCAAGAAAAAGAGCATCCCCCCATAGGGCCGAACGGCAGGCGTCGCGGAAACCTGCGGAGTCTACCCTGAGTCATGCCGAAGGGCTCAAGCAATGCGTGCCTTTTCTCCGGTGTCAGCTGTACTGCTCGGCCACACCACCAGGCCCCGGGAGGCTGCTGAAATGCAGAGGGTTTTCTTTGAGTCGTCCAACTTACTTCTTAATGCGATGCACATACAAACGTTAGAAGAGCTTCAAGACCTAGATACCTTTTCCGAGGAAAATTATTGATGATTACCACAGATGAGTTTTGTGGTTGCTGTTTAAATTGATAGCTTGCGCTGGCTAATGAAAATAAATCCCTTAGGCGATCTCTCCCTTGAAACGTTTCTCAAGGATTATTGGCAGAAGAAGCCGTTGTTGGTTCGGCAGGCCTTGCCGGGGATCAAACCGCCGATTGCGGCTGATGAATTGGCTGGTCTCGCTTGCGAGGAGGAGGTCGAATCGAGGCTGATTATTCAAGATCCTATGAGTGACCAATGGGAACTGACTCATGGGCCGTTTACCGATGAGACATTTTCCGCTCTGTCAAACACGCATTGGACCTTGTTGGTCCAGGCTGTGGATCATTGGGTGCCGGCCGCCGCTGACCTTCTTGCGCAATTTTATTTTATTCCCAGTTGGCGGGTTGATGATTTGATGATCAGCTATTCCGGCGACAAGGGTGGTGTCGGTCCGCATTATGATAACTATGATGTGTTTTTAGTGCAGGTCAGTGGTCGTCGGCAATGGGAAGTGGGTGGCATCTATGATGAAACATCTCCTCGTCGTTCGGATGTTCCGGTCAAGATTTTGTCCGAATGGAAACCGGAGCAACGGTGGATATTGGAGCCCGGCGATCTCCTTTATATACCCCCGCGTGTGGGACATAACGGAATTGCCGTGGGTGAGGATTGCATGACCTGTTCTGTGGGATTTCGCGCGCCGTCTCATCGGGATATCCTGCTTGACTATTCCGAGTCGGTGGGAGAAGCGCTGAGCGAAGAGGTTCGCTATGCGGATCCGGATCTGGCTCCTCAAGCCAATCCAGGCCAGATTACTTTCGAGGCGGTTAAGAAAGTCCAGAAAATCTTTACCCAGTATGTCGAGGATGAGGACAAGCTGGCTCAATGGTTTGGTTGTTATATGACCTCTCCGAAATACCAGGATGAAGAGGTGCCGCCGGAGGAACATCGTTTGGAAGATGTTCGTACCCATCTTGCGAAGGGAGGCAAGCTTGTTAAAAATGAAGGCTCACGCTTTGCGTTCCATGAACATGGAAAGAATCTTTGGCTATTTGTTGATGGACGTCAGTATACCTGCAGATCGCTCCTGACCGATCTGGTAAAAACCTTGTGCGCCGAACGCATGATTAGTTCGGATCAATACGTCTCGTCGGAAGGACATGATTCCTTACTCCTCGATTTGCTGAGCCATGGGAGTCTCTATCTTTCTGACTGAAAAATCCTTTCCGGCCCCTCCTTGAAAGAGATCATCCCTGTCAGGGCCAAGATATTGATCGATTCCATGGTTGGTCGCCATATTCCTTGAGAAAACTATAGTTGTGTGGCACCTCCATCCACGGTGAGGTCAATTCCCGTGATATAGGATGAATCATCTGATGCCAGGAACAACGCGGCTTTGGCGACTTCATCTGAGGTACCCATTCGTTTCATGGGGTTTTGATCACCAAAGCTTGCTTTCATGCCTGGAACTTCTTCTGCAGGAACGCCCACTTTCTCAAAAATAGGTGTATCAATTGGTCCGGGGGCAAGAGCGTTGACCCGGATTTTTCTCTCAAGAAATTCAGTCGACAAGGTTCTGGCCAGATTCCGAACGGCCGCTTTGGTTGCGCCATAGACACTGGAATTGGGAAATCCTTTCTGATCCGCGATGGACGAATTGATAATGATCGACGCTCCTTCATTCAGAAGCGGGGAGGCTTTTTGAATATTGAAGAACAGGCCTTTGAAATTGACATTGACCATCCTATCGAATGTGGCTTCGTCTACGGTGTCAAATGGGCCAAAGATCGCAATGCCGGCATTGAGGAAGAGAACATCGATCCTTCCCGCCGTCTTCTGTATCTGTTGATATAAATCCGCGATGTCATTGAGATTCCCGGTATCCGATACGACACCAGTACTTGCTCCTCCAATTTCTTTCACTGCCGCTTCCACGGCCTCTTTCCTTCTTCCCGTAATGATCACCCTTGCTCCTTCGGCCTGAAATAATTTGGCTGTGGCCAAACCAATACCACTGTTTCCACCGGTAACGACGGCCGCTTTGTCTTTAAGTTTTTGAGCCATGGGAATGTTCCTTTCAAGGTGTAGGGAAGATTTCAAGACGGGCTATCTTTGTTGCCTGAAAATGTATAGTGATTCCAATTACTTTCCAAAGACCTCTTTTTATCCGTGTATCTCCCTCGCCGCTGCGGTGACGCCTGCCGGCTGGCCAAAGGGAGGACGCTCTCATGAACCGGCGGACCTTGTTTGAGCCCCGCGAGTTGGTCCGCCCTCCCCAAGTTTGCGTCCGTCCCCTCTTATGAGGCCGGACGGGGTGTCAATGGTTTTGGGTCCTTTTGCCGAAACAAAAGGACCTGGGCTGCCGGGCCGAAACCCGGCAACATTCATGAATTCAAAAAATTCCCGTTGACGAAGTGTGCTTGAGAATATGGTTAATTTCCTTCGGTATCAGTCGGAAAGAAAGGGAAATGCCTATAGATCTGCATTCTCATCTCTCAATCGAAGCCGAATCGATCAAGAAGACCGATGTGAGGGCCGTGATAGAGCCTATCATAGATCGAAGTCATCTTCTTTCCATTGTCTCTTAATGGCTGCGGCCCTTTTCCGCTGTCTGGTAAACGCCCAAAAGGCCAGGAGGGTGATCGCGAGCCAGACCATTCCGGAACTGGTGGCCACCGGGATCCAGCGACTCCAGAGCGTCTGCCGGCTCCAGAACTGTTCTTCTGCTTGTCTGAGTGTCATAAAGGTGGTTTGAGCAAAGGCTTCAGAAAAGGGGATGCCTTGTCGAACTTTTGCCAAAATCCGTTTTGGGGTATCCTGGCCTGTGTGTTCCAGAAGGTCTAAGGTAAAGGCGTAGGCCAGGACATAGGCCCGTCGGACGGAGGCCTCGTCTTTGACGAAGAGGGTGTTGAGATCATTCAGAGAAATTTTCGTGTCTGAAACCATCGCCCAGACTAATCTGGCTCGATCTTCTAAATCCCACCTTCGTGCGGTCATCATCGCTAATCCTTCATCAAACCACCGGGGCAGAGGGTGTTCTCCGGCTGCCCGATGGGCCAGGATATGGCCGATTTCATGCAAGAAGACATCATTGAGTGAATTATTCGGGTAAGTCAAACTCCGGTCGGTGAGGAGCACAATGGTGGAGGCCCCACCCATTGCGTAACCAGACATCCATGCTGGCGCTTCCTGTGCAACGGGCGATCCGTTTGGCGCCAATATGACCCGAATCGGTGGTCCGGGGTGTTGGAGCCCCATAAAGTCCATCATGCGCTGAAGAGACTGTGGATTGATGTCTTTCAGTTGGGCAGCTACTGGTTCCAACGATTCCGGGGCTTCCATGATGAATTGGGGGGAAGCCGCTCCCATCAGTAGCCTGGGGTTGGCTATCATGACAATGATCGTCAGGAACAGAAGCTGAAGTCCAAACCTCCTAATGAACCTATGGGACTTGTGCAAACTATGTTGAATGGTATCAACACACAGGGGCTCGACGAGGGGAGTGAGGAAAGCTTGAGAAACTGGGTGGTTTTCCGATGACCTGGGTTCAAATCTGTGCATTCAGATGATCAAGAATGATGCGCGCGTCGGTGATGGGATCCGTGGTCATGGGCAACTGAGTTTGTTCGGTCACTTTAGTCAGGAGTCGTTGCGCGGCAGCTCTCACAGATACAGGTAAAGTCTTTTCTCCTTGGATCTGACGAAGGTGATGCATGGCATCTCCCTTCCAGGTCGGAAGATTTCGTTCCTCTGCCCAATGCTGCGAGGCCAGTGCCACGGCTCGTCGTGCGCACACTCTGGCCAAACCATCGTTCCCATCCTGGAGCCCCATGGCAGCCTTGGTAAGTTCGTATTCGATCTGTTCAGACCGATTCATGATTGCTGCTGCGCCGTGCGACCGGCGTAAAGTTCTTTTCTGGTCGCAATTCGATAAATGTGGACAATTTGCTCGTCCCGGTCGATGGAATAGAGAATGCGCCAGTCACCGACTGCATATTGGATGAGACCGGGGAGGTCGTCGTGCAGAGGTTCATGCCGAAGATTGGCAACATTGGAGGCCAGCCACTTGGTCTTATCCAACAAACGCTGAGCCATGCTCTGGTCGGTTGCTTGAAGGTCGTCCAGAACTGAGGGCAGATAGCTGACACGATACCAGGCCATGTTATGTCACCAGCGGATTCCGAGGCGTTCGGCGACGTTGTCTCCTGTCACCCGTTCCTTGGACTCCAAGACCTGTTTCAACTGCGCGCGCACCTTATCGTCAAGGGCCAGGCCAAGATCCGGATCGCCCAGCAGTTCACATAGCCGGTCGTCCACCATACTATTCACCAGTTCTTTGAATTCGTTCTGAGAGAGATCTGAAAGTTTCATTGTGAGGGCTTCCTTTGTGGGAATTACCGAGCATGTTATTGTTCAACACAATTGAAGAATGTTCTCCAATCCTCATTAAAAGCTTCCGGCCTCAACAACATCATCCAGGCTGTTAATGTCCAGCCAATGCCCGACGGTATAGAGAACCCTTATCGAATAATTTCTTCGTAATAATTCCTGGAACAGGGTTGCCATTCCAGCTTTCCTGTGAATCGGGTCGGCAAGAAGTTCGGTAAGGATTTCATGTAATTGCGCCACACCCTGAGCCGAGACTTTAAAGAATCCCATCCACACGCCATGAATCATGTTCGAAGGAACTGCCCTGCCTAATTGTTTGAGATGAATCTGGGCGTTAAAGGCTTTTCGGGAATTTGGAGCGGTGCATTCGGCAAATCCCCCAAGCCTGGTATAACTTGTTTTGCCTCGCCAGTCACTGTCCACAAAAATCACAAAGTCATCTTTTTCTTGAAGAAGCGCTTGCGGGATATAGGAATTGAATAGGACATCCCCATAGGAAATGATGATGTCTTGCTCGTGTTTGCCTTTTACCTGAAGCGCTTTGAAGAGCGAGTTTAATTCCCCGGTTGTGGCAAAGTCATTGTTATCCACGTAGGTCAGATTTACCAGATTCACGGCTTCTTTTTTATATCCTCGGACAACGGCAATGTTTTTGATTCCTACCGTGTTATAGGCGTCCACAATGTGTGATAAGATCGGAACTCCGCGAATGTTCACCATGGTTTTTGGTTTGTCTTCCGTCAGTTCCCCCAGCTCATCTCCACGGGAGGCGGCCAGGACGATGGCTGAAGCCCGGTCGGCGCTTTTCGGAAGGTAGCGTTGCTCGGCTTCCATGAGTTCAGCGGCACCTTGCAGACGAAAGATTTCTGAGACCGGCACAATGTGATCCTCAATTGATAATAGATTTTCTTGTTCCTTGAGGACGCGGGCCGTCGTTTGCATGGTGGCGACGGCGGCGCGGAGCATGTGGTTTGCCCAAATGACCATGGAAAAGCCATGCTGCCGGAACACATCGGTTGGAGTTGAGTAGTATTTTGTCGGCACAATCACCACGGGTGATCGATTGCTCCATTCCCGTTTGAATGCCAGAATTTCCTCAGGCACCGCCAGAGCACTGTGAATCAGGATCCCATCAGCCCCGGCCTGGCGATAGGCCTCAGCCCGGCGCAAGGCTTCAGCCAGTCCCCATCCGCAAATGAACGCTTCGACCCTGGCGATGATGCAGAAATCCGGATCTGATTGGGCATCTTTTCCGGCTTTAATTTTTCCACAAAATTCTTCCATGTCGGCCATGGGCTGCGTGTCACCCTTGAGAAAACTATTGGTCTTTGGAAACAACTTGTCTTCAATGCACACGGCCGCGATATGCCGCTGTTCCAATTTACGAATGAGACGCTGCATATTATTAAAGTTGCCGTAGCCAGTATCTCCATCAAGGAGAATCGGAATCCGAGCCGCGTCAGACATAAATTCCAGATTGTCCAGGACCTGAGTCCAACTTGCCTCGTTATTATCCCGCACGCCGAATTGAGCTGAAATGGAGAGACCGCTCGCCCAGATGCCATGGAATCCTGCTTCTTCCACGATCTTGGCGCTGAGCCCATTGTGGGCTTCACAGATAAACTCAAGCTGGGGAGACAAGAGGAGCTTTTTAAATTGCGTGGATTTTGAAGGCTGGTGTTCGCTTGGCATAATCAGTACATGTGACAGAGTTTCTGGTTGCTCAATGATGTACTGGAGTCTACATCAAGGGGAATCTTGATGCCAAACCTTTCCCGATCTGAAGGAAGGCGGGAATACCTTTGGCCTTGGCATCTGTTGCATGAACGTGTGGGCAGTCATGGGCCCAAAGCTTGTGACTGTGATTGAGGGTGGTGGAGCCATAAGATAAGGGCATAGCCACGAGACCATGCCCTTGTCCTATGGATAGTGAACGATTTATGGAGTGCGGCTGGTGATCTCAAGAAGATGATAGCCAAACTGGGTTTTGACAGGGCCGTGGACTTTGCCGAGTTCGCCGCTAAATACGACCGTATCAAATTCTTTGACCATTTGACCGGGGCCAAACTCGCCCAAGTCTCCACCTTGCTTGCCTGACGGACAGGTGGAATGTTCCTTAGCGGCGGCGGCAAAATCGCCTCCATTCTCAATTTGTGTTTTTAAGTTATTGCATGCTTCTTCTGTTGAAACCAAAATGTGACGGGCACGCGCTTTTGCCATGAGCATTCTCCTTTTAGGCTAAAAATTTGAACAATAGCCTTTTTCCCATGATTGACCAGTCGAGGTCAAATTTCATGAGAATCTATCTATGAAACCAGTGAAATCTCCGGATCCTGAAGCCTTTGGTAGAAGCGCGAATGTGCCGGTATTCAGGAATGAGTCGGATGGACGAGGCCCGGTCAACGTGTGAGACTGAAGGCCGGTGAAAGGGGGAAAAAGCCTTAGGAGAAGAGCACGGGATGTGAAAGAACAGTAGGCAATGATTGAGTAGATAGTATTAGTTGTCGGGATTCATGGCCAGATAATCACAAATGAAATCCAAAACCAATTCATCAAAATTGTTGAAAATGGTTTTGACCCCACCCGCCGTCACGACGCCTTGTTCCCAGGTAATCGCATGTCCCGTGGAGGAGTTATGGACAAGGGCCACCAGTTGGTGGACTTCAAGATCGATTCGACAGGCATAGCGTTTGGGACCTAAGGGAAGGGCCGCCATATTGACATATAAATAGGGCTCTCCGGGCAATTTGGCGGCTTCGAGTTCTTTGACAAGGCGAATACCCGCGGTTTGTAGTTGTGCCTCCACGCGTTTTCGCACCTCACTTCGGTTTAATACCCCTCTCAGTTCCGGTCCCAAGTCCTCGACGACCACATAAATGCCATGTATCCCTTTTAGTGATTCATTCCTCAGCATAGAATTATCAACCTCTCCATCAATTCGTTAAGCCAATAGCATGTGCTCTTCGTGTGCTAAGGGATTGTAGACTTATTCACTTAGGCTTGTCCTCTTTCGCCTTCCGTAAATAATCACCAAGTATGCCCCGGCTGTGTTCATCATCGTGGCAGTAGACGCAGAGGTTTTCCCAATTCGATCCGTCCGGGGGATTGTTATGGTGATTGCCGTCCTTGTGGTGCACCGTGAGGAGGTGTCTGGTCTTGAGGTCAAATTCTCTGGCGCATTTGGCACAAATGAGCCCGTGAATCTTGAGTGACTGTTCCCGATAGGAGCTGTTGCTCGAGGAGGAAGCCTTGGGTCGCAGTCCTTTGAGGAGTTCGTCAATGGGTTTGTCGACTGCGGGTTTTTGAAGCCGTCGCAGTTTATTCCGACCCCGGTAGGCATTCCCCATGATGTGCGTCCTTTCAAGTGATGGCGTGGATGATCTGTCGCCAGCGATGAATAGCCGCGTAAATCCAATGCCAGGATTCTCAAAGTTTTCCCGGTCTTTGTCAATGCAATTTGAAAGGAGACCGTTGAGTCTGGCTGATGTGTCGACGATCGTTGAATGCAGCCTTCGAAATGTTTGGGGAAGAATCGTGTGGTGTGAGGTCTGCGAGTACTATGAGTTTGGTGCTATTATGATGATGAGTTCTACCGAGAAGATTCGTCTGATCATTCCTTTTAAAGGCACCTGCTTTGAGGCGGGTGCTCTCACCAGGAGGGTGTCATGTTTGGTCCTATTACGCTTCCCTTTGGGGCGAAAATGTTGTTCAACACCGTCAAGCTGAAGCCCGGCATTACCTTCGATCAGGTGGAGTTGGCCGTGGGAGAAATGTGCATGGTCGTCAAGGAAAACTATGGCGGTGATAAAGGGGGCTTCATCGCCGGGCAGGTGTTCAAGTTTTCCGGGTTCGTTTCTGAGGAAGGGTCCCTTAGCGAATCAAAAACCGCAGATGACCATTACGCGATTGTGACCTATTGGAGTTCATTTGAGGATCACGAGAAATCTCATGCCGATGAACTGTTCAATAAGACATTCGCTGCTTTGGCTACGATGTGTTCTGAGACGAAAGAACTTGGCTACGATATGCTATGGCAGGGTGCGGCGAAGACTTCATAATATTTTCGACCTAAGGGGAGGCCCGTCACCCACCTGGCCCGGAGTCGGCCAGTCGGCGGCTGGGGAAATGGGTTCCTCATAAAATAAAACAGTGCAGCGCGATATCGAATCCTCTCCTAATTCAGGCATTCCCACAGCATTTTTTATACTTTTTCCCGCTGCCGCAGGGGCACGGATCGTTCCGTCCAATCTTGGCCTCGGTACGAACGACCGTTCGAACTCCAGGACTTTTGCCGTCGGAGAAATACCAGGTTCCCTCATGTTTCCGAAACTCGGCGAGTTCATGATGGATTTGAGGGCCTTCCTCTGTTTCAAATGTGGCCTTGAATTCGACGAGGCCCGTTTCATCGTTTAGTCCACCCTGTTGCGTTGCGAGAATTTCTAACCCCGCCCACTTCGTTGTTTCCGCCCACTTGCGATTGGCTTCAAGGTCGATGTCGTGTTTGGTTTTGGGGTCATGAGTCTTTTCAATAAAATCCATCTGGACTTGGGTATAGGCCGAATATCTGGCCCGCATGAGTTGCTCGGCCGTTTCGGCCTGTTTCACTCCGGTGATGAAAGGATCACAGCATTGCTTAAAGGTCTTTCCACTCTGACACGGACACTGCATATGCGACTCCTTTTCTAAGTGCATGCAAATGGTGATGGAATCTTGTACGTCGGGAGTGCCGGAAAAGTCAAAATGCTCCGCATATAATTTTTCTCGAAAAGTATGGGTGGGTCCGGTGAGCTGTCTTCCCACGCCCTATCTCTGCTCGCCCCCCCCCTCTGAATCGCTGGTCTATCTATATGGGGTAAGCCATGCTCGGGGGATATGGAAAAATATCCCGTACCCACCCAGATGGCGAGCATGGATTTTTTGGCGGGCAACCGGCTCAATAGCCCTTGGTGCCTGCAGACCGGTCATTTCTCTCTATTAATAAAGTGTAGGATTATGATTGGGCCGAAAGCCCGATGAGGGAAATGGGAAATGTGTGGAAGTTATTTGTCAGTTGAGTTAGGCTTTTTGCACATCTTATGACGTAGCTCCGTATGGAAAGTAGCGTTGAGTGAAAACGATGAAGTGGCATAGGAATTTGAGCAGGCTGCACTTGGTCATTCGCAGCAGTAATAATTTCATGATTGGCTTTATCCCAAAATTCATTCATGGGCTCCGGAGGAACGAACATGAAAATGTACAACCGAATGCTCCTTGCGTGCATAATCATCCTGATGCTCGCATTCATTGCAACACTGAGCTATGGGGCGGAGACGGTCCGGGTCAGTGTCAGCTCTGGAAATCTACAGGCCAATAATACGAGTTTTCGTCCAGACCTTAATGAGAATGGCAGACTGGTTTCCTACTATTCCTCCGCAACCAATCTGGTGCCCGGTGATACCAATGGGGTACGGGATATATTCGTGTACGATCGGCAAACCCAACAAAACACGCGCATAAGTGTGGCGACGGGCGGAAACCAGGCCAATGGCGAGAGCCTTGACCCCGCCATCAGTGCCAATGGACGTTATGTGGCATTTCGATCGGCCGCCACGAACCTTGTCCCGGGAGATACCAATGGGGCTATTGATGTGTTCGTCCACGATCGGCAGACGGGCATGACGAGCCGGGTTAGTGTGGCGACGGGCGGGGGCCAGTCCAATAACAATAGTTTCACTCCATCCTTGAGTGCTGACGGCAGATTCGTGGCGTTCCACTCCTTTGCGACTAACTTGGTGCCGGGGGACACCAATAGAGTCTTGGATGTGTTCGTTCATGATCGGCAAACAGGGGCGACCACC
Source organism: Nitrospira sp. MA-1 (assembly GCA_032139905.1). Classification (NCBI taxonomy): domain Bacteria; kingdom Pseudomonadati; phylum Nitrospirota; class Nitrospiria; species Nitrospira sp. MA-1. Next base: position 938,302 of record JAQJDB010000007.1, read on the forward strand.
CGCGTGAGTGTGGCCACAGGTGCCATCCAGGGGAATAATACCAGTCGAGCGGGATTTCTCAGTGCGAATGGTCGCTTGGTTGCGTTTGAATCCGATGCGACGAATCTGGTCCCTGGGGACACCAATGGTGTGCGAGATATGTTTGTTCACGATCGACAAACCGGGGTGACGACGCGTGTGAGTGTCGCCACAGGCGGAGGACAGGTAGATGGTGCGAGTGTGGATGCCGAATTGAGTGCGGATGGTCGCTATGTGACATTTCAGTCGGATGCGACGAATCTGGTCGCTGGCGATACCAATGGAGTGGGGGATGTGTTTGTCCATGACCGTCAAACAACCACGACCACGCGCGTGAGTGTGGCAAGTGGTGGTCTCCAAGGGGGTGGAGAGAGTTCAGAGGGGACCATCAGCGGGGATGGACGATTTGTCGCATTTCTTTCTTTTGCCACGAATCTCGTTCCTGGCGATACCAATGGCGAAGGTGATGTGTTTGTGCATGATCGTCAGACCAACACCACCACCAGGATGAGTGTGACGACTGGTGGGGTGCAAGGCAATGACTTTAGTTGTAATCCTGCCATCAGTCAGGATGGTCGGATAGTCGGATTGTTTTCCGATTCAACCAATCTTGTCCCTGGTGACACGAATGGACTCCGGGATATTTTCATTCATAACCGCACGACGGACTTTGATTTGGATGGGGATGGCAAGGCGGACATCGTGTGGCGCCATACGATTACCGGGGCGACGGCCATTTGGTTGATGAATGGGACGACCATTGCTTCCCCACGTTTTCCAGGAGGAGTTTCTGCGGTTTGGGAAATTGTCGGTATCGGCGATGTAAATGCCGATGGCAAGGCTGATGTCATTTGGCGCAATAGCACCAGTGGCACGGTTGCCGTGTGGTTAATGAATGGGCATATCATCACCTCAGTCGGCTTCCCGGGCACCGTCCCCACTGGTTGGGTGCTTGAGCAAATTGGAGATGTGGATGGGAATGGCACGGCAGACCTCATTTGGCAAAACACCAATAGCACGGTGGTCGTCGTGTGGCTGATGAATGGAGCAACCATTGCTTCATCCAAATCCCTCGGCGGTGTCCCGGGTGTGTGGAAGATTGTCGGATTGGGTGATGTCAATGCCGATCGCAAAACCGATATTATCTGGTGGAATAGTACCAGCGGGGCGGTGGCCATATGGTTAATGAACGGGCTTACGGTCCAGTCGATCGGAGTCCCAGGTAGTGCGATTTTGGCCTTTGAGGTAGCCGGGGTGGGGGATGTCGATGGTAACGGGACAGCTGATTTGATCTGGCGCAATACCGGCAGCGGTGCGCTGGCTTTCTGGTTGATGAATGGACTCACCATTGGGAACACGGGTTCCTTGGCGGGTAAGGTCTTGGAATGGGAGATTGCCCAGGTTAGTGATCGGGATGGTAGCGGGAAAGACGATATTACCTGGTTCAATACCAATTCAGGTGAGGTCGAAATATGGCTGATGAATGGAGTTACGGTTGGTTCAACAGGTTCTCCAGGCACCACCTCTCCGAGTTGGGAGATTCAATAGGAATGAACTCAACCAATGCCCCAAGGAGCAAATAAAGTTATAGGACTGGCTAAAGACCGGTGAAAGGAGGTTTCTTAACTAACTGGGGCCTGCTGGAGGAATCCCACTTGGAACAATAGAAATACGAATGGTCGACCATGATGTGGAAGTGCAACGGGGGCCTGGTTTTGCCAAAGACCAGCCCCCTTCCTTTGTCCAACTATGGAAGAGCATCGTATCCAAAGAATCAGGTTGTCCATGGCAAAATGATGCCAACAATTGTGAAAAAATGTAAAAAATTAAACTCATATTTTGAGAGGTGGCAACATCACCTTTATCCGGTAGGAACAGCTTTGCGAAATGATGTTCCATAATCTGTCGGGTTCAATCATGGGGGAAAGGACAGGACCTATCCCATTTTGCGAATCATTGTCTAGATATTTCTTTCATTTTGGCAGCTTATCCGTCTATGACATTCCGGCGTCCAATCTGTTGAAATGAAAATCAATCCGAATCTTCCTCATAGGATGAGCAAATGTAATCTTGCAGGAATAAAAGGAGCAAAAGCCTTATTGTGCCACATTCCCGAAAAAATGAAATTGCCAAGTTTCTGGCGGACTTGCTGGATCGGCGTTATTCGATTCCGGGGACTTCAATCCGGATTGGCTTGGATCCCATCATTGGTCTGATTCCTTATGTGGGTGATGCCATCGTGAGTGTCGCCGGGGCATTCATTCTTATCGTGGCTGCTCAATCGCAGCTTCCCAAAATCGTCTTGATCCGCATGAGTCTCAATATTGCGATCAACGGCATGATCGGGGCTATTCCCATTCTCGGTGATCTGTTTTCTATCTGGTTTAAAAGTAATGTCAGAAACCTTGACCTGTTGGAGCGATATTCCGCTAGGGATCGCCGTCTCTCAACTGTGGGGGATTGGGCTTTCGTGGTGAGCCTTTTGTTAGGAATCGCTTTCGTGGTCGTGGGTACGGTCGTGGGGATTATCTGGCTTCTCAGACATGTCTGGGAATTTTTACAGGGAATACAATAAACATTCTAATTATTGAGATTGACCTCAAGCCGCATTCCCAATACCAGAGCGTTATTCCTGCCGGGAACCGTTCCGGGATTAATGACGTATTGAAAATCCGGTTGAATGACGAGGTTTTGATTCACAAAGATGGAATGTGTCAATTCCAACGTGATCTCCGTACTCTCAACCGTTCGTCCTGCCCGCCGTTGAGACTGTTTATATTCATGGCTATTCACTGCCGCGGCCAATCCAATCGCGGTTCGATCAATGGTTCGTTCCGGGATTAATCCCTTATAAATGAACCCGCCGCCATAATACTGGGCAATGCGGTTCACATTGGGATCAGCCATTCCGGCTCGACCAAAGAGAGTCAGTCCCTGATCGTTGTCGTCCTTTTCATGAAACACATCATATTCCGCTAACCCATATATGCCGAAGGTGCCATCTTGCGTCACAGGTTTTCCCGAACTATTGACCTTGTTAAGTTGATCCACAGAAGTAGTGTATCCCCAGAATCCGAGAGCAACTTTTGCTTCATAGACGAGAGGAGCGGATCTTCCAATCCGGCGGAAGGTCAGGCGCCGAGGGAGCTCTTCAACAGTTTTTTCCTTTGTTTGTGTTAAATCAGCCGTGCTGTATTTGTAATATGCCAATTCCATGGAACCGAACAGGCCATCATCTTTTCTTAAGCGAACGTGAGTGCCTCGAGCATCATTGGGATCCCCCGGTACGCCATCGGCAACCACGGCGCGAACCATGAGCGAATCGGTGAGGATGGCTTGCGTCCTGATTCCCAGAGAGGTCGCAGGAAAGGTGGACAGGTTGTTTCTTCCACCAGCTCCAAGTTCCGCTCCGGTCCCGAAGGAGCTATTCAGGAAAAGTGTCGACGCGGAGACGATGACATCAAATTCGGAGGTGATATCATACAGGCCGGCAAGCAGAGAAAAGCGCTCAAAAAGATTATGCTGATACCAGGCTTCAAACAGTTTCCATGTATTTGGTGCCGCAATGTTGCTCACGCCTTGGATGTCACCGACATTTTTGCTTGGATCGCCCCCATATAAGCCCAAGCCATACAGAAAAACCGTGCCCCTCCAATTAGGCATTAATTTTTTTATATCGACGGTGAGCAAAAGATCCAGATCCCCGGCGAGAGCGGTCTTTCGATGAATGCCGCCGGAAACATTGGAGAGGATATCCATGGTATTGGTGGCTTCCAGGAGGAGCCCCTGATCCTTTAAACTTTTTCGGACAGCCTTTGGTTTTTCGATGATCTTTTCCATTTGCTCAACCGCCCGACTTTCTTCAGAATGGGCTAACAGGGGAATCAACAGTACCAATAGAAATAGCCCAGAAAGAAGGAGGAGAATTTTTCTAGATCGACTGAATTTCATTCTGTGGAATGATACTCCCATCTTCCTGGGACAAGGATTGTAGCCGGGGAAGCCGCCTCCTTCTGAGGGTTACAACTTTTGGCTCATACCATGGATTGCTTTCATCCATTTCTTACGGCTAGATAAAGCACTTCTTTCCAATGCGCATGTTCGTCAGAGGCGAGTGTGTCCCTGAAAGTCAGATCATGATAGGTATTTCCCGGTGCAAATTCATGCCTTTGGGTGCAATGAGTTCGTTGACTATTGTTGGGAAGAACAGTTTTGCAAGCAACAAGCCTAGCAAGCACCTTCCTTATGTCAATGAGCGAGACATTGTTCTTTCATTGCGATCAATCAGGCTGCATTGCAGAAAAAAGGTGTTAAATCCTGTATGGCCCGATACCGGTTTCCTTTTCCCAAGCGCTATCCCTTCCCATTCTTCTGTTTACCCAGTTTCGTGAGATTAGTGATCCAGGTGTTTGGTGATTAAATCTCGGTTCCGTTGATTCAGGGCAGACGGTCCACCCGTATCAACCTCGCTGGCTCGAAGCGTATCCATGAAATCCCGCCGATAAGCCTTAAAAAGAACGTGGTCCCACCCTATCCCTTTTTATAAATTGGAATCTTCCATACTTGATTTGTTTAAACTAGATCTATTCTTTTCAGCGATTCTCCAAAACGAATCGGCATGCTTTTCAAATTCCCGTTTTCCTCAAAACTAAAAAAGTTATCCAAATTGATACACCGTCGTATCCGATTAGATACAGCGTCTCGACAGCAGGCTGCATACTAAAGAAGCCTTCACCATAAGGTATTCGCTTTTCTTATGAAATTCCTGCATAAAAAACCCAACTCAAATTCAATGCCTTGGCCTTACCTTTGCAGCTTTTTTCAACAAGTTTCCAATCCGTAATAGCTAAAGAAACAATGAAGAATTTTGAATGCGATTGTGGCGAAATACATAAGTCCAAAGGGCGGGAAGAACACGTGACACATCATGGGATCGAGTGAAACCCAGAGTCTCCCATTTAGGGGCCAAGGAAGGGACTATGAATAGACGGAAAACTCCGAGGGTAATAAGGTGGTCAACGGATCTATTGCACTTTCCGCAATTGGTACCTCTTTTAATTTTTCTACTTGTCACGATGACAAGTTGTACGCTGAATGTGGCAGGGGACGCTCGTCTTCCTAATCACGTCGTCATGTTAGACGAAAAAGGAGAGTTAATCGATATAGGTGAACATGACAAGTGTCAGCCTGAATCAAGAAATTGCAATTTTAACTATTCTGCTCTGAATCACGACGACGGCAAGAAAAGAATTACCCGTAAAATTGAGGAACTCAGATCTTTTCAATCCAATAAGGAATTTTGTGAAAATGCAGGATATGAACCAGGCATACCCATAGGCTACCCTTCAGCCACGGATGAATATGAAATTTTAATCTTTGTCCACGGAGGCTTGAACACCCAAAACGGAAGCCTTGAACGAGCAGCAAGCCTCTTCCCTAAGATTTTGTGTGAAGGGGGGTACTATCCTGTTTTCATTAACTGGAAGTCATCACTTTGGTCGAGTTATGGAGAACACTTAGTCAATGTCAGACAGGGAACCAGGTACGACTTTCTCCATTGGCAAACGTTACTCGCCCCTACTGTCTTCGTTATAGATATTGCTCGAAGTCTTGCCAGAGCCCCGGTAGCTTGGGCTGAGTTATTTAGCAATGATTTCCAGGGTAGTATATTTCATAGTGCAGCCACCGAACATCAAATGTTGAGGGATCTCATTACAGAAGCAAAGGGCGATCAAGGCAACAACATAACAGTTTCCTCCTTGGATCAAATAACAGAATCTTCAGGGTTGAAGACTTTATGGTCCACTTTTACGTACTTCCTCACCCTACCCACAAAGCTGGCTTCTGTGCCGTTTATCGATGCGTTCGGGACAAGCGCATGGTCCAACATGCAACGACGAACGCAGATGCTCTTTCATACCCAAGAGGAATCGGAGTTCAACTCAAAGGTAAGACAATATCATCGAGAGAAGATACTTAATTCCGGAACTCTTGAAGATCTGACATACCTTGACGCGCAGGGTGGACTGTCCCTCTTTTTGAATGAACTCATTGAAAAACTCAAGGATGAACCGAAAAAATACAGGATTACGCTCGTGGGCCATAGCGCAGGAACGATAGTTCTGAACCAATTAATCAGAGAATTCGGGGAAAGAATCAAAATAGAGGCCCCTAATATCTCTGTCTCAAAGATTGTCTATTTGGCAGCCGCATCAACCATTCAGGACTATCGAGGAAGCATTTGGCCCTATCTCAGGATGGACGGGCACACTAAGTTTTATAATTTGATGCTACATAACAAATCGGAGGCACAAGACAGCACCGTTGTTCCATTTCCTTTATTGAAGGAATTTGAATGGGATCCAGGGCCCCGTGGCTCCTTACTAGTTTGGGTTGATGCCTTTCTGTCGAATCCTTTGACGGCAGAGGACCGTACGGTTGGAAAATTCACAAATCTTATGAAAACCGTGCAAGAAACACCACGTGATATTCGAGGGCAAATCTATCTGAAAGTGTTCAACATTGGTGGTGAATATGATCCCGTGCACCATGCGGGTTTTGGGGATAAATTTAAATTCTGGGACGACGGTTGTTTGAATCCTACCCATCAAAATGAAGGAAGATGTTGGACTGAAAAGCCATAACCACAAAACAGAAAAGGAAAGTTATGAAAAGGGCCTCTGTTCGTAACTGCATCTGTTTCTGGAGTGTTCTGGTATTTATGGTTTGGTCATCTCCAGGATTTGCAAAGCCTCCCCTTCAGAGCGGGAATATTCAGCTGGCTCAGGTTATGCCCATTAGTCCCTCTTCACCAATAAGTGATATGCCAGAAATCGGAGGAAAACCGGTCATGTTCAAGTGGACAAAGCTAAAAAGCCCCGACTTGAAAAATTATTATTTGTATGTTGAAGACAGTAAGGGTGACCTCAAAATAACCCAAAGGGTTACGCCCGATGAGGCTGAGTGTAAGCCTGAAGATAATTCCGTTATATGTCAATATAAATTACAAATTTCAGACGCTTCAGGCACTTGGTGGATTCGAGCAGAAGGGACGGATGGTGCTGGCAAACCTATATTTGGCCCATATGGAGAATTACTCTTTCTTGGCGCCGAAAGCCAAGACAACGTCGCGAAATGTATAAAGCGAGATCGGGACTCATTGCGAGGAGACTTGCCTAGTATTTTTTCATTCGGGCGGGATGCAGAGTGGTCAGTAGGGCAAGCCGTTTCTGCGCAAATGATTAAGTATAATTTCGCGACAAAGAAGGCGGGCTTTAATACTGGAATTGGTGTTGGTGCTGCCTTTCGCCTCTTCGACCATGTCTCTTTTGACCCTAGCGATAAGCTTAAACAAAAAATAGGAGAGACAACTTATGCCCATCTACATGACGACTCTCAAACTGGCAAAAAATTGGTCCCTGTCTCTTATATAAAGCAGGATTGTCGGGCCGAGAATTTCAGTCTATCCTCACGGCTAGCGGCTCCCATAATTTCTGTAACTCCCACCATCTATATCACGAAGTCAGATTCCAAAGAAGAATTGGCTGTCGAGCCCGCAATATTGTTTGGATTCTGGAGGGATATTTTAAACTTTGGAGTCGGCTTTAACCTTACTGGGAAAGATGGAGAGGTAGGCGACGTCTTTCTATTGTTTAGTATTGGTGCAGGATTCGATTTCTAGGAAAGTTAAATCCAACGTTCTTCCTATGCACATTTTAATGCAGATAGAAAGGCCGACGAAGGATGATTTTGGAGAACCTTGGTAAATTAAAGTCTTAGAATTTTCTGTGGTTAGATTATTCTTTGCATTGACTATTTTACAGTCATCTCTGACCGTTATAGGAGCAACAGGCTCCGCCTTCAACGCAAGGATTCCAAATAATGGATTTTGCGAAAGTCTTTCCAAAGCCGGAGCCGACATTCAGTTTCCTAATAAGACTATATAGTGGTCCCTAGTCCTTCTCTTTCTCCTGTTTAACAAGGTTCGTTAAATAGTAGTCGAGGTGTTTGGCGAATAATTGCCGGTCCCTCTGGCTTAAGGACGACGGCCCGCCTGTGTCAACTCCACTGGCTCGAAGTGTATCCATAAAATCCCTCATCATGAGACGGGCTTGAATCGTGTCGGGTGAATGCATTTCCCCACGCGGATCAAGCGCATGCCCACCTTTGGCAATCACCTCGGCGGCAAGCGGAATATCGGCGGTGATCACCAGGTCGCCGGCCTCAAGTCGTTTGACGATTTCGGAATCCGCCACATCAAATCCATCGGCGACTTGGATGGCCGAAATATAGGGAGATGGCGGGGTATACAGGAGGCGATTGGCGACAAGTGTCACCAGCACCGCTGTCCGGTCCGCCGCACGAAATAATATTTCTTTAATCACCTTGGGGCAGGCATCGGCATCAACCCAGATTGGCATGGTCGACCTTTGTGGTTTAGGAGTGAAAAAGAACCGCTATCTTTGGATGTTTAAAACGTCCGTCTGGATTGGGAGAAAAGGAAGAGCGATTTTGCCTCACAAGCACCGGAGTCGTCCATTTATTCACACTTCGTGACCCAGACGCCGACATGAAGAGTTGAACCTGGAGGGCCAACGAACGATCCCTCGATGGGCGGAACGGATTCGGGCAATCTTGCGACGGCCACGGCAATATGATCGGTTCCGGCCATGGTTCCACCAGTGGGATCAAACCCCTTCCACCCAGCCCCTGGCAGGTAGACCTCGGCCCAGGCATGGGTGGCGCCATAATCGGTTGCTGATGGTGGTGCGTGGAGATACCCGCTGACAAAGCGCGCAGCGAGACCTAAGCACCGCGCCGCTTCCATAAAGAGCAAGGCAAAGTCCCGGCATGAGCCGGTGCCGTATTCCAGTGTCTGCCCCACCGTTTGAACGCCAGGTTCTTCCCGTACTCGATAGGATAGGGTTTGGTTGATGTGGGTGCCAAGGCGCTGCAGGAGCGTGTACGTCTGAATCGGTTCTTCCGGTTTCCAAAAGTTCGCCATCCATTCAGTCAGTCGATCTTTGGTGTTTTGCTCGGGATATGCCATGTAGGGCAGCAGCATGATCCGGTCATCGGGTTGATAGGTAAACGGGTAAGCGACAGCGTAGTCGGCGACGAGAAAGTCGAGTGGAGCCTCATTGAATTGCTGGATCATGACTTCGCTCTCAACCACAAGTTGATTAGCAGGACTATCGAAGGTGGCAGTGGCCACCGAATTGCCTTCTACATCCCGATGCCAGAGCAGGGTCGCAGGCGGTGTGAGCTTCAAATTTAACGACTCAATGTGCAGGTCATAGTCTTCTCTCGGACGCAAACGCAAATGATGCGGTCCAAGTGTCACCGCACCCGAAAAATTATAATACGTCCGATGAAGAATTTTATAGCGCTGCATCCGGCATCCTATTCTGCAATGTCAGCGGCATCAAATATTTTGTTGAACATGATGATTTAAAAACGACAGAAATTGTTGACCTGCAGAGGGTTGCAATTAGGAGTTTCCACGCGAAACTTTGTCTGAACTAATTAGAAGGTCATTGGTTTGTTTTAATTTAAGGACAAGGATCTGGGCGTTTAATCCCCACGGGCAATTTTGTTTTTTTATCGACACAGGCTTCGTCAATTTGTTCTTGCGTTAGCTCAAGGGTCTCACTTAAATCGACATCAAAAAGTTTTGTTTTTGAAAATGCAACGCCCTTTAAATTGGCCTTATCAAAACTCACGCTCCGAAGGGTGGCATTTGAAAAATTAGCACTTCCTTCCACCGGATCAAAGAAGCCAAAGTTTGGAAAGTTTTTCGGATCTTTGAACCTTGGATATCCACCTGAAAAGTTAGCTTCATCAAAATTAACCAAAACAAGAGTTGTAGATTGGAAGTTGGCTCCTGCCAAATATGATTCTGCCATTTTGGTATTTATTATCAATGCCTTTTCTAAATTAGTTCCTCGTAGGTCGGTTTTTTTGTAATTTCCACCCATCAGAATCGCATGCGTAAGGTTTGCCCCCGTTAATTTTCCTTCTTCAAGATTAATGTTTAGAAAGGCTCTAGTTAAATTTGCCCTTTCAAAATCAGATTTCCTCAGATCGACGCCAAATAAATAAGCATAACTTAAATTTGTAGCTGCAAAATTAGAATTTACCCAAAATACTCCTTCTGCTCGGGCGAAACGAAGATTTTTTCCGCCCAAGTAAGTGCCCTTAACTTTTGATATTTCATTTATTTCATTATTCCAATTGTCTGGTATTTTTGAAAGTTCTTCATTGTGGAATTCTGCGTAGGTTCTGAGGCCAAGCTTTTGGGAAATTTTTAAGACGGCATTACTAATGCTGGTAAGCCAGAGCAGGTTTTCAGGAATATCAAGAGTAACTCGACTTTCTTGGCGTGCTTTATATTCCTCGGGTTCCAAAACAATAACCGGCCAGGGTTGGGTTCGAGTTATCCCTAAAGTAGCTAAACCAACTTGGTCCGTGAGAACAAAAATGCTAATTCCTAAAATCCAACTTATGATGAGAATCTTAGGGCTGTTTTGAGTTTTGCTAAGTGTTAAACCAGCTAAAGAAAAAAAATAACTCCCAAATCCCAGGGCAATAGAGAATATTGCCGCCAAAACAGACATGAAAATCCCGTCATGCGTTGGTATGACTCGGACCCAAAAAAGACTAAGAATAAAAGGGGTCAGGCACCATGCAAGTAAAAAAGAAGCAATAAATTGCAAAACAAACAAATCCGGGAGATTTGTCTGCAATCGAGGGATATAGGCGCGAATGAAGCCACTAAGCAGCCATGGGAAAACCTTCTGATCCAAGGGCTTTCCATCCGGGAAGATGGCTGGTAGAAGTGCCATTTCTTCCCATAGGCGTTGTAAATATAAATGAAACCAAATGTAGATACCTAGCAAAATGAGGGGTGCCACGTAGAAGAATGGTGTAATGGGAATTGCAGTTTGAATTATGGGTAAATTGTAATATTTTGAATTTAAAAATAATTGGGAATCCGTAGTGGTGGCGACAGTTAACCACGAATACAAACAACCCACCAACATTAAAATAAAAAGTTTTCCAGACTTTTTAGAGAGTTCTTCAATTCGAGTTAGGCCTTCAAATTTCCTAATGTCTTCGGGGATTTTGGCGCCGGAAACATTGGTCCCAGCTAATTGGCTACCAAGAAGCCCAGTAACTTTTTCAAAATTGGAGTCCTGGAAATTAGATTCATTAAGCTTTGCTCTTAGCAAAGAGGCTTCTTCAAAATTACTCTGGGAAAACTCCGAATTCCTTAGATCGCTTCCGTCAAGCTTTGCCTTTTTAAAACGGCATTTCTCAAAAGTGGAATTGCCAAGGTTTGCGTCAAGTATGAACGAATTATCGAAAGAACAGTCATAACATTTTGCCTTCACAAGGGTTGATTTATTTAAATTGGCACTTTCAAAAATCACTCTTTTGAGATCTGCCTCAATCAGTTTGACGCTCTCAAGATAACTGCCAGTGAAGTTGACATTTTCTATAAATGCCTTGGAAAGATTTTTCCCGTACAAAGAAAAAGAAATTTCATTTAGGTGAGTTTTTGTGAGGTCAAGGTTTTCTAAGGTGGCTCGAATTCCCTCGTGTCCATTTGAATGTAGCCATTTCTCATGCTCAATGCATAGGGCCTCCATCTCTTCTTTTGAAGGTGTTTGATAGCCTGTGTAAAAATCAGCCTCCATTTAAAAATTCTTTTTCTTTATACGATTCTTTTTGTTCATGATTCGAAGTGTGAGCCTAAGTTAGGTAGGATAGTGGGTATTGCCGGATCTGGCGAGTTTCTCATGCTCATACTTTTTCCCTAATGTTTCCAATCAGGACTTGGAGTGCATTAGGAATTGTGGGCTTCGCATAGGCGAAGCCCACGACTTCCCTCAAAGGAATCGTTTCAGCTATTTCTTCTTATCTTTTTTCTTCTGTTGATCGGCTTTTTGTTTTTGAGCTTTGTCTTTATCCTTTTTTCCGCCTTTGTCTCCCATGGTGTACCTCCTTTCTCTTTTAGATTGTCCGTCTTTCCGTGAAGTGTGGGCTGAACTGTTCCGATTCTCTGAGTGCCGATTTTTGTTATCCTCAGGATCAGCGATTTAGCTTACCATGATCCAGGGATAATAGAACCGGTTAGATGCCCATTCAATCCATCGACTGGCTTGCCGGTTTTTAGGCCATCCTTTCTTCCGTCATGCCCCTTATCTTTTTTCATGGGGGCGTATCCGGGTTTTGAGCGCAGCGGAAACCAAGACCTACATCCGTGTGGGTTGGTGAAGCAGAAGAGCGCAATGCCACCCTCAAATATTCGTCCGTCGCGTTCCATGCTCCACCTCGTAGAACTTTTGGGGAACCCGCGACGGTCTTATCCGCATCACGGTCTGGATTCCGCAATTCATTCCAGCTATCTGCCGTCCACTCACTCACATTTCCGGCAAAGTCGTACCCTCCATAGGGACTTCTATCCTTTTCGAATGTCCCGACCGGAGAAAGTTTTGACACGTCAAAGTCACCAAATTTGGCGAAATTCGTGTATTGGCTCGTCGGAGGTTCATTGCCCCATGGATACATGCGTCCGTCTGTGCCTCGTGCGCTTTTCTCCCATTCATCTTCGGTCGGTAATCTCTTCTTGGCCCAATGGCAGTAGGCTTTGGCCTCCGGCCATGTCACACCGACGACAGGACGATTGGCATCCTGAGGCATCTTGATGTGATCCCAGTATTCCGGCGCGGTCCGACCGGTGACTTGGAGAAATTTCCCATACCGTTCAATGGTGACCTCATACTTGTCGATGAAGAATTCTTCGACATAGATGGTATATCGACTCCCTTCGGTCATGTCCCCCGTTCCTGAGCGTGATTCTATATTCGTTTCAAACTGTCCTGCAGGGATCCGTACCATCGGTGCACCGTCTTTGCCTGAAATCTCCAGGGAAAACGAGTCGTCTCCCGATGGCTCCACATGCCATCCTTTCAACGCGATGGACAAGATCGGTGTGGGTACCGCATACCCCAGGCGTCCCTGAGCGTCTGTCACGACACCGATCACTTTGCCATCAAGCAGAAGGGGGCCGCCCGAATGACCTTCCTCCACTAACGCCTGAAACATCAGGTGTGGTCCTTTTCTCCCGCTGATATTTCCGGTTGAGACGGTCCAGGGAGCGAGATTCGGTGGAAATCCGATGAAGGTAATGGTTTCTCCCCCGGATGCCTGGGTGGTCTGATCAAGCGGAAGAGCCACGAGTCCACCAGGAAGGGGTTCGGAAACACGCAATGTGGCCAACCCATTCTCATTTGTGCCATCGATGCCTAACACCTGTGAGGCAAACGATTGATGAGGAAGAGGAAAGAACCACACCTGTGGCGTGCTATCTCCAAAAATCACATGTGCGGCAGTCACGATGTAGGCGGCGTCCTTGTCGAGCCTCACGATAAATCCCGTCCCGACACTTGGTTGCCCATTTACCAGTGCAGTAATTTTGACGACGCCCCTTTTGAACTCTTCAATCTCCGTGGCGTAAACAAGACCGGGAAAGAGCAGGAAGATAAAGAGGGCCATGATGCGGGGGATAAAAGGTACCCGTATCCATGAATGGCCCCGCACCCTATTGGAGGATGTCAGTGTTCGGTGCTTCTCGTCTGTTCTGATTGTTTGGACAACCTTTGGGTTCACCGAATATTTTCTCTCCAATCGGGAGTGTTTCGGCTACCTGCCCTCTTTTTTTCTTTGGCCGCAACTCAGCTTACCATGATCCAGAAATAATAGAATCATTTTGGTGCCCGTCTGTATTGTGAACCGTTTAGACTCGGTCACGCTCTATCGACTGGCTTGGGGAGATTGAGCCCATGTCCTGGTTGAATGAAGACCCAACATAGTCCACCGAGAAATGCAACGCCGGCGGTGATGCCGAGGGTTTACGGGTCAGCCGACAGAAAAGATCTACAATGAAATTGATGTTGGAGGATAGGGATGGGTTGAATCGCAAGGGTTAGACGGAATGTTTGACAGGTCGTGCGGGAAGGCCTTCGAGCATTCCGATAGCGCTAATGTCTTCATCAACATCAGGCCAGTGCACTCCATGGCCATTTCCAATAATTTGGAAGTTCTTGCGTTGTGCAGGAGTGGCATTGGTTAACCGCCACGACCATACCAAGGGCACACTGATCATTCGTCCGTCAGTTAACTGCGCGGTGATGGTCTCATCCGAGATCTCTATCGTGGATATTCTGGGTTCATTCGTGACCACAATGTTCCTCCCAGGCTTCGATTATTTTGTCTCTCTGGTCGAGCAGGATTTTTCGGATTCGATTTAACTCATGTGGCGCAAATCCATCATTACCTGCCAAGGAAATTGGTTCTAGCCAAAATTTGCAGATATGGCGCTCTCGTTGGACGTGAACATGTTTGGGTTCATTGCAGTCAAAACTATAAAAGAAAAATCGGTAAGGTCCTTCAATCCCTCGAACAGTTGGCACGATACTTTCCAGTTTTCCTTATGGAACTGTTGTTGACTGACAGTATACGAAAAAACGCAATGAGACTCCAGGTGGCGAGAGAGTTGCTAAGTTGTTATAGCATGGCACCTGACGTCTGGCTGGTATTAAGATCTTATTCCCATTCCCGGACGAATGCGGATCCAGCACAGTCCACCGAGTAGGGCAATTAAGGCGGCGATGCCGAGAGAGACCGACCAGCCGAACGTGTCCGCCAGCCATGGCGTCAATGTTGGCGAGAGAGTCCCACCCAGGTTGGCACCGGTGTTCATGAGGCCTGAGAGGGTGCCGGCGTAGGGTTTGGATAAGTCCGTGGTCGAGGACCAGAACGGGCCGACGGTGAAGTAGAGCCACCCCGCGCCGAGCGAGAGGAAGCCGATTGCGACATAGGGCGCTTCGATGTTGGCGCCGATGATGATGGAGAGCGCGGCCAGAATCATTCCTGCTCCTCCCACCCACGCGCGCCCATGATTGACCCCGTATTGTTCGGTGAGACGATCCGTGACCCATCCCCCTAATGGGCAGAAGATGGCCATCGCGATGAACGGCGCCGAGGCAAAGAAGGCGCCTTGGAGGATGGCAAACCCTCTCACGTTGACGAGGTAGAGATAGAACCAGGACATATAGACATAGGCGACATAGCCGAGACAGGTGTAGCTGAGCGTGAGCCACCAGACGGTGGGTGTGGTGAGGATGGCTTTCCAGGGAACGGTGGTCGTCTTTGATTTGTGAATGGGTGCTGGTTCGCTTTTCCTTCCTGTCCGTGTTGGGGTAGTGGTGTTGGGGTTGTCCTTCTTCCCACCGGTCCCGTTGCCTTTCGCCTGTGAAGCTGGAGGCCGTCCTTCACGTGTTTCGAATTCGGTGAACACATCATGGACCGTTCCCCAGGCCTTGCCGGATCGACCTTCCAAGGGAGCAGGAGGGTCGGGTAGCGATTCCGGTCCTTCGATCAGTTCCGCCTCGGCGTTGTTGACATGTGCATGTTGCCGGGGATGATCGGTTGCATACCAGTACCACAAGAGTGCGATGCCAATGCCCAATCCGCCTGCGACATAGAAGGCCGTTTGCCACCCATAATTGACCATGATCCAGGCAGTGATAGGTGGCGTGAGGGCTGAGCCCAGGCCGATCCCTCCAATGGTGATGCCAATGCCTAAGCCCCGTTCATTCGGAGGATGCCAGTTTGCGACGGCTCGATTGAAATTGGGCAGCGCAGCGGCTTCGCCGATACCGATGAGGAATCGCACGACCATGAGTGAGCCCATAATCCCGATCAGGTTGGCCAGCGGGAGCGTGGGAGCGACGGCTGTCAGGGCTGTGAAGATCGACCACCAGATGAGGGCGAAGGTCAATACGCGACGTGGTCCCCAGCGATCGCCCAACCAGCCACCGGGAATTTGAAAGAGGGCGTAGCCAAAGACAAAGGCCGAAAAGATCTGACCCATTTGAAGGTCGGTGAGACCGAGTGCCGGCATCATTTGGCGGGCGGTGACGGAAATATTCACCCGGTCGATGTAAGTGATAATGCTGATGAGGAGGAGCAGAAGAAGAATTCGCCAGCGGATGCGAGACGGTGGGGGGGGCGATGATAGCTGGTGCATGGGGAAGGTTCAGGGCACTTGCCGGGGGAGCCAACGGGAAGGCTACCTCCCACCGCCTTTCCTAACAACGGAAGGGGATTTGGAGTGGCTTCCTGAAGCGGTTTCTTGTGCAATGAAGGTTTTGGCAAGGCGATATTCATCTTCCTGTGTGGCCACCAGGCTATCCAGTTTGGCCTTGAAGATGCGATCGAGCACCCGGCGATACGCTGGACCTTTGGGAAGGCCCATGTCTTCCAGGTCATGGCCGGTTAAGGTGATGGCGATATGTTGGAACGTGGTGAGATAATCCCGGATCCGTTCCATGGCCGCATGAATTGTCGGCTTACTTTGCGCCTTGGCCATGAGAAACAACACGAGTTCCTTCGGCCATGGCGTGAGGAGATCGTAGATTTCTGAAGGAGCCAGGTGCTTTCTGTTGAGGGTCCTTATCAACGTGGACTGGGCCTGTAAGAACTCTCCGACGGTTGCGGTGGTTCGTTGTGGGAATCCCAATCGTTTCCAGGTTTTGATCAATTCGGTTTTGCCCAATGATTCGAACCAGGCCAGGGCATAGAGCAGCCATCGCTCGGTTCCTGATCTGGCGCTTTCCACCTCATGCCAGGCCAGGATTTTTTCTCCGGATGCAAAGAGCGTCGGAGCCGGTTCTTTCCATTGCAGCTTGGGATGAATGAAGGGGAAGAGTTTAAATTGACTCAATCGCTGGATGCCTTTGGCCGGCTCGGGTTCCTCTAGAATATGGATCAGTTCATTCCCTAATCGTGTGCCGGAGAGCCGGTGAAACAGTTCCATGGTTTCGGCCTGTTGAATGAAATGCTGCGTTTCCTTACTGATCTGGAAACCGAACCGCTGTTCGAAGCGAATGGCCCGAAAGACCCGGGTGGGATCTTCCACGAAGCTGAGGCTGTGTAGGACCCGAACGATTCTATCCTTGAGGTCCCGCCGGCCCCCGAAAAAGTCCAGGAGTTCACCGGGCGTCCGGTTTAAGCGAATGGCCAGGGCATTGATGGTGAAATCCCGCCGGTAGAGGTCTTTTTTTATTGAACTGCGTTCCACGGTCGGTAGCGCGGTGGGATATTCATAATATTCCGTTCGAGCCGTGGCAATGTCCAGGTGATGCATCTGTGGAATATTGAGAGTCTTGGGGAGTGCGATCGAGACGGTGCCAAATCGCTCATGAATGGTCCATTCCGCTTTGAGTTCTTGCGCCAGGGCTTTCCCAAAACGAATGCCGTCACCTTCGATGACCACGTCCAGATCGAAATTGGGAATATTCATCAGAAAATCCCGGACGAATCCGCCAACGAGGAAGGCGGCGACATCCTGTGTGTCGGCGAGCTTTTCGATGGTCTGGAGGAGGGCCAGAAGGGGCGGAGGTAAACGGGTTGCCAATTGTTTGTGGAGATTGGAGGTCCGCAACGTATTCGAGGGGACCGTCGCGGCGAGTGAAACCGGTTTGTCAGAGCGCTCGCCGTCGCCTTCCTGCGAAGGGAGCGCCTGGTGCATGGCTCGAAGCAAATCGGTCCGGCTAAATATGCCAACGACCTGGTCGTGATCCAATACCGGGACGATCCGCTGATTCCGCTCGATCATTTGCTGTTCGACCTCGTCAAACGGCGTGGCGGGTGTAGCCAGAAAGATATCTCTCAACATGATGTGATCAATGGGATGGGTGGTCAGTTTATGATACAAGGCTTTTTGCACGGATTCCCTTGTGGCGAGCCCCATGAAGCCGCCCTTGTCATTCACAACCGGGAGGGCATTGACTTCGTATTGCGTCATGAGGCGTTCCGTCTGTTTGATCGTGGTGTTAAGGTCCACCGTCCTGACAGGAGTCGTCATGAGACGCTTGATGGGAAGCCAGGTTCTGGCTTGTTCCTGCAAAAGGGTGCGGATTTTCTGTTCCACCTCGACGATGGTGAGTTTCTTAATGCTGGCGGCGGCAGCCATGGTGTGTCCGCCACCACCAAAGGCCTGGGTGATCTGATTCATATCCATGTCGGGATGGCGGCTGCGCCCGATGATTTGTACCTTGCCTTCCATGGCGACAGCGGCGATGATGGCATCGGCACCATGTAATTGCGCCAGTTGTTGAACAATCGGCGCCATGTCCTGCACATAGTCCGGCCAGGTGAGGGTGATGAGCAGAATCCTCCGATGCCCGAGGTCCAGTGTTTGCGCCGATTGCAACAATGCATGAAATAATTCCAGTTGCGGGGGCGTCCAGGGACGCGCGATGTACTTGGTGACCTGGTTTAAATCGGCTCCTGTTTGCACGAGGACCGCCCCGAGTTGGAAATCACGGGGCGTGGTATTCCGGTAGACGAATTGACCGGTCTCCTCATACAGGGCTATGGCGAATAAGGTGGCTTCCTCAGGTGTCCATGTGAGTGCTCTGGTTTGAAGTTCCTCGCAGAGGAGTGTGATGGTGGCCCCCACTGAATCCACTTGGCAGTGGTCTGCCCGCGGGAGTAGGGGATTGGTGGACTCCATGGGGTGATGGTCATAAATATGAACTGAAATGTGTTGATTTTTAAGAGCTTTTTCAAGCGGTCCCAATCGGTCCTGATGCTGGGCATCAACTAATATCAGGCGGGTGATATCCGGAATGTTCAGACTCGAAAGTGCCGTGAAGGAAAAGTGATGCTCAGCGAGATAGGCCCGCTCCCGGGATTGGGCTCCCGCCGGGAGGACGAGTTGTGCCTCCGGGTAGAGCTTTTTGGCGGCCACCATTGAGGCGAGGCCATCGAAATCCGCCTCGAGATGCGTGGTAATAATTTCCATGGAAGTCGGATTCTAACAGGGATCCCGAATGACCGGAAGTTTCTTGAAAAGGCGAAGAATTTCCTCATTGCAAATATTCAGTTGCTTGAGAGGGTCCCTCCATGTTAGATGGGGGCAACTCAGGAGGCGATCCATCCCAGATGGATCATTGGTCGATCACATAAATCAGGAGGGTGACACATGGCTGCCAAGGCTAAGCCCAAGTCAAAGGCCAAGCCCAAACAGAAGCCTACGGGAAAGCAATCGGCTCAAGCAAAAGCTAAGCCGAAGACGAAAGCCAAACCGAAGACGATGGCCAAATCGAAGACGAAAGCCAAACCAAAGAAGCCTGTGAAGCCTCAACGATCACCGTCTATCAAAGCGAAGTCTAAGAATACGAAGGTCGGCTCCAAGGCTCGGGCCAAGGGAACTGCCAAGGCTGGAATGAAGGGTACTCCCAAAGCCGTGGCCCAAGCTCAACCACGATCCAAAGCGACGCCGAAAAAGGTGGTGAAAGGGAAAGAGAAAAAGTTGACTACATCTGACAATGTTTCAAAAACGACAACGGCGGCCAAAACAGGGGCGAATCGTACCAAGTCTGCTCCCACCAAGAAAACGGCGGTGAAGCCGGCGCTATCCGAGGCCAAAAAGAGCCCAGGAAGACCTAAAAAAGAATCAACTGAGGCAAAAGGTCTTAACGACAAAAAGAAAAAAATTACCTCACCTGTTCCTGCCGATGAGGACGTGAGTTTGATCAATGCTGATGATTCGGATTTGGAGGATGCATCTCTGCCGGATGACATTGATTCCGAATTGGATATTGAAGTGGAAACCGATGGTGATATCACCCTGGATTCATTGACTACCGGACTCGATGATGTTAGCGATGATCTGGACGTGGATGATCTTGCGGATGATTTTGATGATGAGTTCTCCGAGGACTCCACAGATGATGCCGATGAAGATTTAGATCTGACGGAGGACTTATCAGAAGAATTGGGCACCGATAAGTTTTTTCGGGACACCGAATCTAATCATGAGGATGATGAAGAGGAAATTCCTCGCTCCTGGTAGCTCTGCAGGCCTATAATGGGTCCAGGTTTGGTCAAGGTCTCTTTCTCAGCCATCTCGATCGTGTTGATCGTATTGCCGGTTTCATAATAAACCGGGATTTCTCCATTCGCCTGAAGCGGAGCCGGAGCGTTATTGTATTGCCAACTGAAGGAGGATTCATGTCGGAAGAACGAGGGTTGCCTCGCATAGGAGATCATGCACCGGACTTTTCCGCGGTGACGACGCAACAGACTGATTTTAATTTTAGCGTATGGCAGGAACAGCATTGGGTGGTACTGTTTTCTCATCCGGCGGATTTTACTCCGGTGTGTACGACGGAATTGATAGCCTTTAGCCAACTCAACGAACAATTTCGTCAGCGGGGGGTGAAGCTCATTGGACTTAGTGTGGATAGCATTCATGCCCATTTAGCCTGGCTGCGAAATATTCACGATAAAATGGGTGCCATTATTTCGTTTCCCATGATTGCCGATGCTGATATGCGCGTCGCCAGACTGTATGGAATGATTCATGCCAACGCGAGCTCGACCGCGACGGTGCGTGCGGTGTTTATTATTGACCCGAAACGAGTGATCCGGGCGTTGCTGTATTACCCACTCAATGCGGGACGTAATGTGGATGAAATTCTTCGGTTGGTCACCGCCCTGCAAGCGACTGACCGGTTTGCCTGTGCGACGCCAGCCAATTGGGTGGAAGGAGAAAAGGTGGTGGTGCCTCCGCCCAAGACGGTGCAAGAAGCCGATCAGATGTTAGCGAAAACCGAATACGAACATCGGGACTTTTATTTAGCGCTCAAGGACGTTTCTCCGGCTGCGACGGCAAAGCCGGTGGAAGTGACGGTGCCTAAATCTGCGGAAGTCGCGGCTCCCGAGCCAGTTAAGCCCGATCCGGCTAAACCCGATTCAATTAAGTCCGAGCCAGCTAAATCCGAGCCGGCTCAACCTGCTGAGCCCACCCCTTCTACTTAGGGGCTATTTGAGATGAGATTGAGGTCTACGATTGTGCCGGATTCAGCCAAATTCTCCGATCATGCTGTTCAAGAGGCCCACACGCCCAACCCGATCGAAAATTTGACTCAACCCGACGCTGCCTCGTGAGGATCATCTATCTTCAACCCGTTACTTGGGTATGTGCTCAAGGGATGTGGGCATAGATGAAATTGCGGGGCGTGAATTATTGTCTGCTGATTGCCTTGCTGCTCGTCCTGCCGGGGCTGTCTCCTATCAATGCCGAGGCTTGCCGTCTTCTTCCAATTCCTCCGGGAAGCGAAAATGTTTTCTGGGTGCATGTTGAGGGACCTTGTTTGCCTGGAGAAGAGGAAGCCTTGGCCGTAAAGGGGGCTGATCTTTTTGGTGCTCTCCTGCAGGGAAAACGCATTGATCTTGACCACGTGTTGGTGGTTGATCCGATAATGCTTGATCTCCTGCCGCAACAAACCCTTTCGGAATATCCCGCCATTCCCCCTGCAGTGAGGCAGCGCCTGCAAGAGCAGGGTGTCACTGCGGTTCGCGTCATTCCAGAGGCTGTTTCCATCAGGCATTCTCGTTTCGAAAAAGTGCTTGCCACCAATCTGGTCGAAGGTGCTCTCCTGGTCCTGGGACCGGTAGATTTCACGGGAACCGTCTTTCAGCAATCCATTGATCTTTCTAAGACTGTGTTTGTGGGTCCGGTAACATTTTTAAACGCGCGTGTGGATTTTGAAGGGTTTTTTATTGGATCGCAATTTACCCAAGGCGCGGATTTCTCTTACGTCACTTTTGGGACACATTCCCGTTTTCACCAGGCTCGATTTTGGGATCGTGTCACCTTTGCCGATGCTCATTTCACCGGAGTTGCGGAGTTTTTGGAAGTCGAGTTCCAGCAGACGGCAGATTTCTCCCGATCGGTTTTTGCCAGTGGGACAGGCTTTTCAGGGTCGGTATTTAGAGGACCTGCCGATTTTTCAGCCATCGCGGCTGCTCAGGAAATCTATTTTCGGTTCACCGAATTTCGAGAGTCGGTGACATTTGTTAATGCTCAAATTCACTCAGTGGTCGATTTTACGAACGCCAGGTTTGACGGAGCGCAGGATTTTGCAGGGGTAGAGTTCCGTACCCTGCCGGAATTAAGCGGGAGTAATCTCCCGCTTAATGTGGCGTCGGTTCAAAATGTCAGGAGCCTATCTAGTCAGGTGGGAATATTTTTGGGATTGGTCATTTTGGTGCTCTGTTACCTCTGGTTTACAAAAGAAAAGAAGTCCGCTTGAAATAAGGCTCAACCACTATATTTGGTTAGGATATTGCGGCTTTACACAAAAGATGGTATACCAATTCAATTATCTGCACTGTGGAACCCAGTCGAAAGGCTCCTGATTGGAATCCGTCCCCTCCCTGATAGTTTCTGACCTTGAAGATGACGATGCCTATCAGGTCAAACTTGAGGCCTTTACCGGCCCCATGGATTTGCTCCTCCACCTGATTCGGAAACACCAGATTAATATTTATGATATTCCGATTGCGCTGATTACTCAGCAATACTTGGAATATTTGTCTATGATGAAGACGTTAAACCTATCGCTTGCCGGGGATTTTCTGGTTATGGCCGCCACGCTTCTCTACATTAAATCCAGGATGCTTCTTCCCAAAGAGGAAAAACCGGAGAAGGAGGATGAGGAAGGTCTCGATCCTCGCGCCGAATTGGTCAGGCAATTGGTCGAATATGAGCGTTTTAAGGAAGCGGCCGGGACTCTGGTTGTCCGAGAACAACTTTGGCGAGAGTCCTTTAGTCGTGATCCGCTCCCCTTGTCTCCGGAAGCCGTGATCGAAGAGGATATGGCTACAGAAGATCTCCAGTTATTTGATCTTCTGAGTGCGTTCCAGGATGTACTGGATCGAGCTCCTACCGATACAATCGTCGAATTGTCCAGGGAAACCTGGACGGTTCAGGACCGTATTCAAGGCATTTTGGAGCGGTTGGAAGGGGAGTCAACAGTTCCTTTTGAAGAGTTATTTGAACACCATTGGTCCAAGCCATTGGTCATTGTCACATTTCTGGCTTTGTTAGAGCTGGTCAGGATGAACCTGGTTCGTTTGTTTCAAGGAGAATGGATGGGTCCCATCCAGGTGACGAGGCGTTTTGTGCCAGCCGAAGGACCTGATTCCACTGGAAGTCTTCAGGCGGAGCAGGGGTGATACGCATGAGCCGGATATTAAATTGGAGGATGCATGGGGGGACTTAGGAATAGCCTGGGTGAATGTTGCCTGTGGCAGCGTGGGATGAATCGGATCAGTCCGCAGGGGAGGACTATATAACATGATGGACGCACTCACCAATGGACACCAACCTTCAGATACTCTCGATGCCGAGGTGAAGGAAGTCTCCACCCTATGTGAGCCATCAGAGGGGGGTTGTGACGCAGAAGAGGTCACGATTTCCGAAAACGTAGACCAGAAGATCACGTTAGACCTTGATGAACTCAGAGGTGCGTTTGAGGCCCTGCTTTTTGTTTCGCATGATCCTCTGAGTCTTGAAAAGCTGGCTCTGGTCCTCGAAGGAGTCCCTAAATCGGCTGTTAAAACCGCGATGGAATATCTCCAAGCGGAGTATGAGGCGGCTGGGCGTGGCTTGCAGATATTGGAAGTGGCCGGTGGGTATGTCATGGTGACGCGACCTGAGCAGAGTCTGTATATCAAGCGATTAACCAGCAAGGCCAAACCGGCAGCCAAGGTTTCCCGGTCAGCACTGGAAGCCCTGGCCATTGTGAGTTATAAACAGCCCATTACCAGAGCAGATATTGAAAAAATTCGGGGTGTAGAAACCTCGGGAGTATTGCGGACTCTCCTGGATCAGAAGTTAATCCGGATCGTCGGACGGCAGGATATCCCCGGTCGACCGATTTTGTATGGAACGAGCAAGCAGTTTCTTCAACGGTTTGGCCTGCGGGACTTGCGAGATCTGCCTCCACTGAAAGAACTCAAAGAGTTGGGTAACCCTGAGCAATTCCCTATGGAGCTTCCCTTTGCACCTGAGGAAAATGAGGGAGAATCCCGGGTCACCGATCTTTCCGCCTAAATCGACAGGGAGGCCATGCGTTCTGCTGGTCTGCTTGTTTTCCTCCCTGTTTTCTCTCTGACAAGGGTTGTGTCCGATCCGCGTAGGAAGCAGAAAGAGTTCCTATGACCCTGTTACTACCTGAAAAGAAACCTTCCCTGGGCTCCGATTTAGCCAAAAGATTGGGGCCGGATAAAGTTCGGTGGGATTGGGCCACGCTGAAAGCCTATTCCGTCGATGCCAGTATCTACAAAATTCCCCCGCAAGTGGTTGTGATTCCTGAAACAGAAGAGGACATTGATGCCGTGATGGACTATGCCGTCAAGGCCGGAGTGCCTCTGACTCCACGGGCAGCCGGAACGAATCTGACCGGATCGGCCATCGGGGCCGGTATTATCGTGGATATCTCCAGAATGAATCGCTTACTTGAGGTGAATCGAGACGAGCAGTGGGCCAGAATACAACCAGGCCTGGTGCTATCCGAATTCAATAAGCAGTTGGCACCTGTGGGGTTGATGTATGGGCCGGATCCTTCAAGCGGGGATATGTGCAAATTAGGAGGCATGCTCGGCAACAATTCCGCTGGTCCACATACGCTTCGTTATGGATCGGTCAAGGACAATGTTCATACTCTCCGAGTTCGGCTGCTCACTGAGGGTTGGCTTGATGCTCGGTCTGTTGATATTGGAGGACCGGTTCATACCTCCTTGTTGAAAGGGTATCCATCCTTAAAGGCGGTGTGGACCATGATTCAAGATGACCAAGAGTTGATCCGCGCCAGACGCCCCAAGGTGAGTAAGAATAGTTCAGGCTATAACGTCTTTGATTTGGTCGATGGACTGGACCGAGGAGTATTTGATGTCCCAAAATTATTTATCGGCAGTGAGGGAACCCTTGGCATTGTCAGTGAAGCGAGAGTCAAGTTGGTTAAACGACCTGATGCCACCGTGACGGGGCTGATCCATTTTCGACACCTGGAGGGTATGGGCGAATCGGTTCCCCACTTATTGGAGTTGAGCCCCAATGCGTTGGAGGTGATGGATGGGAATTCGTTGAATTTAATCGGGCGAGATCGCTATAGCATTCCATCAGATGCGGCGGCCACGCTGCTCATAGAATTTGATGAAGGCGAAGGCACCGAGCGTCGTAATCGGCTGCTGGAGATGTGCCGACGGTTTCCACTCACCGGGGAAGTGAGGTTGGCCTCCGACCCGGTCCAGCAAGCGGAATTGTGGAAGGCCCGCAAGGCATTATTTCCAATGCTCTATCGATTTGATCCTCAAAAAAAACCCATCAATTTTGTCGATGATGTCGTGGTGCCCGCCTCCCGCACCGGAGAGTTGATCCGGTATTTGGAAGAGTATTTTGGACGACGATCAGTACCGGTCGCCATTTTTGGACATGTGGGAAATGGCAACGCTCATATTGTGCCGTTGCTCGATTTGCACAATCAACATGATGTTGATGCGATGGTCGAGGCCCACCGGGAGATTCACCGGACGATTTTAGACCGGTTTGACGGATCTATTTGTGGAGAGCATGGAGACGGGCGTATTCGGGCCGAGACCGTTCGTTTGATGTATGGCGAAGAGGTGTATCAGATTTTTGTTCGAGTGAAGCAGGCGTTCGATTCGCAGGGGATGATGAATCCTGGAGTGAAAATCAGTGAAACGTCGTTTACGGAACATATTGATGTGGAGCGTATGGGCAAATCCTGTGCAACGTGCGCCAAATGTAATTCCGTGTGTCCCGTGTATGATGTGTTTCAGTCTGAAGATATGAGTGCGCGCGGATGGTTCGAGATTGTGACGGCTTCGGATTACTCCTACCTTCAATCCGAACGGGTGGTCGAAGCCTGTTTGAATTGCAAGTCCTGCCGGACCATTTGTCCGGCCGGGGTCGATGTGTCCGAACTGATTCTTCAGCGACGTGCGGAACATCCCAACCGGCTGGCCGGTTGGATCTTTGCCCTCCATGCCCGTCAATGGTTTTTTCATCCCTTATTGAAGCTCATGGCATGGACCCAGTCTTTTTGGGATCGTCCGGTTATTCGAGGCATGTTGGAAAAGCTGACTCGCCCGTTGTTGCGAAAGTTGGCTCTCACCGCAAAGGTTCCCCAAGATATGATTCTGCCGACCCTTGCTAAACGGCATTTGCGTGATCGGTATCCGGAACTGAGTCATTCCGAACATCTCCGACAGGCCTCAGTTGCGTATTTTCATGGGTGTGCGGCCAACTATTTTGAGGATGGAGTGGGGGATGCGGTGATCGGGCTTTTAGCCGATTATGGTGTGACGGTCGCTCTTCCTCCACAACGATGCTCTGGTACCCCGATTGAAACCTACGGGTTGAGGGATTTGGTCAAAGAAGGCGCGCGAGAAAATCTGGCTCACCTGGCGTCATTCTCCACCGTGGTCACCAGCTGTGCTTCCTGTACGTTAAGCCTGAAAGATTATGCCACCCTGTTTCATGGGGAGCCGGAGGAAGCCGCAGCTATTGATTTACGTAAACGAGTGAAGCATATCTCTGAATTTCTTGTTGAACAGGGGATGGTGTCAGACAATACGCGCCGAACTCCGACGCCGCCTGATGGAAAGTCGGCGAAAGTGACCTACCATTCGTCCTGCCATCTTCGTGCCGCCGGTGTGTCCCAAGCCCCTCGAGATCTGCTAGCCTCGGTGGCCGACCTTGAATTTGTCGAAATGCAGGACGCCGATCGATGCGCGGGAGGAGCGGGTACGTATATGATCAAGAATTATGAAACCTCTCAGAAAATTTTCCAGCGTAAGAAGCGGGCTATTCAAGAGAGCGGGGCTCAGGTGGTGGCAACGAGTTGCCCTGCCTGTATGATTCAGTTGAAAAATGGACTTCGTGGGATAGCAGAGGTCAAACATATTGCGCAGGTCATGCGGGACCATTCAAAAAGGAAATAAAGGTGATGGGACATTGGGTCTCAGGTGTGTGCTTCGGCAGGATAACGTTGTTATAGTTGGGATTGGGATCGAAATGTATTTTTGGACGAGGGACTTCGAATGGTAAAAATTTTGATATTTGGTCTTTCACTTCGTGAAGCGGTTGAAGACCCTGAGGTGGAGATTTCGTTAGAGAGCCCAACCACTATCGGCCAATTGCTAGAGGACTTTCCAGATCACTTTCAAGGGTTAATGCCTTTCCTCCATGCCAATGAACTCATGTTGACAATTAATCAGAAAATTTCCACCTTGGAAGCCATGGTAAAAAATGGGGATACCCTGAAAATTACTCATCAGGGAGGTGACCAAGGGGCGGACGGAGCGATGTGGCACAACCCTTAATTCTGCACGGGTTGCGATGAATATTTTGTTTGGTGGGGAGAAAAGTTATGGATTAGGAAATGTTGGTTAGATTGACCCTTTTGAGGGGAGGGGTGATTCCTCGTCACATTTTTTGCAATTGAGAATCGCTTTGAGATGTGCTCGCCGGCCTTCTGGCGATAAGACCCAGGGCCGAAAACTGAGTGGGGGTTGATGTCGGACATGCTGCCCGTGGCCACAGGCCAGATCGGCTACCCAATCATCTACATCATCCTGATGGAATCCGATAATCGGTTGGTTCATTTTCCCTAAGACCTCTATAATTTTGGATGATAAATTTGCAAATTATTTTCCGAACACATCCTTGAGTAAATCTGTGACGCGTGCTGTGGGGTTTGTTCGAATTTTTTTCTCTTCCTCCCCCAGAATGAGAAACAGCCCGTCCAAGCTTTTCCCGACAACATAGTCGTCCAAATTAAACGCGGGTACTGTGACAAACGGTAGGGTCGTATACTGTCCAACCAAATCCTTATATTGTTTGGTTACCCCGACTTGACTCATGGTCTTCTCCACTTCAGGCTTAAAGGCTATGGCCAGTTGATCGCGGGTTTTTCCTTGGAAGTAATCGGTTGCTGCGGTATCTTTTCCATTCAGAATTTTCTTGGCATCGTCAAAGCTCATGTTGGCGACCGCATCTTTAAATATAGGCTTAGCCAAGGGAGCCGCCTGTTCAGCGGCTCGGTTCATGCTGACCACCAACTCATCAACCTGAGGGCCGAATCCAGCTAGTCGAAGAGCTTTGTCCATGGATTGAAGTTCCTCCGGTAGTAAGATTCTAATGGCTTCATTTTTTAGAAAGCCGTCTGGGTTGCCAGTGAGTTTCACGGTATTTTCCGTCCCGACGGTGAGAGCTTCTTTAAGACCGGATATGATTTTGTCATCACCGAGGGTTTTTGCGCCAGGAAGAGATAATTTATCGATCCCTTTCAAAAAATCATCAAATTGTGCCGAGGCGATTTGTGGAAGGAGTAAAAGGAGAAAACTCATGATGACGCGAAAAATGGTCATTGTTCTCTCCTTTTATATGCAGAAACGGTAAGAGGGTCGTATGAGGAAAAAGGGAATAAGAGGGGGAAAGACTGTCAGAAACGCTCATCTCATCTTCCTCTGAGATGGGACCCACAAGGAAGAGGGGAGCGTTGCGCCCTGGGATTATCCTGGGGAGGATAGACTAAACAACCTAAGCAGTCTTCAAATCCTCAGGAGGCAAATTCCGGCTCTTCCTCGTGGGTGGTTCAAAAAGCACCCTCGAGTATGAGATGCCTAAAGTTAAGCGATAGGAGTACAACTCATCCCTGATCTCTTGCCTTTCGTCGATGACGCTAAAGGCCTGGAGAGGAGCGGACGAGTCTTTTTCTTCATCGCCTCTCGTTGAGGGTTGAGGCGATTTTCCAATATTACGGGATCAATGACTTCGCCGCATTGCAAGCATCGCTTGGTCAAAATTTCCATTCCACCAGCATCATAGTTCACATTCATGCACCAATGGGAGACCATAAACCCTCCGCACCGTGTGCATGTATCCGAATGCCTTGGATCCCCCACTTTTGTTGAAGGATTGGCTTCAGCCGTTTCATGCTTGATGGGACTTTTCCCTGCTGTCGGGGTCTTTTTTTGTATTCCAAAATGTCCCATATGTATCTCCTTTTTCCTGATTGTCATGACATATCTAATATGATGTCTTGTTGTTAGATATAGCTCTTTGAGCTTAAGTCAAGATTAATCCAATATTAAAAAATCCTCATAATTGTATTTACAGAACAACAATAACTTTCATAAGTGGGAATAAACCTTTAAGAATTAAACAGATTGAATCGATAATTAGTATATACAGCTACGTCATTAATGCTAAGTAAAAAAACCCATAAAATAAAAGAACGAAAAAATGAGGAGACCAAGGGGAATTGGTCTCTCAAGAGCCTGAGTTTGGGGGTAAATTACGGAAAATCCCGAAAATTCCTGGAGATGAAAACGGTCCAACTACCAGCGAAAGTGGACAGGTGTGGTCTTTCCCCCTGATAGGGTAATGCTTTTTTCAATAGTGGCCCCACTTGAATCGGTTGCTTTGACCACATATTTTCCCGGAGGAAGGTTGAGAAATAACCAAGGACCTTGTACCTCCTCACCCGGAATAGACACGAGCGTCGCCTCCTCCGAGTTGATCACTTCAACTGCCACGCCAGCTAAGAAAGCACGTTCACCTTTCACAAAGATCAATTTAAGGGAATAGGGTGGGTATGACAGGCTCCGTTCCTCTTTACCTAATCCGGCGCTGAAATATTGAACACCATTCTGCTCATGCAGAGGGAATCTGAGTTTATCAGGGATACTTGTACCTTCCAGTGGAATTTCTAAAAATTTGGAGAGAGGTGCCGAGCTTTCACCTGTGGCGGCCCAGGTTGACGTTGAAGGAGCCACCAAAGTCAGGATCATCAAAAGACATGCACTTAGTCTCAATCTGGCAGACAACTGTTTCCTTGCTGCTTCCAGGCCATTTTCCCTATCTGTTGTCAATCTGCTAGTGATTCCTGCTCTCACGTGCGATACCTCATCCTTTCCAATAAAGAAAAATCTTTAACCAAAACTTGGAATTACTAGGGATATAATACCAATTTCAGGTTACTTAAGAAAGAATAGCGCAAACATTCAAAAGGCCAAGTTCCAGGCTCATTAGCAATTGAAAGAAGCGAGGTGGCATGGAATTCTCTAGCGCGTCAGGCAAAAAGGAAGGCCGAGGAATGCATCTAAGGCGATATTTCCTCGAGCGTCAGCACGCTACCCACCGAATGAATCTAAATATATGGCATGTCAACAAAACAGTGATTCTTGGTTTTCAATGATCAGTCGTTGATAGCAGAGTCCTTCGGGAAAATCATTGGGCCTGAGCAATGCGGCGAGTAAATCACTCTTAACGTAACCATTCCCCATTCTGTGTTTGAGGTCAGCCGGAGACCTAATATGTGACCGGGGTGAGTGTGTTATCCCAGTTGTGCTTGATGGCATAAGACTCAAACTTAAAGGATGGCCTTGGTTATATCGAGAGAGGGACCAACGGATGTTGGCAAAAACTCGTGCTTGGGCTATTACATCTGATCTTTTCCAATCGAGAGCAGAGCTCGAAACTAGGTCGGGGGCATGTCTGAGTGTGTTTGTTTTGGTAATCTACTACTCCTGGAGGCTGAGGTTGATTTCTGAATCGATTTTTGACGGATTGTGAGCGTTGCAAATTAGCTAAAATGAAATGTGTTTCGTTCCTCAATCAGATTGATATTCCTGACAAGGAAATGATTGCTCGATGATTGTCAGACGAACGCTTCCGTTCAAGTGGTTTTTGCAAATTGACGGTTGGGCTGTCTTGTTTTATATCCTGTACGGCTACGGAGTCTGCATACTAAATTTAGAATTCTTTTTTGAAAAACTCGCATTTCCCTTTACCGGAATCAGTGTATTTGGAACGGCTGTCGCAATTTTATTGGCGTTTCGAAATAATTCGGCCTATGAACGGTACTGGGAGGCCAGGATCATATGGGGTGAATTGACGAATTATTCAAGAAATTTTGCCTCACAAGTTCTTGTCTATATTCAACCGCCTCTAGGCAGCGATGCCCAACCTGGGCAAGTCGAGGAACTACATCGAGAGTTTATTTATCGGCACCTCGCATTTTTGCAGGCTTTGCGCTGCGGGAGGAGTACGTGTCGAATTTCCTTTCTCCATTCATCACGAAGACTGAGTTAAATCGGTTGGAGAATGTTGCCAATAAAGCCACGCAGCTGAATCATTGGCAAGCGAAGCGATTACAGGAAGTGTTTGACGCTGGCTGGATTGCCCCGCGTGCCTATGTGATGGGACTGATGGATTCACTTAAGCATTTTTACGTTGCTCAAGGGAAATGTGAACGAATAAAGAATACACCCTTGCCTCGGCAGTATGGGTTTTTCACCAAGGTTTTTGTGTGGATGTTTCTGTTACTTCTTCCCTTCTCATTGGTGCAACATTTGGGATGGGAAATGCTTCCTATTTATGTGATGCTGGCATTCATGTTTACGGTTATGGAACGAGTGGGAAGTCGAACTGAAGATCCCTTTGATGGAAAAAACGAGGATGTTCCCATGAATGCTATTTGCCGAAATATTGAAATTGATTTACGACAACAACTGGGAGAAACGTCTGTGCCACCTAAAATTGAACCTATAAATGGTGTATTAATGTAAAGGATGCCTGTTTATGAGGAAGAAGGAAAGTCTTCCGGCTGGGAATCCATGCTACCAGGTGGCCTGGGCATGTGTTCTACGGATTTTAGGTCCATGAGGTCTTTTTTTGCGCTGATTCCGAGTGATTTGAATTTTCTGGCCGTGGGCCATATCCGATTTTCCAATGAAGTGACAGTCGCATTATAGGACTCCACTGTCCGACCCAAGGCCTGTCCAATTCTCCCAAAATGCTCTGCCAGTGTGCTCAGGCGATCAGCGAGTTCTTGTCCGAGAATGCTGATGCGTTGGGCCCCTTCAGCTACTTGTTCCTGACGCCATCCATAGGCAATGGCTCGCAATAAGGCAATGAATGTGGTGGGTGTGGCGATTACGACTTTTTTCGTTAAGGCCGACTCGACGAGTGAAGGGTCCCGCTCTGCGGCGGCCGCTAAGAACGAATCATTGGGGATAAATAAGACCACAAATTCCGGAGCGGCTGGAAATTGATCCCAATATTCCTTTGAGGCTAATTGATTGATATGCCGTTTCACCTGACCAAGATGCCGATTGAGCGCGGCTTCCCGGTCTTCGTCTGTATGTGTTTCCAGGCTATCTAAAAACGCATTGAGCGGTACTTTGGAATCGACCACCACATCTCTTCCTGCCGGGAGCCTGACGATCATATCTGGACGCAACCGTCCTGTTTCGGTGGAGACGCTTTCCTGTTCAAAAAAATCGCAGTTGGCTGACATGCCGGCTAATTCAGCGGTTCTTCGAAGTGCGATTTCCCCCCAGCGTCCTCGAACCTGTGGTGACCGTAAGGCATTGACCAATTTAGATGTTTCCGCCTGGAGTATGGCCTGGGAAGAGGCTAATTGCCGTAACTGTTCTCCCACGACACTGAGTTCACGCAGCCGCTTATCTTCTAATGCTTGAGATTCTTTTTGGTAGGTACGTAGGGATTCGGTGAGCGGCTGCAATAAGGATTCAATGGAGGTGTGGCGTTGGTCGAAGGAAGCCGTCGCTTCTTCTTTGAGAGCTTTAAATTTTTCCTCGGCCAGGGTCAAGAATCCCCTATTGTTTCCTGCCAGGGCTTCCGAGGCTAACGATCGAAAGGTATCCGATAAGGCCAATTTTGCATCTTCCAATAAGGCCCGCTGTTCGGCTAAGTGCCGTTGCGTATTTTCAAGATTTGTTTCGGCTGACACTTTGGCCACTTCCATCAGACGGAATTCTTGATGAACCCGATCACGTTCCTGCTGCAGGGTGGCTAATTGGGTCCGAAGTTCTCCGGTTTGGGCCTGCGCCGAGGCGAATCGAGTGGCGGTCTCTTGTAGGGCTTGGATCTTCCTTCCTCGATAGAGAATGGAACAGATGACCCATGCGATTGTCCCTCCAACCAGCAAGCCGGCCAGGAGAATCCATAATAGCTGAGGGTTGAAATTGGCGATCATGCTTGACAAAAGAGGCCTTTCCCGGACGATCAAAATTCCTTACATCATGATGTACTTGCAAGAGATCCTGGGATTTTTCAACTCCTGGCCAATGCCTGAACAAAGAAGTTGGCAAGATTTGCCGCTAGGCAGGAATAACGAATCAGTGAAGAATTTTGTCCAATGTGGATAGACGTATTTCTCATTCTTGGGTACAGTAAGATAATGTTCACCACTAGCGATTCAGCGTCACACAGGAATAGAGGTTAGGATAGCAAATATGGAAAAAAAATATCGGGTCTCTATTTGGTATTTCATTATTGCGTTCTGGGGACTCATTATTCTCCAGGAAATGTATTTTGCTGCCCAACATATGGATGAGGTGCCCTACAGTCAATTTAAAGATTGGGTTCAGCAAGATAAGGTGGCTGAGATCTCTATTACGGATAAGGTTATTCACGGAAAATTGAAATCTGAAAAAGGAGGGGATAGCCCTCAATGGTTTCAGACGGTCCGGGTGGACGATCCGGAATTAGTGAACATGTTGGAAGAAAAGCATGTGGAATTTGCCGGCGTCATCGTTAGTACGCTCTGGAAGGACGTGGCTTCCTGGGTCGTCCCTATCCTGGTCTTTGCCGGGATTTGGTTTTGGATTTTGCGGAAGATGGGGCAGGGCGCTGGGGGCGGGTTTATGCGAATCGGGAAATCCAAAGCTAAAGTCTATATTGAAAGCGATATCAAGACTCGCATGAGTGATGTGGCCGGGGTCGATGAAGCTAAAGTGGAACTCATGGAAGTGGTTGAATTTTTAAAAACCCCGGAAAAATTCACTAAGATCGGGGGACGGATCCCCAAGGGTGTGCTCCTGGTCGGGCCCCCTGGCACCGGAAAGACTATGCTGGCGAAGGCGATTGCGGGAGAAGCCGGTGTGCCGTTTTTTTCAATTAGCGGGTCGGAGTTTGTGGAAATGTTTGTGGGAGTCGGAGCGGCCCGCGTGCGGGATTTGTTTGAACAAGCCACCGCCAAGGCGCCATGTATTATTTTCATAGATGAGTTGGATGCATTGGGAAAAGCCCGGGGAACGGGGCCCATGATGCATGAAGAACGCGAACAAACGCTGAATCAATTATTGGTGGAAATGGATGGGTTTGATCCCCGAGTGGGAGTCATTATGTTGGCCGCAACCAACCGGCCTGAAATTTTGGATCAGGCGCTGTTGCGTGCAGGCCGTTTTGATCGACAGGTGCTGGTTGATCGCCCCGATCGGCCGGGAAGAGCCGCTATTTTGGCCATCCATGCCAAAAACATTAAAGTGGCTCCGGATGTCGATTTAGACAAAATTGCCGCAATGACCCCGGGAATGGTTGGTGCCGATTTAGCCAACGTGGTGAATGAGGCGGCCCTACTGGCCATCCGACGAAGCCGGGAGACGGCGGAACACCGGGATTTTGAGGAAGCCGTGGAACGGGTGATTGCCGGACTGGAAAAGAGAAACCGAGTCCTCAGTGTGGAAGAACGCAAACGAGTGGCCCATCATGAGGTCGGGCATGCGTTGGTGGCGATGTCGTTGCCTGGATCAGACCCTGTCCAAAAAATCTCGATCATTCCGCGCGGCGTTGCAGCCTTGGGCTATACGTTACAGCTCCCGATCGAAGACAGGTATTTATTCACCCGTTCTGAATTAGAAAATCGCATTGCCGTCTTATTAGGTGGACGTATTGCGGAGGAACTGGTCTTTGGAGAAGCCTCAACCGGCGCGGCAGATGATTTGCAGAAGGCAACCAGGATCGCTAAGCGAATGGTCAAAGATTTTGGCATGAGTGACATGTTGGGAACGGTGGCTTTAGACGATACCGTTCAGCCGAACTTCTTGAAAAGTATGGAGGGCCATTCCGCCCCAACCTATTCCGAGCACACCGCTCAACAGGTCGATCAGGAAGTGCGCCGCCTTATTGAAGAACAAGGGATTCGCGTCCGGGAACTGCTGACGAGGCTTCGACCTGTGTTGTTGACGGGGGCCGAAACCCTGTTGAAGGCGGAAATCATGATGGGTGAAGAGCTCATGGCTCTTCTCCACGCCAAGGAAGAAGAAGCCATTCCCAGTTAATCCCACTCGACAATCCGGAAGCGGGCCTGCCATTTGTCTGAATGCTGTCCGGATTGCACCCATCTGCAATCACCTACCTTTTCGGGTATTTCCGGCTATATCAAGTTTTTTCTCCTGGTATACTTTTCGGCAAAAAAAAGCTCAAAGCCGTTTCGCGTCATCGAGGAAGCGCCATTTCTCAGACACCTCATCGCTCATACGGAATAGTGGAATAATCAAATAAGCGAGCATTGCCGAAGTGCGGTATGAGGCACAATTGTCAGTTGTTCCTTATTTCTTCTGCATTGAGGTATGATGCTTCGAAAATTGCTCCCCGAATAGATGAAATATGAATGGGTATACAGTGGGGACAGCTTAAGATTCACGTTCGCGGGATGCTCGTCAGGGCGGAATGAAAGGAGTCGGTCAATGCGTCAATCTATTGTGTTCTTCTGCCAAGTCTCTCTTTGTGTATGTCTTGTGGCGGGGCTTGCGTTCAGTCAGACTTCCAGCGTGTCGGCTCAAGAAATCACGGTGACCGAGGACTCATTCGGTTGCATTCTCGATTTCCCGAAAGTCAGAAATACGCGGATCAAGCATGACGATCCGGAAAAATTGAAAGAGGCCAAGCGTATCTTACGGGACAGCGTCCCGGAGACGGAGTATCCCGTTGGAACCATCCTGCAACTTGTTCCCCATGAGGCGATGGTGAAACATTCGCATGACAAGTTCCCAAAAACGAACGGCTGGGAATTTTTCTTTTTGGAAGTCTCCAAAGAAGGCACCAAGATTCAAGATCGGGGAGACAACGTCGTCAATGTTTCGCAGGGGGTTACGTGCTTAAGTTGTCATCAGCCAGCGGCCAGGTTTGACTTCGTCTGTGAAAAGGGGCATGGCTGTGCCCCTATCCCGTTCGATGATCAGAAGATCGCGGCCATTCAAAAAGCAGATCCCCGCTGTGCTAAAAATTAGGTGGGGATAGTTTTGAGGTAAAATAAAGCTTGCCGGAAAGTTCGAGCCCAATAAGAAGTCTCACAGACTCTCGACTCATTTATTGGCGGGCATTCGGGCGGTGGAAATCGGCACCGCCATGTTTGGCAAACGCAACGTGGAATCCGGAGAAGAGAAAGTTGCTTTTCGCAAAACTGTTTGGTGGTGAGTCCTGTGTTGGTTTTTTCCATCATGAGCTTGCTCAAATGAGCGATCAAAGATTCCCGTTGTGCAGGGAAGAGCTAGCTGAACTGACGTTTGGTCCCATCGCATTCTTTGCCTACAGGCTATCCAAGCCGCTTTTCCCCACCCAGTCGCGTTTCCTCACGAGAACATAGTCGAAAATTTAATCAATCCTCCCAGAATTGCCTCTTGCTTAAATTTCCCGAGAAGGTGAAGATCCTGTCGGGACGGACCGTGTCCTTTCCTCATTTCAGGGTTGAGGACTTCCATGAAATTTACATTCATGAAATCAATAAACATGTCCGAAATAGAGACGGATCGAAATGGATCAAGTTGCTCAGTGAGTCCTGCCAGATGTTCTTAGTGAAAACAAAGGCTATAAGAAAAATATATAGAGAACTAAGGAATGACGCCATTATTGCGGCTGAGGAAATCCGCAGGTGCCATCCTAGTCCTCATGTGTGGAATTGGAATTGCCTATGGCATGGATCACAGCAGGACGCCTCTTGTGCACATCCGGGCGTCCCCTGAGCGGGATGTCGTTCCGAGCAAGGTGAGCTTGAGGGTTTCCACTGATATGGTCCCTGAAGTGGAAATGATTGCCTGGGATTATGACGGAGATGGAAGGTTTGATGCAGAAGGGCCTCACCTGCATTCTCAGACTGTCACGTTCTCACATGCGGGCCATTATTCTCCTAGGGTGATTGTCACCAATAAACAGAGTCAAATTTTTGAAGCGA
The DNA here is from genome assembly GCA_032139905.1 of Nitrospira sp. MA-1. Lineage (NCBI taxonomy): Bacteria > Pseudomonadati > Nitrospirota > Nitrospiria > Nitrospira sp. MA-1. The sequence goes on from JAQJDB010000007.1 coordinate 975,255, forward strand.
CGGTTGAGGTGGTGGTAGAGAATCCGGAAGCTCTTGAAGCTGCTCTCAATGCCCGGTGGAGGGGCATGCTGGCGGCCTTAGCGAAGAAGGATGTTGCAGGGGCTGTCTCGTATGTGGCGACCAGAAAGCATGATGCCATGAGACAGGATTGGATCGTGCTGGCTGCTCATTTAGGAGAGATTGCGCATCTTTTTTCCGTTCCTCTTCAATTGACAGATGGGGAAGGATTCCGAGCTGTGGCCAAATCAGCGGACCCACTGCCTATGTGGGAAATCCAATTTCTGTTAGATGTGGAGTTTGTGTGGGAAGCGGATCATCAATGGTATATCAAAAATTTCTAAAATACCAAATTTCTAAAACCCAACTCTGAGTGGGAGCGTATTCTGGAAATCCGGCGATTGTGGGAACTTCACGGTTCTAGGAAATTTGAGAGAACAACGCTACTCAGCGTCATTCACAGCTTTCATAATTGAGTGTTTCCCCTCGAGTAGACATTTTCATTCATCATACCTGTCGCCTTTTCAAGGCCATTATTCGTACCGCGTTCCAATCCGTGTTTTCTGGTCGTAATGGTGTTGTTCATCCGATTATTTTTTTACTTTCATTGTACGGTGGGATTCGAACCGTCTGTTTTGGGGATAGCCTTTAGGCTATCTATTGGTGATCCTCTCAACGAATTTCAGCAACACTCACATGTTTTTACCGGTACTCCCCCAGTCTTCCCGATAGTGGTCGGCATGAACGAACTATCAAGTTAATGGGCTTGGCCTTGCCGCTATCTATTGGGGGAGGAAGACTGATTCCTCAGCTCATCCTTCCTATCCAATAATTTTTAAGTTCACCATTTTTTTTAAAATTGCTTCCCCTACAACGGGGTATATGCGCTATTACCTTACGCTCTCATACTTCCGGAGCTTTCACTCCTAAGGAAATTATATTTTGAATATTCATGGGTGTTTAGCAAAGAGGGGAATATCTTCAATGACATGGAGTTTGACAAAAAATTTTCGAATGCATGCTAGTTCCTCATGGATTGTTGTCGCGTTCCTTTTTTTTCTGAGTATGTCTGGAATGGCCAATGCCGCACAGGATTTTGTGGTGCTAGGGAGTGAGGGGGTTTGGGTTCGACAGGGTAGTACAATTTTCAGCGGAGATGTTGGGGCAAATCAAACGAGTATCGGTCCCTATCTGAACGGTGAGCAAGAAATGACCATCGGTCACGACGTCGTGGTTCAAAACAGTAATAGCGCGATCATTGGAAATACCGTCAGATTGAAAAGTGGTTCTCGGATACAGAATATTTTGGTCAATACACTCTTAGGACCGGGCCAGATCCTAGGGACCCAGGCAACACCAGTCAGCTTTCCACTTGTTTCCGAGTTGCCTCCCGTCCCACCGGTTCATCCTGGATCGAAGGATGTCGATGTCCCGGCCGGAGGAGTCCTTACACTCCAGGCTGGACGCTATGGTCGGCTCAAAGCAAGGCCTGGTGCCATTGTCACACTTTCAGGCGGCCTTTACCACTTTCAGGAATGGGATATTCGTGAAGATGCCCAAGTTCTAGCGACTAAGGCCGTCGAGATTCGCGTGAAGGGCCAGATCGATACTCGCAGACAAACGGTTGTTGGTCCAGCACCAGGTGCAGCAAATCTGACTGCGGCTGATATCCTTATAATTGGGATTGGGATTAATGGAACTACAGGTTCCATCGATGACACCCCGGAGGCGGTAAAGTTTGGGGAAGGCAGTAAGGTGCGGGCGAAGGTCTATGCTCCTAACGGCCTTTTGCGGTTCAGAGCCGAAAGCACGGCTACCGGAGCGTTTGTGGGTAAATGGGTTCGAATGGGGAACCACAACACAATCGCATTAGAAGGAGGGTTCGGGTTGGGACAGGGAGGAAACACTCCGGCAGTGGCACACGCAGGGTTTGACCAGACTGTTCAGGTTGGAATGACGGTGCAGCTTGATGGGACCGAATCAACCGATGTGGACGGGAATCTTCTGACGTACAAGTGGACAATTCTCTCACAGCCCGCAGGGAGTACCGCGACGCTTTCTGACACCATGGCAATCATGCCTACTCTGGTGATTGACACTCCAGGAATCTACACACTTCAACTCATTGTGAATGATGGGACAGTCGATAGTGATCCCGATACGGTAACAATCACAACGATGAATTCGCCTCCTGTGGCCGGAGCGGGCCAAGATCAAACCGTGTTTGTCTCACAATCGGTCATTTTAAATGGAAATGATTCCCATGATGTAGACGGGGACCCGCTGAGTTTCAATTGGTCCTTTGTTAACATCCCAAATGGAAGTAGGGCCGCATTCTCCAACCCGACTTCGTCCATGCCAGATTTCCTGGTTGATCTGGCAGGGACCTATCAGGTGCAACTGATAGTGAACGATGGGCAAGAAGACAGCTCACCGGACATGGTTCTGATCAACACTCAAAATTCCAAGCCGGTAGCTCAGGCGGGCCAGGATCAAACCGTTCCGGTAGGAAGTACTGTCAACCTCAATGGAAGCGGCTCCCATGATGTGGATGGCAACTCATTGACCTTTCAATGGGCGCTTATCGCCAAACCAACAGGGAGCTCTGCAATAATTTCAAACTCAACTTCCATCCAACCGACCTTTGGTGCAGATCTAGTTGGATTATATGTGGCTCAGCTGATCGTCAACGATGGGGTGGGAAATAGTGATCCCGTCACGGTGGCGATTACTGCAGGCAACCGGCCCCCCGTGGCCGATGCGGGACAAGATCAAAGCGTGCCGGTCTTTTTATTAGTCACTCTCAATGGAAGCGGTTCCCATGATGTAGAGGGCGATGTCTTAAGCTTCCAATGGTCGTTGGAGAGCCGCGCTCAAGGGAGTGCCGCGACTCTTTTAAATCCTACTTTCGCTCAGCCCACCATTATTCCGGATATTCCTGGAACCTATGTCGTGACACTCGTGGTTTCAGATGGAAAGGCTTCGAGCAATCCCGATACAGTCGTTATCGTTGCGCATGCTCCCGCACCTCCCGGATTGCCGGCCTTGCTGATTACCAGCCCTCCAGAAGGTAGTGTGGTGGGGGTGAGTCCTATCACGGTAACAGGATTCGTCAATGATCCCAACGCTTCAGTCACGGTCAATGGAATTTCCGCGACCGTCACAGGAGGAGTGTTTCTTGTCGATGGCGTTGTCTTACAGGAAGGAGATAATACTTTGATTGTTAGGGGGGTGGATGGAGCTGGGCATACCAATAGCGTGAATCTTGGTGTCACCCTTTCCGCTACACCGACAAGTCTCACACCCATCTGGGGGCCGGTGGCATGGGTTAAACATGCCACGGGAGAAGAAATTTTTAAGGCGAACTTTTCGAACTGCGAACCGGCGGCCCACTATCAATTAGTCATCATCAATGGGACCTCGGGAGGTGCAAATCGGGTGACCCAGGGGACTGTTCTTTTGAATGGAACGGAAGTGATCGAGGGTCAAAATTTCACCGCAGCCCATAGTCAGATTACTCAGTCCATAGTGGTGCAAGCCGGGAATAGTCTTGAAGTGCGACTAACGGGTCCACTCGGCGCACAACTGCAGGCCTATATCGCCTGTACTGGCAATTGTTTGGCTATGACCATTGACGCTCCGCTGGCCAATGCTACGATTAATCAATCAACTATGTTGGTAAAAGGAAGCCTCATGACCAGTGGTTCCAGCCCGGTAGGGGTGGTCGTCAATCAACAAGCCGCTAAAGCCTTCGGGTCGTCCTATGCGGTTGATCAAGTGCCCGTCCGTGAGGGAACGGGAACTCTCGGACCCACCACTGTCCTCGTGCAAGCCACCAATGCTTGCGGACAGCGTGCCTCTTCCACCGTGCAGGTCCACACTACGGATATGGCGACTAACCAAGTGGAATTGCGAGTGTCGCCGGATCGTAATGTGGCACCCACTCAGGTTACTCTTCGAGCGTCCATCGATATCGATCAACCGGTGGCCAATATTCAATGGGACTACCAAGGCGATGGCGCCATCGACGCCCAGGGACCGGACCTCTTGGAGCAAACCGTCACCTTCACCCAGTCAGGGTTGTATCTGCCCAAAGTAAGTGTATCGGATACCATGGGAAACAGATTTGACGCCACGGCAGTAGTCCAGGTGTTGGATCCCGTGGCATTTGAAATTATGCTCAATTCCGAATGGTCGGGCATGATGGGGGCGCTCGCGCAAGGCGATATTGAACAGGCGCTTTCGCATATCCTAATCCGAAAACGGGAGGTCATGCGCCATGATTGGACCGTGCTCAAGGATCATTTGGATAAGCTGGCAGCTATCTTTGCAGTGCCACTGCATCTCACGGACGGGCAGGGAACACGGGTGGTGGGCCAGGCATCGGCACCGTTGGCATTCGGCCCAATGCAATTTCCTCTTGAAGTGGAGTTCATTCTGGATACCGATGGCCAATGGCGGATCCGGAATTTTTAAAGAGTGAAAATTAAAAGACTCCAATGGAGGCCATGTGAAGTATCCTTTTTTAATAAAGAACAGGTATAGGGTATTTGGTGCAGTTGGGTGTTCTGGCTTGTATTTCTTGTTTGTAGGTGCATGGTGGGTGCTGAGTGGAGGTCGAGGAGAAAGGTTCGGTTTTATGATATCGGTTTTAAATTTTCCTGCGGTCGTAGTTTTTTTGGCTACTCCGTTAGAGAGATGGATTGGTAATCCTGCGTGGGTTTTTCACCTAATCATTTTCATTATAGGTCCCTTGCAATATGGTCTACTAGGGTGGTTGCTTGGTCCGTTTGTAGAACGATTCGATCTTGAAGGTCAAAAGCTTCGTAAAAATGAGCAGCCCAAACAAAACAAATGAGGATAATCTAAAATGAATCAGATTAAGTTGTTAGAAAATTGGTCTCGAAATAAAAATTTGAATTCAATTCGATTTCCCTTTTACAAATTCTTTCTTTATCTCGAAGAAGCGCTTCCAAGGTTTTTCAAAATTTCACTTTTGTGGGCCACTGGGTTGATAGTTAGTCTGGTATTTTTTACAAGTCAAGCAAAAGCATGGGAAATAAATACTCATCGGGAACTCACAGAGAAAGCCATTGAGATTGTTGCGTCTGATCTGAATACGTTCCTAATCAATAATCTCGGATTAGAGGGAGGGTTGAATGCATCAGTGGACGGAAGGACAGCTAAAAAATGGATGATTGAAGGTAGTGAATTCGAAGATGATTGGCCTCGTTTTTTTCGACATTTCCATGAACCCATTTCGAATACAGGGCTGGCAGGAGTATCTGATTCTGCAATCAATTGGAGTCTTAGTTCGGTGGGAAATCAGGAATGGTCTTGGGACGATGCGCGCGAGTATTACTTCAAAGCCTTAACTTCTCCTACCAAAACCGAGCGAGATAAAAATTGGGCCAAAACCTTCCGGGCCTTAGGCCAAGTCATGCATTTACTTCAGGATTCCGCGAACCCCGCCCATGTCCGGGATGATCCTCATGTTCTCCGAGATGGGTTGCATGATTTTATGGATAGACATAGTGTGGCTTCATATTTCAGTGCTGGAGTAATCAGTCCAGATTCTTCAATGCTAGAGGTTGCGGGAGCGGTACGAAATGAACCGTTTAGCAATCTCTTTGACCGGAATATGTATTCCGGATCAAATCCAGGGGTTACTCTTGGAGCTGATGTGGGGATTACCGAATATGCCAGTGCTAATTTCTTTAGCGATGATCGTATTGCTGGACAAGATAGTCCCGTTCCTCCTTATCCTAGTGTGGCGGAATTGGTTCCTGCCCCTGCCCCTTCTCCCTACCTCACTCTTGCTCGCCTAGGAAGTGCGGCTTTTCCTGGGGCACGGGTAGCTAGATACACAGGGAACGAGACCTTGACGCAATTTTTTAACTTGGAATTCGATCTTTTAGGGAAACTGCGACTGGATGATGTAGTTTACGACGCCTATGCCAGGCATCTTATTCCCCGCGCAGTGGGCTATTCCGCCGCCGTCCTCTCCTATTTTTTTAGAGGAGATATCTTGTTGAAAAAGAGCGAATATAGAATGTGTTCGAACCCCGATGGAACTTTTCAGCCTGGCGGGCATCTGGAAGTGGACATTGAAGTTCCCTCAAATTTACTCTTGGAGGGGCAAGGGGCTTTCTATTATGACTTACCCGATGGATCGCGTGTGTCCACGGGCGAAGGTCCTATAGGACCAACGGACATAGAACTGGGAGAGAGAATATATTTTTTGCTTAGTCAGCTGTCCTTTTTTAAGCCAATCCAATGGACTATCGTTTTTCAAGGAGAGATGGGCCCAGGAGCTAAGGAGCCTAATGCCGTGGTAGCCCTTTCCGGGAAAGCCCCCTGGGTAGACGTGAGGTGTCCAATTTAGTGAAGAAGAAACCAATTTCACAAAAGGGCAGCTTCTTGCTGCCCTGTCTTTCTGGGCACACTACCTTACCCCCCCACGATATTGAACCACCATGAAAGTTGCCTAAAGGTGAGGAAGGACCAGAATGTGGGGCCAAGCCTCGGGATGTTTAGCGGTATTGACTAACCGGTGACTATGGTTCAATGGTATCATTAAGGCAAGAAGCCCTTTGAGGCCGAGAGCCGGATCTATTGTACAACTCTGGCCACCTCTACCGAACCAGTCAGAATTTTCCTGGAATGAAAGGCATGGATAGTCTGGAGCATTCATTAAGCAACTGGGTGGTTCAAATGGAATTGACCGTGGCATTTCTGAAACCATCCTCAATTACGCTTGTCCTTGGTCCAAGCCATCCGTCGCAAACTTTGTTTTTCTGCTAGATCGAATCCAACCACCTGTATTGAATGTAGTTACCTTTTCTAGTGAAATGTTTTTGTACAAAATGGACCCTTCGTCACATGATTGACATTGCAAATTTACCTCTCCTTCTGATTGAATTTGACCATTCGTCTGAAAAGGCCCTATCTTGTTCAGAGTGTCTTTGAAGTATGCTTTAAAGATGAAATGGGGATTTGGTGACGGCCTAGGCGAGGATAGTTTCTTGAACCGATTTCGTTGTCTTGTAATAAGTTTTGGTATTTGGTGTTTGACCATTTTGTTATTCCCCCCATTCAGTGTGGGGGAAGATTCTGAGGAAGAGCCTCGATTGCCGTTGGCGATGGAGGTGTTTTTAAAGAAGCCCGGCAAACATCTGTATGAACTACATGTTCATTTAACCAATATCAGTGATGAGCCGGTCAGCGTGGATGTTCGGGATTTGCCCTGGAATCCCACGGATGGTTCTACCTGGCTCTCGGCCACCCGTTTGGATGCGCACAAGAGTCCTATCAAGCAGAACATTCCGATCGGGAGGTTCGGATCACAAATAGTTCCGCTCGTGCCGGGCGAATCGATTCAGAATAGGGTGGCCTTAAATCCCCGGATTCCTTCCCTGTTAGATGATATTGAGCAAGCAGGTGTGCAATTGCAGTGGGACTGTCCCCCCTCTGACTTAAAGTTTGTATGCAAACCCGGTTCACCCAATACCCTCACAATTTCAAAAGGCGATCCCGGCCAACCGGATGTGTATTCCATTGACCACCAGGCCTGTGTGGCACTGGAAAGCCGTATTGGTCTTATCGATATTCCTCAAGGGCATGATGTGCTGTTTCTCCTCGCGTCCGAATCCATCATGACGGATCTGGAGGGAATGACCTCGTTACTTCTTGAGGTCGATGACTATGTTCAGCGTTGTCATCCAAGTTGGACGAACAGTTGGGCGGTGAGCTTTGTGACCGATAAGAAGTTCGCAGGATTCCTGAGTGAGGGAGAGAATCGGCGTTATTTTGCGGAAGGCCTCTGGCAAGAGGCGAATATTGGGCAGTACTCCAGTCAAATCCGCACGTTATTTCGATTTCAGTGGATTAAGAAGCGGGCGGATACCGTCTATCTTTCTCTTTTTCCCTTCCAACAAGAGGGCGGTACCTAAATAGAAGGTAAGAATTCAATCCTTCTGCCGGCAGCTCTATAGCGCATTCCCTTTGGGCTTTCCTTAGAATAGAAGCTTGGATTGCCTCGCCGGACGCGAAGCCCAGGACGAATAGGTTCAAAGCAATTGACCTGCCTTTATCTAATTTATCCTTCTTCGCTGAATTCCAAGAAGCCTACTCCTGCAAGGAGCTGTTGCAGCCTCTCCTGATTTTTCGGGAGCGTGACGTTGGTCCGGTGGAACTCCCGGCGGACGGGATAATTTTTGCGAAGTTCATCAAAGCATTGAGGCCGTTTTTCCTGAGGAATGGCCAGCAGTTCTTGCATGCGATGATAATCGGCCTCCAGGTCATAGATCGTGGCGACCATTTCCTGAATCAACTCTTCATCGGATTGCTCGTGGTAGTCGATGGTTAAAGATGGGACGGTTGGTGTGGGCAGCACCTGGACAGGATTCCATGCGGGGGATATCCCCAGATGTTTGCACAAGGCTTCATAGATCATAAAGGTGCCATTGGCTTTGCCATCGAGGGAGTGGCCGGCAATATGGGGCGTGCCGATCGTGACAGCTTGAAAGAGGTCCCAGTTAATGCCGGGTTCGTCTTCCCAGACGTCGATGATGGTCGGTCCGACACGATTTTCTGTGATGGCGTTCAGCAGCGCCTGTGTCTCCACGACTTCTCCACGGGCGGCGTTGATGAAGATCGCTGCTGGATTGAGCCATTGGAGTGTCTGCTCATTGAGCATGTGATAGGTCGGGTAGGGGCCGTCGGTGGTTAATGGCGTATGGAGCGTGACCACATCACAACTGAGGGCTTCGGCTAACGAGCGGTGCTCGACCTGGCCCGAATCTGCCAGGGGAGGATCATGGAGAACCGGGACCATCCCAAGCGCTTCTGCTTTGGTCTTCACCAGTTTGCCGATGTTCCCGACGCCGATAATGCCAATGGTTTTGCCATTGAGTGAAAAACTCTGTTGCTTTCCCAGGAACAATAAGGACGCCAGAACATATTCGGCCACCGAATTGGCATTCGATCCGGCTGCCGAGGTAAAGCCGATATTTCGGGCTTTGAGGTAGGCTATATCAATGTGGTCCACTCCTGCGGAGGCTGACCCGACAAATTCGACAGGAGTGCCTTTCAATAAGGTCTCATCAACTTTCGTAATGGATCGAATGAGTATCAGGTTCGTGTCTTTTAAATCGTTGGAGGTGATGGACCGTCCTGGCAAAAGGGTGAGGTTCCCCAGGCCGGCACATGCTTCTTTGATATACGGAATATTTTCTCCTGCCACAATATTGATCAATTTTTTCATGTCTGATGCATTCCTCGCAGTGTTTTTCAAAAGATGCAGCCTATCGCAACTTACCGGCTGCCGCTAGCCTTGCTTTTTTGTTCAGCGGACCTACCCAATGGAAGAACAGGCAAGTAGCCCGGGGAGAGGGGAAAGGGGGCGAGTTTTTTTCTGTCGAGGCGAGTTGAAAAGAATGGGACCGGACTTATTCAGTCAGGTCTCACTCACCGTACTATTTAAACCAATTAGACCTATTGAAAGCAAACCATAGAGATTACGGCCGACTGATTTTTATTTAGTTTCTCATTAAAGAACATTCATCAAAAGCCTTTTCCTAAAATGACTAGCCAGGTTCTTAGATGTATGAAGCATCAGTGGCCTGAATGTTTGTTAGCGGTTTTTCCATGTTGGTCGCTGAGGATGTCCTGGGTTTCATGCGTCGCCTGGACATCATAAACCGCTCCTTCTTTTTCCAGGACCTCGGTACCAAAACGATAATTAGAAAACATCGTATTGTGGGCCATGCGCCGGTCGATCGGATTCTGGAATTCCATTCTGGTCTTCAATGTCTCGTTGGCTAAAATCACCACTTCCATTTTGATGAATCCTCCCATGCCCGGATGCCAGGCCAACAGCGAATAGACTCCTTCCGGGACATCAGGGAGGGTAAATTTTCCTTCAGCATCGGTAATGGCGTAATACGGATTGTCTACCGCAACTCCCCAGCTTTGCATGTAGGTGTGAAACCCGCATTCCAAGTATAAGATTCTGCGGCCCTGGGAGAATTCAACCGTGTCGACCATCGCCTCTCCAGGGTTGTGTTGATGATCCTTGATTCTGTTCTTAGGATGGAATGGATTGAGCCGGAGCGGGCGATGAAGCATGACTTTTGAGCCGAATGGCGCCGTTTCATAAATTTGCACATCATGAATAATGGGGTCCATATTGACGATGTGCAATGGTTGTTCGTTTTGCACAACGGAGACCCAGGGTGTAAACAGACAATCCTCCACCGCGACTTTGGCTGGACCTGTTTGGGGAAAGGGTTTACCTTGCGTAATACCCTCCAAAAAGACCACAGTATTTTGAAGCCCGCCATCCGGCGCCACATGAAATTCATCCACGAGACGCCATCCTGTTCCTGTGGAAATCCGCCCGCAAAAATCGGTGTCCGGGTTGGTAATCAGACTGTAGGCCAATGCCGGGGGTTCTTTTCCCGCCAAGGTCACCTTCCCGGTAATCGCGCCCCCATTGGAGACCGCGATTGACTCATAACTGTACGCCGGAGTAATCAGGACAATGTTGAGACCTAACGCGAGAACATACGAGGTAAATTTCATGGAACGATCCTTTGGTCAGTACAGGTGAATGAACTAAGGTAATTAATATATTCATTTTAAGAATGCCTAAGAACTTTTCCCGACTTCTGAAAAATAAGCATGGTGATGAGCCTATGCTGGTTTCATGCCATAGGTTGGTGCACCCAAGGAATCCCCGAATCTGTTTGGTTACCAATGCGGAAAAAAAGCAAAGGAATGGTGCTGGATAGATGGCGATGCTCCCAGGTTGCCCCGGCCGATGATGGGGGGGGTGCGTTTATGACGGGCTGCGCGAGTTATCTGGAAGGTTGGATGTTCACGATGTTTGTATTACACCAATGTGCGTAAAACTATGCCATGTCTCCATCACGTTTGAGCAACAGTTTCCTGGAAATTCTTGTTTACAGACCATGAAGGTCGAAACCTTCAGCCTGTTTGATTCCGCACATTTTTGGCTGTGTTGAGTTTCGTGAAAAGATAGAAAATTCAACGAATTAAGGATTTTTCTGACTCTGGCCTTTCAATTGCTTACCTTTTTATTAATTATTCGAAATGTAATATTAACTTTTGGCTCCTCCGCTATTATCTGCAATTTAATTAGATTGCTGTGTCTGGAAAAACGAGTGTGGGTTTTGCTCTATCGGGCATGTTCCATTAGCTACGTTTTACAATTTCGAGGAGATCCATCATGACTGTTCAAACCCTACCGTCCTCCGTGTGGTCCATCGTGTTGGCAGGTGGTGAAGGCGAACGTATCAAACCCTCGATCCAGCAGTGGCTCGGGTATCCGGTTCCAAAACAATACTGCACCTTTGTCGGTACTCGTTCTATGTTGCAACATACGTGGGACCGGGCCGACCAAATCGGTGTGCCCCGGAAGAAAGTAACGGTGGTCGGGCGAACTCATCAGCAGAGTTTGGAACATCATTGTACAAGACAAGACGAGGGCACATTGATCTTTCAGCCCCGAAATTGTGATACGGCCCCCGGCGTGTTTCTTCCTCTTACCTACGTGAAAGCCTGGGATCCTCAAGCAGTCGTGGTTCTTTTGCCCGCCGATCATTTTATCTGTCCCGAAGATCGCTTTGTGGCTGCGGTGCGTCGGGCCGTGCGCGGGGTAGAATTTTTATCTGACCGAATGATTCTCATGGGCGTTCGGCCGTCTCATCTGGAGCTTGATTATGGGTGGATGTCCGTCGGAGGAGTACTCGGGTGGAGTGGCGGAACTTCCATCCGTCGGATTCAATCGTTTGTAGAGAAACCGGAGGCTGGTGATGGGAAGCGATTGATGTCGGAGGGAGCCTTGTGGAACACCCTGGTGCTGGTGACCAAAGTCGAGACCCTGTGGAAATCCGGATGGTTGTGCTCTCCTGAAATGATGGAGCGGTTTGAACGGTTGCGAAGGCAGATCGGGACTCCGGCCGAAGGGTCGACTCTCCAGGCTATTTATCAGGATATGCCTACACAAAATTTTTCACGTCATATGTTGCAACCTCTTGCCAGCGAATTAGGAGTTATGGAGCTTGATGATGTGACGTGGAGTGACTGGGGCCGTCCGGAACGAATTGTGGAAACCTTGCGATCAATGGGAAAAAAGCCCGCCTTTCCTATGGAGGCTTTTATCGGATCGGGTGCCCCATCCATCCCCCAAATGACCCGAGACATGGGTTATCCCTATCTGAGCTGCTGAAGAGATTATCCTTGGCTGTCTAGAGGATTTTCCCACTTTAAGCAGTAGTAACCAGAGAGGAACCCTTCAACGCAGTCCGTCCCACCAGGATATTCCAGGGCTGTGTGCCGAACTGATCTCCCATGCCATCCTTATGTCCCTTTTCCCCGTGGTTGTGTCTCCATTCCCCGGTTCATCTTTTTCCCACGGAAATCCTTCTCTGATTTTCTCTAATTTCGGACTAATAGTCTGGTCATTGTTGTCTGTGTCCCTTCTGTTTTTCACTCCCTAGTGGGGCAGAATTCAACAACTTGACGCTCTGGCGGTGGTGCGTTTTTCGTCAATGGTCTGGTCTCAGACGGGGTCCAATTCCCTCTTCCCCTTTAAACCCTTTCGCAGCCCTATAAGGTCTATTGGCACAGAGGTCGCAAGAGAGACCTCATGTGTGGAATCATGATTCAGCACGTTGTCGTGTTTTTTGGGACTAATGTGTGTGTTGAGACCTTTTTTTGAAGATGAAACAATATTCCAGGTGGTAAACACAAAGGACGACAAACATGAGTAAGCCAGGAGATGCCGAACGGATTATCTGGGAAGGCTATCCCTCGTGGGGGCAATTTACGTGGCTGTATTTTTTTAGCCTATGGACGGGATTACGAGGTTTCTTCCTTCTACGTGTCGGGCTTCCCGGTTGGGAAATGTGGTTTGTCGGAGCAGGTCTGTTGTTGGGGGTGGTGGTGGTTCTGCGATATTGGGCCAAATATCTGCTCACTTCCAAGCGAGTTGTGCTTAGGAATGGATATTCGGGAAAGGACATGGCCAACGTGGAATTCGGGAGGTTCAAATCGGTTGAAGTTATGCAAGGGCCGGTAGCCAGGGTTTTCGGAATCGGCACACTTGTGGTTCATTGTGAGGGTTCAGGCAGGAGCGTGCGATTTCGTGGCATCAAGGATCCTGAGGTGATTGAAACAAAATTACGGGCGCTCCTCCCTCCTTCTTCTCCTGTGTTGATTCAGCCATCCTGAACGATGAATGAATCTGCTGCGAGGAGGTAAGAGAAATATCCTTTATGATCCGGTCTCTTTCCCGTCGTACAGCTTTGGTGCTTGGTTTGGCTGTTCTGACCGTGGCCGCTGCCCTTTTTCTGGAATTCCTCTTGAGTGTCAGAGCAGACAGGCCCTTCGGTCACACCCAAGTGGCTCACCTGGTTGGTTGGACCGGATTGGTATTCATCGGGCTGACCTTTGTGTATCCCCTTAAGCGGTGGATGTATCCAAATCAGGTCTGGTCTCACGGATGGTTTCAGGTACACATTGTGTTTGGCATTATTGGCCCGCTGATTATTTTTGTCCATGCCGGTGTCCATTTTCACGCTCTGGTGCCGATCATCGCTCTTGTTGCCATGGTCCTGGTGGTGATGAGTGGGATCACGGGACAGGCTTTGCATTATCTGGCGTTTCAAACATTGTATGAACGACGGCATGAGCTGGCTTTTGAAGGGATGAATGAGGGTGAGATCGAGGCGCATCTGCATGGTCTCGCGTTACAAGAAGAGACGCTCCGATGGTGGAAATATCTTCACGGCCCCTTAACGTGGGCATTTGTCTCTTTCACGCTGCTGCACATTGGAGGAGCGCTCTTTTTCGGCGGCTTCTGAATCATGGGATGTCCCCGACCATGGGTTGCGCCCCTTATCTGGGTTCTGACAGGTCTGGTTATCGGGGCTCTGGCCTGGGCTTCTCCTCTCTACACTGAAGCCTTGTGGGCACCTGGAAATCTCAGCCGGTATCACACTGACATTGCGAGATGTCTGTCCTGTCATGAACCGTTTAGAGGACCCACACCGCAAAAGTGTCTGGTCTGTCATACCTGGGAAGCATTTCAATCTCGATCCGAACCGGATGTTCGCCAATTGCATCGAGATGCCATTCAAACCCGCCAAGCTTGTCTGGTCTGCCATACGGAGCATCGGGGTGTGTTAACGGCCATAACGATCGGTAGGGTGGAAAATCCTCATGGAGAATTAATTTTTCGGGCCACAGGCGCGACATCCTGCTCGGATTGCCACGTGATACAAGCCGGGGCCGGGAAACCCGACGGTACTCTTCAACGCAATGCGTATGTTGAACGGTTGATTCAGAAAGGAGAGGGCGCTCATCAACTCGGGCATTTTGCTCAATGTCTGAAATGCCATCGTGGGGGACAGTTGGACATTGAGGAAGAGGACGAAGACGAAGACGATGATTAGGCTGAAGTTGCCATCAATTTTCCATACTCCACTTTATTGGGTGACAAATCCGGATTTCGCTTAGGTTACATAAAAAGATCCTCAATCAGGTGGAGAAAAAATCCACAGCATCACCTCGTATATGTCAGGGGCCCGGAACTTGCTAAATAATATGTGTATTATGAGCATTTTCGGTTATTCGAGGGGAGTGCCAGGTTGCATCGGGAGAGTGTGAAAATGTCCTCAGCCAACTCTTCGGTAAAACCAACCGGGCAACCATGCACCATTCTGGTCGTGGATGATGATGAAGCGATGCGGAAGCTGCTTGTGGATACCCTTCAAGAAAAAGGGTGTCAGGTGATCGAGTCGGAGAATGGGACAGAGGCCTTGAATGTGTTGAAATCCGTCGTGCCGAATGTGATTGTGACTGACTTGAAAATGCCAGGAGGGGGATTTCCCTATTTGCGGCTGCTCCAGGAAGTGGCTCCCCGGTGTCCGATTGTCGTGATGACCGCATATGGAGATAGTCAGTCCAAAGCGAAAGCTTTGGAATGTGGTGTCCATGGATATTTCGAAAAACCTCTTCGAATCTTTGATTTGAAGGCGTGGATTTGTCAAATGTGTTTGGTGCATCCCTGCGGGAACCTTCCTTTTTCATGAGGCAGTGAACGAGAACTGAAAGGGTAAACGATGGCCGGATCGTTTCTGAATCAGGATTCTAATTCTGACGTGTCCTTGAGTGCGCGGATTGAAGGATTAACGTTTCTGGCGCATCATTTGGATGAGCCGGTCGTGATTTTCAATCCTCGGAAGGAATTAGTGTATGCCAATCCCGCGGCCAATAAAATTGCGAAAGACTGCCCATTAATTCCTTCACCATCCATTCCTTCTTCCGATTCACTCGTTTCCAACCCTCAAACTCCCTGTGACCCCTGTCACGCAATGGAACTGTTTCAGGCTGATATGCAAGTTCAGGATACATTCTCCTGTCCGTCCCCTTCTCCCGTTGCCACGCCTGGATGTCCGTTTCCACGCGCGGTGCCATTGAAAAGCGGGACCGGCATGACCCATTTTGCCATATTGATGGGGGCTCGTGGGAGTGAGACCGTTATGGTGGCTCCACCGGACCAGGTATCATCGGATCTGTCACTACAGCAGCATGGGGATTCCTTCCCGGAGACTTTTCCCCGGACGATCATAGGAGACAGTGAGCCGATTCAACGATTGGTGGAAATGGTTCGATTGATTGCGGCGAGTGAGGCCACGGTGCTCATCCAAGGAGAAAGTGGAACCGGTAAGGAATTGGTGGCGAAAACCATTCATGCCTTGAGTCGTCGATGCCTCCGGCCCTTTGTTGTGGTGGAATGTAGCGCATTGCCCGAAACCTTGCTTGAAAGCGAATTATTCGGCCATGTGCGTGGATCCTTTACCGGAGCGGTTGCCGATCGAAAAGGCTTGTTTGAAGAAGCCGAAGGCGGCACGATTTTTTTGGATGAAATTTCCGATACCACTCCTGCATTCCAAGCCCGTTTACTTCGCGTTTTGCAGGAAGGCGAAATCAAACCCGTGGGGAGTAATGTATCCATTAAGGTGAATGTGAGGGTCATCTCCGCCGGCAATAAGCCTCTGGAAGGTCTTGTGGCAACCAAGTTGTTTCGTGCCGATTTATACTATCGACTCGCCGTCCTCCCGCTAACCGTGCCGCCGTTAAGGGAGCGGAGAGAAGATGTCCACCTGTTGGTGAAGCATTTTCTGGTGCAATCCGCCAAAAAGCATGGGCGCAATCCGATGGATGTCAGTCCGGATGCCCAAACGGCACTGGCACAGCATCCGTGGCCTGGGAATGTCCGGGAGTTAGAAAACTTGATTGAACGGGCGGTGGTCACCAGCCGGCATTCCACAATTGAAGTAAAAGATTTGTTTGCCGATCATCCGTTGCAACCAGGCAAAAACGATTTGAGTTCGATCGGGAAAACTGCTCGTCAGGAAGCCGAACGGTCAAGAATCCTCCAAGCCCTTCGGGATGCGAAGGGAGATAAGACCCGCGCAGCCCGCACCTTGAGTATTAGTCGCTCCAGCCTCTACAACAAAATACGGGACTATCACATTTCGTAATCTGCCACGGTTTTTCTTGTCCCCAAAATCCCCATTTTAGTTTTTTTCTTGTCCATTTTTTTGGACGCACAACTGGTTGATTTTTTGTTGAAATTTTTCGCGCATTGAAAAGAATGTCAAATGTGTTGGACATTCTGCCCTGTTGGGCGATTTTCCATTTCTTCCTGCCTATCTCCTGAAGTCCCCTCCAGTACCGACTTCTGCGTTTTGTAGCATGGATGAGTGTTCGTTGGCATCGATGTTGCGGGGTCAATGAATTGCCGGCGCTGGTTTGGGTGTGATGGACCGGCCTCCGAAATGCCCGACCTCTCAAAGAGGAATTCTGGCGTCGGCACTTAATTGGCACTCAAAGGGTAGGAGGTCGGGCTGTTCTTCGAGATACCGGAAATGTTGAAACGAGTTGGTTGGTTGAGAGTAAAAAAAACTGAAGTTTTATTCACCCCATAAGTAAGGAGGCCGGAGAATGTATCACGGCAAGAGTAGATTTCTCACTGCGTCGGTATTTTTGGCGCTGATGGGAGGGGGGACCTTCTGGGCTTCCCCATCCTTTGTCAGTGCGGAAAATGCCTCTCCTCCACATGCCCACCAGACAGGGATGCCCTCGCAGTCTCCTGGTTGGGCAGAACAGCTCAAGGGCCAGACCATTGTGGAAGATGCGATGGAAGGTCGAGCGGAACGGGCGGCTCTGGTTGAGCAGCAGCATCAACGCATGATGCAGCAAATGCAGAAAGACATGGAGCATAAGGGTGCCGATACGGGTGCGTTCGATTCCATGTCGATGATTCATCAATATGGCGGAGGCCCTGAAAACGGCTTGCTGGCGAGTACGGTCGGTGCCGAGCCGGTATCCATGAATGGGGGGCTCTGTCCCAAGACCGCACCTGTCCGGAATTACGATGTGGCAGCGATCAACGTGGAAATCAGTTTGAATCAATGGCTGGATTATTATCCGGGATACATGTATGCCTTGACCGAAAATATTGACAAGATTCGTGAGGAAGAAGCCAAAAATGCCGCAGCACGGGAAGCGGAAGGGCATGCGGATCCGGGAGCCGTCAAAAACGGGATTCAGGATCAGTGGATTCAACCGTTGGTGATTCGCGGAAATCAAGGCGATTGCGTCAAAATCACTCTCCGGAACCAGTTGGAATTTGGCGAAGAAGTCAGTTTGCACATTAATGGTTCGGATATGGTTATGAGCCAAACCGGTCAACCGGCGCTCACCACGAATCCTGACACGGTGGCGGAGGAAGGCCAGGCCATTGAAATGGAGTGGTACATCCATCCCGATACGCAAGAAGGCGGAAAGCAATTTCATACCTTCAGCAATGATCGAGAGCTAACAGTCATGGGGCTGTTCGGTGTCTTTGTCGTAGAACCCCGTGGATCGAAATATTATGAACCCTTAGGCACGGGACCAGCCACCGAAGCCACGAGTGGATGGCAGGTGATGATCGATAATGAGGACGGTCCGGACTTTCGGGAATTTGTCCTGATTTATCATGAGGTCGGTGATGAAGCTTTCCGTCCCGTTAATAAGCATGGAGATTTCCTGCCACAACGGGATCCCCTTACCGATGCCTACCGTCCGGGTGCGCGGGCGCTCAACTATCGCAGTGAGCCGTTCGGCATCAATAACATGCATGTGCAACATGAGTATTTCGGGTTTGAAGATGAATCGATGGCGTATGATGCCTATACCTTCGGCGATGCGGCTCCGACCATTCCACGAAGTTATTTGGGAGATCCTGCTAAATTCCGTGTGGTGCATGGCGGATCGGAAGTCTTCCATTCGCATCATCCTCATGGTGGGTCGATTCGATGGCAACGCAGCCCACGGGCAACCCAAATGCCTGTCTGGAATACCGGGCAAAACGGGCCGGTGAAATATCCCATCGTCCGTACGAAGTCCGACCGGGTTGATGTGGAAGCCATTGGGCCATCGGAAGCGTTGGATCTGGAAACCGAATGCGGTTCGGGTCTGTGTCAATGGTTGGCGGGAGATTTTCTCTTCCATTGCCATGTGGCGCATCACTATGTGGCCGGGATGTGGGGCTACTGGCGCGTCTATAACAGCATGCAAGAGCCTGGGTATCAAAATGACGTGATGGCGCCGTTACGGGAATTGCCGGATCGGATCGGCCGAATCCACAAGTCGGTAACATCGGATCAACTTGTGGGCAAGACCGTCAGTTGGTTTGGTAAGCAATTTAAAATTGTGGATAAAGGCAAGAGCGATTGGAAAGCCGAGCCGGCGGTCGTGAATCTCAAGGACTGGGTAGAAATGCAGCTCACCAATCAAGGCAAGCCCGGACACAAAGATGATGAGCTCGGGCAGTTGAAAGCCTATGATGCCAGTGTCCTGGATTGGGTGTGGCAAGGCAATAAGGCCATGAGTGAAAAAGAGCCGACGCTTGGTGGTAACCCGAAATATCGGCCGGAGTGGCTGGGGTATAAACCGGGCGAACGACGCGCTATTGCGTTTGAGCCCAAGACCGGAAAAGTGGCTTGGCCATGGCTGACGCCCCATTTCGGCAAGCGCGCGCCGTTTTCCAACGATCATAATCCGGCCCCCTGGTTGGAAATGATCCGATTGAATCCGGATGGCACACGGTCGGTCGAGCCGGCTAAAGCCGGGGAAAACGGCCCGTGGAGTCTGTGCCCGGATCGTGCCGGATCGCAAGACTATAAGGTGCATTTCATTAAGTTGCCGATTGAATTATCGGCGGCGGAAGGAAAAGAGCCGGCGATTGTGGACCCCAACGGGTTGCTGTATGTCGTTCACGACGAAGAAGAAGAGGTTCGAGCCAACAACGACAAAAAATTTCCGTTGGTGGTGCGAGCGAATGTGTATGATTGCATCGACTGGACATTGACCAGTGAGTGGTTGGATGACGATATCACCAACTTCCAATCGTCTAAGATCAATACGCATTTCCATTTCTTCCAGTTTGACAATCAAGGTTCAGATGGCGTGAGTTCGGGCTTTTCGTACGAGCAGTCCATGCGCCCGTTTACTGAATTTGATAAAAAGACAGATAAAGGGTTGCCGATTCCGATGAATGCCAAGGTCACCCAGGCCGCCAAAAAAGGCGACAAAACCTTGGTTGTTTCCAATGCCAAGCAATATCATGTGGGCATTCCGATCTTGATTGGTGCGGATAATGTTAAAGGCCAGGAAGTGCAGCGGATCGTCAAAATTGATGGCAGTACGTTGACGTTTGCTCAGCCATTAAGGAATCCGCATCCGGTCAATGACATTGTGACCGTGGAATATGTCCGGCAGCGGTTCTGGGTGGATGCGGATGTCGGCAGTGTGTTCTGGCATGACCATGCCTTTGGCGGCACGACGTGGCCACACGGGGCAGTCGGAACCATGATTGCCGAACCATTTGGTTCCACCTGGCACGATCCGAAGACCGGGAAACGGATTCGAACGGGGCCGGTGGCCGATATTCATGCGGTGGAACGTGTGGGGCATGATGTGGCCGGAAGCTTCCGCGAATTGATGGTGCACATCATGGATACGGTGCCGCACACGGTGAACATCGTGACGGCGGGCAATCCTCCAGGGCAACCGGTGGATGTAGCTTTGGAAGCCGGTCGGACGGTCTCGTTCATCATGCCGCCGAATGATAAAATCAAGATGACGCCTATGCCGTTCTTGAATGGCGGTACCCATACTACTGGCGGGGCATTCAATTTCCGGGCAGAGCCGTTCGCACAACGGTTGGTCAATAACCCGGACCCATCGCAAATTTTCAGCAGTGTGGTACATGGCGATCCCAGCACGGCCATGGTTCGGGCCTACTTGGGCGATGCAATTGTATTCCGCCTGTTGGATGTCACGATGAATGAAAGTAATGTGTTCACGTTATCGGGGCATACCTTCTGGTCGGAACGATATGCGCAAGAAGCGAATCGCAAGCATTCGTTGCATATCGGGATTGCCGAACGGTACGACTTAGTCATTCCGGAAGCAGGTGGTCCGCGCCATCAGGCCGGCGATTATATGTTCTTTAATGGCCGGAGTTCGAAGTTTTCGGAAGGTTCTTGGGGGCTCATACGGGTCTTGGATAAACCGGTGGATGATCTTCAGCCATTGCCGAATAAAGCGTATGGCAAAGAAGGCATGCCGGAGCGATTGCCGGTGTGTCCCAAAGAGGCTCCTGTGAAGAGCTTCAATGTTGTGGCCATAGATCATCCGGGGATGAGTTTTAATAGCAATGCACCGGAAAGCATTGAAGTCGATTTTGAACGCAAGATTGAATTGCGCAATCCTGACGCCAAGATCTATGTCCTCGAAGATGAGGTGAAAAAGGTCGGGGCCGATGCGCAGCCCATGCCGTTGACATTACGGGCCAACGTGGGTGACTGTCTTCAAGTCAAATTGACGAATAAACTCAAAGAAGGGCGAGCGTCGTTCTCGGCCTTCGGACTGGCATTTGATCCCAAAGATTCCCAAGGTCTGAATTTGGGGAACAACCCCGGAGACCAAACCGTGGCGCCTGGGGAATCCCGGATGTATACCTATTATGCGGATCCCTTCAATGGTGAGACGCAGACTCTGGTGTGGGATTGGGGGAATGTATCCATGAATCCCCGCAACGGCCTGTTCGGCGGAATCATTATCGGTCCCAAAGGATCAATGTACCGTGATCCCAAAACCGGGGAAGACATTTCCCTGAAAAATAGTTGGAATGCCGATGTGATCGTTGATCGGACCATCGAAGGGCTTGAAAGCCGGGAGAGCTATCGGGATGTTGCCTTATATTTTCAGGACGAGGATAACATCATCGGGACGAGCTTCATGCCCTATGTGCAAAATGTGGCGGGGCTGACCGGCGTCAACTATCGCGCCGAACCCTATTTGCAGCGGGAAGAAGCCGGTTGCTCGTTGGGCCGGATGTTCCAACCGTGCCAAGTGGACAACCCGCAGGATCCTGTGACGCCGGTGATTGAGGCCCATGCCGGTGACAAAGTGCGGATTCACGTCTTTGGCGCCAGCAGTGAGCAGAACGGAATGTTCACTGTGGAGAAGCATGAATGGCCGATTGAACCCTTCCTGCCCGGTGCGGATATGATTAGCACCGTGGAGTTCTCGGGTTCAGAAGGTCTGGATGTCTTCTTGCCCTCGGCTGGTGGCAAATGGTCCATGACCGGAGATTATGTGTGGAGCAATGGCCGGTTACCCTATTCACAATCGGGACAATGGGGCTATCTGCGGGTGTTGCCGAGCACGGATCAACGGATTCAGCCATTGGATGGTTCGGCTATGTCTTCCAAACAAGCGGCTCTCGAGGAGCCCAATGGCGAACCGCGAATTATTCCTACCGTTGCGAAGTAAGCTGGACTCTCATTCCGAGGGTTAGCGAAAGCGGGGAAGCCACACTTCGGCTTCCCCGCTTTTTTTTGAGTAAATGGTTCGATAGAATGACAGAGAGGATGCCCATTATTTCATTTATTTTATTTTGAGGAGGGAAGCATGAAGGGCCGAATGATATGTAATGGAATCGTAGGTGTTGGGTTGATTGCTCTTATCGGGCAAACGGCTTGGTCCTATGATGAAATTACCGTGACTAATGGGGGAACCATTCAGGGGAAGGTGACCATTACGGGGGAAAAGCCCAGACCCATGGCTTTCAATCTGGTGACGATTCCCGATCCGGTGTTTTGTGGAACTATTTCCACGGGGACAGGTTGGAGAATCGTTGAAGATTTTATTATCGGGCCTGATAAAAGCCTCAAAGATGTGGTGGTTTATCTCAAAGAGATTGAAAAAGGGAAACCGTTTCATATGCCTCAGGTCAGGATCGAATCAGTCGACTGTGATTTTGTTCCCTTTGTGAATGTGGTCCGTGACCAGGACAAAATTGAGGTCGTGAATATGGATCCGGTTGAGCATGATATTCAGGGTTATGAAACGGCCAGAGAACGAGGGGCCAGAGTATTGTTCAATCGTCCCTTACCGATGAACCCGTATCATAAGGTGGCAGGAATATTTGGCAAGAAACATCTTCCCGGCGAACCGATGATCGAAAAAATTCATTTACGAAAGGGACGGAATGTGTTTGTGATGCAGTGCGGATTTCATCCCTATATGTTTTCCTGGGGATTGGTGCTTGAAAACCCGTATTATGCCATCACCCCGGAGGATGGAACATTTAAAATTACCGATGTTCCCCCTGGAGACTATGTGTTGACTGCCTGGCATCCCGGGATGAAGGAGTTTGTGGAGCAACAGGTCACAGTGACGGCTCAGAAGGCCACCGAGGCCAATTTTCAATATGAGGCTCCACAAGGTCGGCGTAGTGTGCATGAAATTGAGGAAAATCCCAGGTTTGGATTGGAGTTATTGGAAGAAGGGCTTGAAATCGTGCCTTCGGTTAGACGCCAGATTCCCTAGCGGCCTGTTTTGTGTGCCCTGAGTGGGCATTCGGCAAATGGGGAAATTGATGACAGATTGTCCACGAACAGGAGAAGTCTCCTGAGGGAGTCCGATCGAAGCAAGGCAACAGGATGTTGATTCATTTACTGAAGTGATGACGGACAAAAGGAGGCCATCATGCGAATACGGATGTTGTTCTTAGGAGTTCTGTTTGGGGCAATCGTGCTCTCAGGCAGTTGGGGAAAAATTCAGGCTGCCGAGGAGGCTGAATCGGAAGTGCGAATGGCCCCAGGCACTGAAGTGAATTTCTCTCCGGAAGTTGTGGCCGGGTATATCCATGCGGTGATTGCCGCAGACCGGGCACTCTATACGACTCATGTCGTGGATCGCATGCAGGAGAATCGAATCGTGATTGCCGCAGAGGCCTGGAAGCAACGGAAGGCGCTTCCGCTCCCGGCGCAGATGCTCTTGATGGGTGGCAAAGTGGCCGAAATGGGCGGATCCGGCCTGCGGTATCGTCTGGCCAGCCTGTGGCCTATTTATGAGGAGAACGGGCCGAGTACGGATTTCGAAGAGGCCGGATTAAAATCTGTGGCCGAGAATCCTGATGAGGTCTATAGTGGAATTATCAAGAGAGGAGATCAACGGTTTTTTAAAGCCATCTTTGCGGATCGGGCCGTTTCTAAGGCCTGTGTGGAGTGTCACAACGGACATTTGTTGAGTTCTAAACATGACTTTAAGTTGGGTGATGTCATGGGCGGCATCATCATTTCGTTTCCACTCCCCTCAGAAAAAAAAGAAACACACTAACGATCACAGACCGTTCCTCGATTATTACATCCGGAATCAAGACGGTGGCTGAGGGAGTTGAACCCGCAGTCACCGTTTGTCTGCCTGATGTCCGACCTTTTCATGATTTTCTTCGTGAGGTCTGTTCTTTCACATCCAGCCGATCTCTCAGCCAATCCCCCAACATGTTTGCCGCGAGAACGACCGCCATGAGGGTCAAACCCGGGAAGATGACCAGGTGGGGGGCCACCAACATATAGCGGGTCCCGTCGCGGATCATGCTGCCCCATGATGCGGCAGGAGGTTGAACCCCCAGCCCCAAAAACGAAAGGCCTGCTTCGGCGATGATGGCCCCGGCGATACCGAAGCTGGCTTCAACAATGAGCGGGGCCATGATTAACGGCAGAAGGTGGTGGAAAATAATTCGCCAGGGCGGCGCGCCGATAGCTTGGGCGGCCAGCACGTGATCGGCGTGTTTGAGGGCAAGCACCTGTCCTCTCGCCAGTCGGGCATATCCCACCCATCCCACGATTCCCAAAGCCAGAATCACATTCCCGATTCCCGGTCCCAAGGCTCCGGCGAGGGCGATGGCCAGCAGTAACCCGGGGAAGGCGAGCATGATGTCCACCATTCGTACAAAGACCGCATCGACCCATCCGCTGAGATAGGCACTGGAGACGCCGAGAATGCCTCCAAGACTGACCCCCAGGGCGACCACGCACAGAGAGACAAAGAACGACGTTTGTGCGCCGCTGATCAGGCGGTCGGCAACCGGTCTGCCCAATTCATCATGTCCTAACCAGTGCTCCAGGCTTGGCGGGGCAAGGATATTGGTGAGATCAATCGCATCAGGGGTTAAGGAAAACAGGGGAAGGCAAATGGCCAGGAAGGACCATGAGGCGATGATGGAAAGTGGGAGCCAAAGACGCATGGTTAATCGGTGGTGAATTGGATGCGAGGGTCCAACCAGGCATACAGCAAATCAGTCAGCAGATTCACTACGATATAAGTCACGCTGATACAGAGCACCGCCGCTTGCACGACCGGATAGTCCCGTTGTTGAATGGCTTCAATCATCAGAAGGCCTAATCCCGGCCAGGCAAACACCGTTTCAGTGATCACCGCTCCACCAAGCAATCCCCCGAGCTGAAGGCCCAGGAGAGTCAGGATGGGTAAGAGGGCATTGGGGAGTGCATGGTGCAAGACCGCCCGGGTGGAGGAGAGGCCTTTGGCGCGGGCGGTTCGCATGAAGTCCTCCCCCAATACCTCAAGAACACTGCTCCGGATCATTCTGGCCAGGATGGCCGCCATGGCCGTGCCGAGTGTCAGGGCAGGCAGCACGACTGAGTTCCAGCCCTCCTGCCCGCTCACGGGAAACCAACCCAGCCAGAGTGCGCCGACTAAAATGAGTAAAGGACCCATCCAGAAATTAGGAATTGACATGCCGAACAACGCAAACCCCATGGCACCATAATCCAGAGGAGTATGTTGGCGCACAGCCGCGACGAGGCCAAGTGGTAGCGCCAAGGCGATTGCCACAAGCAGGGAGACGAGACTTAAGTAGAGGGTGGCGGGAATGCGTTCGATGAGCAGATCTACAATTGCCCGACCTGAAAAAAGCGAGGTGCCCAAATCCAAATGCAGAAGTCCCTTGAAATAGATCCACCACTGTTGATGGAGAGGGAGATCCAAGCCTAAGGCATGGCGTAAGCTTTCCTTGTCTGTCGGTTGAGCCGATTCACCCAACATCACTTCTACGGGGTCGCCTGGAATAAGATGAATCAACAGAAAAACCAGGCAAATCACTCCCAGGATGGCGAGCATCGCGCTCAGGATTCTGGTCACCAGGAAATGAGTCATGACGAGATTGGAAAAGGCGCTAATTGGAAAAAAGAAGATTCCCCGACCTGGTTATGGCACCGTGTCATGGGTAAAGCCGTGCTAGGTATTTGGGGGGAACTGAGGGAGTTCCCAACCACCGGACCTGATTGAGTCCGTCAAAATTGCCATCAGCGTTCAATTGATATCCGGTGATGGTAGGGGACGATAAGGCATAATGGTCTTCAAACCAGAGAGGCACATAGGGGAGGGTGTCCAACAGACGGGCTTGAAGGCTGCGGTAGATCGTCTGCTGTTCCTGTTTGTTCAGGGTCTGTTCGGCTTGGGTCATGAGACGATCGGCCAAGGCATCGGCATAGTGACCACGATTAGCACCGACAGGAGGAGTGGCGTCACTGTGAAAGGCATATCGAAAAATATCCGGAGATTTCACGCCCACCCAGGCCAGACTGTACATTTGGAATCGTCCGGACTTGATGTCACCGTAAAATGTGCCCCAATCATGGCTTTGGATCGAGACATCAATTCCAACCTGGTCGAGTTGGTATTGAATGATCGTCGCCAAGCGTAACCGAAAAGGGTCGGTAGAGGTTTTATAGGTAATGATGGGCCGATGGTCATGATCATATCCGGCTTCTTTCAATAGGCGTTTAGCCTCCGCTGGATCGTATGTGTATCCCGGTAAGGAAGCATGCCCAACCCAATGTTCCGGGGGAAAGAGCGCCTGCGCGACTCTGGCTCGTCCCCTCAGAACGAATTGAATAATGTGCTCACGATCAATGGCATGGGCAATGGCTTTCCGCACTAACTCCTGGCCGACCACAGGATCTAATTGATTGAAACCCAGGTAGGCAAAGTTTGCCCCCTGACGCTGTTGCAAGGTGATGCCCTCGTGGGCAGACAAATAGGTGACGAGTTCAGGGGGGAGATCATTCTGAACCAAATGAATCTCATTGGCCAGAAGCTTGAGTGTTCGAACGGTCGGATCGGGAATTCTGACAAACTCAACTCGTTGTCCATCGGCTCGTCGCTCGATAATAAGTCGGGTGTCGTCGGGCCGATCGAGAAATTGAAAGGCCCCGCTTCCCATGGGATGGTCATGGAATGGATGCCCATTGGCGATTAGGTTTGCCGGGAGAATGCCGATAACTAAGTAGCCGGGAAATAACGCATCGGGCTGCTTCAAAAAGAAATCGACGGTATTCTCGGTTGGGGTGTCGATCCGGGTAATTATTTGCAAAATACCGCGATGAGGTGAGGCCATGACAGGATCCAAAATGGAGGCATAGGTGGCTTTGACATCGTAGGCAGAGAGTTGGGTGCCATTGTGAAAGAGGGGTTTCGGTTCCTGTAAGTCGAATCGATAATGGGTGGGAGAGAGTTTACGCCATGTGGCCAGAGCTGGAATCGGAATCGTGCCCTCGCCGAAGTCCACTAAACGCGAATAGAGGAGTCGATTGAGTCGAGCCGAAGTCGCATCAGTGGCGTAACGCGGATCTAAATTCGTGGGAGCATTGGCTAATCCAAACCGAAGGGTGTAATCAGGAAGGGATTCGGAACAGCCCACAAATGATAAGAAGCTGAAAACCAACAGCCACTTTCCCCAGCTCAATTGAAACTTAGAAAGCCCCCCCATGAAATAAGTCATAGGGGAACGCACAGCAAAACACACAGGGCTGGGATCGCAAGAGTCGTGGAAAGAAGTCCTCATGAAAGCTCAGAAAACAGTGGTGGGCGCGAGATTGAGAAATAGCGTGGGGACGTATGCATGGCGATGTTGTCTTAATTTTACAGAGATTATCCCTTTTGTAAAAGGGCGAATATCGACGACTCGAAGAACTTCTGCCGCGTCATGTCCTCTTGTTCCAGGTATGGACTAATCAAAGGAGATTACGAATGAGTTCGGCTGCCTTGATGACATCTAATGGAAGTGTGAAGACTCAATCTCTCAATGCTCGCTCTTTAACGGCTCCGACGACGATTGAGGAGACCGGTGTGCCGGAGGAATTGCTCATCCAGCTGCTGCTCAGGACCCTCTACACTCAGGGGGAACTCACAGAGCGATCAGCCGGGGAGATTATGAAATTGCCCTATGGGGTTATGAAGGAGTTGTTCACCCTCATTCAACGGGAGAAGCTCTGCGAGGTCAAGGGGCATGGCGAATCGCTTGGGGTGTTACTCCGGTATGTGTTGACGGAAGCGGGTCGTCAGCGAGCCACGGCGTTTATGGAGCTGTGCCGGTATGTTGGACCTGCTCCCGTTCCCCTCAATCAGTATATTGATATGATCAAAAGTCAGCCGGTCAATAGCTTGACCATTGACCGACGAACTGTGACAGCGGCCACGGAACATCTGGTCCTGACTCCTGGCACCGTTGATCAACTCGGGGAAGCGGTCAATTCCGGCTGGGCCATCTTTTTATATGGGCCTCCCGGAAACGGGAAAACGGTCCTGGCCGAAGCCATTGGGAAAATGTTGGAAGCGGTAGGCGGGGGCGAAGTGTATATCCCCTATGCCATGGAGGTGGATGGCCAAATCATTCAAGTGTTCGATCCCATCACCCACGTCAGAGTCGAGGCTCCACAGGAAGCGGCCAGATCCCTCATTGAAGCCAAAGTGGAAAAAGATACTCGCTGGGTGCTCTGTAAACGTCCGATCGAATTTGCCGGCGGCGAGTTGACGATGGCCACGCTTGATCTCTCATTTAATGCTTCCGCGAAGTATTACAAAGCGCCCCCTCATATTAAAGCCAATGGCGGAGTGTTTCTGATTGACGACTTCGGGCGACAATTGGTCCGTCCGCGAGATTTGTTAAACCGATGGATTGTGCCATTGGAAAAGCGGGTGGATTACCTGACATTGCATACGGGGAAGGTCTTTCAAATTCCGTTTGATACCATTGTCTTGTTTGCCACCAATCTTGAACCGGCCAAGCTGGCCGATGAAGCGTTCCTTCGCCGGATCAGAAATAAAATCTACATCGCCGACCCGACTCCCGAACGGTTCACACAGATTTTTGAAGAAGTCTGCAGGAAAAAAGGGGTTCCCTATGATCCGGAGGCTGTCCAGTATTTACTGGATGGTGTGTATGTCAAGTATCAATTAAATATGCGAAGTTGCCATCCCCGGGATTTAATCGAGCAGATTGTCAGTATTGCGAAGTTTAACGGAGTGCCCCCGACACTCTCCAAAACGTTTATCGATCGTGCCTGCCATACCTATTTCTTTGTGGAAGCCGCCGAATACGATCAAAACACGAGTCAGTAACGTTTACCCTACCGATGCCTTCCGTTATGATTGCCCAATGCTCCAGGGAGGGAGTGTTGGGTAATCGTTTTTTCTCTCCTCCACCATTCACAATTGCCGGGTGGGTTGGCTACCCGACCTCTATGTCTTGGATATTGCCCTGAAGGAAACCCTATGTCTAATGCCATTGCTATTTTATTGATTACCTGCAAAGACCAGAAAGGCCTCGTCGCGAGGGTGGCTGGGTTTATCCATGAGTTTGGCGGAAACATTCTGGATTCCGATCACCATACGGATCGGGAAACCGGAGATTTTCTCATGCGGACTGAGTTTGATCTGGCGGGATTTCAGATTCCTCAGGAAGAGATAACCCCCGCCTTCGCTCCACTTGCCAAAATTTTCAATATGAATTTTCAAATATATTTTACGGATCGAATGCCACGAATTGGTATTCTGGTCTCTCAATATGACCATTGTCTGGTTGATGTGTTGCAACGACATCGGCGAGGGGAGCTGGCGATCGATATTCCGGTAATTGTTTCCAATCATCAGAATTCGGAATGGTGGGCTGATCTCTTTCATATTCCCTTTCGGTACATTCCAGTTACCCCCCAAACAAAGGAACAGCAGGAACAGGAGGTTTTGGCAGCCTTTCGGGAGCAACGAGTGGATTTGGTTGTGATGGCCCGCTACATGCAAATAGTCAGTGAGAAATTTTTGCAGGAAATCGGGTGCCCGGTTATGAATATTCATCACTCCTTTCTGCCGGCATTTGTCGGGGCCAAGCCCTATCATCAAGCGTATGATCGTGGAGTCAAGATCATCGGAGCGACCGCGCATTATGCTACACCCGAATTGGATGAAGGCCCCATCATCGAGCAGGACGTGGTCCGTGTCGGTCATAGGGATACCGTGCAAGACCTCATTCGTAAAGGCCGTGATCTTGAAGTGCTGGTCCTGGCCAGAGCGATCCGACTGCATGTTGAGCATCGGGTGTTGGTCTATGGACGAAAAACGGTCGTGTTCGATTAGGGGGAGTGTTGATAAAGGCTGCCAGCGGTGTTCTCACCGCCTGGCCGTGCTCACATACCCCTCCGTACGCTCCGGCCCGTCCAGCCGGCTGCGGCCTTCCCTTCCAGAAGCCTCCGGGCAGGGCTGGACGAACCTTTTTGGACACTCCAGAAATTTTTTGTTTGACTGGCCTGCCCTCGCATGAGAATCAAAGGCAAATTATTTGAAGACTTCAAGGGTTCCTTAATAGGATGTTGAATGAATTCGCCCTGAGCTGAGTCATAGGCTTCTCCTAAGTAAGAATGTTCTCACCATGTGAATTTCCCTTTCCCCTTCGCGGACTCACAGCTTGACATATTTTGTCGTCTTCAAGAGAATCGCGGACATGTGCCAGACTTGAAGCCGAAGCTCCGCATCCAGGTTGGAATGTAGCAGATTGCACACAAGATCTTTGTGGGGTGTTAGGAGACGAATCACGAGTGAGAGCTGGAGTCCCAGGAACGGTGGAAGGGGACGGTGCTCAGGTGCTGCCGTTCCATCCGTAGCGTGAGGTGCTGATGGCAGAGATAGCAAGGAGAGATTGGTTATGAAAATTGGGGTTGGAGCAGACCCCTTTGGGTTGGACCTGAAAGAGGCGGTGAAACAGCATGTGCAGACACTTGGCCATGCGTGCGTGGATGTGGGCGGGACGATGGATGAAGCACGTCCCTATTATGAAGTCGCTCATGAACTCGCTGGAAAAGTGGGTTCAGGTGAGTTTGATCGCGGTATCCTCGTGTGCGGTACCGGGATGGGTATGGCGATCATTGCGAACAAGCATCCTCATGTCTATGCCGCGGTGTGCGAAGATCCATCCACTGCAACCAATGCCCGATCCATCAACAATGCCAATGTGCTCAGCATGGGTGGCAGGGTTACGGCATCTTACAAAGCCAAGGAAATTGTTGATGCCTTTCTGACGACTGAATTCAAGAAGGGGTGGGATGAGGAGATCCAAGCTTTTCTTGACCGTTCAATGATCGATATCCAGCGGATTGAGTCCGAGGAATTCAAGGATTGAATGTTTTCAACAGACCAGGCCGCGTAAAAATGGTTTTGTCAAATAATCGCTTTGATGCGGATGCTTTCCTGACTGACGCACATCTGTAGGTGCCCCGCTCACACATATAAGGTGGCGAGGTATCTCGTAGAGCGAGGGAGAGCGATGGGGTAATGGGCTGGCCGGCGCACAGGAGCTTCGAGTGAAATAGGCCGCGGCTCAACGTTTCAAAAAGCGGGTGGCATTGGTATGTGGGCCGCTCGGTTGAGATTGACGGACCGTATCTTTCCCGCGGGCTAATACCCCAAACCCAAGCTACTTCCGATATCGCGCCGTAAGCTGAGTTTCTAACTGCTCCAGGCTTACCTTAGGAAAGAAGCTATTGTCGAAACCAAATCTTTTGTGTTCTGGAACCCGGCTCGGGATAAATTCTTCCAACACAGCCGCAGCAATGAGTTGATTGAACTGTGTGCTCAGGTGAGACGCATTCCAAAACCCAATTGGGAGTGAAACATTGTTGCTAAAGCAGGAATCCGCCTTCCCTAGTTGAATGATACCAGCAGTTTCGTCGACACATTGTTCGCCGATTGAAAAAAAATAGCCAGCGTGCCTGCCAATGAAAAATGTATTGGCGGCATTTCGTATGGGTGTTTGAATATCAACAAAGGCAATACGCTTGCTCTCAAAATTTTCAATCTGTGCTTTCAGCGATTGATTAAAAAGTGTCAATAACTGGTCAAATTCCGCGGCCACCTCATGCTTGGCTAGGGGGCCATCGACATCTTCCATTGAAAGTAAGCGAGGAGTGAGCCCCAAATTAAATTGCCCAAGAACCAAAATGTTCTTGGCTCCCAGGGAAATGAGCCGTTCAACCCCTCCGGCAATCTCCATGGGAATCCGAACCGTTAAGGCTTGAATAAATTGGTCGAATGTAATCGTTCCCTCGACAAAGAGAAAGAACGCGGCGGCGAGATCATTTGCACCCGTATAGACAA
Organism: Nitrospira sp. MA-1; assembly: GCA_032139905.1. NCBI lineage: Bacteria > Pseudomonadati > Nitrospirota > Nitrospiria > Nitrospira sp. MA-1. The sequence goes on from JAQJDB010000007.1 coordinate 1,007,133, forward strand.
TGAATAGTGTGTGATCATTGATCTCAACTTGCCTTAAACGCTTATCCACTTCAAACATGTCAATTTGTGTACGGAAGGCCGGAATAATGACGGTCTCGCGCAAAAGACTGTTTGCCTCTGCATTCGTCTCACTTTGGTTGTTACGATAAACATCTTGTCGGGTAAAGATGGACTCTTGGAGTGACTTGCCCTCAAAGGTGCAAGGCAACGGGAAGAGATTCACATTGGCACATCCCTCACCTGAGAGCGCAGAATAAAACGCATAATTTACAGATTGTCGAATTGAAACTTCAGAAGGAAGGGTATCGTTGAATTGAATGATCCAGGGGCGTAAATCAGCACCGTGCTTCAACAATTGCTTCAAAACTCCGTTATAGACAAAATATTCGGTCCAATTGAGTGAATGGTGGGTTTTTTCCACGCATCCTTGGTTAGAACACAATGGTAATTGTGGGGGCAATGTTAAACGGAATAACCGAGAGTCTCTGCTGGTTGGTGGAAACCTTAATTTGGTCCCTGGGAGAATGGTATCTCTGCGGGGGTTCACGGGATTCGAGATAGGAACGTAGATATTGTTGAAGATACCGCTATCCGAGGTGAAATATTCGCCATCCGACGGTTCCCCATCAAAGGTCAGACTTGCTGGGCCATTCCCAATATCGGTGAGACTATCCCCAAAAAACATGGCATTGGAAAAACTGCGTCGAGGAAAAATTTCTTTGTGTTCGGCATAGCTGGCAGTCACTGGGGGGACAATTGTCATAATCACCATGACGACGAGTGAAAGGCCTGTCTTCCAAAAATGGATGTGTGGGTTCATGTTCCCTCCTTCTAAGTTTAGGTAACAAGTCCTGCTTATCAAGTTTTTTGGAATTCAGTTGTTCTTTGGCGATATGGCGTTGATGAGTATAGCAAAGTTGGAAACTGATCCAACTCATTCTCTTCTCATCTTGATAAATCTGAACCCCGCATCGTGGTTCTATTGAGTTGAATGGGTTCAAAACTTGCACGAGTTATGGGAACATTACAGACAGGCTGATCAACATATCCGCCAAGACTAAAGACGTCATGTTGTGTATCGATAATGATCAAAGTGGTATATGCAGTAGACAGCTTTCCACTATTAGACCAGGAATAAAGACCACCAGGGACCTACGTATCTAATTTAAGATTTCCCATCAAGAGCTTGGTAAGCAAATTCACCAAATCTCCCCTTTTGCAGGAGTCAGTTAGCAGGATCGCCAGGTTTACTTCTCTGCGAACGTTGACAATAGTAGTTCCCCAGGTTCACCATTCCGTGTTGGAACATAATGGCGAACCTTTCTTATTTTGGGGAGGAGAGGGGCCACGACGATCACGTTCACTAAGGGACATAACCATGAGGAAATTTAAAAAAGGCTCGCATCATTTTGGGAGTATGATTGTAATTTTTTTCCTTGCGCAGATGCCCCTACAATCTTTAGCCATAACATATGATGTGAATCGAGTGATTGATGAAAAGGGGACTGTCTCAGGCTTTATCGAGACGGATGGGACAATTGGCCCGCTCATCGCATCAAACTTCATAGATTGGAACCTCCGTGTAAACGACGGCTCCCATATATTTAACCTTGTGGGCCCAAAATCTGGAGCAAATTCGACAATCACCGTGACGGGCAATACCACGATAGCATCCACCAAAGACATTCAATTTGATTTTTCGGGAGATCAAGCCCGAATCGAAATCATCAACCCATCAGCCACAAGCCCGGAGAATGGATGGGCGCTTGTTGGAGACTATGGCGGGCTCGTTCATGACAAATTCGAAGAAATGTGTTTCCTCTGTTCAAGTTCCAATCCGGCATCTGTCACCGAGCATCGATCTGGAATTATTAAATTTCCAATACTTCCCAACCGAATTCCCCAATCCCCGAACTGAGCGTCGCCCAATTCATGATCAGTGGCCGAGGGGGGAATATCCGCTCTTTCTCCTGTTCTGATGATTGTTAGGTGCAAAATCCCACCGATTCGTAGTTACATGACCCGTATAGTGCTGATTTACAACATCAAAACCATTGGAGACCAACAATGAAAGCCGTTGCCTACAAAACACCTGGTCCGATTGAGCGTGAAGACGCCCTGCAGGACATCACCCTTGAGACACCCAAAGCCGAAGGCCGTGATCTGCTCGTCAAGATTATCGCCGTGTCGGTCAACCCCGTGGACACCAAATTGCGTCTCCGTGTTGCGCCGGAAGGCGATTGGGGAGTCCTTGGATTTGATGCCTCTGGTGTCGTCGAGGCCGTGGGGCCTGAGGTTCAGAATTTCAAACCAGGCGATGCGGTTTTTTATGCCGGATCCATCGCGCGACCGGGCACCAACAGCGAATATCACCTTGTCGATGAACGCATTGTTGGCCGCAAACCCGCTAGCCTGAGTGACGCGGACGCCGCCGCTCTTCCGCTCACGGCGATTACCGCTTGGGAAATGTTGTTTGACCGGCTCGATGTTAAACGCCCGACTCCGCAGGGAGGCAACATCATCTTAGTCATTGGTGGCGCAGGTGGCGTCGGGTCGATCACTATTCAGCTTCTGCGGGCATTGACCGACCTCACGGTGATCGCTAGCGCCTCGCGTCCTGAAACACAGGATTGGGTGCGCAAATGCGGCGCCCATCACGTGATCGACCACCGCCAGCCTTTAGCACCTCAGGTTGAGGCTCTGAGTCTGGGCGCTCCCGGGTTTGTATTTTCAACGACTCAGACCGGTCAGCATCTAGCTGATATCGTCGAACTGATTGCGCCGCAGGGCCGTTTTGGCCTGATCGATGACCCGGACGTGCTCAACGCCATGCCCTTCAAGCTCAAGGCCGTGTCAATTCATTGGGAAATGATGTTCACGCGTTCGCTCTTTGGCACACCGGATATGGCGGAACAGGGCAAGCTGCTAAACGAAGTGGCCGCGCTGGTCGATGCGGGACGCATCCGTTCCACCGCGACCGAAGTCGCCGGCAAGATCGAGGCTGCGACATTGCGCGCCGTGCATGCGCAGCTCGAAAGCGGATCTTCGCGGGGGAAGATTGTGCTTGAAGGGTTTTGATGAGGTGCAGGGCAGAGACGAATCACCCACATTGGAGTGCCGATATGCCGGACAATCTGAAAGCGAATACGCATCATGCCGTGACCTTCTACCGGACTGCGTACTTGGGGAATCCCGCCAACGCTGTCGAACTGTGCGTCGGTGCTGAATAGATTCAACACAATCCCCTTGTAGGGAAGGGGAAGCAAGCGTTCATTGATTATTTCACGGAAATGGCGGAGCAATACCCCGGCAAGGAGATTGAGTTCGTGCGTGCGATAGCCGAGGGAGACCTCGTTGCCTTACACACTCATCAGACGTGGCCAAACAATGAAGAATACGTCACGATGGATTTCAAATGATTGGATGCGAAAGGAACGATCATTGAGCATTGGGATTCCATTCAAGAAGTGACAACTGAGACAAAGAACCACAATCCCATGTATTGAATTCTCACCTGCCAATGCGATGCGCAGCCGTTCCCGAACGGCCGCTATTGGCCGGAAGCAATCTTTCAGTCTGACAATGTTAAAATTGTGGGTGATTAGTGATCGATGGTCGCTTACGACCCGAAGCGGACGGTTGGGTTCGCCACGCGAATCCAGACAAAATAGTCAATTAGGATGTCGAATTTGGGGAGATCAATAATTATCAGCTCCAAATATTTGGCAAGCAAAAATGAATACAATGAAAACAGGCTATATATATGTGATGGTGCACCCGTCTGGTCCTGACCTATATAAGATTGGTATTACAACCCGTAAGCCCGAACAACGATTGGCCCAGCACAACAGCGATTACACTCAACGAACAGGTCGTATTGTTAAAGAAACTGGTCAGAGGTGGGAACTGAAGGAATATTATGCGTCCCTGATCCGTATTGGGTCGAAGCAGTTTTTTGGCGAGGAACCCCTTTTCCAGATATCCCGGTTCGACAAGGAATTGAAGTTGAAAAAATGGAATGGGGATGTGTGCAAGCTGGTTTAGATGCAGCAAAGAAAGCGGGTATGCGGCCAGGACCGAAGTCTTTGCCAGACCACGTGTACGCGAATAACGCTTGGATGAATAAAAGACTTGCGGGACGCGGTATAACCCTTAGCGGGCATGTCCGAAGCAAGCACGGAAAGTCTATATTTCCATGCAGCAACGACCATGAGTGGCGTGCAGTACCCAATGATGTGGCAGAAGGTAAGGGTTGTCCGCATTGCAGAATCGGCGAAAAGGATGCAGAAGAAATTAGGCAAGCCGTTGAAACGGGTTATCTTTATCTATTGATAAATCCGAAGAAGCCAGGTTTCATTAGAATTGAACTGACGTACGGACCCCTGGATCGTTGTTATGAAGATAATGTCGGGGATAACTGGCAGATACATCTCTATCGATATGTTGAAGAGCCCGCTCTAGCTGAATCACTAATTTGGGAATTACTAGGCTACCCTAGGCCCAGTGATCGCAAACCAGTAAATGTAGATTTGAGCATAGCAGAGCAGGCATTCCGCAACTTAATTTACGTAATGCAAAGCAAGATCGCTTTGGTGGAAAAGAAAAAAGACGGCCTCACGAAAACTGATTGAACTGATTAGCCGAATGCAGACATGATCGGTTACCGACTGCGGTTTCAACCGGTCGCTGCAACATCTAATCTCTAATAATAGAGAGGAGGATGTTGAAAATGAAGCGGCGCCCAAGGATTTATTACACAGAAGAACAAAAGGCCTTAATGTGGGATCGCTGGAAGAAAGGTGAATCTCTGGAGTCGATTGCGCGGTTATTTGATCGGCATCATCCGTCGATTGAACGTATCCTTCGAGAGCATGGGGGGATACGCCCGCCAGAGCGTCGACGATCATCATGCGCACTAACCCTGGCGGAGCGGGAGGAAATATCACGCGGCATAGCTACAGGTTGCTCCATTCGTTCCATCGCAGCCTCCCTGAATCGTGCGCCTTCGACCATCAGTCGGGAAATCAAACGCAACCATGGGCAAGGCGGTTACCGGGCAAGTCAGGCTGATCAGGCGGCCTGGGCTCGGGCCCATCGCCCCAAAACCTGTAAACTAGTAGAGAACCGTGCACTGGCTCGAATCGTAGCCAGGAAGCTACAATTGGAGTGGTCACCCGAGCAGATTGCCGGTTGGCTTAAGCACACCTATCCGGACGATGAACGTTACCAGGTGTCCCACGAGACGATCTATAGGAGCCTATTCATCCAGGCACGTGGTGCCTTGAAGAAAGAGTTGATGCAGCATTTGAGGCGCACACGAATGATGCGTCGTTCACGCCACCACACACAAAAAACGGAGGAGCACGGCCGGATTACCGACACCGTATCGATCCGTGAGCGGCCTGCCTCTGCGGCAGACCGAGCCTTACCGGGACACTGGGAGGGTGATCTGCTATTCGGTAGTCATAACAGCCAGATGGCGACGCTGGTCGAACGTCATACACGCTACCTGATGCTGGTCAAAGTCGACAGCAAAGACACCGAGACGGTGATCAATGCCTTGATCAAGCAAGCGCATAAGTTACCTCGGGAGCTTTACAAGTCACTCACCTGGGACCGAGGCAAAGAGATGGCCGACCATAAACGCTTCACGCTGGCGACCGACATAAAGGTATACTTTTGTGATCCACACAATCCCTGGCAGCGAGGGTCCAACGAAAATACCAATGGTCTGTTAAGGCAATACTTCCCGAAAGGAATGGATCTGTCGAGAGTTCCACAAGCCAAGCTAAACGCCGTTGCACGGCGTCTCAACGAACGACCAAGAAAAACGTTAAACTTTGAAACACCTGCTGAACGATTTAACCCATGTGTTGCAGCGACCGGTTGAAACCGCAACCCAAAGTGGACATTCATTGATGTAATTATTAGCCTTTTGAATTTTTAATCAGCGGGCCACAGGTTCGATCCCTATAGGACCCCCCGTATTTTGAAAGAATTAGGTGGACTTCTTGGCAAAGACCTTTTGCTCATTTTAACAAGTGCAGCTCGCGTGAGAAAACTGCCCGCTATCAATACCCCCACTTCGCCCTTTACCCATGCATTAGGAATGATTCATTGTGATTTGACCCCCCTTGCTTTTCTGATTATGCCCGGCCGCACCACCGCCATCGTCTGAGTTGTGTTGGCCACCTGCTTTTTCTCCTGAAATGTATGCACGCTCATAGGTGAAGGCCGCTGGCCCTCCGCTATAGACTTTTTTGGTACATGTCTGGCACGCTAAAAAGGTCTTTCGGATTTCCTATTTCCAACGTTTTTCCCTTTAGGGCGGTCTCACATGAAGCCCGGAGCTTTTTTCAACATTTCCGTCTCCTGTATCGTCCTTTTTAGTTTTCCGGCCTATGGGGCCGACCTGGATAACAGTTCCCTAAACGAGCTACGGCCTGAAACCCTCCTGCAGAACATGACCGATTATATGAATTCCCTCGAACAGTTCACTTTTCACTCTAACGCCACGGAAGATCAGATGCTCGCTTCCGGCCAGAAACTCCAGTTTGCTCGGACCATGAAGATATCCATCCGGCGTCCGAACCGATTCCGAGCGGATGTAAGGGGTGATCTTGAAAATCAGCAATTATTTTATGATGGCGAGACCATTACTCTTTTGGATACCGATCACAACTTCTATGGCACCATACAAGCACCCGACACGATCAATGTCGCGCTGGATCATGCGCTCAAGTCCTTTGCGCTGAGAGCACCATTAGCCGATTTGATACGACCTGACTCGTTTGATCTTTTGACCCAACATGTCACTTCCAGTTCTTATATCGGGTTGCATCATGTCGACGGGGTTAGGTGTCATCATCTGGCCTTTCGCCAAGACGATATTGATTGGCAGATGTGGATTGAAGATGGCGCGAGGCCGTTACTCCGAAAGATGATCATTACTCAGAAACATGTCACAGGTGCTCCTCAATTTACCGTCGTGCTGTCTGATTGGAACCTGGCCGCTAAACTTTCAGATGGACTCTTCATATTTACCGTTCCGAAGAATGCCAAAAAGATAGAGTTTCTTCCTATGGAAAACACCAGGTATTTTAAGCACTAACTCAGGAGAGCAGTCATGAAACAGGCCGTTTCTACCTTCTCCATGAAATTTCCTGTCAGAGTTTTTATTTGCTCTGGATTACTCCTTGCGTGGCCGCTCCTGGTATCCTTTTTTCTTGGGGAACATCGTGTCGTAATCGGGTGGAGCCAGCTCGGGGCAAAATTCTTGATGAAGGAGGCGGAAGCCCGAGAAGTGCGACCTGGCCCTGTCCAACCCACTCCCAGAGTCGCACGCCCAGCACCTGTCCCAAGAGAGGCTGGTGTTCATCATCCCCATGTCCCGCGAAACCACATCAACACCTATGTCTACAGCGACATTGAGTACGGAGACGCCCTGACTTCGCTCCCTGGTGATTGCGAAGAGGTTTCCGGGGAAGAGGCAACCTTCTATTGCGAGGGAATGTACTATCGGGCCTTTTATCAAGGCAATAAAGTGGTGTATGTTCCTGAATCTTCATTGGATTAGAGGCCCGGATAACACCCTCATCAATTCTAACAGCTATCCAGTCGACTGGCGCCCACTCTTTATCAGCGGGCACAGGTTCGATCCCTGTTCGGCCCATCACTTGTCGAGAATACAGATCGAGGATGACCGCTATTGGCCGCAAGTGGACCCATGCGTTTCACCGATCGGGGATAGGTTTCGCGTACTAAAACTGACTCGGATGAATCCGGAGAGATAACAATTTTTGGACATCGTCTTCTGGAACGGGGTCAAGGTGTGACAGCCACGGTACGGCTTTCTTCAAGGTCGGCGGCAGCCTGAAGTGCTCGTTCCTGCACACGCTGCATCCAAGTTTGAATATTCGCCTCATCCACATGCTGATTGCGTAAAACTGCGGCTGCGATATCGATTCCCCTCGGAAAGCTTCGATTGACAATCGGGCGCATCCCGACAGCCTCGAATCTCGTTTTATCCTCTTCCGTGTCAACAGCAATGAAGCGGGTCAGGTTCGGGTACCGGTCACGCATGATCGGCATCAGGGCTTTCGCCACTTCGTAACGGATGATCGTGACAACGAGTGTCTCTCGCTGTGCAAACGCAAGGGTCCCCATCAAACGAACATCGCTCGGGTCCCCAAATGCCATAGAGTAGCCATCGGCACTGGCAGCTAGAAAACGGTCATGATCCATCTCAATTGCGTCATAAGGCAGATTGTGCGCCTCAAGTGCACCCACGACCATGCGGCCGACATCGCCCATGCCGAACACGAGTAGCGGAGTGGTTGTGGCACTCGACAGGAGGGCATCGGACGACATTGAATCCGGAATCCTTTGCCTGAGTATCCTGGCTAAGCGGTTGCCGAGAGTTGCCAAGGTCGGGGTGAGCACGAGACTGGTTGCGATACCTGTGATAACGACGCCGACCAGTCCTTCGCCCAGCGATTCACGCACCATCGGCATGGCAATAATCACGAAGGTCAACTCACTGCCCTGGGCAAGCAAGAAGCCGAGTTGTACCGAGCCAGGCGTTGACCATCCGAAGACCCTGGCCGCGGCGCTGACCAGAAGCGCTTTGATTGCGATAAGTGCGAACAGAAAGATCAGGATTTCGGCCCAGTGCCCGATCAGGATGCGCCAGTTCAAAGACATACCCACGGTAATGAAGAAGAACCCCAGTAGCAGGTGACGAAATGGCTTCGCTTCGGTCTGGATCACATGTCGGTAAGGTGTTTCGGAGATGATCATACCGCCTAGAAATGCGCCAAGTGTGAGGGATAGTCCCGCACCACCTGTGGCGACTGCCGTCGCCAATACCACCAGGAGCGCAGTGGCAGTGAAGATCTCCTCGTTTTTCGTTGTCGCGAGAAAGCGAAATAATGGCTTGACGGCATAGCGTCCCATCACCACCGCCACGATAAACGCCACGACAGCCTTCAGTACGGCAAGAAAAACGATGATGGCCAGACCGGATTCGGTGGTTGTGGAACCCCCAATTTCAAGCGAGGCCGCAAAAATCAACAGGAAGATGGCAAAGATGTCCTGGAAGATGAGGACCGCCGTGCCGGTCAGGCCGACGGGACAGGTTTGTTGCCCCCGTTCCCCGAGAGTCTGAACCACGACCGCCGTTGAGGAAAGTGCGAATGCACCACCGAGAATCACGGCGTATTCCGGACCAAGTCCCATGGCCATGGCGATCGCACCGAAGGCGAGTCCGCATAACACAATCTGAAGCGGTCCCAGCCCGAGGATATCGCGACGGGCCTCCCAGATACTCGACAGCGAAAAGTGTAACCCGATATCGAACAGAAGAAACACGACGCCGAGGTCAGCCAGGAGCTTCGTAGTCTCGCTCTCGTGGATCAGGCCAATAGAGTACGGACCGATCAGCATGCCCGCGATGAGGTATCCCACGATCGAACTGAGCCCGATTCTTTGCATCAGCGTAATCGCAAAGATGCCGACAGACAGCAGAATGAGTATGGGTTCGAGTGCGTGAACTTCGTACATGGGTTCCCCTGAAGGACTCCGACGGTCGGTGCGCAAATGATTGCGCACCTCCAATATAGTTGTTCATCAGGTTAGCAACGAATAGCGAACCTTGATACTTGTTTTTTTGATACTGCTCGGAGATTCCTGGCTGTTCGCCAATAAAACGGGAAACATCGACCCCGTCAATCAACACTGATTATGGATTAAGCGCCATACGCTTACTTGTTCTTTTCATTTGACTCCGGTTTCCGCAGGAGTTTGGCGAGCGCTGCCAGATCGTTCACGACATAATCCGGTTTTGCGACGTTCGGGTATAACGACGTGCCGGGGCGGGCGATAAAGGCTGTTTGCAACCCAATGCTCTTGGCTCCTGCTAAATCCCAAGCATGCGCGGCAACCATCAACACTTCCTCCGGTCTGAGGCCGAGATCATTCATGACCATGCGATACGTGTCCGGGTGCGGCTTGTACTTTTTGATGCTCTCTACGCTGTAGCGTTTTTCCAAGAGGTCTGTCAAACCTGCGTGGCGTAATTGCGTTTCAGCACACTCGGTAGACGAGTTAGTCAAGCTGACGAGTTGAAAGCCGTTTCCTGAGAGCGACTGTAATCCCGCAGCAACGTCATGATGCGGCAGCAGTGAGCGGAGAGGTGTCACGATTGCTGTTTTGGCGTCTTCGTTTTGGAGTTCGATGCCTTGCGTTTTTGCTACCATCATCAGAGCGGCGGTGCCGATTTCTCCAAAGCTGTGGTAGTTTCCCGTTAAGGTCTCCACCAGCGAGTAGTGTAGCATCGTGGAAAACCATAGCGGCAAGAGTTCTTCCCGGCCGCCTAGAGCGTTTCCGACAGAGGCTTTCAGTGGAGCAAGGTCGAGCAGAGTTTCGTTGACATCGAAAATAATGGCTTTGGGTTTATGCATGGCTGTCTTCTGGTCGAGTTCAATGGTTGAAAATTGGGCGATACCGGGTTCATCCATCACGTCATAAAGCGTGGTTTCTTGCGCGAACGCGCTGTCGCCCGCGTATTATGCTAAAACCAACCTGATGAGTCACCGTACTGGGAATTGTCTGCTCGTGTCATGTAGTCCTCAAGTGTATGACACCCATCATCAGCTGCCTCCTGGGTGATGACCCAACGGCACTAGAACTATTCGATCATCGGCGCCACCACCAGCAGGTACCCGCAAATATGCGGTTGCCCAGTCGATGTGAAGGGTTCCTGAATACTAATTCCGCTCCAATTTTCCTTCCGACCCCTGTTATGTTCTGCCTTTTCTTCCGGTTGTGCTAGTATTGGTGGCAATTGTGAACGCAATTTTGCCCCAAATGTGAACTATCGGTTTCGCTCTCTCCTTCGCTATGGCCCGGCAACGAGTCACCGCTCAAGACCTCTATAACTACACCAAGTGTCTGCATCGCGTATATCTGGATAGCAACGGCGATCCTTCGGAAAAATCCGAAGTCAGCTCATTTGTGAAGCTGTTGTGGGAAGTGGGGTTACAGACTGAACGGGACTATATTACTTCGCTCGGCGATCAGGAGATTGTAGACCTGCAGGATTTTTCGGTAGAGCCGGCATTCCAGGAAACCCTGTTGGCCATGGAGCATGGGGCTGCCGTTATTTATCAAGGCTGTCTGATCCATGAACAATTTGTGGGGCGACCGGATTTGTTGGTGCAACGGGAGGACGGATCTTCTCGTTTTGGGACCTTTCTTTATGAGCCGATCGATATCAAAGCTGGGAAGGGCTGGGAAGAGGCGGAGGGCAAAAAACGAAAATTTAAAGAACATTACGCCTTTCAGATTTTGTTTTATCGGCTGTTACTTGAGAAAATTCAGGGAACCGTTCAATGGGGTGGTCGAATTATTAATGTGGACAAACAGCTTGAAGAATTTGATCCGGCTCCATTTGAAGAACGGTTTAACCAGGCTATGCAGGAGGTTCAGCAACTGGTCTCCGGGGAAGAGACTTCGGAACCGGTGCTGGGAAGTCACTGTACCATGTGCGGATGGTTTAGCCGATGTTACCGCTGGGTGAAAGATAAATCCGATCCTACCGGTCTGTTTTTTGTGGGCAAACAAAAATTTGCGCTCAGAGAGCAGGGGCTTCGGACGATTCAAGATATTGCGCAAATGGATGTGCAAACTTATCTCAAGCCGCCTCATAAGATTGCGCGAATGGGAAAAGTCTCTCTGACCAGGATGAAAGAGCGGGCTCAGGTCCTGGTAGAGGGAAAGCCGAGGATCCGCTCAGGCTATACCTTTCCGGATGTTGATCGGGAGATCTATTTTGATATTGAAGATGACCCGACCCGTGGCGTCACCTATTTGTTCGGAATGGTCATTCAGGATGGAAAGAGCCCCGCTCACTTTACGTATTTTCTGGCTAAAACCCCTGAAGACGAAGAGCAGACGGTCAGGGACTTCTGGCAATTTATTCAATCGACGGATCGGGCTGTCTATTATGTGTATTCTCATAAGGAACGATCCACGCTGAAACGTCTGATGGAAAAGTATGATCTGGATGCCGAAACCTTTGAAAAGTATAAGGCCTGTGAATTTGATTTGTATCAAGACCTCATTGTGGAATATTCTGACTGGCCGACATTTTCATATGGGATTAAGCATATTGCCAAGTTTATCGGGTTTCAGTGGAGGGACCTAGACCCGTCCGGAGCCAATTCCATCGCCTGGTATAACGATTATTTGGCGAATCCGACAAATGAAGCATTGATAAATAGAATTTTGGAATATAACGAGGATGATTGCTATGCCATGGCAGCCATCACCCGATATTTTGAGCATCATGCCCACAAGACTCAGGGTATGGCTGAAGGACAGGCACACTGAGGAACACTGATGAGGAGAACGTCTTATGGCTGCAACGGTATTAGTCGTTGATGATGAAAAGGATCTGGTGGAGTTGGTTAAGTATCACTTAGAGAAGGAAGGGCTCAAATGTCTGGAGGCGCGTGATGGGGAAACGGCCTTGCAGTTGGCGAAGGAACGCATCCCCGATCTTATGGTCCTGGATCTGATGTTGCCGGGTGTGGATGGTTTGGAGGTTTGCCGGAAGGTGAGAAAAGACCCGAAAACGTCTTCGATCGCCATCATAATGCTCACGGCGAAGGCCGAAGAAGTGGACCGGATCGTGGGTTTGGAAATGGGGGCGGATGACTATCTGGTGAAACCCTTCAGCCCGAGAGAACTCGTGGCCAGAGTGAAAGCCGTGTTGCGGCGAGGACAAGGGCAGGAGATGTCCGCCATCAAAAAAGTTGGAACATTGGAGGTGGATGAAGGAAAACATCAGGTGACGGTGGATGGAACCGTGGTGGAATTGACCGTCAAGGAGTTCGATCTGCTCTGTGCGTTGATGCGGGCGAATGGCCGGGTGTTGAACCGGGATCAAATATTAGAAACCGTTTGGGGCTATTCCAATGCGGTGGATATTGAGTCCCGGACGGTGGATGTGCATATCCGGCGACTCAGGGAAAAGTTAGGGGACGAATTGAAGCGTATTGTGACCGTTAAAGGTGTGGGGTATCGTTTTGAGTCGGGGGCTGTCTAAGGCCAGTATGATGAAAGTGACCTCGATCCATGCGTAATCCTTCTTTTATCCTCATGGGCTGGATGGTGGCTGGGATGGTCGGGGTTGGCGTGGGGGTCGCCCGTGCATGGCCATTCTGGGTGGTGCTGTTATTGGGGGCCGGTCTGGTAGGTGTGGCTGCCGTGATGACTCGGAATACCTGGAAGCAGACGAGAGAAAACCATGAAGACCTCATGACTGGCCTTCATCAACTTGAACAACTTAGTGGGATTGCTGAGGCGAAGGCTTCTCGTGCGTTGGAACCCGATGCATGGGGAGGCCATATTCAACGCCTGGTGGAAAACGTAAAGCAACGAATGACCCGCCTCGAGGAAGAGCGCACGAAAATTATCGCCATCATGGAAAATTTGGTTGAAGGCGTGGTGGCCTTTGATTCCAAGGGAAAAGTGTTATTCACCAATTCCAGCGCACATCGGATATTGGGATTGGATGCGAAGGCGATTCAAGGACAGTCGGTGTGGGAAATCATCAGAAATCAAGAACTGGCAGGTCTGGTTGAAGGTTGTCAGGAATTGGCGTGGCATGAACGACGAGAGGCTGAGGTCGAATTGTATCCTCCCGTCTCCATGGTGCTAGAGGTGTATGCGCTCCCTTTTCCCATTTCCAATCAAAAGAAGGGGAGTGTGTTGGTGTTGCACGATGTCACGGAATTACGTCGATTGGAACAGGTCCGGACCGAGTTTATTGAGAACGTGTCCCATGAATTGCGCACTCCGCTCACGGCCATTGTCGGATATTTGGAAACGCTTGTGGATGAGCCGTCTTTGGAAACTCCGAACAATCGAAAATTTGTGCACGTCGCCTACCAGCATGCGGAGCGGCTCAGCCGGTTGGTGGAAGACTTACGAAGCCTCTCGGAAATTGAATCGGGAAAAATCCTCTTGCGGTGTGAATTGGTGCCGTTGCGCGAAGTTGCCCAGGATGTCTGTGAGATGTTTCAAAATCAACTGTCGAAAAAAAATCTGCAGATTTCCAATGAAATTGGCTTTGAAAACAGTGCCTGGGCAGATCGGGATCGGTTGATTCAGATTCTGGTGAATCTCGTGGATAATGCCATTAAATATACGCCTGCCGGAGGACTGATCTCATTTCAAGCCATGCCTTTTCGGGATCAAGAAGTCTCCTTGCAGGTCAGCGACACGGGCCAGGGTATTCCGTCGATTGACCTTCCACGCATTACCGAACGATTTTACCGGGTGGATCGAGCGCGTTCCCGTGAAGAAGGCGGGACGGGGCTTGGACTTTCTATCGTGAAACATTTACTCCAACTGCTCGGTGGTAAACTTCGCGTACAAAGTGAGCTGGGCAAAGGCACCACGATGGAAGTGATCCTGCCGAAATCCAAGCCAACTCCCACAACTAAACCGTTATGAGATCCCACATTTTCTCCCCCGTAGCCGGCTTCTTTGAATTTTTTCCCTTTTCATTCTCCTGAAAACTTTACACAGTTGTAACCCGAACCTCATCGGGCTGCAACAGTTGATCGCTAGGATGCCATTGAATGGTTGATTAGCCTGAATACCTCGCATGGACCTGCCTCAATATTGGATAACGACTACAGGAGGGGAGCATGGCAACGAGTCACAAGGAATGGACGATCAAGAATCTTGTTGAAAGAGGAGATCGTGACATGGTCTTAGGCGTCATATCTGCCAAACAGTCCGTGACGATTGAGGAACTCTCGAATGATTTGCCCTGGATGCGGTGGGGATATCTGTTTTCCATACTTGGGGAATGCCTGCATGAAGGGTTGGTGATTTTGTGCCAAAAAGAGTTTCAATTTGAAGTCAGAGCCATCCATGCCTTGTCAAGCGGAAACGGGGAGGATGTCCTGACGGGATCATTTTCGTCAAAACCGGGAGATCGACAGATGGCCATTTAACACCTTTGTAACATTGCCGTTACATAGAAGAAACCTGTTGGACCTACACTATTCATTCACATGAGGAGGTCAGTTTGATGGAACACAGTCAGAATCGAAAGCAAATGTGGGTGTTGGGCATGAGCATGGGGCTGATCCTGGGTTGGAGCGCGACTACGATACTTGGGGCCTCTCATGTTTTGGCTAATGATGATATGGAAGATCCCGCCTGGGTGAATTATGCCAAGGTGAGCGGAGTGTCCGGGAATATCAATAGTATTGGCTCGGATACCTTGAATAATCTCATGACGCTGTGGGCTGAAGGATTCCGGAAACAATATCCGAATGTCAAAATTCAGATTGAAGGGAAAGGATCCAGCACCGCTCCCCCGGCTCTTATCGAAGGGACGGCGCAGTTGGGCCCGATGTCCCGCAAGATGAAGGGAAAGGAAATTGATGCGTTTGAAGCCAAGTTCGGCTACAAGCCCACCGCCATTCCCGTTGCCGTGGATGCGTTGGCGGTCTATGTCAATAAAGACAATTCCCTTCAGGGTTTGACGATTGGGGAGCTTGACGCGGTGTTTTCCAAAACCCGGCAACATGGATATAAGGAAAATCTTACCAGTTGGGGACAATTGGGTTTGACCGGTAGGTTTGCCGATATGCCGATCAGTATCTATGGCCGGAATTCCGCCTCGGGGACTTATGGATTTTTCAAAGATGTGGTGCTGGAGAATGGTGATTATAAAGATGAAGTGAAGGAACAGCCCGGTTCGGCTTCTGTCGTGCAAGGCGTGACCGAAGATCAAGCCGGCATCGGGTATAGCGGTATCGGGTATCGCACATCGGGGGTTCATGCCCTTCCTCTGGCGATGAAGGCTGGTCAACCGTTTGTAGAGGCCACCTATGAAAATTCCACCAGCGGGAAGTACCCCTTGTCACGATATTTGTTTGTGTATGTGAACAAAACACCTAATCAACCGTTGTCTCCCATTGTTCGGGAATTCTTGAAATATGTCTATAGCCGGGAAGGGCAGAAGGTCGTCATTAAAGATGGCTATTTCCCCATCTCAGAGAAAATCATTGGGAAACAGTCAGAGCACCTTAAGTAGGAATTCCTTGATGACCCTCCCTACCGTTTTCCATAGAAACCCTTTGGAGAGCGGTTGGGTGTTCTGATCTCATCTTCTGCTTCTTTTTCACTTTTGCCGAACTCAAACCCTCATGCCACCTTTATCTTCCTCTTCTTCTTCGGGTGCGCTAGTTCCTCATAAAAATTCGTTAGCCGGTGGTTCTCGCGTTGCCGCTCAAAGGCGGATTCGTCATTTGCTGGATTATGTGGCGAAGTATGTCGTTGGGGCGGGAGGCCTGGCGACCATTGTCAGTATTCTAGGAATTTTTGTGTACCTGGTTTGGGAAGTGATTCCTCTGTTTCAACCCGCGACCGTCACTCCGGAGCTGACGGTGCCTATGCCGGTCAAAGCGATTCAATCCTCCAACGTGGCGCAGGCGATGGTGGGGATTGATGAATATCGGGAAGTCCCGTTTGTTCTCAAAGGGAAATATCTTCAATTTCTTTTCTTACCCGATGGTGCCGCCATTCCTGATGTGGGAGGGCAATTGTCGATTGACGGTGATCCGACGTCTGTCGTGCGAATGGGTTTGAAAGGCCATAGCCTGAGTATCGGGACAGACCAGGGACTCGTCTATCCGGTCAACATCCTTTTTCAATCTGATTTCCAAGGGGACAGACGGACCATTATCCCGAGCGTAAAGGTCAAGGAACCTGTTCGGGTGGTTCCTGACGGAATGGGTATTGTCCTTCATGCCCATGTCAAGCGGAGTGATGAATTTCAAACCGTGGTGGCTCTCACCGGAGGCGGGGAACTCTGGGTGACCCGGATTGAGGAACCAGGGGATTTTTCATTTTCGGATGAGGTCATTATGGAAACCAACCGGCTCATCCTACCACCGAAGTTTCATCTGACAACGTTGGCATTGGATAGTGCGGGAAAACGATTGGTGGCCGGGACGAGGGATGGCTATCTCCTTACATGGGAATGGCGGGGACAGGGATTTGATGCCATGCCTCAATCCGTGCCTGTTGGGGCGGCCGGGGATGCCGTGACTGTTCTGTCATATCTGTTAGGCGAACGAACGTTGGTGGTTGGCACCACCTCCGGAAGCGTGAGTACGTGGGCGTTTTCAGCTGATCAATCGGGTCCATCCGGCAGATTCCTGAGAAAAGTTCATACTTTCACTCCCCATGCCAGGGCGGTGACGAGTCTCTCGGTGTCCCAACGTGATAAGGGATTTTTAACAGCCGACAATCAGGGAACGATGTTCCTGCATTATTCCACGACGGGAGAAACGATTTTGGACATTCCAGGGAAGGGAAATGCCCTCGAATCGTTACGTTATGCCCCAAAGGCCGATGGTCTGGTGTGGTTGGGTGAGGATGGCACGCTTCAGACGTATGCCATTGATAATCCACATCCGGAGATCACGTTCAAATCCTTATTTTTTCCTGTGACCTATGAAGGTTATGACCATCCGGAAATGATTTGGCAATCTTCCAGCGGATCGGATGAGTTTGAACCGAAATTGGGCCTCATTCCGCTCATGTTTGGCACATTGAAGGGGACGTTATATGCCATGGTGTTGGCCATACCTCTTGCGGTCATGGGGGCCATTTATACGGCGATGTTCATGCACCCTCACCTTCGCTCCGTTGTTAAGCCGTCCTTGGAGTTGATGGCTGCCCTGCCGTCGGTGGTGTTGGGATTTCTCGCGGGTCTCTGGTTTGCCCCTCTCTTAGAGAAAATTTTTCCTGCGGTGGTTGCCATCGTGGGATTTCTTCCTGTGGTGATTGCGGCCTGTTGTCTCATCTGGCAATTCCTCCCAATTCGGGTGAGACGATTGGAGGTGTATGGACTTGATCTGATGGTCATGATGATTGCCATTGTTCTCACCGTGGGTGCCTGTTTGATGGCCAATCAGGCGATTGAGGGTTGGATATTTGGAGGAAACTTTAAACAGTGGTTGGCGCAGAATTTGGGCTTAACCTATGATCAGCGAAATGCCATTGTCATTAGTTTTGCGATGGGTTTTGCGGTGATTCCGATTATTTTCAGTATTGCTGAAGATGCCATTGCCAATGTCCCCCGACAACTTGTTGCCGGATCGCTGGCCCTGGGAGCGACGCGGTGGCAAACCTTAACCCGGTTAGTCCTTATTTCGGCCAGTCCGGGCATCTTCTCGGCCTTGATGATTGGATTCGGGCGTGCCATAGGGGAAACGATGATTGTGCTGATGGCCACGGGAAATACTCCGATCATGGATTGGAGTATGTTTAATGGATTTCGTACGCTCTCGGCCAATATTGCGGTAGAAATGCCTGAAGCTCCTCATGGCGGGACGTTGTATCGTGTGTTATTTCTGTCCGGTCTGATTTTGTTCGGCTTTACATTTACCATTAATACGATTGCTGAAATCGTGCGGCAACGGCTTCGCCAAAAATATTCTCAATTTTAGACGGGCAGCCATGAAATTTCTTCAACGATTTTTTGCATCAGGCACATTGTTTATCTGGTTATCAGGAGGAGCCTTAGCCTGTTCCCTGCTGCTGATCGGCGGTCTTTTGATGCTCATTTTCATCAATGGTATGGGCTATTTTTGGCAGAAGGATCTCGTCCAGTTGACGCTCAATGATGACACCCGGGTCCTCGGGGAAATCGTAGATACCCAGCGTATTCCGGATACGGTTACAGCGGATTTCCCTGATGGGCAGTCTCGCATACAGCTGAAGGTGGGCAACCGGGATGTGTACGGACTGGATTTCCGGTGGGTTGATGAAGCCGACATTGCTCAACGGGATTGGCCTAAGGATGTCATCGCCTTTGAACGACGCGAATGGGGGAATTTTTATGGTTGGGTGACTGCGGTGTGGGACGGTGACTCCCGTCTGGCTGGTGGCCGGGATATTGCGTGGGAGGTCTGGTATCCCTTCCTTGAGCAAGCCGAGTCACTTTACCAGGAGATTCATTATATTGAACGCGATGTGATTGGCGCCATTAATGCTGACATGGAGCGTGCGCGCCTTAGTCTGAAGACCTTGGAGTTGAAGGGGGACATTTCGCAGGATTCTGCCGACTCTCTTCAACAGGATATCCAAGAACGGGAAGCGGCCTATCAGGAGCAGATCCAACGATTGGTGGGGCTGTACGAGCGATTGAACCGCTATCGGGTCACCCTCATAGATGTCACTGGGAAGGAAAAAACATTTCCTGTTGGCGGCCTTGTGAGGGCGTGGCGTCCGAATTCCATGAGTGTGTGGGATAAAACCACGATGTATGTGGAAAATTTTTGGAATGTTCTGAGCGATGAGCCGCGGGAAGCAAATACCGAAGGCGGGATCTTTCCGGCCATATTCGGTACGGTTATGATGGTGTTGGTGATGAGTGTGGTTGTGGTCCCGTTTGGAGTCTTGGCCGCCGTGTATTTAAAAGAATATGCCAAACAAGGCCTGTTGACTCGAATGATCCGGATTGCGGTGAATAATCTTGCGGGGGTTCCTTCAATTGTCTTCGGTGTGTTTGGTCTGGGGTTTTTTGTCTATGCAGTGGGAGGCTCAATTGATCAGTTATTCTTCTCCGCCTCGCTGCCGAATCCGACATTTGGGACAGGTGGAATGTTATGGGCTTCCCTCACCTTGGCCCTCATGACCGTGCCGGTGGTCATTGTGGCGACCGAAGAAGGCTTGTCGGCTGTTCCCAGAGAATATCGGGAGGGGTCGTTGGGGTTGGGGGCGACAAAGTTTGAATCGCTCATGCGGGTTGTTCTGCCTTGCGCCATGCCGGGAATTTTAACCGGTTTGATTCTCGCGGTCTCCCGGGCTACGGGGGAAGTAGCGCCACTGATGTTAACCGGGGTAGTCAAGCTTGCTCCGGCCCTGCCGCTTGATGGTCAATTTCCCTTTATCCATCTTGATCGAAAATTTATGCATTTGGGTTTTCATATCTATGATGTGGGATTTCAATCCCCTAATGTGGAGGCGGCCAAGCCCATGGTGTATGTCACCACCCTGGTCCTGGTTCTTGTCGTTCTCCTCCTGAATATGACGGCGATTGCACTCCGGACCCGGATGCGGAAGCGCTATGCTGGTGCTTCGGTTTAAATGAGGTACAATGATGGAAATCGATCAGGAAACTTTGGAACAATCTATGTCTTTAGCCAAAACAACGGGTGCAAAGTCCCTGAGGCTGGTGCTTGAAACAAGGCAGACGAATCCGATGAAGAAGACTTTTGTCGAATCTGAAACCGTCCAACATCCATTGACCGATTCCCCTGCGAAAATTGTCATTCAGGACATGAATTTTTACTACGGGACGGTTCAGGCGCTCAAATCCGTGAATATGACCATTCCTGCTAATAAAGTCACCGCATTTATCGGACCTTCAGGTTGTGGAAAATCAACCCTCTTGCGGTGCCTCAATCGCCTGAATGATCTGGTCGATGGCACCAGGGTCGAAGGAACCATTCTCCTGGATGATGAAAATATTTATCGACCTGAAGTCGATGCCACTGACCTTCGAACCCGGGTTGGTATGGTGTTTCAGAAAATTAATCCGTTTCCGAAAACCGTCTGGCAGAATGTGGCGTATGGTCCGCAACTGCAGAAAATTCGCAAACGTGCCACTCTTGACGCGATCGTTGAGACCAGCCTTCAAGGAGCGGGATTGTGGGATGAAGTTAAAGATCGGTTGCATGGCAGTGCCTTGGGTTTGTCGGGAGGCCAACAACAACGACTCTGTATTGCGAGAGCGCTTGCGGTCAATCCGGAAGTGCTGTTGATGGATGAACCGTGTTCGGCCCTTGATCCGATTTCCACCGGCAGAATAGAAGAACTCCTCCATACGTTGAAAGAGCGGCTCACCGTCGTGATTGTGACGCATAACATGCAGCAGGCGGCGCGGGTTTCTGATTTGACGGGGTTTTTCTTATTAGGGGAGTTAATTGAATTCGAGGGCACCAAGAAGATTTTTACCAATCCCGGTGATCCCCGAACGGAAGATTACGTGACGGGGCGGTTTGGCTGATTCCCCTTAGACCAGAATAAAGGATCACGATGAAGCGACATTTTGATGATTCGTTGGCGGACCTCAGGCAGAGAATTTTGCGGATGGGGGCGCTGGTGGAAGGGCAGATTCGTCAAGCGCTTATCGCACTTGTGGATCGCGATGACCTGGTGGCAAATCAGGTCATTCAGAATGATCGTCAGGTGAATACCATGGATGTGGCCATTGACGAACTCTGTCTCGAATTGTTGGCACTCCACCAGCCGGCCGCTAAAGATCTCCGGTTCGTCACGACGGCCATGAAGATTTCCACTGAATTAGAGCGCATGAGCGATTTGGCAGAAAATATTTGTGAACGCGCACTGGAACTGCATACCGAACCTCAATTGAAACCGTATATCGATATTCCGTTGATGGCCGAGAGGGCCATCAAAATGGTGGGTGAAGCCTTGGATGCGTTTGTCCGGGGGGATTCGGTTCTTGCCAGACAGGTCCTTAAGGAGGATGATTATGTCGATGAACTGAATGAACAAATTTTCCGTGAATTGTTGTCCTTCATGATGGAAAATCCCCAAACGATTTCGCGCGGGATCCGGTTGTCGTTTATCTCGAAATATATTGAACGCATTGCCGATCATGCAACGAATGTGGCGGAACTGGTGGTGTATATGGTGGAAGGAAAAATCATCCGCCATATGATTCCGACCTAACGCAGTCGTCCTGCCCTCGTTTTTTTCTCATTCTCTTCTCCTTTTGTCTTGTTTCAGCTTCTGCGTCTTCTGTCACAAAAAATTTACCTGTCTGTGACAGGGGTGTCATTTCTCCCACGTATGGTGTGGGTATGAAAAATCATCACCAAACACCAGCGCATGCGGAAGGAGAATGCTATGCAAAAATGGGTTGACACACGTGGAGGTTCTTCACGGTATTCCCAAGGGCAGGCTACTAACTTACGTTCACAGGGCTCTGCTTCACTTTGGTCTCTGGTCTTGGCAGGTGGACATGGGGAGCGTCTTCGGCACTATACCGAACAGTGTTTCGGTGCATATCGGCCGAAGCAATATTGTGCCTTTCTGGGAAAGCGATCAATGATCCAGCATACGTGGACCCGGGCAAAAGCCCTCAGTCTTCCTCACCAGGTTGTGACGGTGATGGATCAATCACATTGGGGTTATGTGCGAACCCAATTGATTCAGGAATCCCTGGGCCGCTTGGTCTGGCAACCCGATAATCGAGGAACCGGACCCGGAGTGTTTCTACCGCTCTCCTATATCCGAGCGCATGATCCTCATGCGACGGTAGTTTTGTGGCCCTCTGACCATTTTATTTTCCCCGTTGAGCCGCTTATTCAGGTGATCCGCGATGCGGCGGCCTTGGTCCAGCAACACCCTCATCGTATGGTGTTGTTGACTGTTCCTCCTCAATCGCGGGAGCAAGACTATGGGTGGGTGATTCCGGGTGATCGTATTCCGCATTCTGGAGGGAGCCGCCTCAGGGAAGTACGGAGATTTGTGGAGAAACCCAAGGGTTCCCAGCTTGAGGACATCGCCCTGAGTGGGGGGCAATGGAATACGTTAGTGCTCATAGCCAATGTTCAAACCTTATGGGAGGCCGGCCGTCAGTGCATTCCAGAAGTCGTGATGCTTCTTGAAGAGCATGCGGGTGGGATTGGAACCTCAAACGAACATCAACGATTACTGCATCTCTATCGGACAATGCCCACCAGAAATTTCTCCAGTGATCTGTTGTCGCTGATTCCTCAGCAATTACACATGATGGATCTGACCGGGGTTTGTTGGAGTGATTGGGGAAGGCCGGAGCGCATTCAGGAGACCCTTGCATATATGAGAGGGCATGAACTCTTTGAAGCGAAGGGCCAGTCGGCTCGACAGACCTGGATGAATGCTGGTCAGCAGAAGACGGTGCAGGGAGAATTTACCGTTGTTTCGGGATAAAAACCTGATGACCTAATGAGAATTATGTGATGGCGGACTGGCTGATCATTTGGCTCATGGTTGACAGATATTCTGATGACCCGGGAAATGATGAATGGCCAGACCCGCTTATCGGGTCTAGGTGTATGGAGATGTTCCAAGAAAAGAGAGGGAATGTATGAGCAGAGTTAGATTGGAAGGTAAGAGAGACCGTGCCCCGAATGCTTCCTCGCAGGACAAATCTGGTACGATCCAATTGCGGTGCCGAAGTTGTGGTCTGGAGTGGGAGCCCGCTTATTATCAAGAGGGATGTCCACTGAGGGAGTTGGAAACGGTGTTTCTTTCTGAAGATTGGTTTTTGGTGCCTAACGAAGCCAGCAGTTAATTTCGGCAGAGGCGCGGAGGTGTGGTGGCCTACCTGAAAGGAAAACATGGCCTGTCCTTCACAGTCTTCAGAATGAAGGCGGCTTGGTCTGCTTCCCTTTCCAGTTTGCAATAAACCAATCCTGGGCCTGGAATGGTGCTTCGTTTTGCAATGGCTTGACGCGAGTATAGGTTCCATTGGCTTGGAGTTGTCGCGTATGCATGTTGTCTTTCAGGTAGGGACGTAAGACGGTTTCAACAATGAAGGTTCGCAGTGTGGGATTCTCAATGGGAAACAAAATTTCAACCCGCCGGTCCATATTGCGGGGCATGAGATCCGCACTCCCCAGAAATAATTCATCCTGCCCTCCGTTACGAAAATAAAAACAGCGAGAATGCTCAAGGAATCGTCCCACGAGGGACGTGACCGTAATGGTCTGGCTGAGTCCAGGAATCCCGGGGCGGAGCCCGCACATCCCACGGACCATGAGCTCAATCCTGACCCCTGCTTGAGAGGCTCGATACAAGGCCTGAATAGAGGCTTTGTCTACGAGTGAATTCACCTTGAATGCCAGGTAGCCGTCTCCATGTTGTTGTTGGCGTGATATTTCCCGATTGATTCGTTCGATGATATTCGTTCGAATCCCCACCGGCGCAACCAAAAGTTTGGCGTATGAGTCTTTTTTTGAATACCCGGTCAAGGCATTGAACAGGTCGGTGACATCTTCGCCGAATACCGGATGGCAGGTAAATAAACTAAAGTCGGTGTAGAATTTTCCGGTGATGGGGTTGTAATTGCCGGTTCCGAGATGCAGATATCGACGAATGCCATCTGACTCCCGGCGAACGACCATGCAGACCTTGGCATGTGTTTTCAGGCCCAGGACACCATACACCACATGCACGCCTTCATCCTCTAATTTTCTTGCCCATTCAATATTGTTTTCCTCATCGAATCGGGCTTTGAGTTCCAGGAGTACGGCAACCTGCTTGTCATTTTGCCGGGCTTCCATGAGGGCGTCTACCACCGGGGAGTTGATGCCCACTCGATACAGGGTCTGCTTGATCGCTAACACATGTGGATCCAGAGCGGCTTGTCGAATGAAATCGACGACGGGTGAAAAGCTATCGTATGGGTGATGGAGGAAGATGTCTTCGCGTTTAATCAGTGCAAACAGGGATTCCTTTGAGGTGGGGTCGTGCAGAATATTGGGGTAATGCGGTGAAAATTTCAGATCCGGTCGCTCAATGGATGTGAGTTCAAGGAGATTCGAAAGGCCGAGACGGAAATCATAGGTGTAGACTTGATAGGGCGCTAAATTCAGATTTCTGACCAGGATATCTTTGATGGAATCCGGCATATGCCGGTCCAGTTCCAATCGTACCACCGACCCGAATTGGCGTAAATCAATTTGTTCCTCAATGGCAGCCAGCAGGTCGCCGGCTTCATCTTCTTCGATTTCAAAATCTGCATCCCTGGTGATTCGGAAATAATAGGAGGCCTGAATCGTCAGGCCCGGAAACAATAAGTCCAGATTGGCTGCGATGATGTCCTCCAGCCACACAAAGTTGGTACTTTCCGCCCCGGGGGCTAACCCCATTTGTTCATCATCCGATACCTGGGATTCGTCTGGAATTCTGATCAATCGTGGGAACAGCGACGGAACCTTAATGCGCGCGAAACATTCTCCACGATCAGGGTCGTGGGCCACGACGGCCAGGTTGACTGTGAGGTTGGAGATATGGGGAAAAGGGTGGCTAGGGTCAAAGGCCAAAGGGGTCAGCGCGGGAAAAATTTCCTTTCGAAAATATCGGCGGAGTAGGGATCGTTGTTTCGGTTTGAGGTCTTGATAGGGGAGAATGCGGATACCCGCGTCCACCAGTCTGGTAAATATGTCTTCCTGCCAGCACCGGCTTACTCGGGCAAAGCTTTGAAGAAGGGCCTCCCGGATATGCCCTAATTGATCCGAAGGACTCATCCCATCCAGTGCGGCTTCCAGGACCCCGCTGGACAACTGTTCGCGCAGTCCCGAGATCCGGATCATGAAGAATTCGTCGAGATTGTTGAAGAAAATTGAAAGAAATTTTACTCGTTCCAGGAGAGGGTGGCTCGGATCTTCTGCCTCTTCCAGGACCCGTTTATTGAACTCCAACCAACTCAATTCCCGGTTTAGATACAATTTGGGGTCATCCAGATTGTCGATAACTTCCGGTGTATTGGATGCCTTCGGTTTTGTCTGATGAGTCATGATCAGATCTCCTATTATGCCTTTTATGAGTTAAGAGGCATTGTACCTGATTAAGGTTATTCCGTCCCATTATCATTAAACGGGTATATGGAGACGTAAACAGTTTGAAGAAGATTGGGCGTAAGGCTTTACAGTTTTTTCCCTCGTTTTTCAAGTTTTTGCCATTGCTTGGGGATTTGCTGATACACCTGAGATTGCTGATTTCGTAAGCGTTCGACCATTAGTCCCGTGACATAGGCTACTCCGGTTCCTCGTGAGTGATTTTTGAAGGCGAGGAGCCGTTGCTCAGCAACCACCGCATCTTGGTGGAATCCCAGTAAATCCTGGACGACCTTCGCTTGTTGAATGAACCGTTTGGCACGTTTCCCGAGCAAGGGCTCAGCGAGTTCAACCGCATATCGGGCTCGCTTCAGGAGTCTTCGAGTGTGATGCAGTTCAGATTTCCGGAATAGGCTATCTGACGTATTCGCCCTATCCTGAATTTTCTGAAAAGCTTTTCTCGCCAACTCTGTTAACGTGAATGGATTTGGTTGAAATGGTAAATGAATCAGTGAATTTTCAAAATGAGTCAGGAGATTGAGATAACGGTCGCTACCTAAACCTTCAAGTAGTTTGGCGCGGGCAACAGACCTCTGATCGTCAAAATTCTTGAGAATCGTGTGAAAGGAACGCTGTTCGGATGGAGAGAAGTCATGGAAATTTTGATGAAACGATTCTAAAAGAACATCCCAATCTCTGACCTCGCCCAACAACGAACCAACCCAGGCCAGTTCCTGGCGGACCGGTTCCGTCCATTGCGGCGCCAGGAAAGCACTCACGGCTCGAATGATGGCTCTCATGCGGCGCGTGGCAACCCGCATTTGATGGAGCGCTTCACTATCCCGACCCAATCGGGTACCTGGATCATTTTGCAACATTTGAAGATACTGGGACTGAAGGCTTTCCCGAATATGGTCGGTCGGTGGTGCTGAAGAATCACTAAACGCAACGGTAAGGGGATAGGGAAGTTGAAGTGCTTGAAAAATCTTGGGTTGAAATGGTTTCTCTTCTGCCCCGGCATGAAGCAGAATCTTGCGGACAGGATTTAATTGAGTGTCTGTTCCTCCCTGTAATTCAACCTCCACTTCTTGGAATGAATGCACAATCCTTTTGTCTCTGATGAGGGCGACGGAGTCCTGGACAAGTTCAGCGATGACCTGGCCGTCTTTCCGAATGCGTACCCCTTTTCTCCTTGTTCTGAGTTTTCCGATTTGAACAGCTTCCTGTTTTCTGAAAAAACTCCTTAATAAGTCCTGAAATTCCCCTGGAATACTGCGACTGCCGGACGCAATTTCCAGCTCCAGCCGATTACCGCCGCTCGGTAGCTTTAATTGCCAGACCCCATGGGACTGTTCCACTCGTTTTCGGAGTGTCAGACCCAGTTGGCCGAGTCGATGGTGCTCGCTGTCAAAGTAGGTGGATGTGAATACGCGTGGCGGGATCGGTTCCCCCATGTCGGGAGGCAATTGAAAGCCGGGTGGAATACGAAACTTCTTTTCCTCTTCAAGGGTTTGGTGAATGTGCCATGGCATATAAAATTACCCGGCAATCTTTATTGCGCCTTGGGACATTTGAATGAAATCTACATGGGATGGTGTGGAGATCAACAACACAGGAAATTCCTCATTTTTTAGGAAATGTTGGAAAGGCAAGGCTAAGGATCTCATTTTTGCTGAATGGATCACAAGAAAGTGTGGTATTTATTGTGTAACTAAATGTTTTTAAATGAAAAGTGATGTGGCAGACTCAATGTGGCCCTATCAGATTGCCAGCGTGCTTGGGTGACGGACTCTGTGACACGGGCTGCTATCCTGTGGGCACTTGGTCTAAGGGATATGGGAATCCATTTCGGACAAGCCATGTTGAACAGGTTTGAACACCATATGTAATCATGTCCGATTGTGGCTGGTACCCCCATATTAAGAATCAGGATTCGGAAGAACCTGTGTCACCAAAACAAGAAGTTCAGTATACTATTAGGAGGAAAAACGGTGTGCAAAAATCGCAGGAGAGCATAACTGATGGATAAAGGCTTGCCCGATAATCAATTGACTCAATTGTTGCAAACGGCTATCGATGCCGCCCACGTTGCGGCAGTTCCGATTCGAGCCTATTTTGAAAGGCAGAATCTCCGTATCACGGAAAAAAACGATGGTTCGCCCGTCACTCAAGCCGATCAAGAGGGTGAAGCTCTGATCCGGTCTCACTTGCTGTCCAATGCCCAAATTGGACCTCTTGATATTCTCGGTGAAGAGGAAGGATTACAGGGGACGGGAACAAGATGGCAATGGATCGTGGATCCTATCGATGGCACACGATCCTTTATTCATGGGATTCCGTTATTCGGCACCATAATCGCCTTGATTGACAGTCGGGAAAACTTTCCTGTCCTTGGAGTGATTCATCTTCCAATGCTCGGACTCACCTATGCTGCGGCCAGGGGACAAGGGACCACCTGCCAAGGAAAAGCCCTGCGGCTTCCTGAAGACCTGGCCATTGAACAAGCCATTATCGGGGTTGGCGATTTTGCTCAATTTTCCAGTATACAACGGGAGGCGGATTACCATCTTCTATTAAGCCTATCCGGGTATGTGCGAGGGTATACCGATTGTTTTGGCCATGGGCTCGTGATCAGTGGAGCCCTTGGCGCAATGGTGGATCCAGCTTTGAACCCCTGGGACATCCTGGCTACCCAGGTGCTTATTGAGGAGGCTGGAGGGGCGGCAATGCTTCGTCCCTCGAAGATATCCGGAAAGGTTGATGCCATATTTGGGAACCGTTCACTCGTTCAACATCTTGCGCAGGAACTCTCCTTTTAAAGTTCTTGGGGTTTTGCCGGGATGAGATTTATTTCCGGTGAGCATTTCCGATCTCTATATCGGACATCCATCTTCCGAATGCCTCCAGTTTTTTGGTTCCTTCTCCACAAAGCTAAGATTTACCCGTATGTAACATCCTCATAAAATGTAGGAAAACTTGGTTAGATATGCTTTCCTGAAGGCTGGACAGCAGACGTGTGCATTTCCATGCCTGACCTAGGCTTGTCCATGGGAGAAAGAGCAGCTTATCCGACAGTGTCACGAGATGGTCTGAGGGATCGTGTTTATGAGCCACAAACCTTTGAGTCGTTTTTCGAACGCAATCAGTCTTTCTCACATGCATTGAAGGCCGGTTATTGAATAATTATATGCAAGCGACTGGGGACTTAATGCCCGGCCATCTATGGGGACCGCAGGTATCTGTCGAATTTTGGGTCGTGGATCCTCATATATTCCGACCCCGGAGTAAACTGTAGCGATTGGGGGATCAGAGTCCAACTATTGAAACTGCCTGAGGTGTGGGGTATCGTATCAATGTCATTGATAATTTTTTTGTCCCCTCCTGAAGATTTCTTTCATACAACATCCGATGCCTTTATTGACCACGGAATTATGGTGGTCATGAAAGAGGATCACCGAACCCATTCTAGAAGGAAGTGAACCCTATGCAACGCCTTGCGGTTATTGATATCGGAACTAATTCCATTCACATGGTCCTGGCTGAAATAGGAAAGGGTTTTTCGTACAAGATTGTCGATCGTATAAAGGAAATGGCCCGATTAGGGGACGGGACCTTTACGTCCCATCGACTGTCCCCGGAGGCCATGGACCGTGGGTTGACGGTTTTAAAACGGTTTTCCCTGCTAGCCACGAACAAAGGATTTGATCCCATACTTCCGATTGCCACCAGTGCGGTCCGAGAGGCAAAAAATGGAGGAGATTTTTTGAAGCTCGTTCGGAAAGAGCTTGGGCTCAGAGTGCGCGTGATCACCGGAGAGGAAGAAGCGCGACTGATTTATTTAGGTGTCAGGAATAGTATGGATCTCTCAAAGTTTCCGGCCATGATTGTGGATATTGGCGGTGGATCCGTGGAATTGATGGCATGTACGCAAAAGCGGTTACAGTTTGTGCGAAGTCTTAAGTTAGGTGCGATCCGGTTGAAAGATCAATTTCTCAAGTCCGATCCTCCTGATAAAAAAATGGTTCAGCGCGTCGAACGTCTCGTGAGCCAGACTCTGAAGAAATCCTTATCGAAGAAACGCTTCACTCACTGTCAGCAACTGGTAGCGACATCGGGTATGGCGGGGAACCTTGCTGAAATAATTTATTTAGCTCGAACCGGGCGCCCCCTGCCACAAATTGACATGGCCACCATCGAACTTGATGAAATCAGGGAGGTTGAGGCACTCCTTAGAACAAAAGATACGCCGACACGATTGAAGATTCCCGGCCTGGATCCCCGACGAGTTGATACGCTCTATCCCGGCGTCCTGATGTTGCGTCTACTTATGGAGCATCTCGGGGTCAAACAGGTGCGTCTCAGTGATAAAGCGATTAGGGAAGGTGTGATTTATGATTTCATCCAACAGCATCAGGATGGTTTGCGGGCGGAACAGGAAATTCCGCATGTTCGCCGCCGCCAAGTGTTATTGCTAGCCCGGCGATATCAATTTCCCAAAGTTCATGCTCATCATGTTGCGAAGTTGGCATTAAGCTTATTCGACCAGACCCAATCCATGCATCATCTTGGAGAAAGGGAGCGGGAATGGTTGGAATATGCGGCTTTTCTTCATGACATCGGGCATCATATCCGTGAGAATAAACATCACAAGCATACGTACTATTTAATCACCCATGCGGATCTTCCCGGATTTTCTTCTGAGGAGGTAGGCATTATCGCCAATGTGGCGCGGTATCATCGACGGGGTCAACCAAATCCCAAGCATGCGGGATATCGGCTCTTGGATCGCGATCAAAGACGGGTTGTATCTAGTCTTAGTGCTATTTTACGAATTGCAGATGGTTTGGATCGCAGTCACTTCTCGGTCGTTAAGAAAATTCATGTTGAACCTGGCGAACCTCTGTGTCTGCACGTGTCTTTCCGGTACGACCCGGAATTGGAATTGTGGACGACCGAGCGACGAAAAAAGTTTTTTGAGAAAAATTTTCATTGTCGAATTGAACTCAAGGCTGCAGCTGTGGCATCAAAAAATGTGGCATAATTGGGCTTCCGTATCTGAAATAGTCTAGAATTAGCACATTAAGTTGTGGAAGAGTCCTTCCGTATCGCGTTTTCCCACGAGAATCGGGTACATTTATCTTGGTCGAGGGCATTGTCTATCTTGCCCTAAGTTGTCAAGGGTTACACGCAGAGAATTTTTCTCAATAAGAGAAAGGATGGGAAATATCCTGCTTCAAATCTGGATGTAGATACCCCTGTTCCGAATAGACTACAGTGCTGTATTGAATTTCTGCCTGTTCTTGCTGAAGGAAAAGCCCTATGTTTAGTTTTATGCCTCGGGAAAGCGGATTCTTTGATTTATTTGAGCAAGCGTCCCAAAACGTGGTGGAAGCAGGACAATGTTTGAAAAATTTAATGAAATCCTTTAACGAACCCCAAAAACAAATTCAACATATTAAGGACTTGGAGCACAAGGGAGACGGATTTACCCATGACATTGTCTTTAAATTGAATAAAACATTTATCACGCCATTGGATCGTGAAGACATCCATGAGCTTGCCAGTGCGCTTGATGATATTCTTGATGAAATTGATGCAGTGGCCGAGTTGTTCCTGGTATTTAAGATTCAACGCCCCACTCCTACGGCATTAAGGCTTTCGGAGATTCTCCATGAGTCGGTCTTGGAGGTCGGAAAGGGGATTTACCTAATGCGACAAAAAAAATGGGATATGAAGGAGTGTGGCATCCGGGTGAATACTTTGGAAAATGAAGCCGATCGGGTTCTTCGGGAAGCGATCTCGATATTGTTTGAAGAGGAGGAGGATCCCAAAACGGTGATGAAATGGAAAGAAATTTATGAGAATTTTGAGAAGGGAACCGATTCCTGTGAAGATGTGCTGAATGTCCTGGAACGCATTGCCCTGAAACACGGATAAAACACTCAAATCCTCGCCCCTCCTAAGTTATACCAGTAAATCTATCATTTGTTGGGATTTGTGGCTGATTTCAGCATCCTCCTCATTTTGGTCATCGGGCTCGCCCTCCTGTTTGATTTTTCAAATGGCTGGCATGATAGTGCCAATGCTGTGGCTACTGTCGTGTCGACTCGGGTCCTGAGCCCTGTCTCGGCTGTCCTTTTTGCCGGGGTCCTGAATGTCATCGGGGCCTTTATGTCTACCGCGGTAGCCAAGATGGTGGGGAAGGGAATTATCGATCCTGCCGCAATCAATGATGTGGTCATTATTTCGGCGTTAGGGGGAGCGATTGTTTGGAATTTTATTACCTTGCGTATGGGGTTGCCTTCCAGTTCCTCCCATGCCCTGATTGGAGCCATGGTCGGCGCAGGATTTATTCATGGTGGGGTTGAGGTTTTGCAGGGTGAAGGATTGATGAAGGTCATGGAGGCCATGGTCTCTTCTCCTTTATTAGGGTTTCTTGTGGCTTTTTTTCTCATGGTTGGATTGAGCTGGGCTTTCTTCCGGACTTCGCGAGGAAGGGCTATGAGGTTATTCCGCCGTCTTCAATTATTATCAGCCGGGTTTATGGCGTTGAGTCATGGAGCAAATGACGCACAAAAAGCGATGGGGATTATTACCTTGGCTTTGCTTTCCGCCGGACATATTCCTTCTGCTGAAGTGCCCAAATGGGTTATTATTTCCTGCGCACTTTCTATGGGGTTGGGGACGGCCCTGGGTGGGTGGAAGATCATTCGAACCCTGGGGATGCGAATCGCCAAATTAGATCCTGTCCATGGGTTTGCCGCCGAAACCGGGGCCGGCGTGGTATTGATGGTTACAGCCCATATTGGGTTACCTGTCAGCACGACTCACACGATTACCTCTTCGGTCATGGGCGTGGGGGCGGTGAATCGGTTGTCGGCGGTTCGTTGGGGAGTGACCAGACGAATTGCCTATGCGTGGATCTTTACACTTCCCGGTTCGGCGCTCTTAGCCGTTGCCTTTTACCTCCTGCTGGCCGCATTCCTCTAGTTGTCCTGTGTTTCGTCATTCTCTGTGATTTTCAAGAATCTGTTGCCGCCTCGCATCAGGAAGCTGTTGTCGTTCCCGTATATCCCCGTTGCTTCTTTCCTCTGTTTGCTCTCCTTTTGTAGAACGGTTGATCTGATCGTTTTTGTGGATTTACTTACATCCGATTCGGTTTAAAGAACTTGGTCGCCTGGGAGGTGGCTGTATGGTCCCTCCAATTGGGAATGGTTCCCTTCGCATCGCTCCCTTTAGTCTGACGTGTTCAAAGGTTGTCTCGCTGGGTCCCACTCAATTCATGGCATTGTAACCACAAGGAGGAGTTATGGCAGAAACCTATCAAACAGGCGCATTGCAGGTTTCCACGGCTGGGCTTGAGGAGGAAGGGTATCAAATGTATTTAGGTCAGAAGTGCCGATTGAGCGGTGTGTTGAAAGTCCAGGGGATGGCGCGGATCGATGGATTTGTCGAAGGGGAGATCTATGGAAACGATTTGATTCAAGTGGGAAAAGATGGAAAACTTGAAGCCACAGTGAAAGCTAAAGACATTGTGGCCCAAGGTCCTCTTCGAGGGGACTTCGTTGCTCTCCAGAAGATACAGTTGCTGGCTCCGGCAACATTGGAAGGGAAAATCGATGCTCCGGTTTTTCTGTTAGAAGAAGGTGTTTTTGTCAATGGACTGTTGAAAATGGGGATGGTGCGTCCTGCGGTCTCATAAGCCAGGAGTACGTATGAGCATGAACCGAGTCAAAAGCCAGGAGATCGTACGCGTATTGTTCTATTGCTCCCCCAGGTAGACGGGTGGTGAGCGTTGCTTCTGCAAAAGACCCCCTAGCGCAGTGCTCTGAGCTGCGCAGGGGCCATCCACCATTCTAAATATCCCCGACCTATTTCGACCTTTCCCTCAAAAGAAATAAGGCAGCCACCAGCCTTTTTGACGGCAAAGCCCGAGCAATTCTTTCCAAAAATCATTAATGCCGCCGTTTGTCCAAGATGGGGTTCATGCCCGACGCACATGACAACTGCATCGTGTGGGTATCCCTGTAAAATGGGAAATAGTCGCATGGGGGATTGGTCATATACCAGCTCGGGACAAAGCTGAATGGTTGCCTTGATCTGCAGAGTCTTCTTGGTAATCTCAGCGGTTTGTTGCGTACGGATTAACGGACTGCACAACAGATGTGTGGGCTTCATTCCAATTCGTTTGAGTCCTGCAGCGACTTGTTCGGTTTTGGCAATACCTTCTTTGGTAAGAGGGCGTTCCCCTTCAGAGCGGTCCCATTCTTCTGGATTAACAGCAATGCCATGGCGAAGTAGAAGACAATTCATGTAAGTCTCTCCTTTTTCTGACCGCTATAAGAACAACCATTCCTCTTGGCGGATTTGAAAATAACCTGCACACTATAGCGGGCTAAGAAGAATTTATAAAATTCTGAGTATTGGGTCCGGGCCTAGGCTACCCTAATAAGCAACACCCAGGGAATATTTCATTTCAACCAATGCAGTGCGACGACCGTTGCAATGGAAAGGATCAAAGGCATTCCATTGAAATCTTCCTCATAAGCCATGTGGTTAGAATATCCAGAAGCCGAGGCCATTGAGTAGCCTTGGAGCATTTTCCCTCAGTATGGTAATCGCGTGCAAAGTACAAAGAAGCGCAATCGGGTATCGATGTGGCGGAGACCAGCTATCATCCCCGTCGCTTGCGGCCAAAACTACTCGCGTGAGCGAGTACATTCATAAGAGTCATACGGTAAGGTTTTACAGTGTCACCTGGTTTTTCAGACCAATTATCGTCGGGCGATCTTTGATCCGACAGTCGATGAGGGATTACAGGAATGATTCACAGGAAGGTCCTTCTGAGGGTGTATCTTGTACGACATGCTGAAGCAAAGAAAAATGTGGTGTACGTACCCTGGACTTCAGAGAAAGAGCTGGACACGCTGACAGTTGAAGGGCAAAGACAGGCGGTCGCAATAGGAAAATTTCTCATGAATAAAGGCATTGTTGCCATTCTGAGTTCTTCTGCGGGTCGAACGCGTGAGACCGCTAAAGCTATAGGCCAGGTCATTGGATTGAAGGAAGGTTATGAGATTGATCCGGCTTTTGGCTCTTTGCGTGGGGGAGAAAGTCAGGATGGGAATCAGATTTCATGGGCCTCTCGATAGAAGCAATGGGACAGGATCCCCGTCCTGAAGGAGGAGGGTCTCTATCAGATGGAGAATTCCGTGCTAATGATAGCTTAAATACACTGGTTGGAAATTCCCTGATAAGTTTGTCGTGATTGTTTCGCATGGCTTATGTGTGCGGAATTGCTTGGGTATATAGCAATTACCCCGATGCCGAAACGATATGTTACCCACGATGTTCCAACCGGATCTGTCGGCGGATTCATCATGACAAATATAGGGTTGCTTATCATCGAAGAAGGGAGACAAGGCGTAGAATTAGTCCCACTACAACTTCCTGGTCACAGACGTGGTTTTCCATGATCGTTTTGTAATTTTGCGATCCTCGCTGAAAGTCAAACCCTTCCGATATCTTGGGTATTGCCGTATCTTTCATATGCTCCAAGTCCCATCTTCGAAGCAAAAGAATTAACGCAGGGCAAAATGAGTCACGTTGGCAGGGTTGCAGTTTTGACCCTCCCCCTGCTTGTCGGTGAATCGTTGAGACTTCATGTCCTCCTCATCCGGATAAGCGGATGGTAAAAATACCAACTGGCCAGTCACATTAATAGTATACCAATAAGATCAATTTGTTCCCCGATTTTCCCTTCAGATTCTCCTTCATCTACTCCGCCGCCTTTTTCTTCTCCTTCAGTCTGATTCAATCCGGAAAATTCAAACATTGCCAACCTTACGGCAGGCTGAAATCACCGTTCAGCCTTCCTTCAGGATGTACACAGTACAATTTTGAAAAGTGTATCGGAACTTGTGACCACCGATGTGTCATTGGCAATCATGATACTCGTTCATGAACAGTTGTTGGGTTCAAAAATCCGGAACAAGTAGGTTTTGGTGGGACCCCATCCGTTGCCGCACCAAGTTGAATCCTGGACTGGATTCAATTTCAGCACGAATCCAATGTCTTTCCGGCGGATTGGTAATACGCATTGGCCCTGATCCGTCGATTGTGAACATCTAATGCAGGGAGAAATTTTGCTCCAATTGGGAGACAAAAAAATGGGAGTGAGTGGGCAGAGGAAAGACCGGTTTTCCATTGAGTCAACGGCTTACTGGGACTCGTCGCTTTCGAACAACAATAAATATGGGTAAAGCGTGGACTGACCGGACTGTCTGTCGTTTTCATGCTGGGAAGAAAAATTTGCGAACGGTTCGTTGGCTGATCATTACAGGACTCTTCGTGATGGTGGGGGGAGGACCGGGAGAGCTTCTTGCGGCGGAGCCTTTGTGCCTGAACGAACCGAAGGAAGATCTTCAATGCATACCCGGTCCCAAAACCCTGGAGGAGCGTTTGGAAACATTGGAACAGAAGCAACGGGATTCCGACCGTCTTCGGGAATTGGATCGACAACGTGAAGATCGGTTGGCGAAAGAAGCGCTAGTGGTGGGAGCCGATCAGAATGGCGTTTTCTTACGTTCGGCAAATCGTGCCTTTGAACTGCGATTCGCGGGATATGCCCAAGTGGATGGTCGGTTCTTTTTTGGTGACACGACCCAATCGAATGTCACCAATACGTTCGAAGTCCGGCGTTTTAGACCTATTCTTCGAGGGACCCTGTATCGTTACATCAGTTTCAAGCTGATGCCGGATTTCGGCCAGGGGCAAGTGAGGCTGATGGATGGGTATATAGGCTTTGATTATTGGCCGGCACTTCGCTTGCGTGCGGGAAAATTCAAGCCTCCTGTAAGTTTGGAAAGGCTTCAGTCCAGTGCCGACATCATGTTTATCGAGCGTGGTTTGACGGAGAATCTCGTTCCAAATCGCGACATCGGGGTGCAACTCTATGGGGATTTGATTGAAAACCGTCTGGCATATCAGGTTGGCGTCTTCAATGGTGTGAGGGACGACACATCCAGCACAGGTGGTTCGATCACAGGTTTCGACTCGAACAACGATAAGGACTACATGGTACGTCTGTTTGCCAAGCCCTTCCTGGGTACCGACGTGGAATGGTTGCAGGGATTACAGGCGGGAGTGAGCGGTACTTGGGGCCGGGATAATTTTACTCCATCAAATTTCCGCACCCCTGCCACCGGAAGCGATAGCATCACTTTTTTCCGGTATCGGGGCGGGGTGAGGGCCTCTGGTGTCCGGTATCGGCTGTCGCCGCAAGCGTATTATGCCTGGGGACCCTTGGGAGTACTCGGGGAATATGTTTTGAATGCCCAGGACCTTCGAACCTCAGGGGGAACCGAAAAACGGTTAACCAATCGGGCCTGGCAGGTGGCAGTGTCCTATGTCTTGACCGGCGAGAACGCATCTTTTAATGGGGTGCAGCCCCGGCGACCATTCAACCCGCCTCAAGGCGCCTGGGGAGCCGTGGAATTTGCGGCCCGATATCAGGAATTACTGGTGGACCGGAAGGCCTTTCCGGTGTTTGCCGATTCTGCTGCCAGCGCGAGAAAAGCCAGGGTCTGGACGGTGGGAATCAATTGGCACCTGGCCCGTCGGATTAAGGTCATGTTGAATTTTGAACATGGTATTTTCGATGGTGGGGCTCCAAACAATAAAAACTTTGAGCAGGAAAACGCCCTGTTCACCCGATTCCAGGTGGGTTGGTAGTCTTTCGAAGATGATGTTGAGAGATCGCACCGCAGACCATAGTATTTCCTGAAGAACAAAACTCATACGAGCGGAATTTTGTCTCACCCTACCGGGATTGATGAAATTTGTTCTTCTGTCCTTTGGTGTATTTGGCCTTTTCTTCTGGAATAAGAAAGTCAGGGAGATGGTGCTGGGTCAATATTTGCCGACCGGAGCCCAGACCTAAAGACTGGACTCATCTGGTCATCCTGAACCTGGAAAAGATATCGAATCCATCGCCAGAAAAGTCCGTTGCGAATCCTGAGAAGTGACATTTCCGATTTTCGTACTATACTACTCCTGTCCCCTTTCCATAAGTCTTACGCCTAATGTGAAATCCTCCCGCCGTGCGCATGGCATGCCATCTTTTCGCCCAACTTTGAATTCTTGTGAGAAGGATACCTTGGGAAAAAAGCAGGTTTCCCCAATCATCGGTCCATCTGGAATTTTGTCGTTCTGTTTCGTATGGAAATCCAAACACCCGAGCTAACCCTGGTCATTTTATAAGCGTAATTTATAATTGACATTTGTATGTTTAAAAATTACATTATGCTGAATTTCATGCGAAGAACCGTCTCATCTTTCTGGTCATTCCGATGCATGAAGGGAATGTGGAATGTATGGAGAAAGGGGCGAGTCACGTGAAGGTCTGGATGTTGACTGCATTAGGAATGGCCTTGGTGATTTCTTGCACGGTGGTTTTGGCGGCGGAACCGACGACTTCACATCCCACTTCCATAGCTAGTGAAAAAGGGGAAGCGTTTGGGGATTTTTTTAAAGAGGTTAAAGAACGAGCAGAAACACAGAACGGAAAAAACTGGAAGGAAACGGCTGATGCTTCGCTCATCCAGGACAAAGAGACTCAATGGGATCGGTATCTGAAGGCGGCCATGGGCCTGCCGGATTTTGTTGATTTGGGAATTGAAAACCGGACCCGATTCGAAAGTGTCAGTCATCCCTGGCGATCCACTGCAAAAATTGGGGGGGGACGAACGGATTCCCAGCTGGCCCTCAGGACTAGGGTGCGCTTTGGACTGGGAAATGGTCCTCTCCGGTTCCTCTTTGAAGGTCAGGATTCTCGTGAGTACGGAGCGCAGACTGGAGGCTTTGTGAATAACACCACGGTCGATGAATGGGACATTTTACAATTGTTCGGGTCATTGACCGTGGACGATGTGTTAGGAAGCGGATTGCGAACGGACTTGCATTTCGGCCGCATGACCCTGGATTTGGGAAGCCGTCGGTATGTCGCCCGCAATGACTTCCGAAATACCCAGAATGCCTTCGACGGCCTGCATTGGCAAATTGGGAAAGCCGATACTTGGCGATTCCGCACCTTTATTACCGAACCGGTTATTCGTGAGGAGGTCAAACTCGACGAGCAGAATAAAAAATTTTTATTTTGGGGCGCATATGTGGAAAACCTTCAGATCTCCTGGATGAATATCAATATCTTTTATTACGGATTAAACGATCAACGACAACAAAATAAGAATTTTCATCGTACGTATGGGACGTATGGATTTCGCCTATTCAAGGATTCTGCCATTGGTGAATTCGATTATGAATTAGAGGGGGCCGTTCAAGTGGGACAATTAGGGCAGGTCGATCATTTTGCCTATAATCCCAATGCCCAAGTTGGATATACGTTTAATGTGCCCTGGACTCCTCAATTTTTGGTGCAATATACCTATGCCAGCGGAACTCGCACGCCGGGAGGAAGTCAGAACGGAACGTTTGATCCTCTGTTTGGGGCTCGGCGTTGGGATTTGATGGCGACGGGAATTTTCGGACCATTTCTCCGGTCCAACATCAGTTCCCCCGGTTGGAGGTTGGTTGCTAAGCCTGTCAATAACGTAACCATGCAAATCAAGCAGCGATTCTGGTATTTGGCTCAAGGCGGTGCCGTGAATGGGGGGATCCTTTTACAAGATCCCTCAGGAGGGGCAGGAAACTATTTGGGGCATGATATTGAATTACGTGCGACGTGGACCGTCAGCCAAAACCTTGAATTTGATGCCGGGTATGACCATTGGTTTAAAGGATCGTATTTTAAGCGGCTGCCCGCTTCGGCGAATCTGCCTCAAGGCGGGGACAAGGATACGGATTATTTTTATCTTTCCATGCGCATCAGATTGTGAAACGGCTCTAAACCCTTAATCAGGGTCAGCCTGTTCTCTAGACTGAGCCCCTTGGCGACATCTATTGAATTGGGAGGTGTATGATGTTTCTCCGCGTCCATGCTTTTATCCTCATGTTCTTTTTTTATGTTTGTGTCACGACGGCCGCCGCCGAGGAAGTCAGGGTGGCCGTTGCCGCGAATTTTTTGGCGACTCTTAACGAAATTATCACGAGTTTTCAGAAAGACATGGGGCACACGATACTGGTCAGTTCCGGATCGAGCGGAAAACTCTATGCACAAATCAAAAACGGTGCACCGTTCGATGTCTTGTTTTCAGCAGATGCCGAGCGTCCACAATTGTTGGAAAGAGAAGGTTTGGCCGTTAAGGGAAGCCGATTTGTTTACTCTGTGGGGCGTCTGACTTTATGGAGTTCGGATTCGAACCTGGTTCAAGGGGAGGCACATCATCTCCTCTCAGGTGGGCACTTCGATCATCTGGCCATTGCCAATCCGAAGACGGCGCCCTATGGCAGGGCTGCGGAACAAACACTCAAGAAGATGGGCCTCTGGGATTCCCTCAAGGCTCGGATCGTTCAGGGGGAAAACATCGGACAGGCTTTTCAATTCGTGTATTCAAAGAACGCCCAACTTGGTTTCGTCGCCCTTTCCCAAGTAGTGGATCCAAAAATCAACGGAAGCGGCAGCCGGTGGGATGTGCCAACTTCTTTTCACGATTCACTCGAACAGGAAGCGGTCCTGTTAACAACTGGACAAAATCATGCAGGTGCCAGAGCCTTTTTGGATTATGTCAAAGGGGAGAAAAGCCGGGCCATTATTGAGCGATTTGGCTATGGACTGCCATAATCGACCACATATCGACCAATGAGAAAAGATCTTCCATTCCAAAGGTGATAATGCTACATAGGAAGCCATGACATTATCTGAGGTGGATTTAGGACCTCTCTGGTTGACCTTGCGCCTGGCCGGAGTGACGGTGATCGTGCTTCTGATCATTGGAACGCCGCTTGCCTGGTGGCTTGCACATACCCGATCCCGAGCCAGGACGGCCATTGAGGCAATTGTCGCCATGCCTCTCGTATTGCCCCCCACCGTGCTCGGATTTTATTTACTTGTCTTATTGGGTCCGCATGGATGGATCGGGAGCGCCTCGCAGGCGGTAACCGGATCGGCGCTTTCGTTCACCTTTACCGGACTCGTCATTGCTTCTGCCTTGTATTCGCTCCCTTTCGTCGTTCAACCCTTGCATGGTGCCTTTGAGTCAATCGGGAGAAAGCCGTTAGAGGCGGCCTGGTCTCTCAGAGCCTCAAAGCTCGACACATTTCTGACCATTGTTTCCCCCATGGCCTCTCGCGGCTATCTCACGGCGATTGTCCTTGGATTCGCACATACCCTTGGCGAGTTTGGTGTGGTCTTGATGGTGGGAGGGAATATTCCAGGGAGAACGAAGGTACTCTCCATTGCCATATACGACCATGTGGAAGTGTTGGAATATACCCAGGCTCATGTCCTGTCCGCAGGGCTTCTTGTCTTTTCATTTCTGGTCCTTCTTATGGTCTATACGGTGAACCGCCGCTTGCCTATCCACGTCTCATGAGTGAGTTGACAGCCAGATTCGAGGTAGCTTTTCCCTCATTCCACCTGCAGGTGAAGGCCAGTGTCCCCGCCGAGGGGATCACGGTCGTATTCGGTCCTTCCGGATGCGGTAAGACCACCTTCTTGCGCTGTCTCGCCGGATTGGAACGATCGCCGACCGGCTTTCTCGCCTTGGGAGAGCACGTCTGGCAGGATGAGTCCAACAATAATTTTCTTCCACTTTCCCAACGTCCGGTTGGTTACGTCTTTCAAGAGCCTCGCTTGTTCCCTCATTTGAGCGTTCGATCAAACTTGCTGTACGGATGGAAACGGATACCGGAATCGCAGCGTCGTATTTCACTCGATCAGGTCGTCGAGATCCTGGGTTTAGACTCGTTGTTGGAACGCAGGCCAACCCATCTGTCTGGCGGAGAACAGCAACGAGTGGCCATTGGCCGCGCTTTATTAACCAGCCCGCGCCTGCTCCTCATGGACGAACCGCTCAGCTCCCTTGATGTTCAACGAAAGCGGGAAATCATAACATTTATCCAACGGCTGGATAAGGAATTCAGGATACCCATTATCTATGTGAGTCATGCGCTGCATGAAGTGGTGCAACTCGCCAGGACTCTCATCCTGCTGAAGGAGGGGAGCGTGGCCGCAATCGGACCTCTTGCTGAAGTGTTTTCTCAAGTAGGCAGTCGTCGCGTCATCCCGGACAGCCACATTGGTGCAGTCATTGACACTCGTGTAGCGGAGCATGATGTGGAATTCGGGCTTACCACTCTCAATTTTTCCGGCGGTCAATTGTCAGTGCCCCATCAACATTCATCCATAGGAGAATCATTGCGAGTACAAATTCTTGCCCGGGATGTCAGTCTTGTGGCAAGCCCTCCGGCATTCCAAACCAGTGTGCTGAATGTGTTAGAGGCGACGGTTCTGGAAATCGGCCCCATCGAGTCTGGTCAACCCTTTGTCGATATCAAATTGGATATTGGTTGTCCCTTGCTGGCCACCATTACCCGAAAATCATTAACGGCTCTCCAACTCCATCCCGGTCAAAAAGTCCACGCCCAAATCAAAGCAGTGGCCCTCACTCACGATTCCCTGGAATAAATGTGCACTCCAGAGAAAACGTTCTATCAAAGCTAGTGCTGATGACCATGGGGCATGGCCTGGGGGTGAATACGCTCTCCGCGGAAGTGGAGGTCCGAGCCGATGTCTTTGACCACACCGAGGGATTTTAATACGGATAGTGGACGCACTCTTTGCCGTGGGAGTGGCACCCAGGAAATTTGGTTAGAGGTATCATCCGAGGTCTTCCTTAACCTGTCCGTAAAAACTGCGGTAGTCACATGCCAGCTTTTTGTATGCAGCGCCCAAAACGTAGGATGACCTTCAATCGCCGAGTTTAATGTCGATTGCCGGCTTAAATATTTCAACGATACGAGCACTCATGCCGGTTTTATTGAGTGCAGATCCATCGGAAAGTCGATTGACACGTGAAGCGGCATTTGGTCAGAATGGTTTCTTTTCAGCGCTTGCTGTATAGCTACCCCTGCGGATCTCCGAGGTGAGATATGGGAAAACCCAGAGTATCATCATCTTCCGTTCGTGGCTCTCTGCCTACCATCATGAATGGAGGCCACCTGGAGTAATGTCATTTTCAGACCTCTCATTTTTCTCTTCGTAGCCAGGATAAGAGAGACCCTATGGAGCTCACCAA
Organism: Nitrospira sp. MA-1; assembly: GCA_032139905.1. Classification (NCBI taxonomy): domain Bacteria; kingdom Pseudomonadati; phylum Nitrospirota; class Nitrospiria; species Nitrospira sp. MA-1. The sequence goes on from JAQJDB010000007.1 coordinate 1,049,998, forward strand.
TGACCGAGACAGGTTTCGCGGCGGAGTCTCACGTGAGGGCCACCGACCGATTCGGTTAGCCGGTTCGGTGCTTGGCGCGCAACGTCATGTCTGTGCCTTCTTTCACAACCCTGCCGAACAGTATCGGATACTGCTTCCGTTCATTAAGGAGGGATTCGAGTGCGGCGACCGTGCTTTCCATGTCGTCGATCCCAAGTTGCGGGAGGAACACCTTCGGCGATTGGAGTCCGCCGGCATCGCCGTGACGGCGACGCAGCATCTCCGCCAACTCGAGGTAGCAACGGTGGAGGAGACCTTTCTGCGTGGTGGGCGGTTCAACCCCGAGGCTTTGCTCGGCCTCATTCAGGAAACGCTCAAAACCGGAGCCGCGCTTGGCTTCCCACTCACTCGATTTGTCGCCAACGTCGCGGAGAGAATCCTTGAGGACGGGTCCAACGCCGATGAGTGGATCAAGTGTGAGTCACGGCTGAACTCAATCTTGCCTCAGTACGACGACCCCCTCATCTGCGTGTATGATCTTGCCAAGTTTGGCGGAGACCTCGTCGTCGACATGCTGCGGACGCATCCGATGGTCATCATCGGCGGTCTCCTTCAGGAGAATCCATTCTTCGTTCCCCCTGATGAGTTTCTTGGGCAGCTACGGGAACGCGGTGCCACGCAGATGAGTTGAGGCCCTTCATTTATCCGATAGGCAATGGAGACAAAGCAAACAACTGATGAGATCAAGGACCTCAAGGCCTGTCTCAATGACCTGATCGCGGTTCTCGCCCTTCCCGCCATCTGGGGAAACCACGAGCCATCCAAGATTGTGAGTACCTTGCTCGAAGCGTTAGTAAGCATGCTGCGCCTGGACTTCGCCTATGTTCGGTTAGCCGATACATTTGGCCGCGGCGCGCCGATCGAGATGGCCCGACTCACTCCACCCGGAAATTTAATGCTTCGGCCGCAAGAGATCGGTCAAGCGCTTACCCCCTGGTTGGGGGATGGTCCACACACATCGCCTATCGTTGTGCCGAATCCGATTGGACAAGGTGCAATCTCGATCTCGGTATTCCGGCTGGGGGTTCAGGATGAACTCGGGGTATTAGTGGCTGGCTCCTGTCGAGGTAATTTCGCGACGGAGATTGAAAAACTCCTGATGCGAGTGACCGCGAACCAGGCCGCGATCGGGCTGCAAGAGGCAAGACTATTAAGCGAACAGAGGCGAGTCGCAGAGGAACTTGATCAAAGAGTCGCGCGACGGACTAAAGACCTTGCGGCGGCGAACGAAGAGTTAAAGAAAGAGATCGTCGAGCGCAAGCGGGCGGAAGAAAAGCTGCGGCAAGACGAAAGGGAGCTTCGGCGCATAACCGATGCGATACCTCAAGCCATCGGTGTCTTGGGGTTGGATGGGATGCCTCTTTACGTCAATCAAGTCCTGCTGGACTACACGGGTCTCACCCTGGAGGACCTAAAGGCCGATGATTTTCGCACGCGACTCTTTCATCCCGAAGATCTCGAAAGAGTGCAGGAAAAGCGTCAAAATGCATTAGCCCATGGAGCCCCCTTTGACCTGGAGTTACGCGCGCGCCGCAAGGACGGGCAGTACCGTTGGTTTTTATTCCGTTACAACCCCTTGCGGGATGATGAGGGACTCATCATTCGCTGGTACGCCACGGGAATCGACATTGAGGAGCGCAAGCAAGCTGAAGAGAGCATCCGAAACGAGAACATGGCGTTACGTGAAGAAATCGATGGGGCTTCGATGTTCGAAGAGATCGTCGGGTCCTCCGAAGTGCTGCGTAAAGTTTTGCGGCAATTGGCGAAGGTCGCGCCGGTGGATTCGACGGTGCTCATTCTCGGAGAGACCGGGACGGGCAAGGAGCTGATCGCTCGCGCGATTCACAAGCGGTCGAACCGTTCGTCCCGGGCATTTATTCGCGTGAATTGTGCGTCGATCCCTTCTTCACTTATTGCCTCCGAGCTATTCGGACACGAGAAAGGTGCTTTCACCGGCGCGCTCCAGCGACGGCTAGGGCGTTTTGAGTCCGCCAATGGCGGGACGATTTTCCTGGATGAAATTGGTGAGCTGCCTGCGGAAACACAGATCGCGCTGTTGCGAGTGCTCCAAGAGCGGGAAATTGAACGAGTCGGAAGTAGCCAGCCGATTTCCGTGGATGTGCGAGTTGTGGCTGCAACTAACCGCGACTTGAAAGCGGCTATGGCTGCGGGTAGTTTCCGTCAGGATCTCTTTTACCGGCTGAATGTGTTTCCAATCCAGATGCCATCGCTTCGCGAACGGGTGGATGACATTCCCTTGCTCGTCGAATACCTGATCGAACGTTATGCCCAAAAAGCCGGAAAGAAGATCAGACACATCCGGAAGCAGACGGTAGAGTTGTTTCAGGCTTACGACTGGCCCGGCAACATTCGGGAGCTACAGAATGTCATCGAACGCGCTGTCGTGCTGTGCGATGGCGATACATTTGCCGTTGACGAGACCTGGCTGAAGGGGGAACAGGATCAACAAGCTGGTCCCGCCGTTCCTTTGGCAGCCTCGATTGCCGGACGCGAACGAGACATGATCGAGGCCGCTCTGGCGCAGTCTCGGGGCCTAGTATCAGGCCCAACCGGCGCAGCAGCGAAGCTGGGAATTCCGCGACAGACGCTCGACTCGAAAATCAAGAGCCTGGGAATTGACAAGCAGCGTTTCACCCGTCGATCCACCTAACCCCTTTCGTTGCTTCCGGACTAGTCTTCTTCAGACTGAGTCCCTTCTCACCCTCTCCTACACAAACGGACCGATTCAATCACACCGATAACGCTCCTGCTTGCCGATATTTCAGCAAATGCTGAAAATTCGTCAACTGCTGCCGCGCTAATCGCAAAAAATTCAAGCGGTTATCATTGGCATCCTCCTTGCGATACCACTTTACCGTACAGATCATAAATAGCGCCGATGACAATAAGGATTGAAAAAACTGCAGACAGACACAAGACGATCATCCGCCTAAGCGGTCGGCTGCAATCTGAGCACCTGGAGGAATTGAGGATGCAGGTCGATGGCGAGCCGTTGCCCATCGCGTTGGACCTTGAGGGTGTGACGCTCGTGGATATTGAGGCCGTTCGATTCCTGAATACTTGCAAGAAAGGGGGCGTGGAACTTCTCCATTGCCGGCCTTACATATGGGAATGGATGATTCGTGAAAATGCCAGAGAAGAATAAAGGACTGGGTTTCGATAGCGAAAATCACATACACCGGAGGGCCCCATGTAAAAAGCAAAGAAGAAGGACGGTTCAACACAATTCTGAGCATGTTTCGGAGATCACTTGTCCGCATTAGCGGCGATCACACAATAGGAGGTTCATCATGACGAATGGAAAGTCAATTACGAAGAACAGGAAACTCGTGTTGGTGTTGCTAGGTCTTATGACCGGCACATCGATGGCTCAGGCGGCTGAAGTCACGCCGCTCATGGCGAAAGATCTGCCGGAAATTCCCGGCAGGGAAGTGTTGATGATCACAGTGCAAAAGGCTCCCGGCGGGTCTGACCCGATCCACCGACACAACGCACATGGATTTATCTACGTGCTGGAAGGCTCCATTGTGATGCAAGTGGAGGGTGGGAAAGAAGTGACGCTGACACCAGGACAGACCTGGTACGAAAGTCCCAGCGATGTTCACGTCGTGAGTCGGAACGCAAGCAGCATCAAGCCGGCAAAATTCCTGGTGTTCTTGGTCAAGGACAAGGGCGCCCCAGTACTCGTGCCAGTCAAGTGACTGTCGGAACGATCCAGAGAGCAATCAAATGAGAAGGACGGTTCAACACAACATTGAGTAGGTTTCAGAAGTCACTCGTCCGGACTACGGGCGATCACACAACAGGAGGTTCATCATGTCGAACGGAAGGTCAAGAATGAAAATCGTGGTTATAGGCGGCAGCGGGCTTATCGGGTCAAAGCTTGTCACGAAACTCGGTGAACACGGTTACCAGGCTGTGGCGGCGTCACCCAATTCCGGCGTCAACACCCTCACCAGCGAGGGACTGGCCGAAGTCCTGGAAGGCGCTTCGGTTGTCGTCGATGTCTCGAATTCGCCATCCTTCGAGGAGAAAGCGGTGATGGAGTTTTTCACCACGTCAACCCGCAACCTTCTCACCTATGAAGCTGCCGCAGGGGTAAACCATCACGTGGCGTTGTCGGTCGTGGGCACCGAGCGGCTGTCCGAGAGCGGCTACTTTCGCGCGAAGATCGTTCAGGAGAAGCTTATCAAGCGATCCTCGATCCCCTACTCGATCGTTCAGGCGACACAGTTTTTCGAATTTCTCAAAAGCATTGCCGACATTTCCTCCGACGGCGACACGGTGCGTTTGCCACCTGTGCTCTTCCAGCCCATGGCAGCGGACGATGTCGCGAGTGCCGTGGGAAGGATCGCGGTAGGTCAGCCGGTAAACGGCATCGTGGAAATTGGGGGTCCGGAGGAGTTTCGGTTGGATGAACTAGTACGGCGGCGTTTGGCCACGCTCGAAGATCTCCGCGAGGTCATCCCTGATCCCAAAGCTCTATACTCTGGGGCCAAAATCAGCGAGAGAACACTGGTTCCGGGCAATACCGCTCGACTCGGCAAGACCAGCTTCGAAACCTGGCTCACTCATTCCCCAGCACGCCCAGATGTCGCAGCCACCCGTTAGCGAGGACAGGGGCGCTCCGGTCCTCATGCCAGTCAAGTGACTGTCGGAACGGCCCATGTAGAAATCGAATGAGGAGAGGGGTTCATATATTGAGTTCGTTTGATTTCTTACGGCCTGCGAGAAAAATGGGGTCCGAACTTTTCCAGGAGTTATTTAGGTATGGAAATGAATGATTTGTGAAAAGGCCAGAGAAGATTAAGCATTGAAGTTACGAGAACCACAATATTCGGACACACAAAAATGAGGGAAAGTCCAATGCCATCTATTACTGCCGTTAGGGATAAATTCAAAAAGGATATGGAGATCTCGCTCCGCAACGTGCTGCTCGGTGAGACCGCTGCCCTGACCTCGACGGCACTGCCAGCGGTGAAGGTTGCCGTCAGCGCTAAGGCTGCGACTTCATTCTCCCCCAACCGGACGCAAAGGAGAGAATCTATGAGTACGCTCACTACCAAAGATGGGGTCGAGATCTTCTACAAGGACTGGGGATCCAAAAAGGCGCAACCCATCGTCTTTCATCATGGCTGGCCGCTTAGCGCCGACGATTGGGACATCCAGATGCTCTACTTCCTGGGAAAAGGGTATCGCGTTATTGCGCATGACCGGCGTGGCCATGGCCGCTCAAGCCAGGTCACCGATGGTCACGACATGGACCACTACGCCGCGGACATCGCTGCCGTGGTCGAGCATCTCGATTTACGCAAGGCTGTCCATATTGGCCACTCCACCGGTGGCGGCGAGGCGACGCACTATGTCGCCCGCCATGGCAAGGGCCGCGTCGAAAAGCTGGCGCTCATAGGTGCTGTGCCGCCGATTATGGTGAAGACGACCTCCAACCCAGGCGGTTTGCCAATCGAGGTCTTTGACGATCTTCGGCGACGGCTCGCCGAAGGTCGGGCACAGTTCTATCGTGATTTCGCGAGCGGTCCCTTCTACGGATACAACAGGCCGGGCGCGAAAATATCTGAGGCCGTGATCGAGGACTGGTGGCGCCAGGGTATGATGGGGGGAGCGAAGGCGCATTACGACGGTATTGAGGCATTCTCGGAGACCGATTTCACCGAAGACCTTAGACTCATCGAGGTGCCGACGCTCGTCATGCATGGCGACGACGACCAGATTGTACCAATCGCCGATTCTGCACTGCTGTCGGCAAAACTCCTCAAGAAGGGCAGCTTGAAGGTCTACGAGAAATTCCCGCATGGCATGTGCACGACGCATGCCGAAGTCATCAATGTCGACCTTCTCGCCTTCATCAAGGGGTGAACGGACACGCTGCCAGCAAGGTCACAATTAACCTTCAGTGGAAGGGAACAGATCAATGAACCGGATTGAAATAACGTTTCCAGAATCCACGATTTTTCTCACGGATCCATTAGGCAAAGATGGCGAACAACTTGAGAGCTTGGGCAAAAGAAATCATAGGGCTCTTGGGACGTTGATCGATCGCCACATTGATCGCTTCCTTTCAAGACTTCTGGGACTGGCCAAGATGTTTGTCTCAAATGAAACGGAAGCAGAAGAAGTCGTCCAGGAGATGTGGGAACAAATCTTGGAAGATGTTGAGCAGGTTGAAAGTCGATCATGCCTGGAGATCTTGCTTTTCCATATCCTCACGAAACGGAGCCAAACTTCACATGGTCAGGAAAGGGTGGGGAAATTCCCAATACATTTATGAACGATGAAAAATAACATGTGAGGGTCGAGCCAAATACGGCGAAGGAAACTAAGGGAAACTGCATGGACTATGATCGTGGCCGGTTCCTACTAGTGCCAGGTCGATTGTCATATTTTCAGGAGACGAAATTTCATGGTGATGACTGGTGGTGCAGCTGTTTGAAAATACGTTTAACGTAAGGCGCTGCTGAACTCGAGAAATTGGCAGTCAGGATTTTAAATAGAAAAAAGCTTCCTGACACATTGAACAACTGACGAAGGCATGACGAGTGGCGTAATCCAAGACTCGTCAAGGGGTGGATAATCATGAAGACTTTTGAAATGTCGTTTTTTGAACCTGTAGGCGTCAACTCGTGTGGGACACAAGCCTGGGGCATAATCCCGGACCTCCGTGAGATGACCCAAAACATAGGTCCTGAGAAAAAAATAGCTGTGACCTGCGAAGAATTTGAACTGATTGAGTCCCTCCGCAAGAAGGATGAACCGGCATTTGCCACCTTGGTTGAACGCTATCATGGTGGGCTACTTCGGTTCGCCCAAACCCTTGTGTCAAATCAAGCCGTGGCGAAAGAGGTGGTTCAAGAGACCTGGATGGCCGTCCTGGAAGGTATTCATCGTTTTGAAGGTCGATCATCCCTAAAAACGTGGATTTTTCGAATCCTTCATAATATTGCCAAGACAAAAGGGAAACGGGAACACCGGTATGTGTCATTTTGCGATGTCGATGGTTCAACAGACAAAGAAATAAATAGCGCGTTGGCATCAGAACGGTTTTACACTTCTGGCGACTTAACCGGTCGCCGGGGTTTTCCGTCCGTCATATGGGATGAGAACACGCCCGAACGGTCACTCGTATCAAAACAAAGTCTGGGCCAGATTTACGAGGCGCTTCAGGCCCTTCCTCCTAACCAGCGGCAGGTCATCATTCTTCGTGATATCGAAGGCGTTAATGCGGAAGAAATTTGTCAAATTCTGAATATAACCTTAACCAACCAACGAGTGCTCTTGCATCGAGCTCGGGCGAAGATTCGATTGGCTTTGAACCCTTACCTTCAGGGACATTCCCCCAAGAGCCCGGCTCCCGCTGTTTGGGCGTCTTTGGTACCGAATGAAAAACCGGGAATCTCGTTATAATAAATAATTTCCAAAATAATAATGCTCCCTATAACGAATTTTCTCTTGGACGGGCTAATGGACAAATACTTTAATGAAATAAACAAATTTCCGGTTCGTGGGTTCACTCACAAAATTCATGGTTTTATGAAGTTTATGCATGTGGAGGCTCTATGAGTTTTTGGCTCCTACCTTTACTTTTTATGGAATCCGCTCTCTTTTTGCTCACAGCCCTCTCCTTGGCTATCTGGGTCTACCTCTGTTTTGGGCATGGCCGCTTTTGGTATGCGGATCAGCGACTCGGTAGGGATCAGCCGATTTCTCACCAAATTACGTCATGGCCCACTGTCGTCATAGTTGTTCCCGCTCGGAATGAAGCGGATGTCATTGAACGAACGTTGCGTTCTCTTTTAGAGCAGGACTACCCAGGTGAATTCCATGTGGTGATGGTGGATGATCAAAGTGATGATGGTACCGGCGACCTTGCACGAGAGCTTGCTACGCAACATCCAGGGGGAACGCACCTCACTGTGAAGGACGCCGAAGATCGCCCCGCTGGCTGGCTGGGAAAAGTGTGGGCCCTTCACATCGGATTACGGTATGCCGAGAAGGAGTGGCCTGATGCCAACTATCGATATTTGACGGATGCTGACATTGAGCATAGCCGGGGAAACCTGCGCGAGCTGGTTTCCAAAGCCGAATGCGAAGGGCTGGATCTTGTGTCCCTCATGGTCCGATTGCACTGTCAACATGCCTGGGAGAAGGTCCTGATTCCAGCATTTGTGTATTTCTTTCAAAAGCTCTATCCCTTTCCCCTCATCAATGATCATAATTCACCTGTCGGAGGCGCAGCTGGAGGGTGCATTCTTGTGAGGAATCATGCCCTGAAACAGGTAGGAGGGATAGGAATCATTCGCGCCGAAGTTATTGATGATTGCGCGTTGGGGGCAGCAATCAAGAGGGTAGGAAAGATCTGGGTAGGTCTAACGGATTCGGAGCACAGCATTCGTCCCTATGCAGGGCTTGCTGATATCTGGGGAATGGTGAAACGCACGGCCTATACCCAACTGAGATATTCCCCTTTGAGGCTTGTGGGTACCGTCGTGGGCCTGGTTCTTGTCTATCTCCTCCCACCGCTTGTGGTTTTGTCTTGGCCCCTTCACGGAAGTGTTCTGGCGGGAGGATTGGCGGTCTTCGCCTGGCTCATCATGATGTATACATTTCAACCCACCTTGCGTCTATACGCACTGGTTCCGACCTATGGCATGGTGTTGCCCGTGGCGGCCTCGCTCTATCTGGGCATGACGATAGACTCAGCTTGGCGACATTGGTTGAAGATCGGAGGACAATGGAAAGGACGGACGGGAATTGGTTGCACTAATTGAGCCTTGGCCGCCATTCAGTCCCGTAGTGATCAGCTCACTCAGAACGGCAGTGGCCCCGCTCTTGTTGGTGATGGCCCCAAGAAACTGCACAACCGGATTCGTGGAGACACGCCCCGAAAGTTAGCATGATGAAACCAACTCTGAAAAGAGCGCTTCTTGAGAAGATGGCCTTTTCGAAAACACGTACCATCTTTCAAATCGGAAGTGGTTTTGGCTTCGATCAAAGGCGAACAGACGGTGGCAGAACGGGTACAGAGGTTTGATGTTCACCCAAATCAAATAAAGGAGCCATAGGATGAAACGATTTGAAAACAAGACCGTGCTCGTCACGGGTGGCAATAGTGGCATCGGCCTGGCAACCGCGCTGGCGTTTGAGAAAGAAGGTGCCCGCGTCGTATTCACGGGGCGCGATCAGTCTACCTTGGATAAAGCGGCAGCCCGGTTTGGCGAAAATGTCATTGCAGTGCGGAGCGATGCCGGTAGCATCACAGACGGGATCAAGCTGGCAAGGTTCCTCCAGCAACAGGAGGTGAAGCTCGACGCCGTATTTATCAATGCGGGGATCGCCAGGCTTGCCCCGTTCGATGCAACTGAAGAAGAAATGTGGGATGCGACTTTCAATACCAATGTGAAAGGTCCGTATTTCTTCATCAAGGCTCTGTTGCCACTTCTGAACCCGGAAGCGGCTATCGTGCTCAACGGTTCGATCAACGCTCACATCGGCATGCCCAATACGAGCGTATATGCCGCCAGCAAGGCCGCATTAATCTCGTTGGCGAAGACACTATCCTCCGAGCTCTTGAGTCGGGGCGTCCGTGTCAATGTGGTAAGCCCTGGTCCCGTCACGACACCGATCTATGGCCGATTCGGTCTCCCTGCGGAGCAGCTTTCCGAGGTCGCGGCAAGCATCCAGGGTCAGATTCCGCTCAAGCGTTTCGGTACGCCCGACGAGATTGCGAGTGCTGTCCTGTACCTTGCTTCGGCCGCTTCGGCGTTCATCGTTGGCACCGAGCTGGTGGCCGATGGTGGTATGAGCCAACTCTGATGTTTCCGAATGTTTCTTCAAAACCCACGGGAACTTGCAGAAAGGAAAATGGGAACAATGAGAATTCTGAAAGAACGAAAACACATCAAGGAGTGCGGCCAAATAAAAGGACGGCAAATTTGCCTACGAACTTTTCTCCAAGGATACCGGGGAAAGACGAATTCCATACTAGGGCTGACTAGTTATTCATCGGCGATGAAATATTAGAATTCATCGATAGCCACAGGGTGCAGGAGGTCGCGAACTGACACGATCCCGACAATGTCCTCCCGGTGAGTGACGGCCAGGTGCCGGGTGCCGGATCGATCCATCAAGTCTGCCGCTTCGAAAATCGGTGCGTCTTGATCAATGGTGATCACGGGAGCCGTCATAATAGTTTCGACGGTGGTTTGGTCTGGCGACCGACGGGTCGAGACCACTTTCCGGACAATATCAGCTTCAGTGACGATGCCCACAATATGCCCCTGTTGTTCGACAAACACGCAACCGATGCGGCGAATCCGCATTAGGGTAGCTGCTAGGGACACGAGGTCTCCGCAATTCACTGAGGCAAGATCCTGTTTCATGAGTTCTTCGACTCGAATCATAGTTGGGCTCCTTTTGTTAGTGAATTATAGATTGAGAGTTCCGAATCCTCTCGTCCTGGTTGAAGTCGGCGTCTAAGCCACAAGCGAAAATTTTCCTTTCGGGCCTTTCCCATGCAAAATCGGATAGCAGTGGCGTGGGCGCCGGGAGAGATGGAGAAGAGTATGAATACCGTAAATGAGTGGCTGAAGGAGTATGAGTACTCCCACTATCATGATCATGAATTTCATTGTGTGTCTCCTGCTGGACTGGTTGTGTCATCGTTTCTTGATGCTCTGAGTAGCATGACATGGTGGTGTTACCATGGGGTTTCCGAATCGTTAGCTGTTCGTAACATTTCATGATGTTGTGGTGAACTGGTGCAATTGGATCTTAGGAATTCAGGGGGGGGAACCCGTCACATTTTCCGTTTCTTTAAAAAATATTTCAGGGATGTGGCCGATTGAAAAGTGATGAGTCAAATTTTCAATCCGCCGGGAAGTGTTGGGAATTGCCCTCCAACTCGATCGAGGTTAGTGAGATTTTTGAGCTTGAGGCCATTCCTGGGTATTTTCGCCTCGCGTCGGAGACCATTGGACGGCCACGACCCGGATGATGGCCAATACCACTAATATTCCACCCAAGATCATCCACTGTTCCAGATGGGCTTCCGAAAACCATTTCGAGATAATTTCGGTAAGCATGACCACGAGAATCGTATCGACAATAAACGTGACCTTCACCCGCCCTTCGGAAAAATAGGTCACGGTTGTTTTGAAGACCTCCACGATGGCCAGTATGATCAACGTGTCCACGATGAGTTGACGAAAGACCTGTTCGAGGGGTTCTGTGAAAAGAGCTTCTAAATTCAAGAAAATCCTCAAGACGCCTCCAGCGAGTCCTACGAGGATGGTGACAATTAATAAGCTCAGGACGGCTTTGATACCTTTCATCCAGAAATGGGTCAGGTCGGCCTCTAACGCTTTGGCCAGCCAGGCGGATGACTGTTGAAAGGAGCTGTTGAACATGGAGGAATCGTTCGACTGCATCGTGGCTTTCATGGTTTTATAATTCATCCTTTGCAACAGGAGCTAATAAATCACGAACAGAAAGCATGCCGGACACATGGGACTCATTGCCTACCACCAAATGTCTCGTGTAAGCCGCCTTCATGATCCCGGCAGCCTCAGAAATCGACTCTGATTCATCAATGGAGACAATGGGACTACTCATGATATTTCCGACTTGGATATACTCTGAAGGGAAATGAAATGCCACGACCTTTCTCACGATATCGCTTTCCGTCACAATTCCCACTAACTCTTCTCCGTGTTTCACTAACAGGCTGCCAATTTTGCGAATTCGCATCAGGTTGGCCGCGATTGATACCGCTTGGGTGAACTCAACACAGGCCAGTTCTCTGGTCATTAACTGTTCAACTCGTACCATATTTCTCTCCTTTGTTAATATGAAGGTTCATGATGGAATGTACTGGATTGGTATTAAACCTACGTCGCAAGTATATGACGTACGTGTAACATTTTTTCTCCTCCACTCCTTTTGTGGTGGACGTCTAGGGTAGAATGACTCGGAAAAGCAGGGGTATGATCATGGTTGATGGGAGGAATATCTGTATGAAACGATCTGCAGGGTTGATGGGGTTTATAGTCGTGGGAGGGATTTTTCTGGGAGGATGTCAGGGGCCACAATTTCAAACATTGAAAATTTCAGATAGTCCCAATCGTGTGGTGGCCTTACAGGCTATGCCGGATGCCTTTGGCGGAAAAGGCTATGATCACCCGGTGGTGTTCACGAAAGAAGAAATGATGCAAATCATGCAAGGAATCCGGGCAGAAAAAAGCGGTCTGTACAGCGCTTCATCCTCCGGTAGTTCCCGGGCACATCCGGTTTTTAGCCCATCAGAGATTGATTTTTTTGCACCCTTGATTGTCAAAGGGTTGAGTCAAGCCACTCCGGAGGAGATGGTGACCTTCTTTGAAACTGCCGAAATTGAAACGGACGATCTAGAAAAGTATTTTCAACTCACCACCTCGGGTGGGTTCTATGTCGCTGGTGGAAAACTGTATGTTGTCGTGAGTAACTTTTCCGTGAAAACTCCGCTCTGGCAGGATGCGCAGAAGTCGAGTTATGACGTAAACTCTGTTCGCACCAATGCTCTTGAGCAATTAAAACCTCAGCCCGGTCTGCTCGTGTTTGAGCCACGAGAGTTCATGTCGGAGTCGTCCGGTGGGGAAGACATCGGGAGTTTCTTGAAAGGAAAACCCTGGCATGTGGCCATTGGATATCGTGAGTTTCTAGGCCATTCATTGTCCCCCAAGACACCGCTGAACAAACGGGAATCCAATTAAGGTCTTCCCTCCAACCTGACGTCCCTCTGCGGTGACGGAAGCCTTCTCAATGATTCTGAGGTCTGGAGGGGATTTGAATGTGGTGTGCGTCTCATTCTTCATAACAGTTCGCTGATTTTGGGACGGGGGCCTTGCAAAGGAAGACCGGTGACCATTAAATATATTTCTTCAGCAATGTCGGTCACATGATCGCCGGCGCGTTCCAACCCTTTGGCGATAAATAATAATTGAGTCCCGTCACCGATGTTCCTGGATTCCTGGCTCATCATGCGGAGCAGGTGCTCAAACAGGTTGGCATAGACGGTGTCCAATTCGGCGTCATCCGTCCAAGCAACATTGGCCAACGGGGCATTATGGTGAATATAGGACTCCGTGACCTGGGACAACATGGATTGGATGCGTTTCCCCATCCATAGAAATTCTTCAGCAAATTCGGCAGAGATGGGCCGTGCCAAATGCCGGCTGCGTTTGGCGGTATTTTTTGCGTAATCACCGATCCGTTCCAAATGAATCGCGATGCGAGAAGCCGCCAGAATAGCTCGCAGGTCGTCCGCCATCGCCTGTTGACGGGCAAGAGTGCGGGTCGTATGGGTATTGATTTTTTCTTGCAGGGCATCTGCAATACGGTCGTTGGCAATAACCTGCTCCGCCAAGTCGGCATTGTTCTCCACCAAGGCGGTCAGCGCACGGTGCAGTTGCTCCGACACGTGATTTGAGAGAGCCACAATCTCCTGTCGAAGGGTGTTCAAATCTTCGTCAAAAATTCGTAGGGTGTGTTGATTGTTCATGATGATCCTTTCGAAATCGGTGTTCCGCCGGTTTATCCAAACCGGCCGGTGATATAATCCCGCGTCAGCGTTTCTTGCGGCGTGGTAAACAGTTCTCCTGTTGGAGCGAATTCAATGAGTTTGCCCAGATGCATGTAGGCGGTAAAGTCCGAAATCCGGGCCGCCTGCTGCATGTTGTGGGTGACAATGATCACCGTGAACCGATGGCGAATTTCTGTAATCAGATCTTCAACTTTGGCGGTGGCAATGGGGTCCAATGCCGAGGTGGGTTCATCCAGTAAGAGGATTTCAGGTTGTGGGGCCAGGGCCCTGGCGATACATAATCGTTGCTGCTGTCCGCCTGAGAGGCCGTAGGCCGATTGTGAAAGGCGATCCTTCACTTCCTCCCACAAGGCCGCATCCCGCAAGGCCTGTTCCACACGGTCGCTCAACAGTTTTTTGTTCTGAACGCCCTGAATCCGAAGGCCGGCCGCTACATTTTCAAAGATGGATTTGGGAAAAGGATTGGGTTTTTGGAACACCATCCCGATTCGAAGTCTGACCATGAAGGGATCAAGGTCGATGAGGTTGTGGTTTTCAGGGAAAAGACGAATCTCTCCGCTATACCGATTTCCGGGATACAGATCATGCATACGATTAAACGATCGAAGGAGGGTGCTTTTCCCGCATCCGGATGGTCCGATCAACGCGGTGACTTTCCGATTGGCAATTGACAAGGTGATTTCCTTCAAGGCTTGGGTTTCACCATACCAAAAACTGAGTTTCCGAACTTCCGCCGCCAGCGATTCCCGTTCGGTGTTGGTTGTGGGGGAGGCGTTGAGCGACATGAGTGTGACTTGCTGGTCATGAGAAATTTTCTGTGTCATATGCGTGGTTCCTTGGTTCGGCTAAGAGGGCATCCAATATTCATCTGGGACATCATGGATGGCTAACGAACCTGGCGTCGTAAATGAAAGCGCAACCAGATCGCCACTCCATTCATCGCCAGCGTCATCAGCATCAGAATGACTCCGGCCGCCGCGGCATTAATATGGAATTCTGCCTGGGGTCGTGAGACCCAATTGAACATCTGAATAGGCATGATGGTAAATGGGCTTTCGAGCCATTCAAAATTGATAAAAGGCGGGCTGGCCTGAAAAGGGGGGGCGGGTAAAAAGGCGATAAAGGTTAAGGCCCCGATGGTGATGACCGGTGCGGCTTCTCCTATCGCTCGAGCCAAACCCACGATGGTTCCGGTCAAAATGCCAGCCCGCGCAGCGGGCAGCACGTACAGGCGAACGGTCTGCCACTTGTCAGCACCCAACCCATATGCGGCTTCCCGCAAATCAAGGGGAATTCCACGAATGGCTTCACGGGTGGATACAATAATTACCGGCAAAATCAGTAATGCGAGTACCAGGCCAGCCGTGAGGATCGTCTCTCCGAGCCCGAACCCATGGATGAACAGACCAAGCGCTAACAACCCGTAGATAATGGAAGGCACTCCGGCTAGATTGCTGACGTTGATTTCAATGAAATCCGTGATCCAGTTGCGCGCAGCATATTCCTCCAAGTACACCCCTGCTCCAACCCCCAGCGGTATCGCAATGCAGGCAGTGACGAGCATGACCAGGATTGTGCCGACCCAAGCGGAAAGGATCCCTGCTTGAAGAGGATGGCGCGAGGGGAAGTTGAGATAAAAATCGGGGTTCATGAGTCTGGGCCATCCGCCCACGATCAGGTCGATGACCACTGCCGCCAATAAGCTCATGGCGACGATCAGTACCGAAATGCCGATGCCCGCCATGACCAGATCTGTTCGACGGTTGGCACTAACAATGCGGGCCAAGTCAGGAGTAAACGTTTGGGACACGTCGGCTTTAATCATTAGTACACCTCCTTAAAGCGCCGCCGGAGATAGAAACCGATCAAATTGAAGGTGAGCGTGATGACAAACAACACGATTCCAGCCGCAAACACGGATTGGTAGGCAATGGAGTCATGAGGCAAATCTCCCATGGCCATTTGTACGATATAGGCCGTGATCGTTGCTGCTCCTTCCGTGGGATTGAAAGAAAAATTGGGGTTTTGGCCGGCAGCGATGGCGACGACCATCGTTTCGCCCACGGCTCGTGACATGCCCAGAATGAATGCGGCGGTGATGCCGGAAAATGCGGCAGGGACCACGACCCGCATGGCAACCCGGAAGCGGGAGTATCCCAAGGCGTATCCCGCTTCCCGCAGACCAGGGGGGACTGCCCGCATGGCATCTTCGCTGACCGAGGCTGTGTAGGGAAGAATCATGATTCCCATGACGATGCCGGGACCGAGCATGTTAAACCCTTCCAAGCCGGGGATGAAGGTTTGCAGAAGCGGGGTGAAAAAGAGAAGGGTGAAATATCCGTAGACCACTGTCGGCACCCCTTCGAGCAACTCAAGAAAGGGTTTGACCGTCTCGCGAACCTCCCTTCGAGCATATTCGCTGAGGTAAATAGCCAAGGCCAGTCCCGCCGGAATAGAGACGGCTAGCGCAATCCCTGCTACGGTAACCGTCGCCGAGACCAGAGTCATCACCCCGAAGCGGGCATTCTCAAAAACGGGAGTCCATTGGGTGTCTGTCAGAAAGTCCAGGAGAGATATCTGGGCAAAGAACCCCATGGACTCCGTGACCAGGACATACACGATTCCTAACGTGACAAACACGGAAGTCGCGGCTGCGACCAAAAGGCACCCCCCGGCTAAAGAGCCCCATAAGGCACGGCGGCGGAGGAACCCTTTGCTGGCGCGTAAGGGAGATCCTGAAGAGGCAGAGAGGCTTGAGGAAGGTGGTAACGTTGGCATGCTTTCAACTCCAGATAAAATTCTATGTTCCAGGGGCGGCTGGCCACCCCTGGAGAGGACCGATCCGATTGTCCAGGTTCCCTCTACTGAGGAACCCTGGCCAGCAGGTCTTCGATTCCGACGCCGACTTCAGCCCCATGGAAAACCGTCCCCGTGAGTCGTTTGGTAAACTTGTCCAGAGCCATCGTGTAGGCTTTTGAGGGCAACGGCACGTATCCGACTTCCCTCACGAGCGTTTGGGCATGGTCGTTGTTCAAATAAAACTCGATGAATCGTTTGACGTGTGGTTTTTTGTCGGCGGCATCCTTATTGACGTAAATAAAAATGGGACGCGATAGGGGTTGGTACGTGGCATTTTTGGCATTATCCACAGAAGGGCCCACGGGTTTCCCGCCTTTCCATGAAATCGGTACGGCTTTTAATTTTCCCTTATTTTCCTCGTAATAGGCCAAGCCGAAAAATCCCATGGCATTAATGTCATTGCTGACTCCTTGAACCAGGACGTTGTCATCCTCACTAGCGGTAAAATCCCCGCGAGAACTTTTTCCCTCCACAATGGCCTCAACAAAATAATCGTAGGTCCCGGAATCAGTCCCAGCCCCGAACAGTTTCAAGGGTCGATCCGGGAAGCTGCTTCGAATTTGATTCCAATTCGTCACTTTGTCCTGGGCTCCAGGTTCCCAGGCGGTTTTCAATTCCTCCACGGTCAAATGATCCGCCCAGTCGTTTTTAGGATTTACGACGACTGTTAAGGCGTCCAAGGCGATTGGTAACTCGATATAGCCGATGTTGTGTTCTTTGCACGATTTAATTTCTGACTCCTTTATCGGACGGGAAGCGTCGGCGATATCCGTTTCACCTCGACAGAATTTTTTAAAGCCGCCGCCTGTGCCGGAAATGCCTACTGTCACCATTGTTTTCCCTCGTTCGGCTTTTTGAAATTCTTCAGCCATCGCCTCGGTAATCGGAAAGACCGTGCTTGAGCCGTCAATTTTGACCAACTCGCGGGCGGACACGGTGGAAATCGACGCGGTGATGGTCAGAGCGAAGGTCGCCATAACAAGGTGGATTGGGATTTTCATGCGAAACCTCCGTATGATTAAGTGTGAGAATGGTAATTGGAGTAGTATGAAATAATTTCTTGAAAGATGAATCATCCGACTATCTCAGGATAAGATGACACGTCTATGACATTCTCATTACCATCAGGTTAAATGTTACTGGCGGAAGACATGCCATTTATTCGATCTCAACTTTTTCCCATGTACCTTCTAGAAGGCTGATTCAGGGAGATCCCGCCGGGTCTTCCATTCCGTTGGCGTACCCAATGGAAGAACAGGCCTCTTCGGATGACAGCCGATAGAGGCCTGTTCGTGGGACGTGAGGAGTACCTTTACGTCCCGATACATTTAGAATGACACATCCCATTGCAAACGGACCCGCTGTTCATGCTGATTTTGCCCTGCGGGTTGGGACAGCGTGAGCCAGGACCCATCGAGAGTAATTTTGTTTTTATGTCCTGCGAAAAACCAGTTGATGGCAGTGGTGTATTCCTGCCGTCGATCATTTGGGGTTGAGACGTTGGGGTCGACAAATGCATAACGAAAGGCGACCTCCAGGGGTTTGGGGACTGCCGGAATGAGACCATGGGGGAAATAACCGATTTGTGAGTAACTTCCCATCATGTTGGTCTTATGGCCCGGCGCACCCTCTGGATAGCTGTTGTCCTTAACCTCTTTCCAATGGTATTCATGTTGAATCGATAGCCCCCGCCATTTGAACGCGAATTCCTCCACCATGCCCTGCACCCGGTATTGTCCGGCTTTCGCGTTGGAGTCCGAGGTGTAGGGTACCCCGGCCGAATTGTCTTCCGGCAATGTTCCGCAACCACTCGAGGACCATCTGGTGCATTTGCCGACAGTGGTATAGGCCCCGAAGGCCACGCTTCCCGTGGGCTGCTCGTGAAACTCCACGTCGCTTTGTGACCATTTCAGATCGCGTCCGAGGAAATTCCATTGATACCGTCCGAAGTACATCATGTTGGCGTCGTCGTTGGCTTCTCCCCGACCGGATCCTGTAAAGACACCGGCATAATATCGTGAGTCAAAGGCCGTACCAGGGGCCACATGGCCATACAGCATGGCCCCAACCTGGCGGTCGATGGTAAAGATTTCATTGACGATTGATCGTTCCACGAACTGCTGGGTGCCGGAAGAGTCTCTTCGTTCGCGGTTATAGTCGACTTTCCATTGTCCAAGTTGCAGAGAAAGAAACTTGAACTTTTCCAGACTGATCCGCCAGTCGATTAATCTAGTCGATCCAGGTGACCCGCCGGAATTGGAAGTGGATTGCAGATCTAACTCGAAATAGTACTTGATCCAGGGTTGATAGCCATGACCACCGATTTTCATTCGAACGCGGCGAAGTTCAAGGGTACTCTCGGGACCCGCATTGAAATCAGCGGCGGATATCGGATCTCCGCTTGTGGGATACGTATAGCGCCCTTGGAACCGCCACTGAATTTGTGTCGCAAATTTTCCATCGATTGTTGAGAATTCAAAGCCTTTCGATCCCCAGCCGACTTTGACTGGAAATTGAGCATCAAGCGCTTTTTGTTGTTCCACCGCTTTTTTCTCTTCTGCCGCCTCAATTCTGATCCAATCTTCTTTGGTGAGCACCTTCTTCTCACGCAAGACATCGATCAGTTCATCACTCGCCCAGGCACTTGTCTGCAACACGATGCCCAGGCAGACGAGTCCCGTTAGTAATGTAAAAACCTTCATGAATACGGCCTCCCTTTGATTGATAAACTATGTGTGGTAAACGAGAAGAATGTGCGTGCATCTTGAGAAAGAGACTAGCCCACAGGGATTACGATTCTGTTAACAGAAGGTCAAACCGATGTAAAAACGGGGGGATCCAAGGAGAAGAGAGTCTGATCTAACCGCGAATTCCGGAAATGTAGGCGGCGGTTAATTCCTCTTTTGGGGATTCAAATATCTGCTGAGCGGAACCATGTTCAACCAATTGTCCGATTCCTTCCAATGACCAGAAAACGGCCACATGATCGGCTAATCGGCGGGCTTGGGCTAGGTTATGTGTGACGATGAGAATGGTGTACGAACCCTGCAAGCTGGCAATTAAATCTTCGATGATTCCGCTTGAGATTGGATCTAAGGCACTGCAGGGCTCATCAAGCAGAAGGACATCCGGTCTTAATACGAGTGCTCTTGCGAGGCAGAGCCTTTGTTGTTGTCCTCCTGAGAGGGCTTGAGCGGGATGGTCGAGCCGGTCTTTGACTTCATGCCAGAGACCAACTTGCTGCAGGACGTTTTCAATGGCCGATTGCAATAGTGTGCGGTCATGCGTTCCGTGTTCACGGAGAGGGAGTTCCAGATTTTTACGGATGGAAAAAGGAAAAACGGTGGGTTTTTGGAAAATCATTCCCACGTTACGGCGCAATTGAAGGAGATCGGTTGTAGGGGCAAGGATATCCAATTCATTCATCTGCAGGTGCCCCGAGACCTGGCATCCGGGAATCAAATCCGTCAAGCGGTTCAGGCTCATAAGAAAACTTGTTTTTCCGCAACCTGACGGCCCCACTAATGCGGTAATACACCCCCGATTAATTTCAAGTGTGACATTCCGAAGTACCTGAAGATGGTGATAGGCGATCGAAAGGTTGTTCGCGCGAATATGAGCGTCAGGCTCACAGCAGGGTTCGGTGGATTGATAGGGGAGCCATGCTCTGAACCCGGCCCGTTTGTCGGGATCAGGAATTATGTGGGAAGTTGGTTGGATAAGGTCCATCGTGAAGCAATCCAGGAAGAAGAAAGGTTAATTATGAACAAGAGGCTCACCAGGACAAGAGCCGTGGCATAGGCATGGGGGTTCCCCCCGGCCACATTCATGGATAGATCATAAATGTGCACCGCGAGCGATCGTCCTGAATCCATTAAAGACTCCGGCATTCGGTCCACGTACCCACTGGTAAAAATTAAGCCGCAGTTTCGGCTATTGCCCGTCCCAGCCCAAGGATGCCGCCGACCAACAGTCCGGGGATGGCCGCCGGGAGGAGAATCGTTCGAATGGTGGTCGACTTTGAAAGGCCAAGGGCTGCTGCGGATAATCGCTGTTCACGCGAAATAACCCGAAAACTTTCTTCCACCGTGCGAATCAGGATAGGTAACACCATGCAGGCCAATGTGAGACCTCCCGACAGAATGGAAAATCCGAATCCCAGGACTTGGCAAAACAGGGCATTGCCAAACAGGCCAAAGACAATGGAGGGCACACCTGCGAGGACATCCAGTGACCCACGAATGAGTCGGCCAAGCGCATGATCGTGACGGGTGTATTCCGAAAGAAACAATGCTGTTCCCAACCCCATAGGCACGGCCACTCCCATGCATACTCCGACGAGTAAGAAAGTGGATATGAGGATGGGGCCGATTCCGCCCTCCCGCCCGGCATTCAGGGGAGCAGAGAACACGAAGTTGAATGACAGGTGGTTCCACCCGTTCCAGAGTAAATCACCCATTAACCAGATAAACGGAATGGAGACCATGGTGGCCGCCGTCCATATGATCACGGTGAGGCAGTATTCCTGGACGTGGTTACTTTGTCGCGACATAGGTGTTCCGATGGCGTAAGCCCTCTGCCATGCTGACAAATAGCACAACGACTCCCATGAGGAAGAGTCCACTCAAGAACAATGCCGCCCGATGATCGCCCAACGCATACCCCATTTCCAGGGCAATGTTGGCGGTCAGGGTTCTGACCGGATCAAACAGACGGGAAGGAGTTTGTACGACGTTTCCACAGACCATTAGAACGGCCATGGTTTCTCCGAGGGCACGTGCCAATCCCAATAGGATGCCGGTAAAAATGCCAACCTTGGTTGTGGGAAGAATCACATGCCAAATCATCGACCATCGACTGAATCCTAAGGCGGAGGCGCTATGGATATAGGCGAGGGGAACATGAGCAATGCTGGTATGGGCCACTAACATGATGGTGGGCATGATCATAAACGCCAGGATGAGAATGCCGGCAAGCAGGCTTGGGCCGGGAGGATGCCAGCGGCCGATCATCGGAACCAGAACCACGAGACCCCAAAAGCCGAAGACGACCGAAGGAATCCCGGCCAGGAGTTCGACCATGCGGCGGAACCATCGGCTAAGAAGAGGGGGCGCATAAAAATGACAGAAAAGCGCTGAGAGAATTGCGAGCGGGGAGGCAAGAAGAACGGCACCGGTGGACGCGAAGATGGTTCCCCAGACCATAGAAGTCAGGCGATACGAGTTATCGGTAGGATACCAGTCAGGATCGCTGAAAAACCGTGTGAGCCCAATATGGTGAAGGGCGGGCCAGGATTCATGAAAGAGAAATGCGATGACCAGAAGCAAGAGTCCTCCTGCCGTCAACGTAAGACATCTCACACTCCCTGAGAGCAGATCATCATTCTTGGAGTGGGGCGAAATATTGTTGGAGGATGAGATCATGGTTTTGAGATGACTGCGCGAAATCAATAAAGGTTTTAATGAGTCCTGCGGGAGGAGAATTTGTGACAAGGGTTAGTGGACGAGAGAGAGGAAACGTGCCTTTCCTGACTGTCTCGATCGTGGCCGGAATGTGTTGCAGCGGTAACAATCGGATGGGTATGCCATGGGTCGCATCATACTGGGCCGTGCCAATGGAGACATATCCGATAGCGTGAGGGTTGCCGGCTACTGTCTTAATGCCTTGTTCGTTATCCCCAATCACGACATGGGCGTGGATATCCCGATTCTTGAGATTGAAATACTGAAGAAACAGTTCGAGTGTCGAGCGCCCTTCGGCTTTATTGACGACCAATGTAGGTGCCTCATTTCCGCCGGCTGTTTTCCAATTTGTGATTGTTCCGGTGTACATGTCTCTGATCTGAGCATCCGTCAAAAACTTTACGGGATTATCACGGTGTAGGATGATGGTAATGCCGTCATGGGCAATGATGGATCCAAATAGATGAGCTTCCTGAGGTTTCAGAGTCCGGGAGGCCATGCCGATATCCGCCAGGCCGGTCACTGCGTCTGCAATGCCGCGAGAGGAGCCTCCGGTTTGAACGTCTACCCGATTACCCGGATGGAGGGTCTCAAAGCGTTTGCCGATTTCGGATACCAACGGAGCCATGGTGCTGGAGCCGGAGATGATCAGTCTTGTGTCTTCTGCCCGGGCGATTGGATATTCCCACGGCGGGAATGTCCATAAAAAATGGCTAATCAGGATAACTTTTAGTACGAAAAAAAAAGACGAAAAAACCATAAGGTGCAACAGGATTTTTGAAAGGGTAAAGAACGACGCGTTAATCGAAGGAAATTTTGCAGCACCCCAGATTGATGGCCTTGCCCGCCGTAGAATCTGCGACGCTTTCCGGTAATTGGTAAATCATGGTTTTCCCTTCCCGAGAGGATTCCACTAAGCCTGCGTCGCGAAGGATGGCCAAATGGTGGGACAATAAACTCTGTTCAACCTCCAACTCACCCATGAGTTCTCCGACATTTTTCGGCCCTGACATGAGTGATTCAAGCACGCCGAGGCGGGTTGGGTCCGATAACACTTTCAATTTTTCCGCACAAGCGGGGGATGTAATCTTTGTTTTCATGGGGTGGAATGAAAATTTTTGAATGTAAAAACCTATTTAATATGATTATGTATTCATATGAATGGAATTTAATATGGACCATTATTGTGAGTCAAGGTTTCATGGATGCAGTCGTACAGTATTTTGGATAGCTTGGATATATTAGGTTTTCTAACGAAGGTAGCTACGATTTATACACTCAAAACGATAAATTCCAGCAGGGAGTCCTCAAATAAAAGTTAACGTATTTGTAACATGCGAGACATAATACCGACACAATACGTAGGTAGGCTCTATCCTCAATAATAGAAAATGTGAGAATGAGGGAAGGCTTCTTTCAATTTTTGTGAAAATGGTGGCATGAGAGACAATAAGGCATATTAATCCTTACTACGAGGGGCGAACATGAAATTGATAAGACTCAAGGTCCTTAAATCCAGTGTTTTGTTGGGCGTAATGTTGGTTGGGACACCTGTTATGGGAGAACACGATCTGTTTCCCCCTATCGATCAACAGATTCCTCATTACGCTTCACAAAGTGACGTATCAGGGAAGATCAACATAGTGGGCTCCAATACCATGGACCCAATTCTGAAGAAATGGAAAGACCAGTTGGGAAAAGTTCAACCTCATTTGGTCATTACCCTGGACACGGAGGGTTCCAAAGTCGGATTTGAGTCGTTAATGAGTGGGAAAACCCACATGGCGGCCATGTCCCGTCCGCTGAAAAATGAGGAAATCGAGCTATTCACCAAACGGCTAGGGTACGCACCTACTACGGTACCCGTTGCCGTGGATGCATTTGCCGTCTTTGTGCATAAGGATAACCCGCTCGACCAAATCACCTTTCAACAATTAGATGCGGTGTTTTCCTCCGAAAGGCGACGAGGGGCTCAGGAGTCTCTGGACCATTGGGGCCAATTGGGCCTTTCCGGCAGCTGGAAACAAGCGCCTATCCTTGCGCAAATTCGGGATTCCAATTCAGGAACCGGACAGTTTTTCAGAGAATTAGTCTTGATGGGCGGAAAAGATAAAGAGTCGGTTGCGGTTCAACCAGGCGCCGCGTCGGTTGTCCATGCCGTTATGAATGATCCTTATGCCATAGGGTATAGTGGAATCGGCTATCGCACCGATTCCGTCAAACCCCTGCGTGTGGCTACCGAGGAAGGGAAGTCTTTTGTCGAGCCGACATTTGAATCCGCGAGCAATGGATCCTATCCACTTCGTCGGGTGCTCTATCTGTATGTGAATCATTCCCCACAAGCACAGGATTCTCCTCTCCTGTCGGAGATTATCAAGTTTGCGGTAAGTCAGGAAGGCCAACAGGTTGTTGCCAAATCAGGCTTTTTCCCGTTACCCACCAAAGATTTGGTTGCCTTGTACGCCGACTGGTCTGAGCCGGTTACTTCCGCAGCCACCAATGGGAACCCCAAGGAAATCCGATAATCTCTTCCAGAATTAGAGGGTCGGAACAAGCCTCGATTGTTCCTCAAATTTGCAAGGCAAATCAGAGGTGGAGCTGTTTTCAGCGATTCTGTCTTACGAGGCGGAAACGCTAAAGTTTTGGATATTGTTCTGACAGGCCCGGCGTCTGTGGTTCATGCAATAAAGCATGATCCTATTGCTGGAGGATTAAGCGGAATTGGCTATCGCACGAATTCTCTTAGACACTGCGGCGGGAATTAACGAATCGACCACTGACATTCTCCGGATTGATAATCAGGATTATACGAGTGAAGGATGTGGAGCGGGGCTGACGTCCACGGACACGGCGAGGGTATGGTGTCCGCCTCCAACCATGAAGCCATTAATCGGACTGACATCTCCATAATCCCTTCCCCAGGCCAAGGTGATGTGTTCATCGCCGGGAATGATATTGTTGGTGGGATCAAAGTCGACCCACCCGAGGCCGGGACTCCATGCGGCTAACCAGGCATGTGAGGCATCGGCACCTACCAGTTTCTCCTGTCCTTCAGGTGGATGCGTCAAAAGGTATCCACTAATATACCGTGCGGGCACACCAAGGCTGCGGAGTGCGGCGATTTCCAAATGCGCAAAGTCCTGGCACACCCCTTTTCGTGAGGTGAGGACATCTTGAACCGGTGTGGAAACTTCCGTCACACCTCCTTCGTACGTGAATTCCTGAAAAATTCGGCTGGTTAAATCCATGACTCCGGCCAGAAGGGGGCGTCCGGCTGGAAAACACTCACGAACAAAATCATATGTGGCATCGTCCATGGTGATGTACGGGGAGTCATACATAAATTGTTGGGCTTCCAGATTCGGCGTGTCCAACGGATTCTGGAGTTGTTGGACGACTTGATCCCAGGGCGGACTTTGATCCAATGGGATCGGATCAGGCTTCATGACATCCACTAAGGTTTTGGCTTCGACGATCAATTCGGGATGGGGCGTTTGAATGGTCAAATGGGTGATCGGGTTCCCAAAATAGTCTATGCCATCTGAACGGACAGATGGCGTCGGGTCAAACCTCATCGTCGATCGGAGGCAATGTTGTCGGGGATGGGACCGGGGAGTGAGACGCAACACATGATGAGAAATGGCAACAGGCTGTGTATAGGCAAAAGTTGTCCGGTGAGTGACCTGATATTTCACGGAATGCCCTCAAGCCATTGAGGCCCGGAAATGCGTTGAGCCAATGAATGACTGAAAAAGGTATGAGCCACGACATCGGAGAGTTGATGCACGTGTTGATCCAGTTGTTTGAGGAGGCGTTCCAGATTGACTCGCACTCCGGTTTTTGTCGTGGATTGAGCGAGTTCCATCATGTCGGCCAGTCGAATATCCGTCCACCCACGTGTGGTAATCCTTAGTGCCGGGTTGATGGAAGCAGCGGCTTCTTCTCGAGGCAACGCGTTGATGTGTGCCTCGATCGTTGATAATTGGAAAATAATTGAACGGGGGTTGGTGTCATCGGCCAATAGTAAATCCAAGACCGCTGCAAGTTTGGCTTCGGCCTTATATCGGGTTCGGTAGGTAATGGAGGCGTCGGCTAATTCCAGAAGCAGATTGAGGGCGCCGGTGGTTTCCGGTGTTCCTCGTGATGCCAAATGACGGATGAGTTTGGATAAATGTCTCACGCGTTCCAGGCGCCGTCCCATTTCCAAAAAACGCCAGGCATAACTGCGAGTCATATTTTCCATAACCATCCCATTCAACGCGGCCAGATGTTGTATCATCCGGCTCAGTAGGCGAATGGCATCGTCGATGCTTTGTCCTTTGGTCTGGGCCCATTCCTTCGGCACGCCGGTGAGTTCCATTAAAATATTCCAGGTGTCGAGAGACAACCGGTGGCGGACCAGTTCTGCGGTGCGTCGCACATTCTGGAGAATGGTTGCCAGGCCGTCCGGCGTATCCGGGTCAAATAAAATCGTTCGGAGTTCCGCCTCCACCGCACCGGCTCCACCTTCTACCGCGCGTTTGGCCCGACGGGGGGATAAATGTTTTTGCATCACGAGTAGGGAAACCAAACGATTCAGGGTCTCGGGGTCATCTCCGATTCCCGCCTCTCCGCTCATGCGTAAGACCAGGCTTCGTAATAAACGGATCGCGCCCTCGGCGCGTTCCGTGTAACGTCCCAGCCAGAAAAGATTGTCAGCGGTTCGACTGGGTAGATCCCGTCCTCCTCGCCGAAGTTGAAGCGTATGATGGGGAAGTGTGACGGCTGCCGGGATATCAAGAGGACCATTCGATTTCACCCAGGTGTCTTTACTGAAATCACCGGGCTCATGCCAGTGACCACGGGGATCTGATTGAACCGATACGCGAGCCAGTCCCCCAGGCATGACGGTATAGCCGTCCTTTGTGGCTGTCAGATAAATGCGGACGGTCATGGGGGCGGGTTTGAGTTCATCCTGAGACGTCCAAAATGGAGTCGTGGATGGGGAAACGATTTCACGTCCCACGTACTCATGCCCACGCCGGGCAATGGCTTGAGCCAGGGCTTTACGGTCTTGCTCATTCAGGTCAGGCCCGAAGGAAGACAGACGGTCGTGGGTGAGGCCCCGCTTGGGGGTCAATACGCGACGAATTAACAAATGATCCATATTGTCAAGCACGTAGGCCCGCTCGTTGGCTTGTCCACACCACCAGGTGGCGACACTGGGAATTTTAAGCCCTTCACCAAAAAAGAATTTGGATAACGTCGGCAGAAAGCTTAAGAGGACTTCGCTTTCGATCAATCCGCTCCCGAGCGCGTTGGCCATCGTGACATGTCCGGCTCGAATGGCTTGAAGTAACCCAGGGACACCTGTGCTGGATTCCGTCATCAATTCGAGGGGATCGCACAAGTCGGAATAAATCCGCCGCAAGACCAGATCAACGGGTTTGAGACCATCGACCGTTTTCAGGAACAGCCGTTCATCACGTACGGTCATGTCCGACCCTTCGACGATCGGGTATCCCAGATACCGGGCCAGGTACGCATGTTCAAAATACGCCATGTTTTCTGGGCCTGGTGAGAGCACGACCGCCATGGGATCTTCCCGTTGGGAAAACTGGCGAAAGCTCTCGCTGAAGGTCTGGAAAAAGGAAGAGAGTCGTTGGACCTGTGTCCGGGCAAATAGATTGGGTAACGACCTGGAGACGATAATACGATTTTCGAGGGCGAATCCGGCACCGGTGGGCGCTTCGGTGCGATCCCGCAAGACCCACCAATTTCCGTCCGGCGCTCGCGCCACATCGAACGCCAGGAAATGTAAGTAGGTGCCTCCCGCCACCGGTACGCCGTGACAGGGCTGCAAAAACTGGGGATTTCCAAACACGACAGCAGGGGGTAAGGTTCCATTTTTCAGCAATTGTTGCGGACCATACAAATCACTCAAGATATGGTTGAGGAGGCGGGCTCGTTGAATCAGCCCTGATTCGAGGTGTTGCCATTCCTCTTGGCTGATCAACAGGGGAAATAAGTCTAGTTGCCAGGGTCTGTCAGATTGTCGTCCATTCTGACCGGCAAGATACGTCATGCCGTCATCCTTCAACATTCGTGCGGCAGTTTCGTGAGCCTGACGGCGCTGGGTGGCGTCCAGGCTCCCGAACTGTTTCAACAGATTCTGCCAATGCGAACGGACGGACCCGTCAGACGCCACGAGTTCATCAAAGGTATCCGGTTGAGGCGGGTACATCGTTGAGGGCTGGGAAAGGGAATCCGGTGGTTCGGGAGAAAGGGAGGCCGCCATGGAATCCATCAGAGTGTTGTTCTTCGAAAGACGATCAAAATTACCTTACCGTTTCCTGAATACACTGTCTAGGTTACGTGATTACGCCGGCCAACGGAGGTCGAGGGTACAAGGAAATTCCGGGCGAGAAGTATCTGGTGGTTCGGCATAGGGTCCCGCGGTATGACCAAAGGCATGAAACCTGGCCAACCGGCGGCTTTCGGCTTCATAGGCGTTGACGGGGAAATGTTCAAAATTCCGTCCGCCCGGATGAACCACATGGTAGGTGCACCCGGCAACCGCCCGTTGGGCCCATTGATCGTAAATGTCAAAAGTCAGCGGGGCGTCAATTCCGATTTTGGGATGTAAACAGTTTGGAGGCTGCCAGGCCCGGTACCGGACGCCGCCGACCGCCTCTCCTTGCCGTCCGGTTGGTGTCATCGGTACGCGTTTGCCATTGCAGGCGATGATATAACGGTTTTCTGTTGACCCGGACAGCTTGATCTGTAGCCGTTCGACCGAAGAATCCACATATCGCACAGTGCCTCCAGGGGCTCCTTGTTCTCCCATCACATGCCATGGTTCCAGAGCCTGTCGAACTTCCATGACCAGACTGCCATAGTTGATCGAACCAAAGAGCGGAAAACGAAACTCCAGGTGAGGCGCGAACCAGTCTTCATGCAGTTCGTACCCGGCGCGGTTCATCTCTTGGATGACCTCATGGAGATCCTGAGCGAGGAAATGTGGGAGCATGAAGCGATCATGGAGTTGGGTGCCCCATCGAACAAGGTTTCCCTGGTCCGGAGATTTCCAAAAACGGGCGACGAGCGCAAGGAGGAGAACCTGTTGAGCCAGACTCATGCGTTCATGGGGCGGCATCTCGAAGGCCCGGAATTCCACCAAACCGAGTCGACCGGTCGGGCCATCAGGGGAATAGAGTTTGTCGATACAAATTTCCGTGCGATGCGTATTCCCTGTGACATCAATGAGCAAATTTCGAAAGATCCGATCAACCAACCACGGAAGTGGGGGCGCATCGACGTTGGGGGGAGGAACCTGGGCAAATCCCAGTTCCAGTTCATACAAGGAATCATGCCGGGCTTCATCGATGCGGGGAGCCTGACTGGTCGGGCCGATGAAGAGACCGGAAAAAACATAGGAGAGGGAAGGGTGACGTTGCCAGTAGGCGATCAGGCTCCGGAGGAGGTCTGGCCGACGCAGAAAGGGGCTGTCGGCAGGGGTGCTGCCTCCCATGACCACATGATTGCCTCCCCCGGTTCCCGTGTGTCGTCCATCCAACATGAACTTTTCCGTGCCTAATCGGCAGAGCCTCGCTTCTTCATAGATGGCCGTGGTAATCGCGACCATGTCCGCCCAATTTTTCGCGGGGTGGATATTGACCTCGAGCACTCCAGGATCAGGAGTGATTTTCAAAACGTTGATACGAGGGTCATAGGGGGGCGTGTAGCCTTCCAAGTGAATTGGCTGGTTTAATTCCGCAGCGGTGTCCTTAACGACGGCGACCAGATCAAGATAATCTTCAGCCGATTCCAGAGGCGGCATGAACACGCAGAGGTGCCCGTTACGAGGTTCCACCGTGAGAGATGCGCGAACCACACCTCCTGCGCCGACCCCGCTTTTTTGTCCCATGATCACTTGAGCCGGTTCATGTGGCCCCCCTTCTCCCTGTAGTTTCTGAAGCCGGCGTTCCTGAAGGGAGGATTCCTGAATCGGATCGGGTAGGGGCCCTCGGATGTCAAATGGGTCCGTCGGAATGATATAGGGATAATCTTTGGGATCAATAACCGGTAATGACGGGAGGGGCAATCGAAAACCGATTGGCGAGTCACCCGGGACCAAAAACAAGTGCTGACTGCGTGTGGTCCATGCTGCGGTGACCCAGCGACGAGGGCCGTCCTTGGCATTCCATCGTTGCAATGGCAGGACATAGCCTGCCGGTTTACCCAGACCGCGTTCATATACTTTGGCGAGTCGGGCACGAGCCATGGGGTCGTCGAGATTATTGGTGGCCGGTTCGAGGTTTTCCGGCAGCTTTCGTTCCTGACCGATGAAATGCCAGGGATCTTCATAGACGGGTTGAATGGTTTTGGTACCCACTTCTACCCGATTGGCGATTCCCTGAATGAAGTGATTGGCATCATCGGCTGAAATGTTTGAGGCTTGATTTTCCTCGGCGAAGAACTGGTCTTCCTGCCAGATCGGTTTACCATCCTGTCGCCAATAGAGACTGAATGCCCAGCGTGGCAACGGTTCGCCGGGATACCATTTCCCCTGGCCAAAGTGCAGAAGTCCGCCCGGAGCGAAGCGCTCCCTCAAGTGTTTGATCAGTTTAGCCGCCAACGGGCGTTTCGTATCGCCGACGGCCTCCGTATTCCATTCAGGAGCATCGGGATGATCAATGGAGATAAAGGTGGGTTCCCCGCCAATGGTGAGCCGGACATCATTGGCCGCCATTTCCTGATCCAACCGTTGTCCAAATGTGTCGATGGCTTGCCATTGTTCCTCGGTGTAGGGCTTGGTGACCCGTGGCGTCTCAACAATACGAGTGACCGACATCTCATGGGAAAATGTCGTTTCGCAAATATCCATAACCCCGCTAATGGGCGCGGCGGTCAGCGGATGGGGCGTGCAGGCAAGCGGAATGTGCCCTTCTCCGGCCAACAGGCCGGACGTGGCATCAAGTCCCACCCATCCGGCTCCAGGCAGATAGGCCTCGACCCAGGCGTGAAGGTCTGTGAAGTCATGATCGGCACCAGATGGACCATCCAACGATTTCACATCGGCGACAAGCTGAATCAAATAGCCAGAGACAAATCGACTGGCAATTCCAAGGTGGCGAAGAATCTGCACGAGGAGCCAACCGGTGTCCCGGCACGATCCACGGCCAAGTTCAAGCGTCTCATCAGGGGTTTGCACGCCGGGTTCCATGCGGACGACGTAGTCGATTTGAGACTTGAGTTGCTGATTGAGACTCATGAGAAAGGGAACGGTCGGATCTTCGTGTGGCGCGGTGAATGATCGCAGCCATTCCTGCAATCGAGGGCCAGGTGGTTCTTTGGCCAAATACGGCAGCAGGTCTTCTTTGACCATAGGATCATAGGTGAAGGGAAGTGTCTCGGCGTCAGGCTCCAGAAAAAAATCAAAGGGGTTATAGACGACCATGTCGGCCACAAGGTCGACTTCCACATGAAATTCCCAAACCTTTTCAGGGTAAATAATCCGTGCAAGATAGTTACCGTGAGGATCCTGTTGCCAGTTCAGAAAATACCCGGTGGGCTCAATCTTGAGTGCGTAACTCAGTATGGGCGTCCGGCTATGGGGAGCCGGCCGCAGCCGGATGACGTGAGGCCCCATCTGAACGAGCCGATCGTAGCGATAATGAGTTTGGTGATTGAGTGCGACGTGGAGTGCCATGAAGAATTAAGAGCCGATTGAATACCTGTGTTGGTGATAAGGAAAGCGGAAGAATGCAATAGCCATCTTCACGTGAACCGATTGAGGAATCTTAGCACCCTCCCTAATCGTTTTGCATCATCCAACTTGATGAGACTGTGTAATCACCAATCCAACACAAGCGTGGCATGAGCATTTTTCTCCTGTTGAAATTGCCCTTGTCCCGGCCGGCTATGGTACACTCTTTTCCGTAAATTCCGGCGAGAACGTTTTTTTGCCAAGAGGCCACTGATCAAAGGATAGGGTTGTGAAATCGTTATTTGACCGCTATCAGATGAAATCAGGTTTCGATGAAATGTTTGAGTCGTCCGGCGTTCCGCGTCGTCATTATCGGCGTCTCGTCGAACGGTTACGGAATTTCTCTTCGAAAGATCTGGAATTGAAACGGCGTCAGGCCGATCAGGCCTTTTTGCGGCAGGGGATCACCTTTACCGTCTATGGCGATCTCCAACAAACCGAGAAGATTTTTCCCTTTGATCTGATGCCACGGATCATCCCTGATCTCGAATGGCGAGTCATTGAAGAGGGGATTCGCCAACGCGTCATGGCCTTGAATATGTTTTTAGTGGACTTGTATGGCGATCAACGGATTCTGAACGATCAGGTGGTACCTCGCGAACTCATAGAAAGTTCCGTACATTTCCAAAAAGATCTGGTGGGTTTTTGCCCGCCCAAAGAGGTGTTCATCCATGTATCGGGGATCGATTTAATTCGGAACCATGAAGGCAGCTATTACGTGCTTGAGGATAATCTCCGGACACCTTCAGGTGTGTCGTACGTGCTGGAAAACCGACTGGTCATGAAGCAACTGTTTCCCAACTTGTTTGCCGACATGCAAGTCCGGCCGGTGGATCAATATCCGACGCAGCTCCTGGAGAATCTCAAGTGGCTGGCTCCCCTTGGCAAGGAAAATCCCACCGTCGTCCTTCTGACTCCCGGTGTGTTTAACTCCGCCTACTTTGAGCATTGCTTTTTGTCTTTACAAATGGGAATTCAAATGGTGGAAGGCCGGGATCTTGTCGTGGAATCTGATGATAAGGTGTATATGAAGACCACTCAAGGTCTCGAGCAGGTGGATGTGATTTATCGCCGGGTGGATGATGCCTTCCTCGATCCGGAAGTTTTTCGCAAGGATTCCGTGCTAGGTGTTCCCGGCCTGGTCCGGGCCTATCGGGCAGGAAATGTGGGCCTGGCCAATGGCATTGGCAACGGGATCGCGGACGATAAGGCGGTCTATACCTTCGTACCGAAGATGATCGACTACTATTTAAGCGAGAAACCGATTCTGCAGAATGTCCCGACCTATTTGTGCGGGAATCCTGAAGACCGGAAGTATGTGTTGGATCATCTCGAGTCGTTGGTCGTCAAAGCCGTGGGGGAGTCAGGCGGGTATGGGATGTTGATGGGACCCAGTTCGACCAAAGCCGAGCAGGAAGAGTTTCGGAAGAAAATCGAAACCGATCCACGCAGCTACATTGCCCAGCCGGTGGTGACCCTCTCGCACCATCCCTGTATCGTGGATGGAGAAGAGAACATGCGATTGGTCGGGCGCCATATCGATCTCCGGCCGTTTGTGCTCTGGGGGGAGGAAATTTCCTTGTCCTTGGGAGGGTTGACCCGTGTGGCCTTAAAGGAAGGCTCCCTGGTGGTGAATTCTTCCCAAGGCGGAGGAAGTAAGGACACGTGGGTTCTCTATGGGGATGAATAGACCATGTTGAGTCGAACGGCAGAATCGTTTTTCTGGATCGGGCGCTCGGTGGAGCGGGCTGAATATACCGCCAGGTTCGTGAATGTGCATTTTCATTTGCTCACCGAAATCGCAACTCAAGAAGACCAGGCCAATATCTGGACTCGATATTTAGAGGATACCGGGGAACTTGAGGCCTATACCAAAATTTTTGGGGAAGTGCAGACTCGGCCGGTCATGGAATTTGTTACCCTCTGCCGTGACAATCCGAATTCGCTGACCAATCTGATTGCAGCCGCGAGAAATAGCGCCCGCGGAATCCAGGATCAGTTGTCCAGCGAAGTCTGGCATTTTATGAATGATTTTTATCTCAGCCTCAAGGGAAAGACCGAACTTGATCTGTGGTCGGATACACACGATTTGCTCAGGTATGTACGGAATACCTGCTACACATTGGACGGGGTTGTCGGCAGCACGATGGTACATGATGAGGGATGGAACTTTTACCGGTTGGGTCTGAACATTGAGCGGGGTGGTCGGACGGCTCGACTCATTGATATTCCTGTTCTCAGTGATCCCACGACGGAACCCAGGAGAATTTCCGAATATCATCAGTGTTTAGCCGCGTTAAAATCAGCCAGCGCCTTCGAGGCCTATCGGAAGTTTTACTCGGCACAGTTGGTGCCGAAACGCATCGTGGAGTTTCTCCTCTTTCATGATAAATTTCCTCGATCCGTCCGATACACGACGGGACAAATCAGTAAAGTCGTGGAACGGTTAGCCGGAAGTAGTCGGCGGGCCGAAACCCGTCAGGCGATCAGATTAAGTGGGGCCTTGGCGGCGGATCTGGAATTTGGCAGCTTGCAAGAGGTCTATTCCACAGGTTTATCACTTTTTCTGGGCCAGATGCTTGAGAATTTTGACCAGCTTTCAAACTTGATCGCGTTGGCATTTTTCCGCACCAGTGGCTATTCGACTTCCTCCCAATCCCAATCCCAAACCCAATCAGTGTGAGACTCAACAGTGGGAGAGGACAACGTCCCTGTGGGATGTGTCATTACTAACTGTCTGGAGCATAATCTTCCAGGCTTATTCATAGGAGGTCATCATGAAACAAAAGTTCTTGTTCGTTCTTACGCTTCTCGTCGCCTGTCTGGCTGTCTCAATCAGCCCTGCCCTGGCCGACATCGATGATGGATCGAAGATTACAATCACGTCGCCGAAGGATGGAGCTGTGGTGGGGGACACTTTTGAACTTACGTACGAACTTGTCAAAGGTACCCAGGCCGCGCATGGCCATGTCTATCTGGACGGTGAACCCCAAAAGGAATTCTCAGGCACATTCGAGGGCCTGAGCAAAGGCAAGCACGAAATCAAGGTGCAGGCCGCGACCCACGATCATGACCACCTCGCGGCAAGCGACAGCATCTCGGTGACGGTCCAGTAACCGGCAAACTGTTGCGGGGAGGCCTGGGTCTCCCTGCAAGCAACCGTTCGACCCAGACGTTGCGATGTGACTCGACGAGGAGCGGGGGGGCCGGTCAAAGGAGGAATGCCAGGCCGCACGGTATGCTCTTTTCACATAATCTGACGCACTGATTTGGGTGCCGGATCCGATTGCTGGACTCCTGAGCAGAATGTCGTGGCCATGGGAAATGGATGGACCCCTGATCGGCTCCTGAACGTTTTTAATATGCCACGGTATTTTTCTCATGATTCACGGATCAGTGACTGCTGCTAACCGGCCTGCCGAAGCTCCGGCGCAGGCACCGCAGCATTATTCAATCCTTCCGGATACTCTCCTCAGTTCTGACTTGTCCTCTTTGCTTCACTGGGGTAAGCTTTCCCGTTTCCTTGACAAGGCCTTGCCATCTCAATAACCAGGCGAATAGCCAATCACCGGTATTCGGATTGACCGATCAGCATCTCAACCGATCATGTCTGAATTAGCTATCCTCCTGATTATCCCTCCTTTGACTCAACTCAATACGCCGTATCCATCTACGGCCTATTTGACAGGGTTTTTGCGGTCACAAGGGTATCGCACGCACCAGGCTGACGTTGGCATTGAGATGGTGTTGGCCCTGTTCTCACGTGGGGGCTTGAGCCGGGTCTTTGCCGAACTCAGGAAGACTCCACTTGAGGAACTTCCTGGTGAAGCACGACAAATGCTGAGCTTGGAACGCGCATATGTCGAGACAATTAATCCGGTGATTAGTTTTTTGCAGGGACGAAATCCCACCCTCGCTTCGCGCATCTGTCAGGGCATCTTCCTTCCAGAAGGTCCACGCTTTGCCTCGAAGCATTCAGATGACCAAGAAGGAATACATCGTTCACATAATCAGGCCGACCATGCCAAGCATCTGGCAACCTTGTATCTCGAAGATCTTGCCGACCTTGTTCAGGCGACCATTACGCCTCACTTTGCATTGAGTCGCTATGCCGAATCCATTGCCATGCAGGCGAATTCCTATGATCGCCTTGAAGAAGCCTTGGGCCAACCCATGAGTCTCACAGATGAGTGGATGGTCGAAGCGCTCTGGCAGCATGTGGACCGGCATCAACCCGCTGTCGTCGGATTTTCGGTGCCGTTTCCCGGCAATCTGTATGGCGCACTTCGAATGGGTCAACAATTGCGGGACAAAAAGCCGGAAATCAAAGTGGTGCTGGGGGGAGGGTATCCCAATACGGAGTTGCGCAGGCTGCAGGAACCTCGACTGTTTGAAGTCGTCGATTTCGTGACGCTTGACGATGGAGAGCGGCCCTTCCTCTGTTTGTTGGAATACTTGGAGGGAAAACGACGAGAGTCCGATCTGTGCCGGACGTTTCTTCGTTCGGGGCGGCATGTCGTCTGGCAGAATGGAGCCAGCGAGCCGGACGTTTCGCAGGTTGAAGTGGGAACCCCAACCTACGACGGATTACCTCTCAATCAGTATATTTCCGTGCTGGATACCTTGAATCCTATGCATCGGCTCTGGTCCGATGGGCATTGGAATAAATTAACGGTGGCGCATGGGTGTTATTGGAAGCAATGTACGTTCTGTGATGTGGGACTGGATTATATTGGCCGGTACGAAGTCTCACCGGGCGAATTGTTGGTGGATCGTATCGAAGCCCTGATCGCGGAAACGGGAAGTCGCGGGTTTCACTTTGTAGATGAGGCCGCTCCACCAGCGGGTTTGAAAAATCTGGCACTGTCTCTGCTTGAACGGGACGTCACTATTTCCTGGTGGGGAAACGTCCGGTTCGAACCGGCATTCACGCCGGACCTCTGCCGTCTGCTGGCCGCCTCCGGTTGCATTGCGTTGAGTGCCGGCTTGGAGGCGGCATGCGATCGTCTGCTGGCTTTGGTCAAAAAGGGCATTACCGTCGACCAAACCGTTCAAGTCGTTCAGGCTTGTCATGAAGCAGGCATTTTGGTGCATGCCTATCTAATGTATGGGATTCCCAGCGAAACGATCGGTGAAACCATTGAAAGCCTCGAACGTGTGCGTCAATTATTTGCTCATGATCTCATACAATCAGCCTTCTGGCATCGATTTACCACCACTGCCCACAGTCCCATCGGCATCAATCCCCAAGCCTATGGCATTCAGCTCGTCGGACCGGCATTCGGAGGGTTTGCGGAAAATGATCTGGTTCATGTGGATGCTCTGGCGTCTATGCCGGAATGGATCGGAGAGGGGTTGCGAGCGGCCCTTTGGCATTACAAAGAAGGGTTGGAATTGACCAGGGATGTCAGGGAATGGTTTCCGGAGCGGGTCCCGAAACCGAAGGTCAAACGCACCTGGGTCCAGCAGGTCTTGGAGAGCGAACAGCGGGAAGACCATTCCAGGTTAGAGCGAAAATTTGTCTGGATCGGCGGGCAGCCTGATGTTGATCGGGGAAATGGCGAGCAATACAGAATCATGTTGTCGAACCGAACCACGGATGAAGAAGTGAGGTTAAAGGGAGGCCAGGGCGAATGGTTACTCAATCTCATCGAACGCGCCGTGCCGGTTCATCAAACAGGGGGACATCGGTATCCCATTTATAAGGAAGTGCGAGCAGGTTTCCCGTTTGGCGGCCCCAAAGGATTCGATAAATGGTGGCAGTCCGCCTCCGCCATTAAAGCCAGAGCGGTCGGTCTCCTGTTGGTCTAAGCTGGATTAAAGCTCCTCTGTCATTTCCGACATCATTCACCGGAATCCATCGTTAGGTTTGTCCTCACCTTCCGGTTACTACCCAGGGTCCATCTGCCAGAAGATTCTGGAGAGAGTACAAGCCCGTTGATATGACTGGGCTTGATCCTGGGCCGCCATTTCCTTTCAGGCCCCTCACGAGGTATAACGTAGGAGCCACATTTGACGTTTTCATAGATTCATTTATCACAAAGGAGTATGACCAATGACCACAGCACAATATCCACGCAGTCCAAAAGAACAAGTCGGCGGGCTTTGCCATCTCGGACGGCTCATCGATAAAATCCG
This sequence comes from Nitrospira sp. MA-1, assembly GCA_032139905.1. NCBI lineage: Bacteria > Pseudomonadati > Nitrospirota > Nitrospiria > Nitrospira sp. MA-1. Next base: position 1,087,859 of record JAQJDB010000007.1, read on the forward strand.
TATGCGCAATGCGGGACAAATTCAAGATTACAATTATTTGACGGCGGGGTTCGACAAATACCTACTGGACAAACTGGAAATTCAAGGAGCCGATATTGAAAAGCGGGTGCTGCAAGGTGGTATGGATGGGGAGATTGCCGACTGGGTGAAGTCCAACGGGAAAAGCCTGAGTGAAGAAGAAAAGGCCGAATGGAACAACATGGTCCTCACGTTCGGACCAAAGGCTGAAATGGCTCAGAAAGCATTCGATAGAAATAAAGCGGCCTTGGCTGAAAAGCGTGGGGTTTCAGTGGAGGAACTCTCACACATCACAACCTGGACCGGCCTCATTGACCACGACGAAGACCGGATGTAGCCATTGGCTTAATATCTGGCAGGAAAAATCGGTGCGGCTGGAGAAACACGGGTTCGGGGTTAGAGCGGGACTTTGGGCCCACCGGAAATATCCTGGTAGGAGAGAATATGGCGGTGACCTTTTCCGTCGTCCTGGATGATCAGTTCCAGAGGCAAATCTTTCGAAAGGTTTAACAGTTTTTCCCACTGTTCGGAATCCCGTGGGTGGACCGCTAAGGTGGCATCCCCGGGAACGAACTTCCATCCGGTTTCGAACAACGGTCTTGCATCCGATCGTTCTTTCCAATTCAACCAGAGTGTTTCACGGTCTTTTTCGATATAACGCACGGTGCCCCGGACACCCGTGGGTTCAGAAAAATTGGTAACCCCTTTTATGAAAGTATCCATTGGGTGAGGTTCAGTTTCGAGCTGAGCATGAGCGATGATGGGTGTGAGGCCCAATCCCATGCATGCGGCAAAGCTTAAGGGAAGGAGACCAGCAAATGGTGAGAAGCGTCGTGTCGTCATGGGAAACCTAACAGGTAAGTGGAAAAATGACATTCTCGATTGTTTATTTTAATCAGAAGCAGAGACGATTCACAAATGCCGGACTTTTGTGTTTGGCTTGAACTGGGATTTGCTCGAACGCGAAGAAGGTAAGATTTAGTAAGAAACGATGCTTGGTCATTTTTGATTATGGAATACCAATATGAAATTCAGTGTAGAGTTGAAGCGCTTGCTCAAATTGCAATGACATCTATTTCCGCGACATCCTCTTTTCTCCTAGATGAGATTTATTTTTCTCTTTGGGGTAGGGGGCCGTTTAACGGTAGTAATTTCTGGTTAGCCAAGGTAATTGTTAAGGCAGGAAATAAAAATGAGGCATTTGATTGCTTTAATAAAAAAATGGCAAGAGTGATACCTCAAATAGCTTTTATTTCTCAATGCTACACTGAGTTTGCTTGTCAGCCTTTTTTGGTGAAGAGATTGGATAAAAATTTTGCCTTTTTTAGATATGTCCAAGAGTCCCAAGGGGTAGGCTTGATGTTCGGAGATAGGGAGAAAAAGGCATTGGAAATACTTCTCATGGATAAGGTAATCCCTGGTGCATTTTATTCCTATTGGAATGATGCAGTTAATACCTTTGGTTATTCCTCTAAAATCCTTTTGCTTTGTGCTGCGTTGGATGCATTGGGTAAAGCCGGTTTATCCAGAGAAGATAAGAAATACAAGGAGAAATTTTACCAGAAAATCGAAGAAATTATTGGCCTAGAACTAAAGAAGGACTTGTGGGGAACCAAAGTGGATCCCAATTCTGGTTTGCGACAAAGATTGGTACATGGAGACTATCTGGGCCAAAATGATGTTGAGAAGAATTATGCCGACCTGTTGCACAAAAGGATTATTAAGTATTTTAACGAGACAATATTAAAAGGAAAGTTGTTGGAAGAGGATGTTGTTGACCCTCCAAGAAATATTTTTGGTAACAAGGAAGCGTACCAAAATTATATTAGATCTCAGGGAAATAAATCTTTGGATTTAAGAGAGGTTCTATCCGAATTAGAAAAATTTGGAATAAATTCTTTAGAAAATTATGAATGGGTGGATAATACTAAATTAACTGAAAACTATTGAGTGTACGTTGCGAGTTTTCTTCCCTAGTATGGAACGAATTTAATTGATTTGGTAAGGATCGAAAAATCTTAATTGATGAAAAGTTCCTTATGTTACTACCCACCCATACGCATGGTGGCTTGGGGAGGGGCCTTCTTCCCGGTAGGCCATTTTGATGTGGCTGAGATAATCCTTTGGTACTTCCTTTCGTTTGGCTTCGACATCTACCTTAAACAGTTTGGCCGCATTGAGACCAAAGACCTTGGCTTTGAGATCTTTGGTCAAGGCAGGATAGTGGAATTTTTCCTGGAGTTCTTCGGGAATTTGAAACCGCCGGAAGGCTTCGATCTGCCATTGGGGCGTGCCATACCAAATCGAATCCGTTCCCCAGAGAAGATGATCTTCACCGAACGCCAGGAGAATTTGTCCCAGCAGGTGGGCGCAGACGACGGGTTCGGTGATGACGAGTTGACCGAATGTGGATCCCAATTCCATGTAGATATTCTTCAGCTTCGGTTGCTTGTGTTTTAAACGGCAGAATTCGCTGGTCCAGGGAATCTCCCCTTTTTTGGCTTCATCAAGATTGATGCGAGATGTGCCTAAAAATCCGGAATGGTAAATCAGGAAATTTAATTTGGGGAAATCTTGTGCGGCCTGGAGAATATCGCGGGGATGGTTGTAATCGGGCACCGGGCCGAGCGGCAGGCCTTTGTGCGTGCAAATATTATTGATGTTTAGGGCCTGCGCTTTTTCAAGCATGGGGTAGGCGATCTTTTCATCGCTTAGCCACCAGCCATGTTCGAAGCCTTTCGGCGGGGAGCCGGTATAACATTTCCAGGCATCGACCTTGAACGTCTCCGCTTGCTGATCCATGTAATCAAGATCGACCTTGCCTAATTGGGGCATGACCAGCCCATGGGCGAGCATGCGTTGGGAAGCGGTGAGACGATTAATTGCATCACGGATGTGCGTCATTTCTTTGGGCGGGACGACGGCTTCCCATGGATAGGGGCCGGGCGGAGTGCTGATGAGCCCGATAGAAGTGTCGCTGTCCAGAAAGACTTCTTTGATGTAGTTTCCCAAGCTCAGGTCCTCCATTGTTCCACTATCCCCGGAGAGCTTGGGATTCAGGCCCATTTCTTTGGCACGGCGCCGCAATCCCAGAAGTCCGTCTTTCCAGCCCGGCTGGTTGAAGGATGAACTGACGTAGTGGGTTTGGACATCGAAGATGAAGGGGAGGTTCCCTTTGCGAGCCTGAACCGCTTGGGGTTCCGCCGCTTCAACGTCCAGCACATCAAAGAATTTTCCAAATACCTGGTTCATGGCCAGAAAAGCCAGCGCCATTCCACCGGTGGTTTTAAGAAAATCTCGCCGGTTTATGCCGAGGCGGCTGCTCAGCCGTGTGCTGCTTTGGTGGATCAGCCACTCAACCTGGCTTTGTTTGATGGACTGTGGGGGCGGAAGAAATTCTTCGCTGGAGACCACCTGTGTGGGAACCGGTGAGGCGGAGGTATATCCTTGCCGGATATGGCTGGCTGTTCGACGGCTCATAGGCCAATTGTGCGCGATTCACTCTACTGAGGGCAACATTGGAAGAGCAGGGTGAACAGCGCTCCAGGAATTATTTTGAACCGAATTCAAACATCTTTATTAACGGCTTTTGCTCGTGTTCAATCATGTCATAGTCCGTTGATTTGCCGGACTTATATCGAGGGAAGAGCTCAATGGTTCGTCGGGAGGATGAGGTTTCCGGCTCCGCGGATTGTGGCGTTCGCCAGCCCACGGGAGGAGGAGGTGGTGGTAATCGCCAGTCCCGTTTCTCTTCTTGTGGAATTCTCCATCGGTTCGATTCGAGGAGATTTTCCGAGAGAGGAGATCGGTAGGAGTCTTCATCAGGAAGCGACAGTTGGGTGCTGGGCTTTTCAAGGGCGGCCGCTGCGAGCAGTGCCGGAAGGAGGAGAAGCATGCCCATCAAGCCTAAGGAGAAAGAGGGCTGTCCCTCTACAAGGAACCGTTCTGCCCTAGTCATGGGTTCGTGGCCACATCTTTTCTCCACTCAATTCCCTCAAACCAATATTTGTGAACGGAGCTTAACCAGGTATCGGCGTTATGGCTGATAATCCATGCGTTGAGGAAATGTACAAAGTCGGGATCTCCCTTGCGAACGGCAAAGGCCTCTTTGGTCTCGAGCAGTGGTTTGGACAAGGGTTCATCAACGGTCTGAGGATGATCCAGGGCAATAAACGTGGTAATGGGTTCGTGCTCGATGTACCCATGGACCTTTCCGCCCGTGACAGCCTCTATGGCCTCCTCACTGGAAGAAAATGTTTTGATGGTGGCCTCCGGGAACACGCGATGGGCAAGGTCCTCGCCAACCGATCCGGTCACCGCAGAAATGATCACTTCCGATCGATTGAGGTCTTCTGGGCCATCAAAAGCTTTTGTTAATGGAATATTCGTGACTAATCCGATCCCGGATGAGTCATAGGGCTGGCTGAAATTGACTTTCAAGGCTCGTTGAGGGGTAATCACGATGCCTGCAGCGATAATATCGATTTCCCCTTTCAGAAGGGCCGGTATAATATCCTCCCATTTAAAGGGATGGAATTCGGGTTTCACGCCAAGGTCCTTGGCCAATTGTCTGGCCACGTCAATTTCAAATCCGACCAATTCACCATCCTTATTCTTGAATGTCCAAGGGGTAAACAGTGCGATGCCTACCCGTAATGTTCCTTTCTCCAGAACTCTTTGCAATGCGCCGGATTGGCCGCCAGGAGATGGGCTTAAACGGGATTTTGATGCGACCTCTGCTTGGGCCGTTGACAGAAGGACAAAGCCTCCGAAGAGGACTGCTGTGAAACAATTGAGTAGGATGCGAAAGAATCGTTGGTGTGTGTGCATGATGACCGCCATGGTTGTGGTTCGCGTTTATGAAAGAAGGCACTGTACCATAGGGCTTCTATCCCTGAAAGTAGGGGGATAGTCCTTGAATGGTAACAAAAAAAAGAGGATTGATTGCGGGAGAGAGCTATGAAATGTAGAGGGTTGATAAGCTTGATCATTTTGTTGGCGATACTCTGTTCGGTCAATGCGGTTGCGGCCGAGCCTGTCTTGCAACCTTGGCCGAAGAACCTTTGGTACTGGAGTGATCACGGAGAACCCTTGCTGTTGTTAGGGGGGAGTGATGACGACAGTCTGTTTCAATGGCCGGAAAAAGATCTTCTTGCGCAGCTTGATCGATTGGTGTCCGCTGGTGGCAATGTCATCCGGAACACGATGAGCAGCCGACAGGATCGAGGTTTTGAGGTCTTTCCGTTTCAACAGCTGAATGATGGCCAGTATGATTTAGAGCAGTGGAATGACGAGTACTGGACGCGCTTCGAACGGATGCTGCGAGAAACGGCCAAGCGCGGCATCATCGTGCAGATCGAGGTTTGGGACCCTTGGGACTACATGGGCGACACCTGGCATATTCAGCCGTATAACCCACGCAATAATATTAACTACACGATCGAAAAATCGGAATTGGCAGAACGCTATCCCGAACCACCCTATCTCAACACACAACCGTTCTTCTTTACGACGCCAAGGCAGCGAAACAACCGTGTGGTACTGCAGTACCAGCAACGATTTGTCGATAAGATGCTGGATTATACCCTGCGATTCGGTCATGTGCTCTATTGCATGGACAACGAAACCACTGGCGATGAAGAATGGAGCCGTTACTGGGCGACATACCTCAAACATCGCGCGGACAAGGAGGACAGAATGATCTTTGTCACCGAGATGTGGGGGAATAAGGATATTACCGCCGAGATTCATAGGCGAACGTTCGATCATCCGGAGGTGTACGATTTCGTCGATGTTTCGCAAAACAATCACCAGAGCGGACAAAAGCATTGGGACCAATTTCTTCATGTCCGGAATTACCTGTCCAAGAATCCGCGACCGATCAATTTAACAAAGACCTATGGCGCGACCGGTCAGCGATTCGGCACCGACCAGGACGGGATCGAACGGTTCTGGCGGAATCTGTTGGGCGGGGCGGCGTCTATTCGTTTCCATCGTCCCACGGCAGGACTGGGACTACATGACAAGGCCGTGGCCAGTATTCGCGGGGCCAGAAAGCTGGAGTCGCAGATTCCTTTGTGGACGCTGGAACCCGCGGACGACCTGCTCACCGGTCACAAGCCGAATCACGCCTATCTGTCAGCCCGCAGGGGCAGCGCCTTCGCCTTGTACCTACCGGTTGGCGGTGGAGTGCGAATCGATGTGTCCAGCGCGGAAGAGCCGTTGGTGGTCCGTTGGATTGAAATTGCTACAGGAGACTGGGGACCCGAGCAACAGATTCAAGGCGGCGGGAAGATTTACCTGACGTCTCCAGGGTCTGGGAATTGGGCGGCGGCAATCACCGGGCAACATTCAGCGGGGACTGACTAAGCAGCACACTGTGTCCTGAGCGTAGGTCATCGTTCCAGGCAATGTCGCACACGTGTGGGGCAAGATATACAGCTATTTCGAAGGAGACAATAGGCATGAAACCGGCATTAGCGATATTGGGGACGGGCTCTGATGTGGGAAAAAGTCTGGTCACGGCAGGCTTGTGTCGGCTGTTACATCGGGCGGGAGTCAGGGTGGCGCCCTTTAAAGCACAGAACATGTCGTTGAATTCCTATGTCACGCCGGATGGAGGAGAGATGGGGCGAGCCCAAGTGCTTCAGGCTCAAGCCTGCGGGTTGGCTCCGCATGTGGACATGAATCCGATTTTGTTGAAGCCGGAAGCCGACGCCAAATCTCAAGTGATTGTTCAAGGAAAAGTATGGCGAAGTCAGAATGCCCGGGATTATTTTGATCGAAAATCGGAGCTGATTGAATTTGTGAGGGCGAGTTATGACCGGCTATGCAAGCAGTATGATGTGATGGTGTTGGAAGGGGCAGGGAGTGCCGCAGAAATGAATTTGCGGGATCGTGATATTGTGAATTGGCCGATGGTCGAGATGGCTGATGCGGCGGTGGTGTTGGTGGCCGATATTGATCGGGGTGGCGTGTTTGCGCAGGTCATCGGGACCATGAATTTGTTAGCCCCGGAAGAACGGCAGCGGGTGATCGGGGTCGTCATTAATAAGTTTCGGGGGGATCTGACGTTGTTTGAAGATGGTGTCACATTTATAGAAAAACACACGGGAGTCCCGGTGTTCGGCGTATTACCGTATTTGCGGAATCTGGAATTGGATCAGGAGGACAGCGTGGATATTGATCGATTCCGTAAGACGCTTTTTGAAGACGATACCGTCAATATCGCCGTCGTGTTGCTGCCACATATGAGTAACTTTACGGATTTCAATCGACTGGCTGCGGAACCGGATGTGGCGCTTCGCTATGTGACTTCACCCCGGGAACTTCAGGGGGCGGATGCTATTGTTCTGCCGGGAAGTAAAACGACGATTGCCGATTTGGAGTATCTCCGGAAGGTTGGATTCGAAGAAGCGCTTAAGACACATGTCCAACGTGGGAGCGAGCTTATGGGTGTATGTGGTGGATTCCAGATGCTAGGGAAAGAGATCACGGATCCACAGCATGTTGAAACGGGTGGCTCGTCGAAAGGATTCGGGTTACTGGAAGTCGAGACGGAATTGCTTGCTCACAAGAAAACGGTGCAAGTCCGTGCCTGCTCCTTACCGGAGTCCTGGGGGCATGAATGTCCGGTTGAGGGGTATGAAATTCATATGGGGGCCACGAGGGGTGCGAACGACATTCCATCCTGCTTTGGCATTTCTCCTAACCAGGAGAAATTTTCCTTGGAAAAGGAAGACGTACGATTGGACGGGGCGATGAGTCCGGACGGGCGTGTTTGGGGGACTTACATTCATGGGGTTTTTGATCAACCGGAATTTCGCCGTCGATGGTTAAATCGAATGCGAATCCGTAAAGACCTCGCGCCGCTTGATTTGGAAATATCAGCGAAGGTTTCCCAGCGAATGTCGCAGGCATTGGATCGTTGGGCTGACCATCTAAAAACCCACCTTGATGTGGATCGTATTTTCTCGACATTGGGATTAGGTGGTTCCGTCCCAGACTGAAACCAAAAATTGAAATGAAGAGGCCTCGAATTTTCCAGGAGCCTGCCATGTTTTGATCATATATGAGGGGGTGTAAGAAAAAGGGATGAGGGACGATCAGAAGTTTTTATGGAATACTGCGGAGCCGGGGATGGGCGATCATAAATCCGCCTGGTCCAGACGGCCACGGGAATGGTGGGCATTGGCCAAGGAGGTGTGGGCCGCCTCATGCGAGGACGATGTCTTTGGGCGGGCTGCGCAGCTCGGGTTCTATTTTTTATTGGCCTTATTTCCCGCCATGTTGGGAGTGACGGCGCTCATTGGTATGTTGCCCAGACAGGTGGTCGTGCCTAATGTTATGCCCTACGCCAGGGAAATTCTTCCCGCTGAATCCTTGATCCTTGTTGAGCGCTATGTTGATCAGATGATCCAGGGAAGTGGGGGGGGATTGTTTTCTTTGAGTCTCCTTGGTTCTCTTTGGGCGGCTTCCTGGGGCATGATGGCGATTATTAATACACTCAATGCTGTCTACGGGGTGAAAGAAACTCGCCCGCTTTGGAAAGCCGGCCTGACGGCGGTGTTGCTGACAATAGGGGCTGCGGTCTTTTTCATCACCTCGTTAATCTTGATCTTAGCGGGTGAAGAGGTGAGCCAATGGGTTACAGAGTTGACCGGGTTGGAGTGGTGGGCGACGATTGCCTGGCCCCTGTTGCAGTGGCCGGTCATCGTTCTTTTCATGCTGATGGCTATTAACCTGGTCTATTATTGGGCGCCGAACAGTGATCATGCATGGCAGTGGGTCAAGCCGGGATCCGTGCTTGCCGTGTTTCTCTGGATTATTCTTTCCCTGGGGCTTAAATTTTATGTGGAGAATTTCATCAATTACAACGCAGTCTATGGACCCATTACGGGAGTGATTATCCTGATGATGTGGCTGTATGTGGGCGGGTTGACTCTTTTGCTAGGAGGAGAGCTGAATTTCATTCTCAAACGTCCTCACATCATGGATGGATCTGATTCGTCAGAAGTGTGAATGGTGAATCTGTGCATTTTTGCATGAAACCTGTGCCGCGTCTCCGTTGCCAATTTCACAAGGGAATGTCCTGATACCGCATGAGCTGAGGAGCTTCGTTTGTGGTGTGGGTGGGTTGCGAAGGCCGGTTGGGGGAGGGATCTTTTAGAATAGGCAATCCTATGCCGGCCAACAATCACTGAAAAGCCATTTCTTGACAAAGCGGCCACGTCCCTCCTACATTCTTCAAAAACACACACGGAAAGAATGATGGGAAGCGGGTGAAATTCCCGCGTGGTCCCGCCGCTGTAACTGAGGACGAACCCCGCAAGAGCCACTGTCCGGATTTGATTGTAATATTCGGATGGGAAGGCGCGGAAAGTAGGTTATTTACTCAGGAGCCAGAATACCTCATTCCTTCCAAGACCAATGTTCCCTCGTGGGCTGGGGAAGTGGTGAGGATGAAGAATCGGGTGCAATCCTCAAGGTTGAGTAAGCCTTGGGGATTTTTTATTTTGAGCAGTTGCGTTCGCCAGGTGATCTGCGGAATCGTGGCTTGGTGGGTGATCTTCCCATGCGGATTTCCTGGCGTGATGGTTTTGGCCTTTGACGGAGAGATGATGAAACGGCGCCAACAGGGTATTTTGACCGGCATGCCCTTCATGGCTAATGTGGCTCCCCGCACCTTTGTGGACGATCTTGGACGGAAACTCTATCTGGCCAATCCCCCTACGCGCATTGTTTCATTGGCTCCCAGTGTGACCGAAATTCTTTTTGCCATCGGATTGAATGAGGAAATTGTCGGGGTCACCGAATTTTGCGATTTCCCTCCCGAAGCATTGGCTAAGCCGAAGGTAGGATATGCCACCCCTAATCTTGAGACGATTCTGGGACTTCAACCGCAATTGGTGTTGGCTCCAAGGTCTTTCCTGCGTGCCGACCTCATCACCAAATTGGAACAATTAAAGATTCCTATCTTTATCCTTGAGGCGCATACGGTGGAAGACATTCTTGCGCACATTCAGTTGTTGGGGCGGATGGTCGGTCATTCTGAAGAAGCGAATGCCCAAGCGGCCCTTATGCGAAAACAACTCGCCAGTTTGTCGAGCCGGTTGGTGGATCTGCCTCGCCCCACATTATTGTATATTTTGAATTCCTCACCACTGATTACGGTCGGGCCCGGGAGTTTTATTCATCGACTGATTGAGTTGGCGGGTGGCAGAAATGCTGCTGAGCACGCTGTGGCGCCTTATCCGCGTCTGACCATGGAAGAAGTCTTACGACAAAATCCTGATATTCTGTTGTTTCCGGTGGGGCGACAGGAAGGGATTTCTCAGGTGGAACAGGATTCATGGAAACGGTGGACGACATTGGCAGCGGTGCAACACGGCAAGCTGGTTCAAGTTGATAGCGATCTTCTCAATCGTCCCGGTCCACGGATTCTTGAAGGGCTGAAGCATTTGGTGAAAATTCTGCATCCGGAAGTGAGTCAGGATAACCTTCCCAATTGAGTGATCTTGTGAAGAATCATCGAGATCCGGGAATGGGATATACCTTTCCGGTCGGATCCGGAACATTTCACTATTGTGCTCACTGAATTTAAAAAATAAACCTTGTTTGTGGACCCCATGGCAAAAGTTCCGCCACTGACCATTTCCCCATCGACAACAGGTTCGACGGAATGGGTACATTCTCCTCCCACTATGCCAATGCCGGTTCCCTCTTTGCCGACACTCACGATCCGTCGGTGGTGTGTGTGGGTGGGCATATCGATCATGTTGGCGGTAGCAGCTCTGTGGGCATGTCTTGGATTTGGGACCGAGTCCATTGCTGTCTCCAGGATCTGGTCCATTCTGCTTGGGGCATTGATGGGAAGAGAGCCCGTGACGATTGGGATGGATCCGGCATCAGTCATTCTGCTTCAGGTGCGGTTGCCCCGGCTGATATTGGCATTTTTCGTTGGCGGGAGTTTGGCCATGGTTGGGGTCGCGCTCCAGGCCTTGTTGCGCAATCCCCTGGCTGATCCGTTTATCATCGGCATTTCCAGCGGCGCGGCGCTAGGCGCCGCCATTGCTATCTTGTTTGGCGTGGGGATTTCCGTTTGGAGTGTGTCGGCCTTGCCCGTGTGTGCCTTTGCGGGAGCCCTTCTGTCTTTGTTGATTATGTATCGTATTTCATCGGCTGGCACTGGTTTTTCGATCTACACCCTGTTATTAGCCGGTGTGGTGTTGAATGCGATTTTTTCCGCGTTCATTATGTTCCTGACCAGTGTGGCTGATCCCAATCGGGCGTTCGGGATGTATGCCTGGTTGATGGGATCGTTAACCGGCCCGGATTTCCACACGCTTGGCGTTCTGGCTCTGTATTTAGGGGTGGGTTTGATTGTGTTGGGGACACAAGCCCAGTCATTAAATCTCTTGACCCTTGGCGAAGAAACGGCCCGATCGTTGGGGGTTGAAGTTGAGCGGGTTAAACAATTGGTGTTTGTCGCGTCAGCACTGTTGACGGGGGCGGTCGTGAGTTTTAGCGGAATCATCGGATTTGTCGGCCTGATCGTGCCGCATGCCGTCCGCCTGGTCTTGTGTGCAGATCATCGACTCTTACTCCCGGTTGCCGGATTTGTGGGAGGCATCTTTCTGATGTTGGCGGATACGGTAGCACGAACCGTCTTAAGTCCCGCTGAATTTCCTGTGGGTGTGGTCACGGCGTTGGTGGGGGGACCCGTATTTTTGTTTCTGCTGATGAATCGGAATATGCGGGTGGGGATGAGATGATGGATTCGGATCCTGTTATTGCCGTGCCGGCCTATGGGCTTCGAGATGTGACGTTTCGCTATGCCACGTCTTCCCGCGACACATCCGAGTCGGTGCTGAAAAACCTCACTTGCACGATTGATTCGGGGAAGATTCTTGGCATTCTTGGTCCGAATGGATCCGGCAAAAGTACCTTACTTAAGCTTCTGGCCCGTGTCCTGCGTCAGGGGTCCGGCACCATTGAGTTGTTCGGAAATTCCTTTTCACTCCTGTCGCAGGCTGATGTGGCCAGGCGCGTGGCGTTGGTTCCTCAAGAGACCATGCAGATTTTCCCCTTTACCATCGCAGAAATGGTGCTGATGGGACGATTTCCTCATCATCGGGGTTGGGGTGGCTGGCATTGGGAGGATTCCGACGACTGGCGAATCGCGCATCAGGCGATGGAAGACCTGGATGTCACTCGCCTGGGGTCCAGGCTGGTTACGGATGTGTCAGGAGGGGAACGTCAGCGGGCAGTGATTGCCCGTGCCCTTACTCAGGAGCCACAGATATTGCTCTTGGATGAACCAACCGCTTTTTTAGATTTGCACCATCAGTTGGATATTGCGCGAATTCTTCGGCGGCTGAATAGGGAGCGTGGCCTTACGGTGATTCTGGTGTCTCATGATTTGAATCTGGCCAGTCAATACTGTGATCGCCTGATGTTGTTACACCATGGACGGATTGTGGAGGTTGGATCTCCTTTAGAAGTTCTGCGTCCTGACCTGTTGGAATCGGTGTACGGGTGCCCGGTTCTGGTAGATGGTCATCCTCAATCCGGGTTACCCCGAGTGTCGTTGCCGGTGTGAGGGAGTCAAGCCATGAAGTGTCTTGAGGTGTGTGGGTATCGGTATTAACCATTTAACAAAGGAGTAGGGTTATTTAGAGGGAAATCGACGGTTGTGACGGGGAAGCTGGTGTAAATCCAGCACGGTGCCGCCACTGTAAGCGGGGAGTAATTCTGCAAGAATCCATTGTGGACCTGGTGTCCATGAGAAGGCGCAGAAACGCGAAGATCCGCAAGTCAGGATACCCGACAATCAGTCTCTTCCATAAAACCCCTTCGTGCGAAAGGGAGGTGGATCATGTTTTCAGGAATTTTGCGTTCATGTTTTCTCGTCGTATGTTTTCGAATTTTTGGATTGATCGTCATATCTCTATTCTTTCCAATCATGGTTGCGGCAGCAGATCCTCAAGATTCCGAACCTATCGTGGAGTTTGAGCCTATGGTGGTGACGGCTACGAAAACACCCGTTCCTCTTAGTCAAGTCACGAGCGCAGTGGAAGTCATAACAGAAGAGAGCATGCAGCGTCGGCACAGTCGAACCCTTGTGGATGCCATCAGTTTGAGCCAAGGTGTGTCGACGTTTTCCTCTGGTGGGCCAGGGACGAATAATACCGTGAGGATTCGCGGAGGGAGTTCGGCTCAAACGTTAGTACTGATTGATGGTGCCATTGTGAACAGTGCGACACTCGGGGAGTTTAATTTTGGTACCGTGACCACGGACAATATCGAATCCGTGACCGTCCTGCGTGGGGCGCAGAGCATGCTGTGGGGTTCTGATGCTGCCGGTGGGGTGGTCGACATTCGAACCAAGCGCGGTACGGGTGAGCCGGTTGCCAGAATCTTTTCAGAGTATGGGTCCTATAATTCGATTCGAGAAGGAGGGAGTTTTGCCGGACAAATGGGACCGGTCGACTTTTCTGCCACCTTAACGCGTTGGGATATGACCAAATTTTCTTCGGTCAATTACCGGCGTGGGGCAACTGAACGGGATGCGTTTCGCAATTGGCAGGCGTCTTCGTTGTTAGGGGTGAAGGGGCCGTGGGACGGGCGGTTGGAATTGGCGTTCCGCTGGATCAATAACGACATCGATCTCGATAGTCCCAGTACATTCGGCGGTCCTTTCGATGTGTTCAAAGCGAAATCCGCGAATGAACAATTTATTTATAGCGGGAGTTATCATCAACCGATTACTGACTGGTGGGATCAGAAGGTTACCTTCGCCCATGCCCAGGAAAGGTTAATCACTCAGGCCGGGGATAACCAACGTAGCATTACCACAGGGCTGGAGAGTACACCTGGAGCGTTTGGCAATTCAGATATTCGAACCAAAAGTAATCGGATTGAATGGCAGAGTAATTTTAAAATCGGGAAGCCTCTCCTTTTGACCGTTGGTTATCAATACAGAGAACAAATTGGAGAAAATAAAGGCACCTTTTCTGAAAAAACGCTTTCAAGCAATGCCGGATTTGCACAGCTCCAATTGAATTTGTTTGACCGGTTTTTTGCCACCGGGGGATTCCGACAGGATTCCTATAATACATTTGGCGATGCGACGACCTATCGTGTAACGGGGGCGTATCTGCTCAAAGAAACCGGCACGAAACTTCGGACCAGTTATGCCACCGGATTTCGAGCTCCATCGATTAATGAACTATTTTTCCCGAATTTTGGGAACCCGAATCTCAAGCCGGAAAAAAGTCAGAGCTTCGATATTGGGATCGATCAAACGTTTTGGGACAAGCGCGTTACCTTGAGTGCAGGATATTTCTGGAACCGCTATCGCCAACTTATTGTCACGGCGTTTGACCCTGCAGGCTGTGCGCCTTTCTCACCTTTTGGGTTTTGTGCACAGAACATCGGGTCGGCGAAAAGTCAGGGGTGGGAGGGGAGCGCTAAGCTCGTCCTGGCTGAAGGGCTTCCATATATGAAGTTGCTGGATCTTCAGGGGCAGTATACCTATACGATCACGAGGGACCTGGAGACAGGGTCCCGGCTGCCGCGCTGGCCGGTTCATCAGGGGAGTGTTGTGTTGACCTATCAACCCATTGCTCCTTTGAGTATGACCACCACGTTCCGCTATGTGGGTTCTCGGTTTAACACGACCGGCGATCAACAGCCACTCCCGGATTTTTATCTCATCAATTTCTCGGCTTCGTATGACATTACGTCCTCCCTGCAGGGGTATGTCCGCGTGGATAATATTCTGAACCGGCATTATGAAGAAGTGCTGTATTTTGGCACGCCGGTGCGATCGGTGTTCGGTGGCATTCGAGTGACGTTTGACCTACCGGTATCAAAGACCTCCAGCGCGAGTGAAAAATCATGAGTTTTCCGAGGCTCGTCATTGCGGGCACGCATAGTGGAGTCGGCAAAACGACGGTGACGCTAGCGTTACTGTCCGCGTTTCGCGCCCAGGGTCGCACGATTCAACCGTTTAAAGTCGGGCCGGATTTTCTGGATCCGGGGCATCATCAGTTGGCCAGTGGCAGGGAATCCCGGAACCTTGATGGGTGGATGCTCGGGGCGGTATTGAACCGAACGATTTTTCAAGAAGCGGCTCACGGTGCCGACCTCTCGATTATTGAAGGCATGATGGGTCTCTTTGATGGAAGTTCCCCGGTCAAAGAAACGGGGAGCACGGCTGAATTGGCGCACCAACTGAACGCGCCGATCCTCCTGGTCGTGGATGGGAGTGCCATGGCCCGTTCGGCAGCCGCGATGGTCTATGGCTATGCACAATTCGACCCTTCGTTGAATGTCGCCGGTGTGATTTTTAACCGGGTTAATAGTGAAGGCCATTACCTGTTATTAAAGGAGGCGGTCGAACAGGAAACCCGTATTCCGGTTGTAGGCTACCTCGCTACTGATTCGGAGGTGACTATTCCTGACCGGCATTTGGGATTACGGACGGCTTTGGAGGGTTCGGGGACTGAATTGTATGCCAAGCTCGGTCAACTGGCATCCGCAACAATCGATTTGGATCGCGTTGAACAGTTAGCTCAGGCCAGTCCTGAAATGCTCGTCACGAATTCTGGCATGCCGGCTAAGGCTTCCAGTCCGGTGAATCAAGCGGTAAGAATCGCAGTGGCGTTTGATCCGGCTTTTTGTTTTTACTATCCAGAAAATCTCCAACTTCTTGAAAAGGCGGGTGGAGAGTTGGTCCGGTTTTCTCCCATGAAGGATTCGTCACTTCCCGATGTGGATCTGGTGTATCTGGGAGGAGGATATCCGGAGATCTACGCCGAGGTGTTACAACGGAACAGCACTATGCGTCAGTCCATTCAGGCTTTTGCGGCAAGGGGTGGAGTGGTCTATGCGGAATGTGGCGGATTGATGTATCTGGCCAACACTCTCAGAGATTTTGATGGAACCGAGTACGACATGGCGGGGGTGATCCCGGCTGAAACGGCGATGAGCCGGACAACGATGACTTTGGGGTATCGTGAGTTGGCTGTGACTCGCGGAGGACCTATCGGGGACGAGGGAGTGCGGATTCGTGGGCATGAGTTCCATTATTCGACGCTTTCACCCAAAGGAAATCTGGAATATCTCGGGCATCTCACGGATGCGCAAGGACGGGACCGGGGAGGGGATGGCATTACAGTAGGGAATGTCATCGCTCTGTATACACATTTGCATTTTTCCAGTCACCCTCATGTCCCTGCGGCTTTGGTCGAAGCGGCAAGGGGTGAAGCGGGGATGAGAAAGGGTAGGCGATGAGCGATCAAAGTCATCAGGCTCGCATGGAGCGGTTAAAAGCCAGTGTGGATCAACGAATTGCCGCGGCACAGGAAGAAAAAGGTCTATTAATGGTCCACACCGGTGCAGGCAAAGGCAAAACCACGGCAGCATTGGGCATGGCCATCAGATGTCTCGGACATGGTATGAACGTGGCAGTTGTGCAATTTATCAAAGGGGCCATTGATACGGCAGAAGAGCGCATCTTGAAAAGCTTCGGCAGCCAGGTGGTCTTTCTTCGAATGGGTGAAGGGTATACCTGGGAAACCCAGGATCGTGAACGGGATGCACAGGTAGCTCAAGATGCGTGGACAGAAGTAGAAAAGCTTCTTCAAGATCCATCCTTTGGCATGGTCATTCTGGATGAACTGAATATCGCGATCCATCATGAATATGTCTCGCTTGAACAGGTGCTGAAGGCGGTGGATCAACGTCCTTCCGGACTTCATGTGGTCATTACCGGGCGGGGTGCGAAACCGGAGCTCATTGAAGCCGCTGACCTGGTTTCGGAAATGAAAATGATTAAGCATCCCTTTCGCAAAGGCATCAAGGCTCAAAAAGGAGTCGAATTTTGAAACAGAGTATCTCTCAAAGCGTGGGGGCCTTTTCCGCTGAAGAGCGTGAGGCCGTCTATCGTGCGATATTTGAACGACGAGATGTCCGCAAAAATTTCCTTCCCGATCAGATTCCAGAAGAAACCCTTCGTCGAATCCTGTTGGCCGCGCATCACGCTGGATCCGTTGGCTATATGCAGCCTTGGGATTTTTTGATCATTCAGGATTCGGACACCAAGCATGCGGTGAAAAACCTTTTTGTGCAAGCCAATGATGCGGCAGCCTTGCAGTATAAGGGAGAGGAATCAAGTCGGTATCGAGGGCTGAAGCTTGAAGGGATTCAAGAAGCCCCTATCAATATCTGTGTGACCTGCACTCGTGATCGTGGTGGCCCGTCAGTCCTCGGTCGTGCGACCGTTCCCGAGACGGATTTGTATAGTACGTGCTGCGCGATTCAAAACCTCTGGCTTTCGGCACGAGCCGAAGGTATCGGGGTGGGTTGGGTGTCAATTCTGAATTATGATTCTTTAAAAAGAGTCTTAGACATTCCTCAAACGGTTTGTATTATTGCCTATTTGTGTGTCGGCTATGTGTCCGGTTTTGCTCATCAACCGGATCTTGAAAAAGCAGGATGGCGCAAACGATTGCCACTTGAGGAACTCGTGCATTATGAGAAATGGGGAAAGCGCAGTCGCGATGAATCCGATTCTTCCGGCCCCGACCCCACATCTCAATAAGGCTTCTGCCGTAACCAGAGAATTTGGAGGAAAAGTTGGTGAAGACGGTGCCCTCTCCACTTCAGATCGATCTACAATATCACTGTCTGATTGTCCGGTTTCCGGGGAATTTTAATTGTCTGAGTTGGGCGCCTTGGAATGGTGGGGACGCTTACGTCTCCGCGGTCGCGAATGTCCAGGTGGGCCTTCACGGATCCTCTACTTCGGCCACCCTGGCGGAGGATTTTGGGGTTCTGTTCAAAGCACATTCTCTCATTCCCGAAGAGACCATCGGATTAATGACGGCTGCGAACGTGAGTGCGTTTACCGACTGTTTTCTGAATTCATCAGGTGCCTGGGTGCATGTGCTCGTGACTGTCGGACTATCCAATGCCCGCTCCGTTTTAGACGATGCCGATGTTGAGCTGGGTTATCGATGCGATTCGGTCGGAACCGTGAATGTGGTGATGGCGACCAATGCTCTTCCGACTATTGCCGGACGTATTCAAGCGGTACATATCGCTTCCTCGGCCAAAGCTGCCGCGTTTCGAGATAACGGTGTCACCAGTCGCAAGTCCGATCGTCCGGCCGATTTAACCGGGACCGATTGTCTTGTGGTAGGGGCCAGCGGTGAAATTAAAGAAGATCATTGTGGTCTTCACACGGTTCTTGGGGAAATGATGGGCCGGGCTGTGTATGCATCGGTGGCACAAGGCATTACGCAATACAGGAGGTCTTAAGCCTTGAGCTGGTTTGATGATTAACGATACGATGGTGGCAATATTCTCTTAGTCCCTGGACAACTGAAGACCAAACGGATTATTCAACTTTTTTCTGGAGATTTAGACAATGCGGATATCCAAAGTGTATACCCGTACAGGTGATGCGGGGAAAACCCGATTGGCTGGAGGACAGGAAGTCTGGAAAGATTCCGTTCGGGTGGAAGCCTATGGCACGGTGGACGAATTAAATTCCATGCTTGGCTTGGCTCGTGTGTCGAATGGACAGGCCGGAACGAGTGCTGAGGTTTCTGAGGATATGGGAAAGATTTTGAAGTGGACGCAAAATAAATTATTTGATTTGGGTGGTATTCTCGCTACAGCTCCGGGAGAATCCTTCCCGAATATGCCAACCGTGACTCCGGAAGATGTGGCCCACTTGGAACATCTTATTGATGAGTGCCAAAAGGATCTGGCGCCCTTGAAAGAATTTATTTTGCCCGGTGGGGGAGAACTCGCCGCGTTGCTGCATGTCGCCCGTACCATTTGTCGTCGTGCCGAACGGTTGTGTGTCACGCTGTCGAGGGAAGAACCGATCGAGCGCGAATTGGTTGTTTTTCTCAATCGGCTTAGTGATGCGTTATTTGTGTTTGCCCGGTGGGTGACGAACAAACAGGGAGAAGCAGAATTCCTGTGGGAGAGAGAACAGCCAATTTTACCAAAGAGCTAGCAGGGTTCTATTTTTGTAATACGTTTTCAGAAACCATGCTGTGATGGTCCAATGGGTTGAGTTTAGTAAGAACAATTCTATGGGGTCTATTCGTCAATCTCATCTGCGTCCCTTCAGGGAGGGTCTTTCTCCACTGTCAAAGGATTCTGGTCTTCATGCGACAAAGAAAAAGGCCACAGACGCCTCTAACCTGATATTTGTCCTTGGGGGAGCACGATCGGGAAAAAGTACGTTTGCGTTACAACAGGGCAAAGCAAAATCCCCACGGGCATTCGTCGCAACAGGAGAACCGTTCGATCGGGAAATGGCGGGTCGCATACAGAAGCATCAGCGGTCGCGGGGCCGCGGGTGGGAGACCATTGAAATTCCTACCAGGATTTCCGAATGGCTGGCCGAAGAAGGGTCGAGCTATCCCAGTATTGTCGTTGATTGTTTAACGCTGTGGCTGAATAATCTCTTGCGAGATAAGGTGCGACCTTCGCAAGTCCCGACACATGTCAGGGCATTCCTTCGGTCCGCTCGGGCCTGTCGCGGTCAGGTTGTTGTGGTTAGTAATGAGTTAGGTCTCGGCTTGGTGCCCGGGGATGCGATCAGCCGGTCATTTCGAGATGTGGCGGGCCGGATGAATCAACTGGTCGCGGCTGAAGCTGATGAAGTCTATTTTTTGGTGAGTGGCCTGCCTCTCAGACTGAAGTAACCGATGAGCCATTCTTCTCCGTTCATTCAGGAAACTCTTTCGGCGATTCAACTGGTCTCAGATGCCGGTGTGCGTCGCGCTCAGTTGTCATGGGATCGTCTAACGAAACCTCAGGGCAGCCTTGGTCGGCTAGAGTCCTTAGGAACCCAGTACGTCTCGATAACCCAGTCGCTTCCCGTAAAAAATCCGGAGGCCATGGTGTTTGTCCTGGCTGCGGATCATGGGGTGGCAAGAGAAGGTGTGAGCGCCTATCCCTCATCGGTCACGGCACAAATGGTCAAAAACTTTTTACAAGGCGGGGCAGCGATCAATGTTTTGGCCCGCCAGATTGGAGCAAAGGTTCGCATCGTGGATATGGGCGTTCAAGAGGACATGGGTGCCCCATCCGGGTTGTGGGTGAGAAAGATCGGATTGGGGACCAGAAATTTTTGTGAAGGCCCTGCCATGAGTCGGGAACAAGCCGTTCAAAGTGTGGAAGATGGCATTCGTCTTGTCCAGGAAGCGCACGCTGACGGGATTCGATTAATTGGAGTCGGAGAAATGGGCATTGGGAATACCACTGTCAGCAGTGCCATTACTGCGGTGATGACCCGCCATTCTGTGGCCGACGTGACCGGGAAAGGCACAGGAGTGGATCCTTCGCAATTGGCGAAAAAAATTCAGGTGATTGAGCGGGGCATCCAACGAAATACACCCGATGCTCACGATCCTTTGGATGTGCTGGCGAAGGTTGGGGGATTTGAAATCGGCGGATTGGTGGGGATTCTTGTGGGTGCGGCGGCATGTCGGGTGCCCGTGGTTCTGGACGGGTTTATTACCGGGGTCGCTGCATTGTTGGCCGTTGCCCTGGAGCCTCATTGTCAGGCCTATATGATTCCTTCCCATGTCTCTGCGGAACCCGGGCATCGTTTGATTATGCATGCATTAGGGTTTCATCCCCTGTTGGATTTGGATCTGCGGCTCGGGGAAGGCACGGGAGCCTGTTTGGCTATCGGATTGCTTCAATCGAGTTTGGCCTGTTTGACGCAAATGGCCACATTCGAAAGCGCGGGTGTGGATGAGGCCGTACGACCGTTCCCGGAATTGGCATGAGGAGTCTATGGGCGTCGTTTTCTTTGGCGTGGCAACTGCTGACAATCATTCCTCTTCCAGGAGGTTCGGGGTCGAAGATTCCTTCAGTGACGTTCGGAGCCTCCCTTCGCTGGTTTCCTCTTGTCGGATTTCTGCTTGGCGCGAGCCTTGTCATAATCGATCGATTCTTGGCGAGCCTCTTTCCGCCCGTCGTGTTGAATATGGTGATGCTGACTCTCTACGTGCTGGTCACAGGAGGTCTCCATCTTGATGGTTGGGCTGATACGATTGATGCCCTATCCGGGGGAAGGGATCACGAACATCGGCTCATGATTCTCCGGGATTCTCGAATAGGTGCGCTTGGGGCCACAGGCTTGATACTAATTCTTGGGCTTCGCTATGCCGGACTTCTGGCCCTGCCAGCAGGAATTCGAGAGGGCATATTGTTCTGTATGCCGGCTATTGGGCGATGGGCGATGGTGATCGGTTGCTGGGGTGTTGTCTATCCCCGATCAGAAGGGTTGGCTGCGCAGTTTATCCGGACAGTGATGCGGCGGGATGTTCTGATGGCCACAATGGTTGTGGGGTTGGGGGTGTGGGCAATGTTTGACGCGGTCACTGCGGCTATGCTGCTGATTGTTGTGTGCCTGGTGGTTCGATTGGTCGTCTGGTGGATGTCCAGGAAGTTTGGCGGGATCACGGGAGATGTGTTGGGAGCAATGAATGAGGGGGTTGAAGTGCTCTTTCTAATTTTAGGTCCGGTCCTCCTCGTGTTTTCAGAGTTTGGGAAATAATGAACAGGACAATTCATAAACGGGAGGCCGATTCCGTATGACACGAACCTATCCTAAACAGTGTGAACGTTGCGGTCGGGCCTTTGAGTGCGGACTCTCACGATGCTGGTGTAAGGATGTTCCCGTGAGTGACGCCCAATATGACAGCATCGCGAAACGTTATGATGACTGCGTTTGCCCGACTTGCCTTGCAGAATTGACCGGAAACACGTCTGACCCTTCCGTATCAAAACTCCCGGGCTAACGGTGGCGGATGACCTGACGGGGTTCAAATTTCTTGCGGTGTGCGTCGTTGATCTGATGATAGGCGATCCCCGCTGGTTGCCTCACCCTGTCCGTCTGATGGGGGTCATCATTCAAAGATATGAACGCCTGACGTTAGAGCGAATTTCGAGCACATGGGCAAAAAAATTGGCCGGGATGGGATTGGCCGTGGGGCTTCCCCTTGGAGCCTTTTTTGTAACCAAGGGTATCCTGGTATGGGCTGAACTGGTGCATGAACAATTTGGCATGGTGATATGGGTGCTGCTGGGCTCTACCACTCTTGCCGGCCGGGATTTGTGGGGTCATGCCATGCGGGTCCATCGGGAATTGAAAACGGGGTCACTCGTATCGGCTCGGGTTGAGGTCGGCCGGTTGGTAGGGCGTGACACGGTTGACCTTTCAGAAGAAGAAATTGTTCGGGCGACAGTAGAATCCGTATCTGAAAATACCTCCGATGGCATCGTGGCGCCGCTGATCTATCTCGCGTTGGGCGGACCTGCCTGTGCCATGGCCTATAAAGCCATCAGTACGTTGGACTCGATGGTTGGCTATCGTAATGATCGCTATCGTGACTTTGGCTGGGCATCGGCGCGAGCTGATGATCTTGTCAATTGGGTTCCGGCTCGGCTTACGGCGGTGGCGATGAGTATAGCTGCGGCGATTCGATTGGGTACCGGTATTTCAGCCTGGAAAATCTGTTGGCGGGATGCTCGGGATCACCCCAGTCCGAATAGTGGGTGGCCCGAAGCGGCCATGGCTGGTGCTCTTGGAGTCCAACTCGGTGGGGGTAATGTGTATGGTGGGGTGCGGGAAGCGAGGGCCAGATTGGGTGATCGGATCACGACCTGTTCAATGGCACTTATTCCTGTCGCGTTACAAGTCATGGGGATGGCCTATGGGCTATTGTTTTTGGGGATCATGGGTTGGGTGATGTGGTGACGCAGCCGGTTGTGCATGGAGGGCGGGTTCATCAGGTCGCGAAGGCGTTCCGACGATCCGTGGATTCCTTTATGGATTTTAGTGCCAGTATTAATCCCTTGGGTCCACCCGCTTCCGTGTTGAGGGCTATGCAGCAAGCCATACCCGCCTGCGGGCATTATCCCGATCCTTCCGCTGAAGGGTTGCGTAAACGACTGGCCAAAGAGCATGGAATCTCATCGGACTCGATTGCGTTGGGTAACGGGTCGTCCGAATTGATTCGGAATTTACCTCTGGCTTTATCCCTTCGGCATGGATATGTGGCAGCTCCTACGTTTATGGAGTATGAGGAATCTCTTTATTTAGCAGGTGCGCGTTGTACGCATGTCCTGGCCACCTCCGGCGAACAGTATGCTCCTCCTATGGAAGAGCTTTCGCTTCTCGTGGACGCGATTTGCTTTAGTTCTCAGAAGGCCGCGTGCAAGGATGGAGAATCGCATACGGCCGTGTTTGTTTGTAATCCGAATAGTCCGACGGGAAGAGTCGTGACGGCCCGATCCCTTCGAACGCTGTATCGGAAAATTGAAGAAGCCGGGCTTTGGATGGTAGTTGACGAGGCCTTTATCGATTTTTGCCCTTCGTATTCCCTCATCAAGGAGATTTCGACCGCCAGACGATTGCTCATTCTCAGAAGCTTTACGAAATTTTATGGAATGCCGGGAATTCGCCTTGGGTACCTGGTGGGGGCGCCGGAGACGGTTGCCAGAATACGTCGGCTACTCCCTCCGTGGTCGGTCAGCCATTTTGCGCAGGTGGCGGGTGTCGCGGCGGTAGGTGATGTCCGGTATCGGCAACGGAGTGTAAAATTTATGCGCCAGGAACGACCACGTTTTATAAGACAATTGCGGGCAGTCTCGGGGTTGCGGGTCATTCCCACCTCCGCGAATTTTGTGATGGTGGAGTTACCTTCGACATGTGTGACCGCCGGCCTTGTTGCACGACTGGCCCGACAAGGGATTCTGGTTCGGGATTGTCAGACATTCTCTGGAATGACTCAGCCGGCACTTCGGCTTGCCATCCGTCACCCACGTGATAATAATAGGGTGATTCATGCCCTAAAAAAGGCCTTGCGGGAGGGATGGGATTAGGAACGGTAGACGGAAGATCAGGCTGACTACTCCTGATTCCCATAATGGCAAGCAACCTCAGGGAGGATACCTATAGAAGCACGCAGGAATCATGTGTGCTATAACATCAATAGAAATCGGGTCCCCATAGGATCAGATCTCTCTGGTCAGGGGATGATCCCCTCTAAGTAGATAAGAGGTTTTTCAGAAAATAACAATGGATAAATGGCATGTCGACTCAATTTAAAAAGATCTTCGGATATCTTCTCGTTGTTTTCCTGGTTATAGGATTTTTTGTGCTGTATCGCTATGTGCAGCCGACAGGGTATCAGCTTCCAGATGATCCTCTTGCGATGGAGGCCTTGGAGTTGGTCAAAAAACACCGATCACGGGAGGGCTACACGCTGGACGAAGCGGTTCAATTGATGGTGGATGACTTGAAAACCAAAGGTATACCCTTTCGTGAGGGAGATTGGCAGGTAAAGGCTCAAGGTGAAGATAAATATATGGTGCGTAAGATTGTGCGGGAGAAAGGCTCCGTGGAGTGGATCGAGCGGGAATATGCCTGGAGAGTGGATAGTAAGGAAAAATCGATACGGGTGATTTCGTTAGCAGCCCAACAGTTGATGCCGTTTGAGAATTTGCCGCCACTTCCCCATGGAGATCAAATTTCCTCCCTTCCTCATAGAATGCTGAAAGTTCCTGTCCTGACCAATGTCGAAGGAAAATCTGCTAACGGTGTTCTTCTTACTTAAACCCCTCACGTTACCCACCCGAACATTTCTCCTTACCCGTCTTATTCGTGAATGGGTAGTGGGAATTGATGGTAAGAACGATATTTTTTAAATAGTTGAGTGTATCACTATACTATTCCTGCCTATTCTCAGGTGTCTGTTGGGCGACGTGGATGATGCCATCAATCACCCGTACCTCATAGCATGGTACGTTCCAGCTCGGGCTCGGGTTTTTTTGGCATACACCCGTTTTGATATGAAACTTCCATCCATGCCAGGGGCATTCGACAAAATCTCCAGCTACCGTTCCCTCCCCAAGTGGCCCTCCGGCATGTGGACAGGTATTATCCATGGCATAGATCACCCCATTGAGATTAACTAAGGCAATGCCGTGTTCATGGAGCTCAATACTTTGACAGGTGCCTGGAGGGAGATCCTGAATCTTGGCAACCGGATGAAAGTTTAAGGACATGTTCAACTCTAAACGGCCAAAACCCTTAATATATCAACTTCTTCCGGTCGCAACAATAGGCTTATGACCTCTCTTGATTCTCTGGATTGGTCGGTGATATAGGAACAGAGTTTTATCCAACCTGGCGAGATTTCTGGGGCACGTTCGTATGGAAATGACCCTGCTACTCAATGCTACCTATGAGCCATTGCGAGTCGTGCATTGGCAAAAAGCCATTAATTTGTTGTGGCAAGGAAAAGTTGAAGTCCTTGAATTTTATGATCGGGATATTCGAGGGGTGTCCATTTCCTTTAAATTGCCATCCGTGATGCGTCTCCTCAACATGGTCAAACTCCGGTCGAATCATCATGCGGTGAAATTTTCTCGCATCAATATTTTTACACGGGATCGGTATACCTGCCAATATTGCTCCACACGGTTTCGAACGGAGGAATTAACCTTTGACCATGTGGTGCCTATTGCCAAAGGCGGGAGGAAAACCTGGGAGAATATAGTGACGGCATGCTGGCGATGTAATAACCGGAAAAGCGGTCGTACTCCTAAAGAGGCAGGGATGAAGTTGCTCAAGGAGCCCGTCAAGCCTAAATGGACTCCCCGCCTGACACTCATGATCGGCATCCGCCATGCCCCGGAAAGTTGGCGGGATTATTTATATTGGAATGTGGAATTGGATGCGGATTCCTAGATTCTCTAATTCTCCTGGTTCCTGATGGTTGTTAGCAGGAACATTGTTCTATGGTTTCTGCTGAGGGACGACCAAAACGGAACTTCATGCCCTCACAAACAGCGAATTCTACACATTAGGTTGGACCCGAGCTATTGCGCGATGAGAAGGGTCCTCACTGATCTGTCCACTTTCTCACAATTCTTTGAAAATTTATACCCTAGACCCGAACAGGCAGGACGTTCAGGTTTTATCTGCCAATCCGGGTCAAGGAATTGAGGAAGCAAGCACTAAGCTAGGACACTTCGATGAGGGGAATCGGTGCTCGCTCGGCTTGTTTCCGTAGGCCACAATTAATACACCAGAAGACCAGAAGAGACATTCCCGATTCCATGTCGACTTCCCGATCAAGTAACATCGTTCCCTGGCATTTTTCACAGCGATACATAGATGAATCTCCTGTGGTTCTACCGGTCAGGCTTAAGGAGTCATCAGAATCAATATGGAAGAGACTTACCGGCGTTTGGCCAAAAATGTATGAAGACCAAAAAAATGAATGAAGCCTTGGGCACTGATTCTTCAGACGCGCTGACTCGGAGTGTGAATAAAAAACTGCATGGTACTGAATGAAGGATTTCTCAAAAAGAGGGGCAATCTACCATAGGCAAAAAGGTAAAAGCTATGGAATTCAAGAGGGCAACTGAGAATTGGTGAAACATGGTTTCACTTTTGACTTATAGCGGAAATGGAGTGAAGATTTACATATCATCTGCCGGTTGATGCGTCATGGTTTGTCAAATGTTCTAGACGGATTCCAGCGAAAGCGTATGAGATGATGATCAAAAACCGATACTGGCAGAGGAGGTTGTGAGTTTGGATCTATTGCCTAATATTCAGCCCCCTGTCCCAGCAGAGCCTGAATGGGTTTCCTGGTCTGATGAACAGCTGTTGAATCTCCGGTTGTCCGATTTAAAGATCCGTATTTCAGGAACTGAATTGGGTCAATGTGTACGCCAGCTATACCGCGAATTGAAAGATCAAGGGTTGGTGTTTCGTCCCCACATATGGTTGTCTGACGATTGGTATTCACCCGATGGCACGCCGGGTCTTGCCGTCCCGTTTTATATGGGGCATCCGCGGTTAGCGAAACTGGAACTCAATCAAATGTTGGAAGTGGAGGGCGGAACCCCGGAATGGTGTATGCGCATTCTTCGACACGAAACGGGTCATGCGATTGAGAATGCCTACCGCTTACGGCGGCGGCGCAGCCGACAACACATGTTCGGACATACTTCGGTTCCGTATCCAGATTGTTATTTGCCAAAGCCCTACAGTAAAAGTTTTGTGTTGCATCTTGATATGTGGTATGCCCAGAGTCATCCCGACGAGGATTTTGCGGAAACCTTTGCTGTCTGGCTCACCCCGCACTCACATTGGCGTGAGCGTTATGCAGGATGGCCGGCACTTAAAAAATTGGAGTATATGGACGGGCTTATGAAGGAGTTGGTGGGGGTTGCGCCCATTGTGACGACCAGGGAACAGGTGGATCCGATTCACCGTCTTCACAAAACGCTCCGGGAACATTACCAGAGCAAGCGGGAACGATACGGGCTGGACTACCCAAACTTTTATGATCGGGACTTGCGGCGTCTCTTTTCGGGGGACCCGGATCAATCGACAAATCTGTCCGCTGAAAATTTTATTAGGAAGTTCAGAAAAGAAGTCCGGCGGAAGGTTGCTGCATGGACGGGAGAGTATCAATATACCATTGATCAGGTTTTGCAGGATATGATGGCGCATTGCCGAGAACGGAACTTACGGTTAGCCGTTTCTGAAGAGCAGGCAAAAGTGGATTTTACCATTTTATTGACGGTGCAAACGATGAACTATTTGCATGGTGGACGCCATCGGGTGGTGTTATGAGAAAACTTCGTGTCATGGCCCTTATGCATCAAGATCTTGTGCCCCCCGACGATGTGGAACATGCCGATTTGGCCGAGGTCGAATGGAAAACCGAATTTGATGTGGTCTCCACTCTACGCGATCTTGGCCATGAAGTGATGGCCGTCGGCGTGAGGGACGATTTAAGCGTCATTGATAACCTGGTAACGGATTGGAAACCTCACATCGCCTTCAATCTGTTGGAAGAATTCAATGGCAATCCGGAGTTCGATCAAAATGTGGTGTCCTATTTGGAGCTCCTGGGAGTGCCTTATACCGGTTGTAATCCCAAGGGGCTCGTGCTCACTCGTGATAAAGGCTGGTCAAAAAAAATTATGGCCTACCATGGCATTCGATGCCCGGAGTTTGTGGTCTATCCTATGGGGCGGGTGATCAAGTGGGCAGAAGAGTTTCCCTTTCCGGTCATTGTCAAATCCATTAGTGAGGAAGCATCCCTCGGTATTTCTCAAGCGTCTATCGTCCATGACGAGGACAAATTAAAAGAACGTGTTGAATTTGTGCATCAGAGTGTGGGCACGAGTGTCATTGTCGAGCGGTATATTGAAGGACGGGAATTATACGTGGGTGTGTTAGGGAATCGACGTTTGCAAGCCCTGCCGGTCTGGGAACTTCACCTGAAAAATCTTCCTCCTGATGCTCTGCCGATTGCGACTGCCAGAGTGAAATGGAGCACGAAATATCAAAAAAAATATGGGATTCAATCGGGTGAGGTCGAGGGATTAAGTCTTAAGTTGGTGCGTCATATTCAACAAACGGCCAAACGGGTTTTTCATATTTTGGGCTTAAACGGCTATGCACGAATGGATTTTCGGTTAGACCCTCAGGAACATCTCTATATTCTGGAAGCCAATCCCAATGCCCAACTAGCCTATGGTGAAGATCTCGCCGAGTCGGCTGAACGAGCCGGTATTTCCTATGAAGCGCTGATTCAACGCATACTGAATATCGGGCTAAGTTGGAAACCCGAAAGCCAGCGGTAATGGGAATCCTAGGACAATATGCCCCGAGCAGGGTCGAAGGAATTGTCAGGTGGGACTTTTTGACCACTCCCTCTTGCTCTGAGATGTAGACCGTAGAATAATTTCCTTGAACCTCTGTGTTGTGTTTCTGTGAGAAAATGAACCTTGTGTGAATATTGCGTGGTTATAACACCCGGACTAGTTTGTTCCAGAGAAATGCAAGGTCATGAATTCTTTAATCCTGCTTGCCAAGTGGCAAGGGCCAACAGTGGAAAGGGGTCGGTCACCTGAATGAGATGGCTTGCCCGGTGGGAAGAGAATTACGGAAGACAACAAGCAACAACAGACTTGCCCACTACTCAATCCATTTCAAAAGCCATATACGAAGATCTGGCAAAATTTCAAAATCCACTAATAAACTTAAAAACATAATAATCCCAAGAATAACCGCACATACCAACCCAAAGAGAAGAACGCGGGCATTCCCTCGTTCCTCCGGAATCGACCAACGGCGCTTCACATCCCAATATAAGTACCAACTTCCCCATATCGAGAAGACTACTAACAGAATACTTGAACTTATATCTAGTGAATCCATCGTTTCTAACAAGATGAAGACAGCGTAGAATTTTTATGGTTGAAGCGTTGGCGTCCTCGCACTAATCATTATCTTACATGCCCTGAAAACGCCTACTTCGCGATGTTGGTGCTCCCTATTCAATCTTTAGTCCATCTTGCCCACCCAGAAGGTGAAGGCCACACTCTCTTTATGGAAAATATTCAACAGTCCCATGGAGATTGTAGACGAATTTCCTTAGTCCACTGGGCTGCATTTGGTGCCTGCAAGGGAAGGAATATTGTATGGTTGTACTCGGCGGACTATTATATTTGAGAGAAGAATATGGTCATGAGTTCTTTAATCCTGCTTGCCAAGTGGCAAGGGCCAACAAGGGAAAGTAGTGTGCGTACAAATGGTATTTCAAATAGAAAACGTTAGGGAAGCCGGTTCCTGTCATAAGTTCTTCGTCCCACCCACCCTGTTGATTCTGATGTGTAAGTAGCCATTCGATCCCCTGATGAACATTTTTTGAAGTTCGATCGCCAGCCGCTTCAAGTGCGAGTAAGCCCCAGGCTGTTTGTGAAGGTGTGCTTGATGCGGGAACAAATTCCTGCTTTTCATAGCTGGCACAGCTTTCCCCCCAACCACCATCCTGGTTTTGGATTGAGCGTACCCATGTGGCGGCACGCTGGATTGCGGAGTTTGCAGTTGGGGAACCACTTGCGCGAAGGCCGCGTACGGCGAGAAATGTTCCATAGGTATAATTTACGCCCCAGCGTCCATCCCAACTCCCGTTGGCTTGTTGGTGGCCCAAAAGAAATTGGACGGCACGGGCGATTGCCGGATGTTGGTGTGTGTAATCACGCCTGCAGAGTGCCTCCAATACCCGTCCCGTAATGTCCGGGCAGCTTGGATCAAGCATGGCATTGTGGTCTGCGAAGGGGACCTTATTCAGTAAGGCCCAATTATTATCGACATCAAAGGCAGCCCAACCTCCGTCCGAGGACTGCATCCCTAATAACCAGTTGATGGCACGCCCTTCGGCGCGAGTCTGCCGGTCAGGATCCGAGGCCTTGGCATGTTCAAGTGCCAACAGGACCATGGCGGTATCGTCGATGTCCGGGTAGAGTTCGTTCGCAAATTGGAAGGGCCATCCTCCAGGCTGTAAATCCGGACGCTTTACGGACCAATCTCCCTTGCGGCGAACCTCTTTGCTTAATAACCAGTCGGCTGCCCGCTGCATAGCCTGCGGTTCCCCAACGCCGAGTTCTCCCAATGCAAACATTGAGATGGCAGTATCCCATACCGGTGATAAGCTTGGCTGAAACTGCAGAGCACCTTCCTTTTCAAGAATGAGTCCTTCGAGTTGGCCAAGGGTTTCAATAAAGTCGGGATGGTCACGCTCATAGCCAAGAGCATCCATCGCCATGAGGGCGTACATCATCCCCGGAAAAATTGCTCCCAACCCATCCGTGAACCGCATGTGATCCAGCATCCACTTCTCTGCTTCGCGGATCGCCTTGGCGCGAATATCCTTAAATCCCCGTTTTTCCCAGATTTTTAAAATCTTATCCACTTGATGAAACATGAGAGAAAAGGGATCTTTTTTCGGAAATCGCAGCTTCCGATTGGGCACCATTAGTTCGTCAACGGTCCAATTCCCAGGCACTCTACGTTGTGCCCCGGACGCTTGAAGAATGGAAAGTGGGACGACGATGGCCCGACTCCACGATGAAATTTCATACAAGACATTCCCAGGGATAAGGACGAGTTCAGGCGGCACACTGGGAGTGTACTTTCTTGGGAAAAGACCAAACATGCTTAGATTATTTTTGGTATAGCTATTGGTTGCCTGAAGCCCACCAAGGGCAAGAATACATTCACGTGCCCGCTGCATAAGTGGTTGGTCAGGATCATGGCCGCCAACCCGAAGTGCCACGTACGCACGGGTTGTTGCATTCACCTCGGCTGGGCCCTCTGAGTAGATATTCCACCCCCCATCTGAAAGTTGGCGGTCAAGGATGGTGCGTATGGCCTCCTTCACTTTGGTCTGAATCCGAGGCTCCCACACACCGTTTTCCGGTGGATAGAGCCAGAGTAAAAGCAACACGTAGTCGGATTCCAATGTTGTGTCGGCAGTAAGATCGCCCTGCCAAAACCCTTGAGAATATTGTTTCGCCAATAGTGAACGCGCAGAAACTTGTGTGGTTTGATATGCTTGTTGTTCAAGTTCCTCTACATTCGCTTTAAAAGAAGCAAGTTCCGCGAAGGCGTCTGTAGACTGTGTGGGTATGATACTTGCGGAAGGTTCTCTCATGAGTTCTCCTGATTGTGTTTGAGATTGGATCTCCAGAACAAGCGCAGCTCGTTGCTCGCGAGTTGGTGGGGCTAATCCCATCGCATCTCTGAACCACAACCCTTCGGTAGCAAGCCGTCCAACGAGGGAGCGGGTTGGATCAACGGTATTAGCCAAAAAAATGCTTTGCCAATTTTGGTATCGCTCTCGAATGGGATCAAGGAGATTGGGGTTGATCGCAAGAGCGGCCATGAGAATTGAGGCAATTTCGTGGCCCTGCAGGGAGCGATGGCTTATAGGATTTTCGACTATATCAGTCTCAATTGCTGGCCAGGGAAGCTCTTCATCAATGGAGCTGGAGAGAAAATTCCCAACTTGTTTCCGGTCTAAATCCTGGATGAGTAACTCTATGAGCCCTGTCAGTAACTGTTCTTTCCCCTCAAAATGATAGAGTAACCCACCCTTGCTCAGTCCAGCTTCCCGAGCGACATGCTCCAGTGTCAACGCACTGGCTCCGTCCCGTCCCAACAGGTCAATAGCGGTCTCAAGAATTAAATAACGGGTTGAAGTCAGCATTGCTATGTACTGTACCGTCTAGCTGGTTTAGATTCAAATGGGAAATTTGGTAATACCCATAGAAAAGGAAAGATGACAATCATGCGATGGATTAAAGACCATGCAGCAAAATATCCACAAAATAGCAGCACACAATTGGCTCTGGCACTCCATTGAGGCGAATATCGTCTGTAAGTCAGTATTGAGTATGATGATCCAGACGAGAGGCGAGGGGCGAGATATTAATTAAAGGCCAAAAAGCGGTCACACCCGTCGATGATATTTGAGAGAATAACCAAGCCGCAAAAAGTCACTTCTTTACCATATCCGTCGGTGGAGATGTGATGTTGTTGGCATCCATAGGCGCATACAAATAACTTCAGTCCATCCTTCGCCAACTCGGAAAACCTTCGGTCTTCTAGGTTTTTGACTCCCTCATCGATGAAATATAGATAAGTATCTACCTTATTGGCCAAGGCGGTTTTGGCGAGATGATAGACGGTTTCCGCATTGGGATGTTCAGGTGAGGTTGAGAGCAGTAAGCCTAGCTTTTTATTTGCGAGGGTAGGATTGGCTATAATTGTGGTGGTGTCCATGGGTGAAATCTCTGAATAATATGGTAGTACCGACTGTTTATAGGTGGAATGAGGTCGGGTGTCAAGGGAGAATTCAAGGGGATGTTTTGCTTGACGTCGTTTTTCCTCTGTCCTTATAATTTACTGATTTTCAAGAGGTTTTTTATCTGTGGTAATTTTTGAATATGGCGAATCTTACGCATTTTAATGAATCCGGTCGGGCTCGAATGGTGGATGTCACCGACAAGCGTTCAACCGAGCGTGTAGCGGTAGCCCAAGGGAAGGTGTTTATTTTGCCGGAAACCCTTGAGAAAATTCATGAGGGTCGAATTGCGAAGGGTGATGTGCTGGCCGTAGCCCAAGTGGCCGGGGTTATGGGGGCCAAACGGACTCCCGATCTGATCCCAATGTGTCATCCTCTTCTGTTGACCGGTGTGGATGTAGATTTCAAAGAGAGTTCTCAGCCTAATTCTGATGGAAAGTACGCGATTACCATTGTCGCAACGGTGAAAACCACGGGAAACACCGGAGTGGAAATGGAAGCCATGACAGCAGTGTCCGTGGCCGCTCTGACCATTTATGATATGTGTAAGGCGGTCGATAAGGGCATGGAGTTTGGAGAAATTGCTCTTGTGTCGAAGTCAGGGGGAAAGTCTGGTACGTATGTCCGTGTTCAAAAGACAAAATAGCCGTGGGTGATGTCCGTTGTCTTTGTCTGGTCGTGGGAGTAGTAGAATTGTGAAGGTTAAATTATTCGGAATGTTAAAAACCATGATTCCTGGAGGAAAGGATTTGGAGGTCGCCATTGCCGAAGGTGGACAGGTCAGGGATCTGGTTCACTCCATTCAGGTTGAGCATCCTCAAGTTGGGGAACTACTCGATAAAAAAAAGGTATTGATATCGGTGAATCAAGAAATTGCACATTGGGACACAGTGCTTAAAGAGGCTGACGAGATAGCATTATTGCCTCCTTTTGCCGGAGGGTCCTGGGTATCATGGGCTAAGGAGAAAGGGTAATCCGATGGCCGTTGATCTTGTAGAAAGCATGTTGGTTCGGGTGCAACTGGAAAATTTTTCAATTGATGAGGAATTGGATCGGGTGCGGTCTCGATCCCGTCGGATCGGTGGCATTGCGATGTTTTTGGGCACGGCCCGTGACCACTCCAAAGGCCGAGACGTGAGTTCCATGAGTTTTGATCACTACGAAGGAATGGCGCAGAAAAAACTCAAGGAAATTCGCGAACAGGCTCTTCGGGATTTTGACATAATTGAGGCCTTGGTGCTCCATCGCTATGGGCCAATTGAAATTGGTGAGAATATTGTGCTGATCATTGTGGGGGCCGAACATCGGGCCGATGCCTTCAAGGCCTGCCAATGGTGTATTGATGAACTCAAAAAAATCACTCCCATCTGGAAGATGGAAACGACGCCGGAAGGCGAGGTGTGGGTAGAGGAACATCCATAATGGAGGCGGGTGAAGCTGTGGCTCTGCCGGATGCGGTTAGAGATAGCTTGGGGCGTCCGTTGCGATCCTTGCGGGTATCCGTGACCGATCGATGCAACTTACGGTGTCAGTACTGTATGCCCGAGGAAAATTATGTGTGGCTTCCTCGAGAAAACCTGTTGACGTTTGAAGAAATCGCCTTGCTCACGAATTTGTTTTCCGATCAGGGAATTGATCGAGTGCGTATTACCGGGGGGGAGCCCCTATTACGCAATAATGTGGCGGAACTCATTAGAATGCTTCGTCAAAACTCTCGCATCCAGGATATTGCGATGACCACCAATGGGGTGTTGTTGAGTGAACAGGCTCAGGCTCTTTTCGATGCAGGGCTCCATCGGGTCACAGTGAGTCTGGATACGTTGAAGCCAGAGCGGTTTAAGGCGTTAACTCGACGCGATACGTTGGATCGTGTTTTTGAGGGAATTGCCTCGGTGGGGCGAGTCGGATTTACAGGATTAAAGTTGGATACGGTCGCGATGAAAGGGTACAACGAAGATGAAGTTCTGCCCTTGATGGAATACGGCAAGCAGGTCAACGGAGAAGTCCGTTTTATCGAATATATGGACGTTGGCGGAGCCAATGACTGGTCAGCGGATAAGGTTCTTTCCCGGAAAGAGATTTTAAAGATGGTCGGAGATCATTATGGGAAGGTTGAACCGGTGGAGGAGGTTAGCTCGGCTCCTGCACAGCGATTTCGGCTGCCTGACGGCACGACATTTGGTATTATTTCTTCCACCACAGTACCTTTCTGTTCGACCTGTGACAGGAGTCGGTTAACGGCTGATGGGATGTGGTATTTATGCTTGTATGCCAAAACAGGTCTTGACCTTCGCAAGCTTCTTCGGATGGAACGACCACGAGAAGATATTCTTTCCATCATTCAGTCTGTCTGGGAATCTCGAAAAGATCGTGGGGCGGAAGAACGAAAAGAGCTTGAACAGGTCAGCGGTCGTGGCCGGTACATTGACATTGAGCGGTTGCGCCAGGATCCACATCTGGAAATGCATGCAAGGGGTGGTTGACCCTCGTGTCTTCTCCCTGTTTCTCCTGTCCGCACTCTGCTGATACTCTGGAATCGTCTTCGGTGTAGGCACCTTCTCCGGGGGATTCTTGCCGGTTTAACCTCCCTATGGTAAGGTCGTATCGTGACTGAAGACTGTGTCGAAGTACAGATTTCTTGTTGTGTTCTTTCCCTTCCTTTCTCGAATTTTCTTTTTCACCGCCAGAACTACATGTGGATTCGCGTGCATTGTGTTCATGAGAGAAGCTTAAGGGTAGACTGATCTATGGGATGGTTTAAACGGAATAAAAACACGGATACCGAAGGCACGTCCATTAAAATCGTGGAAGGGATGTGGGTCAAATGCGCAGTCTGTCGCACCATTATTTTTAAACGCGAAGTTGAACGAAATTTAAAAGTCTGTCCGAAATGCCAATACCATTTTCCCCTGTCGGTGGGTGAGCGGTTGGAGTTGATCGTCGATCCCGGTTCATTCGAGGAATGGGATGGAGAGTTAGTCCCGGGGGATCCTTTACAGTTTATTGATACGCTGCCGTACCGTAAGCGCATTCAAAAGGCTCAGGAAAAAACGGGAAAAAAAGAAGCAATCTTGACCGGGCGATGCCAAATTGGCGGGAAGCCCGTTGCCCTTGGAATTTTTGATTTTTCATTTATGGGTGGCAGTATGGGATCGGTGGTTGGCGAGAAAATCTGCCGAGCAATCGATCAGGCGTTGATCGGCCATATGCCATTTTTGTTGGTCACCACCTCCGGTGGGGCACGGATGCAGGAGGGGACCTTGTCACTCATGCAAATGGCGAAAACGGCATCAGCCTTGGCGAAATTGCAAGAGGCTCGACTTCCCTTTGTTGTCCTGCTAACGGATCCGACATTTGGAGGGGTCACCGC
This sequence comes from Nitrospira sp. MA-1, assembly GCA_032139905.1. Classification (NCBI taxonomy): domain Bacteria; kingdom Pseudomonadati; phylum Nitrospirota; class Nitrospiria; species Nitrospira sp. MA-1. The sequence continues at coordinate 1,123,973 of JAQJDB010000007.1, forward strand.
CAGTGTCGCGATGTTAGGGGATATCATTCTGGCTGAACCGAAGGCACTGATCGGGTTTGCCGGCCCACGGGTTATTGAACAAACGATCAAAGAACATTTGCCGGAAGGCTTCCAACGTGCTGAGTTTTTGTTGGAGCATGGCATGGTTGATCATATCGTGGAACGGAAAATCCTCAAGGCGACCCTGGAAACGTTGCTTGCGCATTGTGTGACCACAGTCTCTTCCTCTTCGGTGTAGCCGCCGAATGGTCCGATTCACCTTGTACCCCTGTGGATCTCAACAGGCTTGACGAAAGACCCGATAATGGTGAGAGCCATACACTGTAGTTATTATTGATACGAAATCTCCTTCCCTTAATTGTCTCCCGCCTAGTTTTGATTCCTGTGGCTACGTATCTAGAAACGCTCGAATTTCTCTTTTCCTTGCACCGATTTGGTATCAAGCTGGGATTGGAGTCCATTACCGATATTCTTGACCGGTTGGACAATCCTCAGCACCGGTACGCCACGGTTCATGTGGCCGGCACGAACGGGAAGGGGTCCTCATCGGCCATGGTGGCTGCGATTCTTCAAGCAAGCGGATATCGGGTCGGACTATATACCTCACCGCATTTAATTGATTTCCGCGAGCGCATTCGGGTTCAGGGAGCAGATATTTCTGAAGAGGCTGTCTGTGGCTTGATTGCGCAGATTCGGCATGCTGCCAATTCCCTCACCACACTCACTTTCTTTGAATTCACCACCGCACTGGCCTTTTTGCATTTTAGAAATGAGCAGGTAGACATTGCTGTAGTAGAAGTTGGCATGGGGGGACGCTTTGATGCGACTAATGTATTAAACCCCACCGGTGTCCTGATTACCGGAATTAGCTTCGATCATGAAGCGTATTTAGGGGACTCTCTTCAGAAGATTGCGCAGGAGAAGGCCGGGATCATTAAGCAAAAGGCTCCGATCGTGTTGGGTCCGATGCCGGAGGGTATTGCCCAGATATTTGAAACTCAGGCCCGTAAGTGGTCAGCGCCAATTTTTCGGATGGGAAAGGAGTTTTCCTTCCTGGAAACCAGTGCGACAACTTTTACCTATCAAGGGCTGGGATGGACGATTCCGGAAATACAGGCCAATTTGCTCGGCCGTCATCAGATGGTCAATGCCACGAATGCCCTGGCGGTATTGGAGACGGGCGTTGATGGCACCTTCCCTGTTTCGCAGATGGCGATCCGGATTGGGTTGCAGAGTGTCAAATGGAGGGGTCGGTTAGAGGTTGTGGATCGCAATCCCCTTTTAATTGTGGATGGCGCTCACAATCTTGCCGGTGCTCAGGTGTTATTTGACTTTCTCTACTCACAAATTCATGATGGCGCGGGACGAAAACTCATTTTGGTCGTCGGGATGATGCGTGACAAAAACCTGCAAGGATTTCTGCGCGTTTTTCTTCCTCTTGTTGACCACCTGATTCTCACCCAGCCACGGATGGAAAGAGCGGCATCGGTGGATGAGCTCAAGCGCCTGGTCGATCGCGAAGATTTGGTTCCGTGTCTACTTGCCGATTCATGGGAGGCTGTTTGTCAAGCCAAGGAAATGGCGAATCCATCAGACGTCATTTGTGTCACTGGTTCGTTATTTTTGGTTGGGGAGGTACTCAATCGGCTCACTCGGCCGGGTTCCCCAACGTGACTGGTGCGGGCCTGGGTGTAGACCGGCGTGTTCTCTCTCGCCGATCTCATGGGTTGTTGGTCGGTGTATTCATTCTTCTTGCGATGTCGGCAACGGGAGAAACGACGTTCGGACAAGCCGATTCCGACCCTGTGGAATCCGAGGGACTCTCCGCAGATACCTCGTCTCAGGAGGAGCCTGCCGAATCAACTTCAGAGGGATCCCCCGTCGCCATTAATGCCGACCGGATTGAATATAGTCGTGATCGGGAAGAATATCACGCTATCGGTGCCGTGGATGTTAGGCGTGGTCCCATTCATCTTAATTCGGATGAGGCCACGCTTCAAAGACTCACGGGGCGTCTAACAGCGCGCGGAAATGTGCATTTACAGGATGCCCAGACGGATATCTGGTCGGAAACGCTTCAGCTGAATCTCAATACCGAAGCGGGTGTGATTACCAATGGACAAATTTTTTGGAAGGAACAGAATTCCTTTGTCACGGGGCGACGGCTTCAGCGATTTTCCGAAACCCATTATCGGGTCAAGGAGGGCTCTTTTACCAACTGTGATGTCCAGAACGGCGAGATTCCGGCATGGCGATTTAAGTTTCATGATATGGATTTGGAATATGAGGACAGTTTGTTTGGAAAAGGCGTGTGGTTCAATGTGAACGATGTGCCGGTGATCCCGCTTCCCACCTTTCGATATCCGCTTGGCGCTTCTCGAAAAAGCGGATTCTTGTTTCCGACAACCGGGTACAATACGAATTTCGGGTACCAGTATCGGCAGGGGTATTTCTGGGCCATTAATCCCAGTAGCGATTTAACCGTTTCCCCGCAGATATTAACGGAGCGTGGAGGAGGTGCGGATCTGCAATATCGCTATGTGTGGAATCGGCTCACAAAGGGAGAATGGTTGATACGCTCGCTCTATGATACCGAGCAAAGTCGTGGGCGAGCCGAAGTTCGGGGGGCTCATGTTCAGCAATTCAATCCCGATTTATCTTTACGCATGCGGGCCAACTTTTCAAGTGATCGCACGGTTCTGCAAAATTTCAGCAGTTCCGGGACTCAACGGGCTTTACCCAGTCAAGAATCGAATCTCACCATTTTGCAACGACTTGATCATGGAGCGCTGTATTTTTCGGGTCAATATATTCAACCGTTAGCCACGGGCGGGAATTCGACTTTTCAGCGGTTACCTGAAGTCGGGCATCGCTTCGTGAATCCCAGTGTCTTGGGCAGTCCCATATCGCTGACAGCGGAAACGACCGCGGTGCAATTTTACAGGCAGACGGGGTTCAATGTTGGTCGTCTCGACGTGTTGCCGGGGCTTTCGATGGAAGGACTCCATCTGGGGCACACCTTGGGATTTCGTCCTCAAGTTAAATTTCGTGAAGTGGGCTATACCCGGGGAATCACCGAGAAATCATTCCAACATCGTGAAACCTTTTGGGTAGGCGCTGAATTATTTTCGAATATGTCGAAACGGTTTTCCATCGGCGAGGGGGATTGGATCCGACATTCTATTCAACCGAATGTGATTTATGAGTATGTGCCACAGACGAAACAAGCGGAATTCGTTCAGATCGATGCGGTAGATGATTTAATTCAAAAGAGTCTGGTCACCTATTCCTTGAAAAATCGTCTGAGCCAAATTGGTGGCACGGAATCTAATTCCTGGTTGGATCTGTTATTTGCCCAAAGTTATCATGTGGCCAATCCGTCGCCCTTGGCCTCCAAATTTTCGGATATCTGGACACGGGGGCAATTTCATTCACCAGTGAATTCCTCAGCATTCATCTCGGCATTCGATCTGAGAGTGGATGCCTTCTACGATCCGAACAGGAAATATTTTTCTCAGATGAACACCGACGTATTCATTCAAAGTCGACAGGCGTGGTATGTGACCGTTGGGCAACGGTACGCGAGAGAAGGGTCGAGAGTCCGTCGGGGAGATATTTGGAACCCCGTGTCGTTTAATGAAGTCCTAGCTCCGGCCCAGGAAATCCTCTATTTGACGACCGGGGGTGGATTGCGGTTGCCGTATGGTGTGACCTTGGGCACCAAATGGTATCATGACTTCCGGACAGGGGAAACGGCTGAATTGGATGTGGTGGGATTGTACCAAAATCCTTGCCGATGTTTTTCGCTTGGGCTCACCTATACGAAGCTTCCTGACCGTTCTCAAATTGAATGGCTCGTTAGCTTGACTGGGTTGTGGGGGACCCAAGGGCATGGAACACAATTAATGAAGTTAATTTTGGGCCCCATCATGGGCGGAGAGCGTGGAGTTCCCTGGGACTACCGGTAACGGTCATGCGGATTATGCCTGTCCATTGGTGCATTGTACCGGTGATGATTTTATGGGGATTGGCCGGCTGGCCGCTTCATGTTTGGTCGCAAGAAGTTGTCACCGATCAGGTGACCATCACGTCAGCAAGGGGACAACTGTTTGGTATCACTTCCGGCGAAGGTATTGCCAAAACGGTATTAGCTTCTGGAGAAGACGTGCTGGTAGTTGAAACCAAAGGCGTGACGGGATATGTCCAGACCACCACCAGGTTGCTGGGGTTTTCAGGTCGGTTACAACGGTGGGTGGAGTTGAATCTTTCCTCGGCGGAGGAGGTGGTTTCTGCGACGGTCACTCCCAGAATGATTATCGTTCAAGGTCGACAGGCGGCCTATGGTTTTCAAAGTGATCTTGGTCGTTGGAAACGAGACTCTTGGGGAGCTGGAGAGTTGTTGGTGGAGAGTATCGTGAATGACCACGTGGCTGTTTTCCTTACCAACCGACGGGCATTGGGATTTTCTGCGTTGACCGGAGGATTTTTCCCGCAAGACCTTCCATCCGGCAATGCGATTGTCCAGACGGAAGCCAATGCTAACGTTGTGGTCATCCACCTGTCAGGATTGATGTTGGTTTTCCGGTCCGGCTTAGCGATTTGGACGGTGTTGCCTTGATTAATTAGAGGAAAGATTGCTCGCCATTTGCGGGTGTTTGGTCACGCCTGGATAATCCACTCCAATAGGGGTGTTCGAACAATAGTGGGTCCACCAGTCAATGACTTCCTGCAAAAAAGGATCTTCCGGGCCTGTCGCAAATAGGTGACCATAGAGGTAACCCGTTTGGGTATCAAAGAGCATGAAAATCGGCATGGGTGCAGGCTGTGGAATATGTGGCGTGTCCATGAGTAGTTGAGACCGATCCTCAGAGGTTCCTTCTGTTTTTGCCTACGTATTCTTATCGGAACCTATTTTATTTTTCTTAAATAGGCCTTTTGCTCAAACGGCTCTGACCGTTTTTTTTGACTCAAGGCCGATTCAAGGGTTTCAGGGAGATCGGAGAGGGGACTCAGCAACGATTGGGGCAAATTAGAAGACAACCCTTGACCTTCCCCGTCAAATGGGGTAGCTATGTTCCTTCACCGCACAACCGGGTCAACGGGATGTGCGTTTATATGGGTTGAGAGGGAGGCCATTCATGGATGTGTTTGATTCGGCTGAATCAGGTATCACGAAGCAGGTTGCCAGGATCCTGCTGGTTGAAGATGAGGTAGATGTGCGGGAGTCCCTCAAGTTGCAGCTTGAGGATGAAGGGCATCAGGTTGTGGACACGGAATCAGGAAGCGATGCCTTGGCTCTCGCCGAGTCCTCCCTGTTCGATATTGTCTTGACCGATGTGATGATCCCCGACATCAACGGAATTGAGTTGGTTCAGCGCATTATGCAGCTCCCGAATCATCCTGTGACGGTCGTCATGACAGGATATGGGTCGGTAGAGATGGCGGTGAAAGCCATTAAGGCCGGCGCCTTTGATTTCCTCTCTAAACCATTTTCCATGGATGTCTTGAGCGCCACTGTTGCCAGTGCCTTAAGGGTCAAGTGTCTTCAGGACGAGAATGTCGAACTGAAGAAAACCGTCAAGGGGCAATTTAGTTTGGGAAAACTCATTAGCTCCAGTCAGGTGATGCAAGAGGTGTTTCAGTTGATTGATTGCGTGGCGGACACCGATAGTACCGTGCTGATTTTAGGGGAAAGTGGAACCGGCAAAGAATTAATTGCCCAAACCATTCATTGTCATAGCACGCGGCACCGGGGAAGCCTGATTCCTGTCAATTGCGGAGCGATCCCCGAGGCGTTATTGGAAAGTGAATTGTTCGGTCATGAAAAAGGGGCATTTACCGGAGCGGTGGCCTCACGAGTGGGACGATTTGAGCTGGCGACTGGAGGAACAATTTTCCTCGATGAAATCGGTGATCTGAGTCCTCCGCTCCAGGTCAAACTTCTTCGCGTCCTGCAGGAGCGAACGTTTGAACGAGTGGGGGGTAGTCGAACTTATAAGTCGGATGCCCGTGTCATTGCCGCCACCAATCAGGACCTTGAAACCCTGGTCGCGGCTAAACAATTTCGAGAAGATCTGTTTTATCGGTTAAATGTGGTGCCGGTTCTTGTTCCTCCTCTCCGTCAACGCGTGGAAGATATCCCGCTATTACTCCAGCATTTCATTACGATGTTCAATGATCGGCGAAAAGCGGAACTCACCGGTGTGGCTGAGGACGCGATGAGTCTCTTATGTGATTATCCCTGGCCGGGAAACGTTCGTGAACTCGGAAATATTGTTGAGCGGATTGCTATTTTAAAACGGCGGGGATTAATAGTCCCGGGAGATTTGCCGGAAAAAATCAGGCGACTTCCACCTTCCCATCTCCCCACCATGCCGGCGGCAATTCCGGTGGCCGGGATGGATCTTTCCAGAACAGTTGAGGAATTTGAAAACCGGCTGATTCTTGAGGCTCTTGAGCGAACCAATTGGGTCAAAAGTAAGGCGGCTCGTCTTTTGCAAATTAATCGCACCACTCTCATTGAAAAGTTAAAAAAGAAATCTCTGGCCGAAGTGGTCGCACAACGGGCCGCGCCATCGGAAGATCTGGCTGACGTGTAACGATACAAGACCGTTGGCCTTTCCTACCCTGTTCTAGCTTTCCCTTTCCCTTTCCAAACCAGCCTGAGGTTCTGACCATTGCGTCAACTCCTTGACGGCGGCAATTTTGTCCGCTCGTCGGTGTTTGTCTCAAACCTCCTGGTTTATCAACAAAAACCCTGTGAGTAAAATTTTCCCCCGGCAAGAATAACTCCGGTCTAATTTTTGCTGAATACGTTCAGCAGGTTGGAGCAGAAACAAAAAGTGAGGAAATTTACTTGGATTGCCCTGTCGTGTCTTATCTGGCCCAGCACGGTTATGGGAGGCCCCTGTTCTGAATTTTCCTGGTACGTTTCCAGGGATATGGTGATGCCAGAGATGATTCAACACGGACAGGATGCTATGCGGGCCGGACAACTCTTGGAAGCCCGAGACATGTTTGCTACCTATCTGAATGAACAGGAAGACGGAAAGTTTGCAGAAGGCGTTCGTTGGGTCATGGCCTCTCTTCCTGATCCTTCGGATGAACCAGGCAAAGAAAATTTTCAACGAATTAAGCGGTTACAGGCCATGAAAACAAGTCATCCGGAAAGTGTGTATGCTCCATGGGCTCTTTGTGCCATGGGGGAAGTGTATTGGGAGGCTGGATGGTTTTCAGAAGCCAGCGGGATATTCGAAGAATTCCTCCGGTCCTATCCAGAACATCCATTAGCGGGAGGAGTCATGGTTGAGGCCGGACTAGGGTATCTGAGTAATAAACAATATTTGGAGGCAGCACTGATCTTCCGGCGGGTGGTAGAAGAACCCAAGTGGAATGCCCATCGCATTAAAGGTGCATTAGGGCTGGCCGATGCCACAGCCAAGGCAAAGGCTTGGAAGCAGGCCTACTATTGGTATCGGGTGGTGGAAGCCGAAAGGCCTGAACTCATTCGCCAGTCTGCGGAGTCATCGTATCACTATGGCTTGACAGAAATTGCTGTAGGAAATCCCGCCATGGCGATATCCAGATTTTTATTGCCAGTCAATCTTCATCCGCATCAGGAAGCAGCCGGGAGAGCCCTCACCCACATATCAGAAAAATTACGAAAGGAAGGGCATGATTTTTTAGCCTTGTATTTTGCGGATCATGCCCGACAACAATTTCCGGATCAGGAACCCGGTCGACGCGGGCAGGCTGCACTCACCAGATGGATCGTGGAGTTTGTTTCCCGGGAGCATGCTAAGGAAGACTGGAACAAGGTCTACCAACGGTTAGATGATTTGGAAATATACCTCTCGCTCTCATGGGATTATGTTCTGGAAACCGCGGGTGCGTTAAGTCATGCACCTGAAAACGACGTGGCTGATGAAAGCCTGCTGTGGATGGGGCAAGCGTATCAGGCGTTAGAGGATTATTCTGATGCCGTTCAGACTTTCACCCGTCTCATTATCGCGGCCTCGTCGGATGTAAAACGTCTGGAGGGGCAGGAACGACTCGCGTCCTTGTTACAGGATCAGATTCGCTGGTTCTATGCTCGGAAAGCCTGGGTACCATTACTCAAGTTTCACGCCGACCATCGGGACGCGTTTCAGCTGGTGCCATTGGAGCGGGAGCGACTCTTGATGGTGGCGCAAGCCTATCAGCAGGTGAATCTTCCTGCAGAAGCCTTGCATTGGTATGACCAACTCATAAAGGAGTACCCCAACAGTCCGCACCGGGAAGAGATTCTTCTTCAGCAGGTTCTGGTCGCTCAGGAGCAAGGCAACGGTTCATTGATTCGAGAGGCGGGGGCATCCTACCTACAGGAGTTTCCCGAGGGCCGAGGACGAGGGCAAGTGGAGATCGCCCTCGGCATGGAAGCCTTCGCTGACAAACGGTATGTAGAAGCGATCCGGAATTTCACGTCGGCCCTACAGCATGTGGATGGAGAAGTGGGACAACGCTATGTGCTCAGGAATCGGGCACGCGCCAATCGAGCCCTCGGGCAGATGGAGTTAGTGGTTCAAGACATGCGACAGGCGGTGTCTATCGAACCTGCTCAGGCTTCCGATGTTCTCCGCTTGGGGGATGCCATGTTTGATCAAGGTGACTATGTCGAAGCCCAGAGCCTGTACGATCAAGTCCTGGCCTTGGATGTGCCAGCGGCGTTGCACATCTGGGCTAAGTATCGGTTGGCGGTCTCGTTTGAACATATGGGCAAATCCGCTGAAGCCGCGTCACTACTTGCCGAAATCAAGGAATTAAAAACCCGTTCTCCGGAATTGGAACATACGATTCGTTCAGCCGCCACGGCGGTGTTGGATGAAATGTCATTGATTGAAACGCCATCAACCAGGATACCCGATGTCCCAATTAAATCCTAAACCGATGATCGCGCTCAGTTCCAAAAAAAACGGGGACACGTCCTGGCCGACGCTCGACCCTATCACGGAGCCGACAATTTCCAGTGAAACCCTCAGTCTGGCGCTTGAGGCCAAGTATGCAGAAACGCAACGACTGCATCATCACCTTCATCGTTTGGTGAAGAGTCTTCCGTTACCCGCCTTGCTCTACAACCGGAAAGGCCGGATTGTCACTGCCAATCACAAGGCTCAAATCCTGATGGGAGAAATCGATTGGAAGAAGATGAATTGGCATATTCAGGATCTCTGGACTTCCCTGGTGTGGCCGACGGTTCCCTTTACCGATTGGAAATGGAAGGCGGGCCGGGTGTCCTGTTGGGATTGTCCGTTAGGGGGGGGGGATCAACCCTCCAGTTTGACTGTTCGTTATCTCAGATACGAAGAGGAGGTGCTCAGTGAAGGGACGGAGCAGCTTCAACGCTTGGCGGCCATAGGAGAACAGGTCGGGAGGCTGGCGCATGATATTCGCAATCCGCTCGCAAGTATTGAATGGTTTGCCACACTATTGGGCCGCGACCGTCAGTCCGGTTTGGAACGCGGGGACCTGGCGGGTCAATTACTTCAGGCCATTCGTTCATTGGATGGGCTGGTCTCGAATCTCTTAACGGCGAGCACGCCATTGAAGCGGGAACGGCAGAGTGTGAACCTCTCGAGGCTGTTGGATGATGTGGAGCTCTTAGCCATGTATTCCTTCAGAAGAAAACGGCTGACTATCCATCGGGAGAAGGAAGTGTCACATCTCGAAATCTTGGGGCATGAGCAGTTATTAAAGCAGGCCCTTTTGAATCTGCTCCTGAATGCGATTCAGGCCTCCCCGCAAGACGGTCATATTGAAATTCGTTGTCGGCTGATGTCCCTGCCGGTCACTGGAGAACCCGTCTCTCCTGGAATCAATGGCGTGGCATTAAGTATTCGAGACGAAGGATGTGGGATGTCCAAAGAAGAACTCTCCAGAGTATTTCAGCCATTTTATTCGAAGCGTCAGGGTGGGACCGGTCTTGGGCTTCCGATTGTGAAAGACATAGTCCAGGTGCATCAAGGCAGAATTGAGATAGAAAGCCAGACGGACAAAGGAACAACGGTCAAACTATTTCTTCCCCAATAAAGGAGATTGGCATGATAGACACTGAGGGTGGAGCGAGCCGGGGGATCCTGGTCGTTGAAGATGATGAGCAACTGCAATCAGCCCTGACTCACGCATTAAGCCAACATGGGTATGCCGTTACGGTTGCCAGAGATGGCTATGAGGGGTTGGAGCGAATGGAACGCGAAGCCCCATGGCTGGTGTTGACTGATCTGAATTTGCCGGGAAAAGGCGGAATGGAATTTTTACGTGAGGTTCGAAGCCAGGGCTACCATATGCCTGTGGTCGTCATGACGGCATATGGTGGAGTGGATGCAGCCGTTGAGGCTCTCAAATATGGGGCCACCGATTTCCTTCAGAAGCCGTTTCCCCTGGATCGTCTTGAAAAATTAATTGACCAGTTAAAGTATGAGCAGCCTGTCTCAGGACTGGATGTCTTGAGGGAACAGGAAAGAAACCGTCGTGAGGAACCGCGTGAAGGATTTCTGACCAGAGATCCGAAAGTGCTGCAGACGATCAGTATGTTGGAAATGGTGGCAGGGAGCCAGGCGACAATTTTGATTCAAGGGGAAAGCGGGACGGGAAAAGAAGTTCTGGCGCGGCATGTCCATCGTCATAGCCCACGTGCCTCTCAACCCTTCGTGGCCATCAATTGTGCCGCTCTGCCGGAAGGACTCTTGGAAAGTGAATTATTCGGCTATGAGAAAGGAGCCTTTACCGGTGCCCTCGCAAGACGATGCGGCAAGTTTGAACTAGCCCACCAGGGGACCTTGTTGTTGGATGAAATCGGGGAAATGAGTTTGGGGTTACAAGCCAAATTACTCAGGGTCCTTCAGGAACGTGAAGTGGATCGTCTTGGCTCACGGCAGCCGGTGCAGGTGGATGTGCGGGTGATTGCCACCACGAATCGGAATCTGGCGCAGGAAGTTCAGGCCGGGCGCTTTCGTGAGGATGTGTATTACCGGCTGAGTGTGATGCCGTTCACTATCCCCCCGTTGCGTGATCGACCTGAGGACGTGCAATTGTTGGCGGAATACTTTGCCAACCGGTCATTGCGGCGAAACCGGCGTACACCGTGTGAGATTTCTGAAGAGGCGATGTCGCATTTGAAGCGGAGGCCGTGGCGGGGAAACGTGCGGGAACTGGAGAATGTGATTGAGCGAGGCGTGTTGTTAGCCGGTAACGGCCCTTTACGGATGGAGCATTTTCAGTTTGAGGAACCCGTGTTGACGGCCAATCATGCCAGTGTGCCAAGTGGAACTATCTGGGAAATGGAACGGGAACTTATTTTAAAAACCCTGGAGCGCCATGATGGCAATCGGACCCATGCCGCCAGGACCCTGGGAATCAGCATTCGTACATTACGGAATAAATTGCGGGAATATCGACAGTTAAACGGTGGTCTTTCGTTGAGTATATAACTTGAGGCAGTCGGAGAACATCAGAATGTCTCGCTTCGATCTGTTATGAGGAATGACAGGAGTTGAGCGGAAAAATATGCCGGTGCAGGCAAAAGTTTCCTCCAGACCAGACAAGATGTAAAGCGTGAGAAGTAGGCGTAAGGGGGAAAACGTGACGGGGAAAACGTGAGGAACTCTTTTTTCTCCTTCATGTGGATTCCTTACGGATGATTTCTGGCATTGGTGTTGCTGACTTGAATGACGACGTCAAGGATTCCATGGTCAGGGAAGAAGGGATACAGGTGAAGATACAGGAGAACATGGGAACCGGAGAGGAGAAACTGCCATGATGATTTCCCCTTGGGATGAAGGTACGAGACTTTTCGAGCGTTCACTGGATGTCCGGAGCGGGATTCAGGAAACGATTGCCTCCAACATGGCCAACGAAGAAACACCTGGCTACAAGTCCAGGATCCTGCCTTTTCAGGAAACGTTTAATGCGGTTCTTCGAGGGGATGGTCCATTGGAATCAGTCGTCACCAATCCGAAGCACGTGCGCATTGGCTCAGAGGATTCCCGGATATTTCAGCACACCATTAAACAGGATGCGGGAGCCGGATTAGACGAAAATACCGTGAATTTGGAAAAAGAAATGACCCTGATGGCGGAAAATACCTTGATGTATATGGCGGTCAGTCAATTTCTAAAAGGTCGCTTCGAGGGGTGGAATGCGGCTATTGATGGAGGAAATGGCGGTAGGTGACAGCCGTTGAACTGATAGCCGTTATGACGCTGATTCCAGGAAAACAGAGCGAGGGAATCGGGAAGTTGTTGAGGATGAGAAGGATTGGAAGATCTGAAAAGGGTGTCGGAAAAAGGAGGCTGAAATGAATATTGATCGCGTGTTTGCGGTGGTGGGGTCTGCCTTAGATGCACAACGACAGCGGCTAAATATCATTGCCAGCAACCTGGCCAATGCAGAATCCACCCGAACGCCGGAAGGGGGGCCGTACATCAGGCGTGATGTGGTATTTCAGGCCTCACCGGCCGGGCAACAGTTTTTCAATGTATTTGCCAATGCCTTTGGCGATCAGTCCGGGCCATCCGGCGTTCGGGTGACGGATGTGATCCAAGACGATCGGCCGTTGAGGACCGTGTACGATCCCAGTCATCCCGATGCGGATGACCAAGGGTATTTACATCTTCCTAATGTGAATCCGATCGAGGAAATGGTGAATCTCATGTCCGCGACCCGTGCCTACGAGGCGAATTTAGCGGTAATGGAAACCGGCAAAACCATGACACTTCGTGCATTAGAAATGAGTCGTTAAGGTGTCCCAATCTTGAAGGAAGGAGGACAATGAAATGGAATATCTCCCGATAAAAAGCATTGAAGGTATTTCAGAGCCGTTTGGGGTCACGCCGCTTAAGGGACCAGCGGGCCAGGACAAGGGATTCGGCGATCTCTTGAAAAACGCGGTGGAGTCGGTCAATACCATGCAACATGAGGCCGGGCGTTTAGAGGAAGCCGTTGCCCATGGAGAAAACGTGAATATTCATCAAGCGGTCATTGCCGGGGAAAAAGCCGGTTTATCGTTCAAGCTTTTGATGCAAGTGAGAAATAAGGTGATTGATGCATACCAGGAAGTGATGCGGATGCAAGTGTAAGGGAGTATTGAGTTGCCGATGATGACGATCATGGGGGAGGTTGGAATGAACGAGACCCCGCACCGGTCTCATCGGGTACGAATCATTAGTGTCAGAATGACACCCACATTTTTATCCAAAGAGTTGAGCGGAACCCGTTAATTTAATGGACAGTCTCCTCGGTAATTTTCAAGCCTTAACCCTGACCCAGCGGATCGGCGTGGTCGTGGTGGTGGCGTTAGCCCTGGCGACTATTCCAATGTTGATGATGGTCGGTAAGTCTCCGGAATTGGTGACCCTGTTCTCTCAGCTCAATCCTGACGATACGCGAGCGATTATTCAGGAGCTTGGGAAGCAAGGTGCCGTCTATGAGGTGGGTGACAGCGGGAATTCAATTAAAGTTCCGGCGGAACGGGTGCATGAATTGCGACTGCAGTTGGCCTCCTTGGGACTTCCTGAGTCGGCTGGTGTGGGATTTGAAATATTCGATCGCACCGGATTGGGCGCGACCCCTTTTACGCAGCAAATGAATTACCGGCGAGCGCTTCAGGGAGAGCTGGCTCGGACCATCGGTCAATTATCTCAAGTTGAGCGGGTACGCGTGCATCTGGTGATGCCGGAGAAACGTCTGTTTGCGACGGAACAAAAACCGGCTCAGGCGGCGGTTGTGTTGACTCTCAAACGCGGGGCTCCTCTTGGAGGCTCTCAAGTCCAGGGAATCGTGCATTTAGTAGCCAGTAGTGTCGAAGGATTGGAGCCCAGCCAGGTGACGGTCGTGGACAATCATGGTCAGGTCTTGAGTCAGAACTCTGCGGATAGTGATGCTCAACTGACGGCCTCCCAAATTGAAACCCAACGACGGGTGGAACGGGACCTTGAGCAACGGGTGCAGACCATGTTGGACCAGGTCCTGGGCCGAGACAAATCCGTGATTCGGGTCACTGCGCCGTTGGAGTTTCGGCAAGTCGAAATTACCGAAGAAAGTTTTGATCCCAATAGCCAGGTGGTGCGAAGTGAAAACCGTAGTCAGGAAAAGGTGTTGGAATCCGGTTCGAGCAGAGGAGGGCCTGGTGTTCCCGGTGTCAGGAGTAATGTGCCAAGCGAGCTCAAGGCAGGAAATGGAGCAGAGCAAAAGGAAGCCAAACGAAAAAATGAAACATTGAATTATGAAGTCAATCGTAAAGTGAGCAAAATTATTGAGCCGACCGGTGCCATTAAACGATTAAGTGTGGCGGTCTTAGTGGATGGGACCTATGAAGGGGCTCCGGGCGCTGAGGGACCAGCAGCTGAGAATGCGGCCGAAAAGAAATATGTGCCACGGCCGGAACAGGAAATACAGAATCTGGTTCAAATTGTGAAAAAAGCCGTCGGATTCTCCGAAGAACGCGGAGATCAAATTGAAGTCATCAATGTCCCATTTGAATCGCCCACTATCCTTGAGGGTGAGGAAAGTATGACGGCGGGGGTTCAATCGTTCCTGGCCGTCTGGGGTGGATTCCTCAAACCGATACTCTTTTTCTTCCTTGGGGCCATGGTGTTGTGGTTTGTCGTTCGACCGATGGCGTTGAATCTTACCAAGCCCGCAGCGGCAGCGGTCGTCCTCCCACAGAAAGGATTGCCTGCCACCGTCACCGAGTATGAAGCGGAAATTTCAGAAACCCCTCAGGAGCAAGCCATTAAGCTTGCAGCAGACAATCCAGCTTCCGCCGCTCAAGTAATTCGAACCTGGATAAAAGAAGAACAAGGAGAAAAGGTCTAATCCGTGAATAGTCAATTATCCGGATATGAAAAAGCGGCTATTTTATTACTCGCAATCGGGGAAAGCGCCGCGGTCGAGGTCTTGAAAGTGTTAGACCAAAAAGATATCCGGGCAATTGGCGCGTATCTGGGCGCGTTGGTGAATGTCGGGCAGGACGAACATCGAATGGTGCTTAAAGAGTTTCGGGAATTGGCCGGAACATCCGGTCTGTCGGTTGAAGGAAAAGCCTACCTCTCAAAAATCCTGAATGCGGCCTTGGGCAAGGATAAAGCTCGTCGAATCCTGAGTTCCCTGAACACCTCGGAGAATGCCGGATTTGAAACCTTAAAATCCCTTGATGCGGCTTCGATTGCGAATTTATTGGCGGGTGAACATCCTCAAACGGGCGCCTTGATCCTGGCTAACTTAGAGTCCGATCACGCGGCTCAGATTTTGTCATTGCTCCCCGCACATAAGCGGGATGCCATCGTCTACCGGTTAGCCACCACGGAAGAAGTCTCGCCCAATATGCTGGATGAATTGAATTCCGTGCTTCAGGAGGAATTGCGTCTGGGATCGTCGAAAAATGCGGTGGCCATAGGTGGGACCGGTCTGGTCGCCGAAATCCTGAATTCGGTGAAACGCAATGTGGAAGGGGAAATCCTGACGGCCCTGGAAGGCAAAAATCCGGAGATTGCCGAAGAAATTCGTGGAAAGATGTTTGTGTTCGAAGATCTGGAAAATATTGATGACCGTGGGATGCAGGAAGTGCTGCGAGAAGTGAGCAAAGAAGAATTGCTTCTCGCCCTGAAACCGATCGATGGTCCGCTCAGGGACAAATTCTTCAGGAATATGTCCAGTCGCGCGGCGGAATCCCTCAAGGAAGATATGGAAACTCGAGGACCGGTCAAGCTGAGTGATGTGGAAGCCTCTCAGCAGAACATTATTAAAACCGTTCAACGCCTGGCCGGTGAAGGCCGTGTAGCCTTGGGAGGAAAAGGTGAGGAGCAGATGGTCTAAGGTGCGCTCGCTTATGGAACAGGATGACACGGTCAAATGTTTTCAGATGGTTGAATTAGTTCACAAAAGTGCGAAGCAACGCGCCGAAGAGGCCCAACCGCATGATTGTACCGAACTTCAACGTGACGCGTTTGAGCGGGGGAGGCAGGACGGGATTGCCGAGGGACGTGCCCAGTGCAAAGCTCAGGTAGAGGAGGAAGTCAAAAAGGCCATTCGGTTGGCTAACCAGATTGGTCGGGCCAGGCTGCTCGCGTTAGAAGAACATGAACGCGATATTGTGGAGGTCGCATTGGCCATTTCCCGAAAAATCCTGTTACGGGAATGTGAGATCGATAAAGAACTTGTCGTTCGGCAAGTGCGCCAGGTTCTTGGACTGCTCCCCGACAAAACGTTGGTGACGCTGAAAGTCCATCCACAAGATTTCACGACCTTAGAGCCCCTACAGCACACCTTACGACCGGAATGGGCGGATGGTGATCATCTCGTGCTTGAAGCCTACGAAGACGTGGATCCGGGTGGATGCGTGGTTGAACAGGCCGGTCTACTTTTCGATGCCAGGCTGACTCAACAACTGGCTCTTGTGGCCAATGAATTCGGATTGGAAACACCGCAGGCATGAACCTCGCCACCATTCAACAACGTTTGGACGACATTACTCCTGTGACAATTACGGGGCGGGTGGTCAAAGCCGTGGGCTTGACTCTGGAGGGAACAGGCCTGGGAGCTTCGGTTGGTCAGCGATGTCATATCTTCAGCACACGAGGGAAGTCCATGATGGAGGGCGAAGTCATCGGGTTTCGTGAGCAACGTGTGGTGGTCATGCCGTTCGGAGCTGTTCGCGGCATCGCTGCCGGAAATCTCATACGCTACGATCCGACCTCTCCACGATTATTGGTCGGGCCTCAAATGTTGGGACGAGTCCTGGATGGACTCGGGAACCCATTAGATGAAAAGGGTCCGCTCTCCCGTAGCCGTCGCTATGCCCTCTATGCACCTGCGCCTGCTCCCATGCTCCGGGAGCGAATTCGTACGCCAATGGATTTAGGCGTACGAGCCATCAATGCCCTTTTGACCTGCGGGGTCGGGCAAAAACTCGGAATTTTTGCGGGGAGCGGAGTCGGGAAAAGTGTCTTGATGGGAACCATGTGCCGTCACACGTCTGCGGATGTGAATGTGATCGCGCTGGTGGGTGAGCGAGGACGGGAGGTGAGGGAATTTCTGGAACGGGATTTAGGGCGGGAGGGACTCCGGCGTTCTGTGGTCGTGGTCGCCACATCCGATCAATCTCCGTTAGTCCGGGTCCGGGCGGCTTTTGTCGCGACAGCCATAGCTGAATTTTTCCGGGATCAGGGCAATCAGGTCCTCCTCCTGGTCGATTCCTTAACCCGCTTGGCTCATGCGCAACGGGAGGTGGGACTGGCTGCCGGAGAACCACCTACCACCAAAGGGTATCCCCCTTCGGTCTTTACGCTCTTTCCTCAAGTTCTGGAGCGGGTGGGCCCGATGGGCACAGGATCAATTACCGGTCTATATACCGTGCTCGTTGACGGAGACGATTTAAATGATCCCATTGCCGATTCCATCCGGTCCATTTTAGACGGGCATATTGTGTTGTCCCGGCGCTTGGCGATGCAAGGACATTTTCCCGCGATTGATGTCCTGCAAAGTGTGAGTCGGGTAATGTCGGATATTACCTCGACCGTCCATCAGGATGCTGCCAGGTTCCTGGTGCAGATGATGGCGGAATATCGCAATGCCGAAGATCTGATCAATCTAGGAGCCTATCAATTAGGGTCAAATCCTCGGCTTGATGCGGCGATCAACATGAAAGGGCCGATCGATTCCTTTCTCCGGCAAACCAGGGAGGAGGGGGTGGGAATACCAGAAAGTTGCCAAAGTCTAGAAGCCTTGGCACAACAGGGCCGGCGTCTTCTTGAGAGAAAGGGAAAGACCCCATGAATTGGACTACATTACTTCGATTTCGCAAGCAAGTGGAAGATCTCGCTCGTGAAGAAGTCGTCCTGGCCGAGTGGGAAAAAAGTCAGATCTCCTCGAAGCGTGATGACCTTATGGTGGAAATGGAAGCGGTGGCCACTGAATTAGAACAGCGTATACGAGCGGGTATCGACAACATGATTGCCGAGCAACGCTATCAGTGGATGGATCGGATCAGCATAGCCATAGAACAACAGAGCCAACATATTCAGGAGGTGGAAGATAAGCTGGCTGATTTACGGGCCACATTAAAAAAAGCCCACCATGCCAGACGCGTAGTGGAATTGGTGATTGCTAAAAAGGAAGAAGAGGTCATGCAGAAAATCGCGACACAGGAACAACAGATTCAGGAGGATGTGACGGCTCATGCCTATGCCATCTCTCACCTTGAAGAAATGACCCAGTAGGGGGCAGGAAATATGTCAATTTTTTCACCTTTCCATCAGCATATTCGTAATCGAGAGCATAGACCAAACACTGGAATGTTCAAAAAGGCCGTTTCAGCATGGCTCCAGGCGTTTTGGGCGGGCGAAGCATACGGAGGAGTATGTGAGCACGGCCGAGTGGCAAGAACGCGGGTGTCGGCATTTTCCATCACTCCGGAGGGGAACAATGTTGCCTAGTCGATCACTCATTGTCTGGTGGGTGTTGGCCTTGATTTTGTGGGCCACCACGGTCGGGTCTGTTCAGGAAATGCCGGAGGTAGGAAAGACGAATTCATTTGAAAATCAATTAGTTGAAGATGAAAGGGTGGAGGAGGCGCCTAGTGCAGAAAGCACATTATTGGAACAACTGCAAGCGCGTTTGAAAGTGGTGGAAGAGCGGGAACGTGCTTTGCAACAACGTGAAGAGCGGCTCACCGCACTCCAGCAAGACATAGAGGCGTTGGCGGCACGACAAACCAAAGAGGGGAAACGGTTAGTGGGTGAGGCATCCTCGCTCGCAGAAGAACAACGTCGATATGTGGAACAGGATCCGGCGTTAATCCATTTAATCAAAATTTATGAATCCATGGATCCCGAAGAAGCGGCCTTGCGAATCGCAGAAATGCGAGAAGGGTTAGCCTTGGATATTTTGGCATCGATCAAAGATAAAAAAGCCGCCGGAGTGTTAGCGGGAGTTGAACCGGTGAAAGCGGCACGATTATCTGAAGGCCTCCGGCGATATCGGGACATTAAATTGAACCAAGCCAATTAACCCAAGACTCAGAATTAAACGATGATCAATGCCCTTCCATTCTTTTTCGGACCTTCGGAGAGTCCTCCTCACGTAACCGGTCAAACGGGTGGACTTGGCCTGGATCAGGCGAAGACCACGGAGAATTCTTCCAATCATCTATTTGCCAAAATTTTTCGCGATCACTCGGGGCCGGACTCTTTTCAGAACGGTGTATCCAACACGACGTCTGGAAAAGATGGGGGAAAAGTGTCGAATTTTGAGTTGCCTCTTGGCACGACGGCTGTGTCAGGTGACAATCTCTTGGCTCTTTATCTGGCGGGGGTCTTTGCTGAGGATGGACAGCGGGTACCGGAAGAAGGGGATGGACAACGGATTACCGAAGAAGCTGATGTAGGAAAAATCTCATCGATTCCCTTGGCGGCAGAAGGCCTGAATGGAAGTCGCTCAGGCCTGGCCGTGAGCCAAAAGGCGTTGTTCGGACTCTTGCCCGGGAATGTGCCTCAGGACGGGCCGGTTTCCGGTGTGGTGGTTTCGCCTCACGCATTCCTCAACGGAGTACGTGGAGGCCAGACAGGTTTGCCGCTTGTCATGGGGAATTCACCAAATCAGATAGCATCCGTTGGGAACATACTCGTCGATCCGAGTGGAACTGACCTCATTGCCAAGGTCGATCCTCAACAGGTTCTTCGAAATCCCCTAGCATCGGTTGCTGGGGAGGCTGTGACAGAGCCTCACACGAATCAGGGGAAACCCGGGGAACCTTTTTCAAGCCTTGTTCAGGGTCCCGGGCCTCGTCCTTCGCAAGATTCTCTCTCCCCGATGGGGCTTCCGCAGGAGTCACTCAAGCCTGTATCCAATCCAGTCAACCAGATGCTCCAGGTTCCCAAACCATTTGAAGACACGCCGGCAGGTATCGCCGATGTTGGTCAGTTGAATCAGAATCGATTGAAATATGTCAGTGGGGTTTCGTCCGTGCTGAGTGAGTCTACGGCGAACGGGAAAGAATCCTCGGTCGGAATTCCCGTGGACCTTCTTGCTGATGCCAAGGTGTCTTTGACTGGCGTTGGTTCCAGGGACGTTCTTGAGGCAACAGGAAAAGCCGAGGGAGTCGATTCCAACGCCGGACAGGGGCTCAATCATGGCATGGGCAATCCAACCCATTCTCAGTCCGGCTTTCAGCAGTCCTCGTCTTCTTCCTCACCCGGACCGACTGTCCGGATGCCGGAAGAGCCTGTTTCGAATCTTTCTGGTCCGGCGCTTCAACGCCTCCAAATGGAGGTGCAACTTTCGGAAACCAATCGAGTGCAGATTGATGTTGGCGTGCAGCACCGGCAGGTCTATGCCAGTTTGTTGATGGATCAAGCTACCTTGAAAAATCTTGCTGTTCAATTTGTTCCACAATTGGAAGAACAACTCACTCAGGGCGATATGGAGTTGCAGGAATTTTCCGCAGAAGTTCGTGATCAGCACGGTGAACGGGAGTCAAGCACACGGTCGGATGGGGCAGGAACGCAAACGAGCCAACGAGGGACGACATTCCTCCATCAGACACCAGGGTCGCTTTCCCATGTCGGCATGCGGGTGGACGAACAGGGTCTGCACTTGGTGGCGTGAAGAAAATGGTAGCGCGCAGGGTGAGGGTAAAAACATCAGTAGTAAGGGGTAAGGAATCAGGAATTATGAGAAGGCGATCAAATACGACGTTCGTTTCACGCCTGATGACTCCTGCTTCATTAATTACCGGAAAATGAGTTGCCGGTGAGCTGAGGGTCTCTCAGTCTTTAATTACAAATGATGCCCTCGCGTAAAAATGGTCGAAAAAACAGGAGCTCATAATTATGGAAGTGACGCCGACACAAGCAGGAACGAATGCCACGGCCACAGGGAGCGCCAATGTGCAGGCGGCGGTTTCGGCACTCGGATCAGATGTGTTTCTTCGCTTGCTCGTCACGCAGTTGCAGAGCCAGGATCCCACCAACCCGGTTCAAAATGAGGAATTTGTGGCGCAGTTAGCGCAGTTCACCACGTTAGAGCAAGCCACGAGTACCAATAAACTCCTGGAAAAATTGATCGGCCAGGATACACAACGGACACAATTGGATCTGGTGAATTTGATTGGACGGACGGTCGTTGCGCAGGGTGATACCGTCAGTATTGCGGAGGATGAACAGCCCACCCTGGCCTATGCCTTAAGTGGAGAGGCCAGGTCAGTCATCATTAAAGTGGTTGACTCGGGCAAGCAAGTGGTTCGGACTATAGAATCGACAGATATTCAAAAAGCCGGGGCCAATCAGGTCCAATGGGATGGGCTGAATGATTCGGGAGACCGGGTGCCGGAAGGAGTCTATCAGTTCATCGTGAAAGCCGTAGACGCTAATGAACAGCCTGTTCCGAATTTCACATTCGCTCGGGAACGGGTCATGACAATTGCATTTGGAACAGAGAGTCCGGTGGTCCTGCAAAGTGGAAAAACCTTACACACCGAGGACATTCTCTCCATACTTTGAGGTGGGTAATTTTAGGGGAAACATCATCAGGTAGGTCAATCGAGAAACAAGGAGTAGACGCCAATGGGAATTACCTCAGCTTTTTTTGCCGCTACCAGTGGGATAAACGCGACCAGTCGAGCGCTTAGTGAAATCGGTAACAACATCGCCAATGCGCAGACGATCGGCTATAAAAGCCGGTCGGTCTCATTCGGAGATCTCTTCGGAGCCACGATTGGTGGTGGAGGGACCAGCACGGCCTTAGTGGAAGGTCGTGGGGTGCGAGTGCTGGGGATCGACCCGAGCTTTACGCAAGGGTCTCTTCAGACGACGTCCAATGCCCTGGACCTGGCCATTGATGGAGACGGATTTTTTCGGGTGAGTGATGCAACCGGAAATATTTTCTACTCCCGTGCCGGCCAGTTTGATGTTGATTCGCAAGGAAACCTCGTGAACCCCGCGGGGCTGAGATTACAGGGTGACCAAGCAGACGATACAGGGCTTTTAAGCGGGACTGTTGGGAACATCAGTTTGACCACCAGTACTCAACCTGGAAGACTCACATCCGAAATTGCGATGTCAGGCCGTCTGGCCGCAAATGCTCCCATTAATGCCTACACCATCGCACAGGTGCTTGATCCTCAATCAAATAAGGGCCTATTCCCTGGTAATGCCCCAGTCCGGGTATTTGACTCCCAGGGAGTCGGGCATGATTTGCAAATATACTTTGCCAAAACGGCCGCCAATGTTTGGGAGTATAGTGTGTTGGCTCAGGAAGGAGAAATTGACCTCTCAACCCTTCCCGCCGCCAACGTTGATACCAATACGCATAATGCTTTGGTCGCAGACGGGACATTAACTTACACTGACGAAGGATTTTTAAATTTAGAATCCACTGTTAACTATTATAATACCGCGGGATCAGGTTTAGGAGGTGGTATCGATTTTTTAGGAAAAGCACCAAATCAACCTATTGCATTTGATTTTGGGACCAGCATTACAGAAGGTGGAGCCGGCACGAATGGATTGTTACAACAGGGCACCTCTTTGAATAATAATGCGTTAGTGCTTGACACTTTATCTCAAGACGGGTTTGGACCGGGATCACTCGCGGGAACGTCTATTGGTGAAGACGGAATCATCACGGGGCGCTTCGATAATGGGACCACCAGGACGTTGGGACAGGTGCGCTTAACCCGATTTATCAACCCGGATGGACTGCAACCGATTGGACGGAATTTGTTTATTCAATCCGGTGATTCCGGCACTCCCTTGGACGGGGTGCCAGGCACGGGTGCCTTTGGCAAAGTATCGGCCAGCACCCTCGAAGCCTCCAATGTGGATTTGGGTGAAGAGTTAGTCAATATGATTACCATGCAGCGTGGCTTCCAGGCGAATTCACGAATCATCACCACCACCAACGATCTGCTCGGAGAACTGGTAAATCTGGCCCGTTAGATTTTAAACTTGGATGTGACTCATCAAGCCCCCAGGCAGGTATTCCTGTCTGGGGGTTTTTTTTCTAATGGATTGTTAAAAAAACTTGCCTCAGGAACCCAGAGGCGGAAGGTAAAAATCTGTTCCTTTCCCTTGCCTCCTTAGGCCTCATAGCTCACCTTCCATAATTGAACCTGTCAAAGCCTCCCCCGAAATGCCAGGAAAATGACGTAATGGTTCGTCTCATCTTGTTGCCGGGCAAATGAGATGCAGGCAGGGCCACGGAATAAAACTATGCGAATTCAGTACGTTACAGGATTAGCTTCAGGCTGCTTACGTAGAAAATTGGAGTGGCACAAAGGTTGCTGATTTGGAAAGAGGAATGTGATGACCCACAAAAATTTCTAGCGTGTGAGGTTGATGTATGGCTGAAGACGATGCCAAAGAGGAAGCTGCCGTTAAAGCTGGGGCAGGGAAAAAAATGATCCTAATCATTATCGCAGGCGTTCTTCTTCTGGGCGGAGGAGGAGGTGCAGCCTGGTATTTCATGGGAGGCACAGAGGAAAAACCGGCGGAGCACGATGAGCATGCCAAAGCCGAGACTGGTCATGAAGAGCCCGGGCCGGTGATGGAACTAGAACCTTTTCTTCTGAATTTAGCCGATCGTGAAGAGCTTCGATTTTTAAAAGTGAGTATCAAGCTTGAGTTGGACCGGGCTGAAGAAAAAACGGATTATCAGAATAAAATTCCGGCCATTCGTGATGCGCTGTTGGTGTTGCTGAGTAGTAAAGAATCGCAATTACTTAGAACGGTGAACGGGAAGCGGCGGGTTCGAGAAGAAATTATGACGCGAGTCAACGGCGTCATGAGTAAAGGGAAGGTCGCCAATGTATATTTTACTGATTTTATTATTCAGTAGGGCGTGGGGAGAAAGAAGTAAGCGTTCAGGGTCCGGGAGTTAGAAAGAGGAGAGAAGAGACAGCAGGGCTGTTTCTTTGTACCACGTCCGAACATGGAAAAAATTCTTAGTCAGGATGAAGTTGATGCCCTTCTTCGGGGGGTTTCCGATGGGGGCGTTGAGACGGAGCCTGAAGATCCGGTAGATGCCGGACTACACGACGGACCGGTTTCGTATGATTTGGGGAATCAGGAATGGGTCGTCCGCGGGCGAATGCCGACCCTGGATGTGATCCACCAACAATTCTCGCGTGGTTTTCGCATCTCTCTGAGCGATGTGCTTCGTAAAACTGCTGAGGTTACGGTCACCAACCAAACGGTGATGAAGTTCGGGGAGTTCACCAAACGTCTTCCCGTCCCGGCCTATCTCCAGATTATTTCCATGGACCCTCTTCGCGGCTTAGCGATGATCGCCACGGATGCGGCGACGGTGTATTTGCTTGTGGATCATTTTTTCGGGGGTGCCGGACAGACTCATGTGAAGCCAGAAGGGCAGGATTTTACCATCATAGAGCAGCGCGTGATGAAAAAGGTCATGCTGATGGGGTTGGGGAATCTCCAAAAAGCCTGGGATCCTGTCCAAAAACTCCTCATCAATGCGGTTCGGGTAGAAATGAATCCTCAGTTGGCTGCCATTGTGTTGCCGGCGGATATCGTGATTGTGGTCACGTTAGGCATCGAATTAGGGAATTCGGTTGGAGATCTCCATCTCTGTCTTCCCTATACGATGTTGGAGCCGATCCGGGAACGTCTACAGGTGAGTTTTCAGGGAGACTCGTTTGAAACGGATTATGGTTGGGTGAAACGATTTTCGGCCAGGCTGAAGGAGGCTTATGTCACGATGTCTGTCTGTTTGGGAGAAACGGAAATCTCGGTGGAGGAATTGATGCAATTTTCACCCGGCGATGTGATCGGGCTGAATCAAGGAACCACGCAACTGTTAACGGCCAGAGTGGAAGGAGTCCCGAAATTTCTTGGTTCTCCGGGAACCACCAAAGGCATGCAATCATTTCAGATTAAGGACATCATCCTGGCGAGAGAGTAAGGGCCGGTGAACACGATGAGGAGCCGGCCAGTCACTGACCGTGGAAACCTGGAGATAAACGATGAGTGAAGAAGACAACATAGACATGGATACATTTGATGCTGAGAAAGAAATGATGGAGGCGTTAGCCCAGGAAGCGTCGGCGAAGGAACAGAGCGCTACGGCAAAAAAACAGGAGGTGGCGGCGAGTAGCAGTAGCCAGGCGCCAGAATTGATGACGTCCCACGATCCGAATTTAAATCGCATCTTAGATATTCCCTTGGTGCTTTCGGCACAACTGGGCAACACACGCATACTGATTAAGGACCTGTTGCAGTTAGGACCTGGATCCATTGTGGAATTAGATAAACTCGCGGGTGAACCGTTGGAAGTGTTGGTGAATGAACGGTTAGTCGCACGTGGTGAGGTGGTGATGGTGAATGAGAAATTCGGCATCCGTCTCACGGACGTGATTAGCCCTTCTGAGCGGGTGAATAAACTTCGATAGGGACATGAGGTGTAAGGATGAACACGTGAAGGGGCGATGAGGCCGTTTCACGCATCACGACTGACGCATCACGAAACAATATGGATCTCACACATGAAGCGCTCAAAATGGCGGGTACCTTGGCCCTGGTGGTCCTGGTTCTTCTTGGAGGATTAGCCTGGGTTCGGCGTACATTCGGAGAATTGCCCGCGAAGAATGGTGAGCCGGTGATGCGCATTTTGGGCGGACTTCGGGTCGGGACGGGAAAGCACATCATGCTCGTGGAAGTGGCCGGAGAAGTGTTGGTGTTGGGAACGACGGCCAGGGAGATGACGCTGCTGACGACCATAGCGGAGGCCGATCGGATTGATCGGCTCCGCTCCATTACGAATCCGCTTGTCGGACCGTTAGGCGCTTGGTTGAGTCAGTGGACGCGGCAGGCATTTGGGAAATCCGAAATGGGATCGGTGACATCCAAACCGCTCATCCGATTGGCCCAAGGCCTCGCAAGGTTGAGGGGAGAGGGAAAGTCGTGATCAACGCCTATTGCGGGTTTCGTAAACGACGTGATTTTCGGGGACTGCTTGTCCTGAGTCTGGTCATGGGACCATCGACTTCGGCCCTTGCCCAGGTCACGAAGGATCCGGCGATCAGTTTACAGGTGTCCGGATTGGACGGGACCGAACCCTGGACCTTCGGGCTTCGCATTCTCTTTCTTCTGACGGCCTTAACGCTTGCGCCTGCCCTGTTGATGTTGGTGACGGCATTTACACGCGTGGTGATTGTTCTGGGTCTTCTTCGGCAGGCGTTGGGGACCATGCATGCTCCACCGAATCAAGTGATGATTGGATTGGCCATGTTTTTGACCCTGTTTATTATGATGCCGGTCTGGGAACAAATTCGGGTTGAGGCGCTTAATCCCCTATTGGAACAAACGGTGACTCAGGAAGTGGCGCTTGAACGGGCCAAAATTCCACTAAGAATGTTTATGCTGAAACAAGTGCGCGAAAAGGATTTAACCTTGTTTGTGGAGATGGCCAAAGTTCCTCATCCTCAGACGCCCGATGATGTGCCGCTCCATGTCCTGGTGCCGGCGTTTGTCACGAGTGAATTGCGGACCGCATTTCAAATCGGTTTCCTGATCTATGTGCCTTTTCTCGTGATCGATATGATTGTCGCCAGCATATTAATGTCCATGGGTATGATGATGTTGCCACCGATCATGATCTCGTTGCCGTTTAAGTTGGTGCTGTTTGTGTTGGCGGATGGATGGTTTTTGGTCGTGGGAGCATTGATGAATAGTTTTCAATAGGAAAGGCCGCAGGACGTGAAGCGTATAGCGTGGGGAGTGATCGGATGCCGTCATTGTCTTTCTTCTGTCTGTCCCCTACGGCTTTATCTTCATGCCTAACTTTCCAAATTTCATGGCCAGTCTGAAAGGGTTATAGAGATGACAACGGAAAGTGTCTTGAGCATCGGTCAGGAGGCGATTCAAACCATACTGCTTGTGGCTGGTCCAATGTTGGGGCTCAGTTTAGTGGTAGGACTCTGCGTGAGTGCGTTCCAAGCCATGACCCAAATCAATGAAATGACCCTCACGTTTTTGCCAAAGGTTGCCACCATGTTTGTGGTGCTCTTGGTCACCTTTCCCTGGATGGTGGAAATTCTTGTGGGATTCATGACAGGGGTATGGGCAAGGATACCCGAGTTTGCCCAATGATAGAGGGAGTCAACCTACGACATGTGTGAGAAAGATGTCCGGTAACCGGTGTTTCAATGGGATTTTGCGATTCAGCAAGTGTGGCAATTCGTGGTGGTGCTCGTCCGAACAGCCGTCATTCTGTCGGCCTTACCGTTGCTGGGGGGGCAATCGGTTCCGAACCGCATCAAAGTCGGAATGGCGGTCATTATCTCCATCCTGTTGATGCCCGTCGTGACGTTTACCCTCCCTCCCAATTGGTTGGAACCTGCCAATCTGGTGATCGCGTTGGGTGCCGAATTGCTCGTCGGATTGGTCTTAGGTTTGGCATTGCGTTTACTTATGACCGCGGTGGAACTGGCTGGGAGTGTGATGGGTTTTCAGGTGGGGTTTGCCATGGCCGGAGTTTTGGATCCTGTCACGCAAGTGGAAACACCGGTGTTTGGTCAATTACTGACCATTCTGGCAACCCTTCTGTACTTTCAAGTCGATGGACATCATTTGGTGTTGTCGGCGTTGGGCAGTAGTTTTCAGTTGATTCCCCCCTTCGGCGCTCATTTAAGCGCCCCTCTGTTGAGCGATGTAACCGGAGTCATGCAACGAACCTACGATACGGGATTGAAGCTGGCCTTTCCGGTCATGGCCGCAACATTTCTGGTCCATGCCATCATGGGGATTCTTGGCCGGCTGGTTCCTCAGATGAACGTTATGCTCACCAGTTTTCCCATTACGATTTCTGTTGGATTGTTGGTGTTAGGACTGGGTTTGCCCTTCATCGCCT
The DNA here is from genome assembly GCA_032139905.1 of Nitrospira sp. MA-1. NCBI lineage: Bacteria > Pseudomonadati > Nitrospirota > Nitrospiria > Nitrospira sp. MA-1. The sequence goes on from JAQJDB010000007.1 coordinate 1,151,867, forward strand.
TAGTCTTTCAAGACTGGATTGTCGGCATGGAGACGGTCTTGTGGGATTTAGTTCAGGACTTAGGAAATGGCTGAGAATAAAGACGGGGCGGATAAATCAGAGCAACCGAGCCCGAAACGCTTAGCCGAGGCCCGTCGCAAAGGCCAAGTGCCGATGACCAGGGAATTGCCCTCCTTGTTTGTTTTGTTGGGAGGGGTCGGGATGATTTCTCTCTGGGCTCCTCACGCGTTTGTCCAGTTTTTTGATCACTACCGACAGTGGTTGGCGCAGGCCGGAACCCTCCAATTAGATGCTCAGTCCACACATGTATTGTTGTTTAATATCGCCTATCAAGCCTTTGTTCCTCTCATCCCCTTCGGACTCCTGGTTGGTGTGTTTGCGTTTCTCGCTATTGTGTTGCAAACCGGGCCGCTTTGGATTGAAAAAGCCTTGCAACCCAAACCGTCGAAATTGAATCCCTCTAATGGGTTGAAGCGTATTTTTTCGTGGAAAGGGGTCGTCGACCTTTTGAAATCATTGCTGAAGCTGGCAGGCGTGAGTGGGATTGCCTATCTGATTCTGTCTCATAACATGCTCGCGATTCTTCAACTTCCCCTCCTTGAGCTAACCGAGGCGGTTGGTGGTGTGTGGGGGATCCTGCAATACATTGTGTGGTCGGTCGGAGGGGCCTTGCTCCTGTTGGCTATCATCGATCTGATCTATCAGCGCTGGCAGCATACCGAAGATCACAAAATGACCAAACAGGAAGTGAAAGATGAGTCGAAGGATGTGGAAGGTGATCCGCAGATTCGATCCCGCCGCCTCAGTTTGCAACGGGAACGTGCCAGACAGCGCATGTTACAGGCTGTGCCCAAAGCCGATGTGGTGATTACCAACCCAACCCACGTGGCTGTGGCGCTCAGGTACGAAAGGGGAAAAATGGACGCTCCGGTGGTGGTGGCCAAAGGCGCAGGGTTTATGGCGGACAAGATTAAGCAGATTGCGCGGCATGCGGGGGTTCCCATTGTTGAAAACCGCAGTCTGGCCCGCGGGTTGTATAAAGCCGTGAAAATCGGCCAGGAAGTGCCCGGGGCATTATATCAGGCGGCGGCTGAGGTGCTGGCCTATGTGTATCGCTTGAAGAAAATGCATGAGGGACCGTGACGCGTAAGGTCTAACGCATGAGGGGGAGAATCGAAAAAGGAAATATCGGCATGCCCCCTCACACTTCACACCTGCCGTCTCATGACGTGTAGGAGAGGCATATGAAAATAGAGTACCAACGAATGCTGCAACGGTAACCGATCAGGGCACACATGGCGTTTGATTCTCAAAAATTACGTGACGAACTCACTCCCGCGCATTATGGGGATGTCCTCTTGCCGGTCGGGGTGGTGGGGATGCTCCTCCTCATGCTGTTGCCCCTTCCCTCGTTTCTTCTGGACCTCTTTTTATCCTTTAGTATTACCCTGGCTGTCTTAATTTTGCTCGTGACCATGCATGCCGGGCGTCCCGCGGAATTTTCCGTCTTCCCGTCGGTGGTATTGCTCACCACCTTATTCCGGCTTGCGTTGAATATTGCTTCGACGCGGGCCATTCTTATGCATGGGAACGAAGGTCCCGCTGCCGCCGGGCAAGTCATTGCCGTGTTTGGGGAATTTGTGGTCGGGGGAAATTATGCCGTGGGCATTGTGGTCTTCTCCATCCTGGTGATTATCAATTTTGTCGTGATTACCAAAGGTGCCACCCGGATAGCTGAAGTGGCCGCGCGGTTTACCCTGGATGCGATGCCCGGCAGGCAAATGAGTATCGATGCGGATCTCAATGCGGGAATGATTGACGAAGCCGAAGCCAGGAAGCGGCGGGAGGCCATTTCGCAGGAAGCTGACTTTTATGGATCGATGGACGGTGCTAGTAAATTTGTTCGCGGCGATGCGATTGCCGCGCTGCTCATTATCTTTATCAACGTCATCGGCGGGTTGGGCATCGGCGTGTTGGAACATGGGATGTCCATCGTGGAAGCCGCGAAACGCTTTACCCTGCTGACGGTCGGCGACGCGATCGTGGCTCAAATTCCCGCCCTGATTATGTCGACTGCCGCCGGTATCATTGTGACACGGGTTTCGACCAAAACCAGCCTTGGCCGTGATTTAACCGACCAAATCTTTTTTAATCCCCATCTTGTGGCCGCCGTGGCCGGCATGTTGGTCTTTTTGGGATTTCTTCCCGGATTGCCGCATGTCGCGTTTTTGATGTTGGGAGCGATGACCGCCGGTTTGGCTTATGTATTGAGGAATCAAAAGCAAGAAGCCGCTCGCCTCAAAAGTCTCCCCAAGAAAAAAGATCCATCGACATCCCCTAGCACGGAATCGGTGGATACCGTCACTCCTCCGGATCTGATGGAGTTGCATGTCGGTTATGGACTTGTCCCGTTTGTCGATCAGGCCCAGGGAGGGGAGTTGCTAGAACGGATTCGGTCCATCCGGCGCCAAACGGCTCTTGATATGGGATTTGTCGTGCCCGCCGTGCATATCCGGGATAACCTCCAGCTCAAACCGCATGAGTACAGTATTTTGTTGAAGGGGATTCAGGTGGCTAAGGGGGAACTGGTGCCCAGGCATTTATTGGCCATCAATCCCGGTCATGCAAGAAAGGGCCTACAAGGTAAGCCGGGAAAAGATCCGTGTTTCGGTTTGCCGTCGGTCTGGATTGCCCCCTCCGAAAAGGAGCGAGCTCAAATGGAGGGTTATACGGTCGTCGATGGGCCGGCCATTATTGCCACTCATCTAACGGAATTTATTAAATCCAATGGGCATGAATTGCTGGGTCGGCAAGAGGTCCAGAATTTGCTGGATAACCTCGCTAAGACGTATCCCAAGGTGGTGGATGACTTGATTCCGACTCAAATAACGTTAGGAGCAGTGGTGAGAATCCTTAAGAATCTCTTACGAGAACGAGTGTCGATCCGCGACCTGCGGACCATATTGGAGACTGTTGCGGATTACACCACTCAGAGTAAGGATCCTGACACCCTGACGGAATATGCTCGGCAAAATCTATCTAGAACTATTTCGTCCCAATATGCCAATGCCGACGGATTGCTGCAGGTGATAAGTCTGGATCCAATGCTGGATCGCCGCTTGATGGAGGCGATGCGGCCCAGTGGTGGAGAACAAGGGGGATTGCCTCCCAGTTTGTTGAATCAAGTGATTGTGTCCGTCCGTCAGGCCATTGAGCGCGTGGTCAGTCAAGGGTATCAACCCGTGTTGTTATGTTCCCAATCGATTCGATCCCAACTCTATCGGTTAGTCTCGCCGGGTGTACATGCTCTGGCGGTGCTCTCGCCGAACGAGTTGGACCCTAAAACTCAAATTCAAGCTATTGAAGTCGTGAGGATGCCACATGAAGCTGAAACGGTTTGAAGCCCTCTCATTACAAGAAGCTCTCCAAGCGGTGAAAGCGGAACTGGGTCCTGAGGCGGTCATCGTTTCGTCCCGCCGGATTCAAAAAGGGGGAGGCCTGTTTGGTCTGCTCAGTCAATCGATCATTGAGGTGACGGCAGCGGTGGATCGTTCATCTCAGGCGGAAGTTGAGCCCGCACGTGTTGATCGATCTTTTCAGTCCCTTCTCGCCAAACGCTTTGTGCCTGATGCGCCTACTCCTCCACCTCCACCGGTGCCGATCAAAGCCGATCACGGATTTTCGGAAGCCCTGCAAGTCGCGAATGCGCTGGATCCGATGACTCAGCACCTTCATGCGATGCACCAGGAAATTCAACGATTGCGCGAAGAACAACAAGATCCTGAACGGGTGTTGGGGCCCTTGCGACAAGAGTTAGAAGGCTTGCGGATTGTGGTGGGACAAGTGTTGGGAAGTCAGATGGACAAACGGGTTGAAGGCTTACCTGGAGACCTGATGGATGTCTATCAGTCCTTGGTGTCTCAAGGAGTGAACCCTCAGACCGCGCATCATCTGGTGCGTGCGGTGGTGGAAACGCTCGGCACAGCCGGTATTGGCAATCGGGAGGCGATGAAAAGTCTGTTATGGGAACGAATGGAGGAGGCGGTGGCTGTCTCGGGTCCAGCGGTGTCCAAGCATTATGGCCAAAAAGTGATGATGCTGGTTGGACCGACAGGCGTGGGGAAAACGACGACCATTGCCAAGTTGGCGGGGTTGGCCCGTCAACAGGATGACCATCGGCGAACGGTGTTGATTACGTTGGATACGTATCGTGTGGCGGCGGTGGAGCAACTTCGGGTGTTTGCAAAAATTTTAAAAATACCTCTGGAGGTAGCGGTCTCTCACAAAGATTTCATGGAATGCATGGGACGGCATCAGCATGCGGATTTATTGTTGATTGATACGGCGGGACGAAGCCCCAAGGATCAAGCCGGGTATGATGAATTACTCGCGATCACCAGGGGACAAGTCCATGTGGAAACGCATCTGGTCTTAGCCGCCCCCATGGCCGAGTTGGTCCAGATGGAGACCATTCGTCGCTATCAATCGGTCCCTATTCATAAGCTCATCATTACGAAACTGGATGAGGTGTCGATGGGTGGCGGTCTATATAACCTGTTGTCACAGACGGGCCTGCCGGTTTCCTATCTTTCTGCCGGACAGCGTGTACCTGAAGATTTAGAGGTTGCCACCCGAACGCGCCTGGTGGAGTTGGCCTGGGGGCAATCACCGGGGCAGGTTCTTCAGGAACGTGTACCGTTGACGGGGGTCGCGCACTAATGGCCGGGTCATCATCTACACCACTCCTGGTTCCCGGTGTCTCCGTTCAACGACGACTGGATCAAGCTAGTGGATTACGTGCCGCCATGAACTCCAACCTACAGGATCCTTCACGCATTCAGGTGATAGCGGTCAGTTCAGGAAAAGGCGGGGTCGGGAAAAGTAATGTGGTTGCGAATTTAGCGGTGGCTGCGGCTCGTCAGGGACGGAAGGTGTTGATCATGGATGCGGATCTCGCTTTGGGAAATGTCGATATCTTATTAGGACTGACTCCACAGTTTACGATTGAGAACGTGCTTTCCGGGCAACGACGCTTGGAGGAAGTCCTGGTGACCGGGCCCGAAGGGATTCGTCTGTTGCCGGCAACGTCCGGAGGTCAGGCCTTCACTCAACTGACGCATGAGCAGCAACTCCATTTACAATCCGCCTTTCTTCAGTTGGCGTCTCCGCCGGACTTGCTGCTGATTGATTGTGCGGCAGGAATTTCGGCCAATGTGTTGTACTTTAGTTTAGTGGCTCACGAAACGCTGGTGGTGGTCTCGCCCGATCCAACCTCTCTGACTGATGCCTATGCCCTGATCAAAATTCTTTCCACCCGCTATCACTTGCGGAAATTCCGCATGCTTGTCAACAAAGTCAAGCATAGCCAGGAAGGCAAAGAGGTATTCAGAAAATTAAGTTTAGTGACGGATCGGTTTTTGACCATTTCGCTCGATTATCTGGGATGTGTTCCCACAGATGACTATCTGACGATGGCCGTGGCTCAACAACGTGCGGTGTGTGATGTTTACCCGCGCGCTCCGGCGAGCCGGGCCTTTACTTCTTTGGTGAAGGTTCTCAATGAGTGGAGGGGAGATTGTTCCTGGCAGGGGGGATTTCAACTTTTTGGCCCTGCTGCCTTGGGAGCCACTAGAACTGTGACGGAAGGATAACGCATGAAACGTGGCGCAGTAACAACAGTGTCAGAAAGACCGGTTTCGGAAAACACAGCACCGTCAATTCCGACGAAGCTTTCGCTCTCCCCCCAGGAACGCGAAGCGCTGGTTCAGGAGTTTTTGTCGGTCATTAAATACATGGCGATGCGAATGGCCATGCGAGCCTCGAGCGGGCTCAATGTAGAAGATTTGATGAGTGCCGGCATGGTCGGGCTTCTGGATGCCCTGACGAAGTTCGATCCCTCACGAGAAATTAAATTTCGAACCTATGCCGAATTTCGTATTCGTGGCGCAATGCTTGACGAAATCCGCGCGATGGACTGGGTGCCAAGGTCTCTTCGGGAGCGAATCGGGAAAATCCAACATGCGGCCAATGAATGGACAAAACGCAAAGGTCGGCCACCCACAGAAGAAGAGTTGGCGGAATCCTTAGGTATGCAAGCGCAAGAAGTGGATGAGACTCTTTTGCAAGCCAAAGGCGCTGTGGTCTTGAGTCTCGATGATTTGGGCTCCAATGATGAAGATTCCCATCCCATTTTGGATGCGTTGGCGGATCGCGATCAACCTTCGCCGTTGGAGACCCTGGTGTCCGAGGATGCACGCCAAGCCTTGGTTGATGCCATTGAGCGATTGCCTGAGCGCCAACGCCTTGTGTTGACCCTCTATTACTTTGAAGAGCTGACGATGAAAGAGATCGGTGTCGTCTTGCACGTCACGGAATCCCGCATTTGTCAGTTGCATGCGCAAGCCATGATTCGTCTGAAGGCTCTTCTCCATACACGGCTCGGTCCGTAATTAATTTCTGTCTCTGAGGAAAGCCCTCTAGGCGGAAACCTGTATGCGGTTTGTCCATGGGCTTAGGCCCCGCATCTTAACGGAGGTTTTACCCTATGGACGTCATGTCCATGCCGGGAACCCTTGTATCTTCGACCTATCGGATGCCGCACATTGATGGTGGTGAGGAAAGCTCCCTGTTTCCCCATGAAGGGCCATCATCAGAGTTGGATTTGTGCCCATCCCTGGCGAAAAACACAAATATTTAACATCGTCCAATAACTTCATTGAGAAAGATCATGCTACCGATGACGACCGGGAATATCCCGGATGGGGGAACCCTTACGGATAATTTTATCTATACCATTCTCATTGTGAATAATGAAAAAATTATGCGGATGGTTGCCAGGAAGCAATTGGCCAAACTGCAGTGTAGATTATTGGAGGCCAGTAATGGAGACGACGCTCTGGCCCTGCTTGATCAGGAGCCGGTGGATCTCATTCTATCTGATTGGGTGATGCCCGGTCTTGATGGTCCCGGACTTTGTGAAGCGATTAAACAAGATGAACGCTATCGGACGATCCATTTCATCCTGATGACGGAATTGGACCATCCGACGCAGATTGCCGAAGGACTCAGTCGGGGGGCCGATAATTTCTTATCCAAAACCGCTTCCGGTTATGAAATTGTCGCCAGAGTAGGCGCGGGTCTTCGAGCTCGACAGTTGATGCTGGATCTAGAAAAGATCAATCGTTTGTTGTCGCAAAAGCAAGCGGAATTACATTCTGAGCTCCGTTCGGCTTCCACCTTTGTTCGAGATCTCCTCCCGCGGAAAGGGGAAGTGGTTCCCGGAGTTCACGTGGAGTGGGAATTTTTACCTTCCTCGCATTTGGGAGGAGATTTCTTTCAGGTCGCCCGATGGGGGGATGATCACCTTGGTCTCATGATGCTGGATATGTCGGGGCATGGGATCGGGCCCGCCTTACGGGCTGTGGCGTTATCGTTGTTTTTCAAGGAAGAACACATCCAACAAATGTTTCCCTCATACGATCCGGGCGAGATCCTGACGAGTCTGAACAAACAATATCCCATGAGCGATGACGGGGCGTATTTCACAATCTGGGTTGGGGTGTGGCAAAGCTCCACGCGCCTTCTTCGGTATGCGACTGCGGGACATCCCGGGGCCATTGTGGTGAAAAGAGACGGACCTTCGGTTGTGTTGGGAGGGCGATCCTGGCCTATAGGTTTTTCGGGTGATGAGGTGTATGGAACGGATTCCGTCGTTCTGAATCCCAGAGACCGGATGTATCTTTTTAGCGATGGTATTTATGAAGTGATGAATCCTCAGGAAGAGATGTGGGGAAGAAAAAGGCTTCAGAAAGCATTTGAAGAGTTTGCCGGTCAGCCGTTGCAGGCAGGATTGTCCTGTATTATTGAGGGGAGCCGGACATGGAATGCCCAAGCCGGCTTTGAGGATGACGTGGCCTTACTCGGGGTGGAGTTTTAGCCGTGAGAGAGTAAGACCTGAGGAGTTAATTCACCCTCACCCCTCACGTTTGGTCGTTGTCGAGCGCACACACATGAAAAACACATTTTCCCGTATCTTATTAGTAGACGACGATGAGTCAAACCTGGATGTCCTTGTTGAATGTCTTAAGGATGAACCCTATGAACTTGTTCAAGCGCATAACGGCGAAGAGGCCTTAGCGCAATTACAACAGGATCAACAAGGGTTCCATGCCATGGTTCTGGATCGAATGATGCCGGGGATGAGTGGCCTTGATCTGTTGTTGCATGTGAAACGCGAGGAACACCTCCAATGGCTTCCGGTTGTGATGCAAACCGCAGCGGGATCCCCCCAGGAAATATGCGAAGGGATTGAAGCGGGGGTCTTTTTTTATCTGATCAAGCCCTTTGACCAACCGTTGTTATTGCGGATTGTGAACGCAGCGGTGGAAGAGGGGTTGAAATGGAAACGGATATTCCGAAATCTTAGCCAGCAGTCCCGGATTATTGAATTATTACAGCAAGGCCGTTTCCACGTTCGAACCATGGAAGAGGCCTATGATCTCGCCTTCTTGTTGGGGCGAGCCTGTCCCAATTCAGAAAAAGTCGTGTTCGGATTGAATGAATTGCTGATGAATGGAGTGGAGCACGGAAATTTGGGAATCGGGTTCGATGAAAAAACCGCTCTTCAGGCAAGTGGAACCTGGGAGGAAGAAATTCAATATCGGGTGGGACTTCCTGAGTACGTCCATAAAGTGGTCGACGTACTGTTTGAACGATGCTTGGATTGCATCCGGGTGACAATAACCGACCAGGGTTCCGGCTTCGACTGGCGGAGGTATGAACAGATCAACCCCGACCGGATTTTGGAAAGTCACGGACGGGGTATTGCGATGGCCAAAGCCTTAAGTTTCTCACGAGTTGAGTATCGGGGGAAAGGCAATCAAGTCGTGTGTGTCATCAAAACAGACACGCCGATCGGCGAGTAATGTATCTCAATTGGCTCTGAAACCTCCGGGAAGGCTCACCAATTGGAAAAGGCATGAGGAGTAAAGCGTGAAAGTAAGGAATGCGGAAAAAATGATTTTGTCTTTCGGACATTCTTTTTTCCTATCTTCTTTCACTGCGGGTTGTGGCCACAATAAAGGAATGTGGAGTCTTTCTAAAGTAGGGTCCTTTGGGTTCCGATAGTCCTGTTTGTCCCCTGTTTGTTTCTGACCATGTCAAAGGCGCTCAGGCGGGAAACTAAAGCATCAGGCCAGGAGAGTCGTCTGAATATTCACGTTTTTTCCCCGAGAGATGAGAGGATAACATGGAAGAATGTCAAGTCATGCCAACGATTCCTGATGAGTCGATTCTCAGTCCTCTGGGCGATCTCACCATTTTTGAAGCAGCTCAATTTCATGCCGATCTGGTGGCCTTGCATCAACAGGAAGGGCCCCTCAAAATTGATTTAAGCGGGGTGACTTGTATGGATTCCTCCTGTGTACAGCTGATGGTGGCAGCGACCCGATCCGGGCGGGTATCCGTGCAAGGGTATTCCAGTCGTATTCGTGACAAGTTTGAGCAAATTGGATTTGCACAGTTTCTCCCCACCCAGGAGTCGTAATACAGAGCCAATAAATTATGCAATCGATAATCATCGAGATTCAAAATGAGGTGACGTGTGAATGGTGATTGGATCGTATGGATGTGTGTAGTGATGGTCGGAACAGGGATCGGATATGCCTTGGGCGTCAAAAGCCGCCAGACGCGTATCCACATGTTGGAAATGCAACTTCAGGAAGGTATTCAGGCCCAGCGCCGCTGGCTGGAGAACTGGAAGGCCTTTTGCCAATGTTTGGCCCCGGTGTTTCCGGTATTTGTGGGACAGATTAAAGCGGTCATTCAAGAAACGGGACAAGCAGCCGACGGCTTGATTCAGCGATTTCAGGCAATTTCACGGAATGCCAGGGAGCAGGTAGAGGAAACCGAAGCGCTATTAAATATGGCCGAGGGGCATGGCGGGAATGATGACTATACCGTCGATCGGATTCTTCATGACACACAAAAGACCATAGAAATGTTCGTCAACCAAGTCACACAGACGACCACGGTGACGCTCGCAACGGTTAGCGTGATGGAGCAAGCCTTGGAAACCACCTCTCGAATTTCAGAGGTGGTGGAAGAGGTCGAATTCATTGCTGATCAAACACGATTGTTAGCACTCAATGCGGCGATCGAAGCCGCACGGGCGGGAGAGCATGGCCGAGGGTTTGCCGTGGTAGCGGACGAAGTGACGAAATTGGCGAATCGGTCTGCTCAAGCCTCAGAGCAAATTCGAACTCTTGCGACGACGGTCAAAGGTACAACCGAATCCGCAATGTCGGAACTCCAGGTGCTGGCCTCATTAGACTTATCGAAAACGGTTGAGGCTCAGAACAAAGTTCTGGAGATGATCAAGATTATGGGTCAAAAAAATGATGCCCTAAAAAAGAGCGTTGGACACAATTCGGGGCGAACCAAAGAACTTGGAAAGGATATCGGACAAATTGTGATGTCCATGCAGTTTCAAGATATCACCCGCCAAAAGTTGGAACATGTCTACCAACCATTGGAGCGAATTCATGCGCCGCTTCAAGCGGTGGTCAACGATACTGAAGGAATAGACATGATGCCCCAAGTGCTTGAAGAAATCCGGAATCTCGAACACACCTATACGATGGAGTCTGAACGCCTCACCATGGAGGCTGCCAGATCGGGGCAAGGGACGGTGATGGTCGGAACCGGGTCTGATGGAGGGGACAACATCACATTATTCTGAAGAAGTTAGGTGTGGAGGGTCAGGCGTAAAAAGGTGGGTATTTTTCTTCCGTCCCACTCCTGACGCCATACGAAAAATTGGGTAGAAGCCGAACGAACAGTGGTGATCGTACAGGGTTAATAATGAAATACACAGAACCAGAGTGAGGGAATGCTATGGGCAAGACTGTTTTAGTTGTGGACGATTCCGTCTCAATGCGTCAAATGGTGAGCTTTACGCTGACCGGTGCCGGCTACGAAGTGGTTGAGGCTGGAGACGGGAAAGAAGCCGTGGATAAACTCAATGGTGGGGCAAAGCCGAATTTGGTGATTACGGATCTGAATATGCCGAACATGGATGGAATTTCTTTGATAAAGGCAGTTAGAGGGATGCCCGCCCATAAATTCACCCCGATTCTGATGTTAACCACCGAATCATCTGAGGACAAAAAGAAGGAAGGCCAAAGTGCAGGAGCAACTGGGTGGGTCGTGAAGCCGTTTAACCCAGAACAAATGTTAGCCACGATTAAAAAAGTATTGCCAGGGTAGGAGACATGAAGCCTAAGGCGGGAAACGTAAAGCGAAAGTTGATGTGAAATTTGAAAAATTCACACAAAACATTGAATCTATGGAATGTGGCACAGCCACTTGTGGCTAATGAGTACAGAAGATCAAAAACTTATCCTGACCAAAAGAGATTTTGGGCTACCAATCAAATACTGGGAACTGTAGTCCGTATTTCCAGTCATATCGCGGAAGGTGCGGCGGGGCAGACATCAACAGAATGCATTCAGTATTTTCACGTTTTTCAGAGGTTGGGAACCAAACCGGATACTCAACTGGGAATTGCCAAGCGACTTGGGTGGTTACAGAAAAAGAATGGGGATGAGCTTGAGAATGCAATGAGCCGAATGGATAAGATGCCGAGTGGTTTAAACCGGCATCAACAATCGTCCCGCCCTTCACGCGTTATCCTTCACGAAAGAAAAATCCTCAGTACATTCGCAAAGGAGTCGAATAATGGCGGTTGATCTCTCACGTTTTCAAGAGTCGTTTTTTACTGAATCCGCAGAACATGTGGAAACCATAGAATCCGGTTTGTTGGCGTTAGAGCAACGTCCGAAAGACCTGGACTTACTAAATAGAATTTTTCGGGGTGCCCATTCGATTAAAGGTAACGCGGGGATGTTTCATTTTACCGCCATTGCCGGGTTGACTCACAAAATGGAAAACATTCTGGATGATCTCCGGAATGAGAAAATGCCGGTGACCCCTCATGCCATCGATGTGCTGTTGCGGGGGTTGGACGGCTTGAAAAGTCTGTTGGATGCGGCGCAAGGGGGTGAGTCGGCAGATGAGACAGCCATTCAGGTCGTAGAAGCTGAACTGGAAGCCTGTCAGAAGGGATCGACTGCCCATGCACATGAGGAGTCTTCCTCAAAAACTGCTCCCAAGAGTTCTCCCCCTCAAACGGCGGCTTGGCGAATGATCCAAATTGATTGGAGTCCCTTACCTGAATTATTTCAGCGAGGAATGGATCCGGCTCAGATTTTCAAAGAACTTCATGAGTTGGGCCTGGTGAAAGTGCTGCAAGTAAGAACTGATGGTCTTCCTCCCTTGGAAACTCTCGATCCGGAACGTTGTTATCTCAGTTGGACCGTGGAATTGGAAACCGATGCATCTATCGGTCAGGTCGAAGAGGTGTTCGCATTTGTACGGGACGGGAGTGAATTGACCATCATTGATCGTGCTCCGAAACAGGCAGAACGCTATAAACGGGTGGGGGATATTCTGGTAGAAGAAGGGGTGGTGACCCCGGAGCAAGTAACCGAAAGTCTGGCCAAGCAAAAGCCTCTTGGCGAAATTCTGGTGGAAGAGAAAAAGGCGTCTCCTCAACAAGTCGATAAGGCCCTTCAAAAGCAGCAGCAATTGAAAAAGAATGAAGTGGCATCCATTCGGGTCGATACGGAAAAAATCGACAAGTTGATCAATTTGGTCGGAGAATTAGTGATTACTCAATCGATGATTACGGATCTCAGCGAGAAGTTCTCCATCGATCAGCTCCCCGTTCTCCAGGAACGTATTACCCAATTGGAACGCAATACCCGAGAGATTCAAGAACGGGTCATGTCCATTCGGATGATGCCGATCGGCAGTGCGTTCCACCGGTTCCCACGGTTAGTTCGGGATCTCGCAGGCAAAAGTGGTAAGCAGATCCAATTAGTCATGTCCGGCGAGGAAACGGAATTGGATAAAACGCTGATTGAGGCGATTGGCGATCCGCTCACCCATCTGGTTCGCAATTCGGCCGATCATGGATTGGAGCTACCCGAAGACCGGTTGTCACAAGGCAAGTCGGCCCGTGGAACGATTCGACTCCATGCCTATCATGATGGCGGGAATATTTGTGTCGCCGTGGAAGATGACGGGCGAGGATTGAATCGGGAAAAAATCATTAAAAAAGCGGTTGAAAAAGGGATCATTGCCGATGGAAGCAATATGTCGGATGAGGCGGTGTATCAACTGATTTTTCGTCCGGGTTTTTCGACCGCCGAGAGTATTACCGATGTGTCAGGTCGAGGGGTAGGCATGGATGTGGTGAAGCGGAATATCGAAGGGCTTGGTGGGTCGGTGGACATTCAGAGCACGATGGGCAAGGGTTCTCGTCTTACGTTGAAATTGCCGCTCACGCTGGCCATTATTGATGGGATGACTGTCCGGGTCGGTCAGGATAACTACATCATACCGCTTATTGCGGTCACCGAGTCCATTCGGCCTAAACCCAATGAATTGCAACGGATTGTGGGGAAGGGTGAGGTGGTCAGTCTTCGAGGAGAATGGGTGCCTGTGGTCAAACTTTATGAGGCTTTTAACCTCACGCCGGATTTTACTGATCCTTCACAAGCCTTGTTGGTGATCGTGGAAGCCGATGGTCGGCGATTGGCCGTGTTGGTGGATGAACTGACAGGACAGCAACAAGTAGTTATTAAGAGTTTGGAGCAAAATTTCCGAAAGGTTGAGGCTATTTCCGGAGCCACAATTCTTGGGGACGGGCAAGTAGCCTTGATCTTGGATGTGCCGGGGTTAGCCAAATTGGCAAGGGTTGGGCACATCGCGGCGGCATAAGAGACCGTGAGGGGAAAAGGACAAAGGGCACTGAAGTTGTGAAGTTTGTTATGCGCCTTATACTTCACACGTTTCAAGACAAAATAATATATGTGTTGAGCCAAAACCATGACGTACAAAACAAAGGAGTCTAACCATGACCACCGCAACGGCTGAACCGATGGAGCAACGCTCGATTCGAACGACGTATGCCAGCGACGATCAACAATATCTGACCTTTAATCTGGCTGATGAATATTACGGAGTAGATATTCTGAAAGTACAGGAGATCAAGGGATACACCACGGTAACCAGGATCCCCAATACCCCGGATTTCCTCAAAGGAGTGCTCAACCTTCGTGGCACCATTGTACCCATTGTGGATCTTCGGATGAAATTCGGCATGGGGGTGACCGAACCCACTTCGTTTACCGTGGTTGTTGTCGTCAATGTCCGGAATCGTGTGATGGGGTTTCTGGTTGATGCGGTTTCCGATGTGTTGGATATGAATGCCAAGGATATCCAGGCCCCTCCGGACATGGGTACCTCAGTCGATGTCACGTTTATCGCCGGCATTGGTAGTGCCCAGGATCGCTTAGTGACTCTGTTGGACATTGATCGGGTTCTCACGGAGGAGGAAGTCACCGTAGTGGGGAAGATTCAAGATGTGGAAGAAAAAGCTGAAGTCCATGCCTGACCCGAATCGACATAGGCCATGGATGGTCCAGGAGGCCAGAGGCCTTTAACAATTTCAAGGAAATCAGCGAGGCTTTTATGAACAGGATGGTGAACAAAATTTTCCGTTTGGGAATCGCAACCAAGTTGGTGGTGTTGTTCGCCATCTTTGGCATAGTGCCGATGGCCGCGGTGGGGTATTTAGGGGCTTCCGCTACGGGGGAAATGGAAACAGCCGCCGGACTGCGCGTGCAAGCGATGGCTGAGACCATTGGAGATAAAATCGACCGTAATTTATTCGAACGGTATGGGGATCCTCAATCCTTTGGTCTTAATAGGATCGTGGGTGAGCGCTACCATTGGTACAGCAAGGAGAATAATGCGATAGCGAGTGCCATGAATCAATATGTCGCGACTTCCGGAATTTATTATTTGACGATATTGGTAGATCCTGCTGGAGATGTCATGGCTGTGAACTCAAAGGATGCCAAAGGGAATCCGATCGACACCACGGCAATTTATTCAAAAAAATATACGGACGCTCCCTGGTTTAAGGCGGTGGAAGCGAAAGAATTTACCACAAGACAACCCTTTACGAGCCCCGGCAATGATACGGCGACCGGGACCTACATTGAAGACGTTCATGTCGATGAAGATGTGAAGTCGGTGTATTTGGGAGATGACGGGTTGACCTTGGGTTTTTCTGCTCCGGTGTATGTGGATGGCGATTTGATCGGGTATTGGACCAATCGGGTCAAATTTTCTTTGGTGGAAGAAATCGTGCAATCCGCTTATCAAGAGCTTAAAGGGGCCGGATGGATGGGGTCGGAAATTTCTCTGCTCGGAGATAAGGGGCAGGTCATCGTGGATTTTGATCCCTCCAATCAAGGCACAGAGGACATGACCCATGATTTTGAAAAGACGTTGTTTAAACTCAATCTGGCAGACAATGGAGTAGAAACGGCAAAATTCGCCGTTGCTGGAAAAACAGGCTATCAATTAGCCCTCCATGATGAGAAGAACATCTGGCAAATGGGTGGCTATACCCATCTGAAGGGCGCCTTAGGCTATCCGGGGATGAATTGGTCCGTCCTGGTGAGAGTTCCTAAAGCCGAAGCCACTGCTGCGGCCATTGCATTTAATCGAGATTTAACCATTACCGCCATTATTTGTCTGGTTCTGATTTTGGTCGTTGGATTGTGGGTTGGTCGTCGTGGGGCAAATAATCTGGTTCAAATTAGCGAAGTGGCTCAACGGGCGGCCGATGGAGATTTGAGTCGGCGGGTCACCGTGATGTCCAATGATGAATTGGGAACCATGGGCAAGGCGATGAATGTCATGTTGGATAATTTGGTGAGAGTGGTATCGGAAGTCCGCCAGGCTGCGGAACATGTCTCTATCGCATCAGGTGAAATCACCCAAGGTAATGAAGATCTCTCGCAACGCACCTCGGCTCAGGCAGGCGCCTTGGAGGAGACCAGCGCGTCGATGGAAGAGATGACGTCCACCATCAAGCAAAATGCCGATAACGCCAAGCAGGCCAACCAATTAGCGGTGGCCGCGCGGGAAGTGGCAGAGAAGGGTGGCGCGGTCACGGACAAGGCTGTGGTGGCCATGGATGAGATTAATAAGAGCAGCAAGAAGATCGCGGATATTATTAACGTGATTGACGAAATCGCGTTTCAGACAAACCTTTTGGCACTCAATGCTGCCGTGGAAGCTGCACGCGCAGGTGAACAAGGCCGGGGTTTTGCTGTGGTGGCCTCGGAAGTGCGAAATCTGGCACAACGTTCGGCCTCGGCTGCCAAGGAGATCAAGACACTGATCAATGAATCGGTGCAAAAAGTTGGTGACGGCAGCGAGTTAGTGAATCGCTCGGGCCAGACGCTGGGCGAGATTGTGAATTCGGTTAAACGAGTCACGGATATTATTTCGGAAATCAGTGCGGCCTCCCAGGAGCAGGCTGCGGGGATCGATCAGGTGAACAAGTCGGTGATGCAGATGGATCAGGGCACGCAGCAGAATGCGGCCTTGGTAGAGGAAGCTACGTCGGCTTCCCAATCCATGAAGCAGCAAGCGACTGAACTGTTGAATCAAGTCGCATTTTTTAAATTAGAAGATACAGAACAAAAACGGGTTGCAGGGACACAACCCGGATCGGGAGCCAAGGTTGCGCTTTCAAGTGGCAATAATTCCTCCGCCATGAGTAAGCCTTTACATTCAGTGAAGGGTGTCCTCCCTCCAAAGGCCACGGCGAAGACTCAACCGGTTGGCGTGGGCAGTTCGAATGGCCATGACCGCCGTCAACGTCAGGATGATTTTTTTGAAGAGTTTTAGAAGACGTGACGGGTCAATCGTGAGGGGAGAGACGAAATGACAGAAAAGAGGGAGACTGATGGCGTTGCATTTTCGGGCATCCCGGCCGGTTGGTAGGGGGGATCCATCCTACGCCTTACGGTTCACCCCTTACGCGGGACATTGAGGCAGGCAAGTTTGTTTATTTATCAAATAAGATAGGAGGTCGCATGGGTAAAGTATGGAACTCAATAGGCATCGGTCCAAAGGTGGTGATGACTATTATGGTGGTCTTTTCAAGTTTACTTGCAGGGGGAGCGTATTTGCTCGGACAGCAATTGCATTCCGATCTTGAACGGGTCTTGTCCGATCAGGCGTTTATTGTTCAAAAACAAATTGAGGTCACTCGTGCCTATGTGACCAAAGAGTTTGTGGTGAAAGCCAAAGCGGCTGGGATGAACATGGGTGTTGATCATAGTGCTCCCGATACGGTTCCCTTTCCCGCCACATTTGCCCGTGAAACCTCTGAACTATTGGCTGAGGAAGGGGTCTTTAATGCCCGGATCGTGAGTCTCTCTCCCCTGAATCCCAAAAATGCTCCGCAAGATGCCTTTGAGAAAGAGGCTCTAGCTGCCCTATCTGCGGGCCAAAAGGAATTTACCAAAAACGATACCGTGAATGGGAAAATGATGTTCCGGCGTGCGACCCCGGATCTGGCGACGACCCAGGCCTGTATAGGCTGTCATGAGGGTAAAAAAATTGGGGAGATGTTAGGAGCGGTGTCGGTACAAATTCCCATGGATGGTCCCGCGGCACAATTACAAGGGAATCTCAGCAATATGTATATGGGGATACTGGCCGTAGGTGTGTTGATGATGGGGCTGTTGTATCTGATGATTGCGAAGCTGGTGGTCAAGCCGATGAAGAGTCTGGAGTCCATGGCGGAGCGAGCCAAGGAAGGAGATCTCACTGGTCGGGCCAGCGTGAACAGTCAGGATGAAATCGGTCGAACCAGTGAATCGTTTAATATGATGTTTGACCGGGTGAGTGAAGTAATCGGGTCTGTAAAAACCGCTGTTTCCGGAATTACGACAGGGACTTCCGAGATTAATGCAGGAACCTCCGATCTCGCCGGGCGAACCTCGGCGCAAGCAGGAGCCCTAGAAGAAACCAGTGCGTCCATGGAAGAGATGACCTCTACCATTAAACAAAATGCGGATAACGCCAAACAGGCGAACCAATTGGCGGTGGCCGCTCGGGAAGTGGCGGAGAAGGGTGGCGCGGTCACGGACAAGGCCGTAGAGGCCATGGATGAGATTAATAAGAGCAGCAAAAAAATTGCCGATATTATTAATGTGATAGATGAAATCGCGTTTCAAACAAATCTCTTAGCTTTGAATGCCGCGGTGGAAGCAGCAAGAGCGGGCGAGCAGGGTCGGGGTTTTGCGGTGGTGGCCTCAGAAGTGCGAAATCTGGCACAACGCTCAGCCACGGCGGCCAAGGAGATTAAGACGCTGATCAACGAATCGGTGCAAAAAGTTGGCGGTGGCAGTGAGTTGGTCAATCGCTCGGGTCAGACGCTGGCCGAGATTGTGAACTCGGTCAAACGGGTCACGGACATTATTTCAGAAATCAGTGCCGCTTCCCAGGAACAGGCGGCGGGGATTGATCAAGTGAATAAGGCTGTGATGCAGATGGATCAGGGCACGCAGCAAAATGCAGCCTTGGTGGAACAGGCGACTTCAGCATCCCAGTCAATGGCCCAACAGGCTGAGGATCTGTTGCGTCAGGTCGAGTTTTTCAAAGTCCAGACTGAATTCGCGGGGCAACGTTCTGAGCCTGTGGCGAAAACCGGCTCATCTGTTCACACTCAATCAATCAGCGGAACGGGGTCTCAATATTCTCGTTCGGCCTCGTCTATGAATGGTAAAGCTCAGGGAAAACATTCCCCAACTAAAAAAGAGGTCGCTGTGGGTGTTGGAAGTTCGGGGACCAACGGGCATAAAAAGGCCGGGGATGATTTTTTCGAAGAATTTTAGACACCAGTAAGTCGTAAATCATTAATGGTAAGGAGCGTGGGGAAAATCTTTTTGGGATTTTCTTCCGCTCCTTACTCCTGCCTTTTCTCCTTTCGTAAATTTAATTGACTGTTCCTGGTTATGTCGGATAATCTACAGTCCCGAACCAGGGCATCTAATCCGTTCATATCATATTTTCAACACTCACAGGAGGAGGGTTGTTATGAGAAGATGGGCTGCATTCGCAATGATGTTTGTCGTCTTCATGATGGGATTGGCCCTGGTTGTACCGGTGGGCCAAGCCGCAGACGCGGCTAAGGATTTGGCGGCGAAGTACATCCTGGCCACGGCTAAAGCTGCCAGAACGGTGTACGTCAAAGGTGTGGTGGCCGATGCGGGCAAAGGTGGCATGAAACCTGATGAAAATTGGGTGAAGGATGACCACGCTATGATGCTCCCAGCTCAATTCGTGAAAGAGCTCGGAAAGGAATTAAAAGAATTTGATTTGTCCTTGGTGGGAACTGAGCCCTTGTATGCTTCCAATGCACCCAAGAGCGCAAAAGAAAAAGAAATGTTAGCAGAATTAGCCAAGGGGAAAGAAAAAGTGATCGTGGGAGAAGATGGTGGAGTGACCGTCGGTATGTCGGCCGATTATGCTATCGCTGATAGTTGTGCTGATTGCCATAACAAGCACCCTAAAACTACCAAAAAAGATTGGAAAAAGGGTGATTTTATGGGAGCCATTGTTGTCAGACTGAAATAATTTCGTTGTAAGACTAATCGTCTTGAGGAAAGGCGGGGAAGGTATCACTACCTTCCTCGCCTTTTTTATTCCCACCCCGGGCTTCCATTTTTTTAATTACCTCCGGTCCTTACATTCGGTCATAGGTGTGCCGATAACATGAAATGGAAAAGGAAAAAGAAGTGAGACTGAAGGGTGAGTGGTAAAACCAATAGGCCAACGTCGCATGCCACATGAAAAAATTTGATTCTTGTATCCTTCCAATTTTCTTCACTTCATTGATTCCCTGGAGTTGAAAACTTTCAACAGAGAATATGGTTGAAAAAAGTAATTTTTCGAATTGGGCTCTGGTCGGTAAGACCACCGCCCACAATCTTGCTCTTTTTGGGTGCAGGAGAAACTGCTGATGATTTTCCTCGGTATGGTAGCTCTTGAGTCAAAAGTCACCAATTAATTGAATGTCGGACATGAATAGTTGTACGGAACAGTCTGGCAATGTTGGGCCCAAGAATATGCCGAATCCTCGTGTGTATACGGACTCCGCGGGGATCACGATAGGATTGGGAACCACCAATACAGTACTTGAACTCCGGAAGCTTGGAAATGGAGTGGAGTTTGGTGGATGTGGGGAGGGTCACTTGGCATCGTCTTCCTCAGGCATATGATGCAATTGAAATTTCTGGAAAACCTTTTAGCGTTCTATATAGTCCATGGAATCCGATCTTTATGGGTTCCAGGATGGTGAGAAGCAAGGCGTAAGGGAGGTGTGAGGTGTTCTTTGACTCCTTACTTTTCACTCCTCACTATCAATCCCCTCCCTGTTTGGTTTGGATCAATTGAGGATAAAGGACAATATGATGACGACAACGTTGAGTGATAAAGAATTTGAACAGTTTAAACACTTAATTTATCAGCAGGTCGGGATTACCCTCGATGTCCCTAAAAAAACGCTCTTAGTTTCTCGTTTGGGAAAACGGCTTCGGGATCTTCAGCTTTCCTCCTATCAGGCCTATTACGACTGCGTGAGCGGGAAAGGTGGAGAAGAAGAGTTGATGAAGTTGTTGGATCTTGTGTCAACGAATAAAACTGATTTTTATCGGGAGCCTGTGCATTTTGATTTTCTCCGCGACCAGGTTCTTCCAGAGATGCAATCGGCCAAGACTTTGAGAATTTGGTCTTCCGCGTCTTCTTCCGGGGAAGAACCCTATACGATTGCCATGACCTTGTCCGATGCCATTGCCGATATCAATCGATGGGACATCAAAATTCTCGCCTCGGATATTTCTACGCGGGTGCTGGCAAAGGCCTCCTCGGGTATCTATGAGGAGGAGCGGGTGAGTCAACTTCCCAATGATCTGGTGATGCGGCATTTTCTCCGTGGGAAAGGTCCGCAAGAGGGGAAACTACAGGTGCGCCCGCAGATCGCGCGCCTTGTGACCTTTCGACGGATAAATTTGATGGATCCGACATTTCCTATACGCAGTCAACTGGATGTGATTTTTTGTCGAAATGTGATGATTTATTTCGATCGTCCCACACAAGCCAAACTCATGGATAAGTTTTTCCGATATCTCCGCCCTGGTGGATATTTGTTTATCGGGCATTCCGAAAGTCTGCAGTGGATCGACCATCAATTTACGTATCTGCGCCCAACCATTTATCAAAAACCAGTTAGCGTGAAGAGTGAGGCGTAAGGGGTGAAGGGTAAGTAGGGAGGAGTGGCGAAATGGAAATATTCATCCCGTTTCTCATGCTTCTGACTGGTGTCTCCGTACTTTAAGGAAATTATGTCATCTACAGGATTGATGGAATTTGGACATATTCGGCGGATGCAGGATACCCGCTTCCCCTACGAAGTGGCCGTCATTCTTCCAGGTGAATATTTTGTAAGCCGGGAACCCAAAGTTGTTTATACGGTATTAGGATCCTGTATCTCGGTGTGTCTGCGGGATCCAGAAGCCGGCGTGGGAGGGATGAATCATTTTATGTTAGCCGCACCCTCCAACACTGAAGGACACGATAATTGGGCGGATTCAGGACGATACGGGAGTTTTGCCATGGAAATGCTGATGAACGATATTTTTAAACGTGGCGGGAAAAAAGAGCGGCTTGAAGCGAAAGTTTTTGGCGGGGGAAAAATTTATGATGGCACCATTGATATTGGGGCTCAAAATGCCGCTTGGGCTCTTGCCTTTTTGGAACAGGAAGGTCTGTCGCCTATTAAGGCGGATGTCGGAGATGTCTGTCCTCGGAAGGTGTACTATTTCACCGATTCGGGGAAAGTACTCATGAAGAAGCTCGACCGTGTGGTGGCGAGTGCAATTGCGCAAGAGGAGGGGCAGTATCGAAGGAAACTGCAACATGCTCCTGTGCAGTCCGATGTCACACTTTTTTAAGAAAACACGAGAATTACATGGAGTAAGGCGTGAGGAGAGAGGAATGTCGAGAGAACAGACCATTTGCTTTTTACTCTTGATTCCTCACTGTTTGCTCTTTTCTGAATTAGGGGGATTAATATGAATGGGAAAAAAATCCGTGTGTTAATTGTTGATGACTCGGCGTTGATTCGGAATGTTATGACGGAGATTTTATCGCAAGACCCTGAAATTGAAGTGGTTGGAACCGCTCCTGACCCGTATGTCGCCAGGGATAAGATGAAAATCCTTCATCCTGATGTCCTGACCCTGGATGTGGAAATGCCTAAAATGGATGGACTCACCTTTTTGCAGAAAATCATGGCGGCGCGCCCTATGCCTGTGGTGATGGTGAGTTCCTTGACTGAACAAGGCGCGGCGACCACGTTACAGGCTTTGGAAGCCGGTGCTGTGGATTTTGTGACGAAGCCCACGGTGGATATTCAGCATGGTTTGTCGGACTTAGCTCATCAAATTATAAGCAAAGTCAAGATCGCGGCCCAGGCCAGCGTGAAAAGCCGAACCCCACCGGCCGACTGTACTGAACGCATTAAACTGCTGGCTGCCCAATCCGCAATGATTAAGACTACTGACACAATTATCGCTATCGGGGCGTCTACGGGTGGGACCGAAGCGCTCCGGGAATTATTGGAGGTGCTTCCACCGAATACCCCACCCATTATTATGACGCAGCATATGCCGGAACAATTTACCAAATCGTTTGCCAATCGGTTAAATGACCTGTGTCAGATTCACGTGAAAGAAGCTCGGGAAGGAGACAGCGTCATGCCTGGACAGGCCTTGTTGGCGCCGGGTAATTATCATATGGAACTTCGCCGGAGCGGGGCCCGCTATTATGTCTCACTTAATCAAGAGCCACAGGTTAACCGATTTCGTCCTTCCGTGGACGTCATGTTTCGATCGGTCGCCCGGTATGCCGGAGGGAATAGTCTCGGGGTTATTCTGACCGGCATGGGGAGCGACGGAGCTGTGGGAATGTTCGAAATGAAACAGGCCGGAGCATATAACTTTGCCCAGGATGAAGCATCGTGTGTGGTTTTTGGGATGCCCAAGGAAGCCATCAAGGCTGGAGGAGTGGACAAAATTCTTCCGTTAAACGATATTCCTTCGGCAATGTTGGCTCATTTGAAAATGTTGGCTCCCCGTTAATGGGGCCTCATGGGTATGTCGGATACTGAGGCATGAACATGATTGTCTTTCCGATGGTTATTATTTGATTTTTCTTCAATTGAAACAAGACTACAAAAAATCCTCAGGACCTTTGTTAGATCCGTCTCCGCAAAAAGAACGAATCCTGCCGGAAGTGATTCAAGCCAATTGGGACGCCAAGCGTTTATCTATCTGATGCAGGGTCAGTTCCAGCAGAGAGGAAACCTGTTTAATTTTCTTAATGATTTTGCATCATTTTTCAGAAAT
Source organism: Nitrospira sp. MA-1 (assembly GCA_032139905.1). NCBI lineage: Bacteria > Pseudomonadati > Nitrospirota > Nitrospiria > Nitrospira sp. MA-1. The sequence goes on from JAQJDB010000007.1 coordinate 1,175,269, forward strand.
GATGGCCTGAAATATTCGTCTGTTCGCCATCGATATTTCCCGGGAAATGATCGGACGTGGACAGGATGGATCATTCGATGTAAGTCGAGGTCTTTCCCTCCATTTCCTCAATACCTACTTTTCATGGCAGTGGATGGAATGGCAGATTCGTGAAGATGTGCGGAATATGATCGAATTTCCGGAGATGAATCTTACTGGTTCATGGCTGGTCCTTTTAAAGATGGATCTGGTGTTTATCCGAACTGTTATCGCGAATTTCGATATGAAGACCAAAAAAGACATTCTTCGGCGTATTTGAGGCATTCTCGCGTCTAATGGGTATTTCATTTGTTTGCCACGAAAACGACATCCACAGTGCTGATCATTTCAAGCGTGTGTCGGTAAACAGTTCCTCAGTGTACCCAGTTAGGACGGATTAACGGAGGGCTTAGTTCTTTGTCTTGGCTAATCTTTTCAAACTGCCTCACTCGAAGGGCCTAATATTTCAATAGATTTTGTCTATGTTCTTCGGTGGGCTCAGGAGAATGTTCGTCAGGTTCCCTCGAATGGATTGCTCACTACATATGGACAAACTGCGTGCTGGTCTCGATTCGAATTGTCAGAAAGTCCGGGTGCATAGGACGGTATGGTGCCAACTTGGCCGCATCATCTCTAGTCTCGTAGTCGATAAAAAAAAGCAATCTAAGGTTTAAAGGATAGAGCCGGAATGGTTAATTCTTTGTAAACCCCCACCGATAAGGTGAATTGGATGATCACAGGATTGTCAAGAAGGATTCTTGTCATACACCATGGAGGAGTTTATGAATGTCACGCAAGAAAAAATTGAGAAAGCCGTGGTCATGCATTTGGCTGGGCGGTTCGACTTTGGTGCAAAAAAAACCTTCAAAGACAGCTTAGATGAGGCAATGAAAGAGGGATCGCCGATAGTCTTGGATTTTGGGCAGGTCTCTTTTGTGGATAGTTCCGCCTTGGGTCTTTTGGTGATTGCCCATCAAACACTCAAAAGTAGAAAAATTCCTTTTAGTCTGGTGAACCCGCAAACGTATGTTCGTCAGGTCTTGGATTTAGCCAATGTCGCCAAAATGATTCCCATTTATCAGACAATTGATGAGGTACCTCAATTGCCGGTCGTGCCATCAGGAGTGTAATCCATATTCATCTTTTTCCGACCTTGATGTTCTCTCTCACCAATGGAACCCAGATATGGATGGTGGAACATAAAAGATGAGTGTGAGAGGAAAGGAAGGAATGACTACATTTCCCCATCATCTCCGCCGGTCGTTAGTGGGGATCTATCTGAAAAAGCAAAAGAGTATTACCGATGAAAAATGTCGGGAATGCCAGTGTATGATGGAGGGCGAAGGTGGGAGGGAACAGGACTGCTCCTGACTTTCCCCATTCAATAATAAAAAAAAGACCTTTCTTACGGAGAGCCCTCATCTATGCCGACTCGAAAGCGTCTTGCCTGTTCACAGATATGTGCAGGCATGTATTTGGTTCGAATCCTCGATTCCTGGTGGAAGTCGCCGTTTTTTCGTCATCGCCGACTTCTATCCTCCCACGATGTGAAGCAATTGCGTCAGTCGGGAATTCAAGAAGTCGAAATTGATACTGCCAAGGGTCTCGATGTGTCGCCCGATGCAGAAGCCTTTCCGGTCGAGGACACCCAGGAGTGTCATCCGGAACTAGAAACGTCTTCCAGTCAGGCTGATCCATACAGCCAAGCGCCCAGGTCATACGCTCCAGAAGGAAAGGATGGAAGGGAGGATGAACATCAAGAACGGTTAATCCGGTTGCGCGGAGATACGATTGCAGCCTTGGAAGACATGTTCGAAGGCGTCAAAACCGGCCAGATCATTCCTCATGTCGCTATGCAGGAGGCGGCCAAGGCATTGGTTGAAAAGGCATTAGCTCACCCTACTGTGGTCGCCGAGATCCTCCTGATTGAGCATCTTGAACAGTTCGATCCCACTCTTTACTCGCATGTTGTCGATACCGCCTTGTTGTCGATTCTGGTTGGCCTTCAACTTAGGTGGGAGGTCAATCAGCTTGAACAGGTCGCCGTTGCCGCGCTTTTACATGATGTCGGCTATATGCGGCTTCCGCTCAACGTCGTCCAGGCACGGTGGGGAAGCATTGGAATTGATTATTCGTTGTTGCAACAACATGTCGATATGAGTGTGGCCCTGATTAATAAGAAATCGCAATTTTCTCAGGAAATCGTTCAAATTGTACAGGAGCATCATGCTTATCTAGACGGATCTGGATATTCCACGGATATGGGGGGGAACCCGGTCTCTGATTCTGGGACTTTATTGGGCCTCACTGATTATGTTGATGAGTTGCTTGCTGTCGGGAATTCCTCCGGATCATTTCCTGTGGCTTTAGCAATCCGCCGAGTCTACCAAGAAGCCAAAAGTGGGAAGTTCCCGACACGGTTTGTCGAAGCCATGATTCGGGTGTTGGGGGTCTATCCGGTGGGCACGGTTGTTCAACTTTCCACTGGTGAGGATGCCGTGGTGGTGAAACAGAATCCTGAGATGAGTGTGAGACCGCAGGTTAAAATTATCAAGACTTGCACTGGCGAAATCCTTAAGAAGCCAGAAGTAAGAAATTTAGGGATCCCTTCAGAATTAAAGTATGAAGTGAAGATTACGAAAGTACTTGATTCTGCGGATTCTTCTATAAACCTTCGAGAAATCCTGTCATAACTTATGTGGGCAAATTCTCTTTTGTTTCAGACTCTGTGGGATGGCCTGATGATCGGGGTGTGTCTAGTTGATCGGAATGGTCTATTGACACATATGAATTTGGCCGGCTCACGTCTGTTAGGGTGGGGAGCCGCCTGTCCCACGAATGTTTCGTGTCATGATCTTTTGGAATGTCTGGTCCCCTGTGAGAAAAATCATACAGAAATCTGCCCTCTTTCAGGATTACTACTGGAAAAAACCATGCTATGGGTTCCACGGACTCGTTTGCGAAGTCGGCAGGGGACATGGTGTTGGGTGGAATTGAAAGGGCTTGTGGTAGATGACGTGGAGGCTTCGGGATACCTGTTGATGTTTCGAGATCTCAGTTCAGAAATGAAATTGACCGAAGAGACACGCCGATTAGCGTCCATTCCAAAGGAAAATCCCTTCCCCGTGATTGAAGTCGATGCGGCGGGGCAACTTCTGTATGCCAATCCCGCTATGGTTCGCCTGATGGAAGAAGCCCATATCGGTCAGGACGGTTTTTCCACGGCTTTGCCGGATCGGTTTTTGGATTTGGCTAGACGTTGTTTGTCACAAAAACATCTAGAGATGCATTACGAAGTGAGTGTTGGGGAGAGGCAATATTCCTGGACATTTGCTCCCCATGCGGATTTGGGATTACTTCGCGGATATGGCATGGATATCACCGAGCCAAAGCGAGCCGCAGCAGAAATGTCGGCCTTTGCGGATACCTTGGAAGCAAAAAATCATGAACTGGATCATGCGTTAATTAAGGCTGAATCTGCTACTCGAGCCAAGGCCGCATTCCTGGCTGTGATGAGTCATGAAATTCGCACGCCCTTAAACGGAGTGATTGGTATGGCGGAGGTCTTGCTTGCGTCATCTCTCGATAAAGAGCAACAGGAATGTGTCAACATTATCCGTATGTCTGGTGAGGGGTTGCTTACCATCATTAATGATATTTTAGATTTTTCCAAACTTGAATCCGGTCAATTGGTATTGGAAAGCATTGGATTCGATTTGACGTCTCTATTTGAAGAGGTCGTCGATCTGTTTTCAGAGCGGGCCCATCGAAAGGGTCTGGATTTGGCAGCCTATGTCGATCCGGATGTGCCCTTCGAACTGTTTGGCGATCCTCACCGTTTGCGACAAATTCTATGTAATTATCTTTCAAATGCCCTGAAATTTACGATGGAGGGATCAGTTTTGCTGCGCGGTTCTCTGATTCATCCAGCGAATCCTGCGTGTAATGGTTCCCTGCATGGGCTGAATGATCGTTCCGGTGAGTCAGGCGAAGAGACTCAGTTGTGGGTTCGATTGTCGACCCAAGACACCGGCCTTGGTGTGTCCGAGGAGGTTCAGGAAAAAATTTTTCACGTGTTTACCCAGGCGGATAGCTCCATGAGCCGAAAATTCGGGGGGTCCGGTTTAGGGTTAGCGATTTGCAAACAATTAGCTGAGTTGATGCACGGGACTGTCGGGGTGAGTAGTCAACCCGATCAGGGATCGACATTTTGGTGTGATATTCCCTGTCGGGCATCACGGACTATACATGCGCCACGCCCTGACGTCAGATCCGTTGCTGGCAAAGAGGTCTGGGTGATCGGTCCTCAACAATCGTCTGGGTGGGTGATGGGACAACTTCTTCAGGAAGTGCGTGTCAAGGTTGTGCAGATAGAGAGCCTTCAACAGGCGAACATCCTGTTCGAAAGTGTCCACGAATCAGAACGTCACGTCGCAGGGGTTATTCTCAGTAATCGTCTGGAGAAAGCGGCTGTTCGGGAATGGGTTGGACGAATGCGTTTTTTTTCGCTGTTTCACGATGTCAAAGTTTTGGGTCTTAAGCCGTTTTGGTATGGCAAGGATGATGAAGAAAAAAGCTTGGGGTTTGATGGGATGATCACGCTTCCCTTACACCGGAAGCAATTTTTTCAATGCATATTTGGCGAAATGGACGATCCTGGACCGTCAGATATACCAAGACCCCCTGAGCGGCTTTCCGTTGAGAAAGTGCAGGGGACGCTTGAGGTGTTAGAATCACCACTTTTCCATAAACAGGCAGGACCTTCGGTGTTGGTTGTGGAGGATAATCCCGTCAATCAACGGGTCGCAGCGGGGATGTTAGGGAAACTCGGATGTCAAGTGACGATCGTGGACACGGGGTCCCAAGCTTTGACATTGTTGCAATCCACAGATGTGGATTGCATTCTGATGGACTGGGAACTTCCCGACATGGATGGACTGGCCATCACTCAGCATATTCGGGAATTGGAACATGCTGGAGCATTTCTCCATACATCGGCCTATTGGCATCGCCATTATGGGCCGGCGTTTCCTCCGGTTCACCATATTCCCATTGTCGGGATGACAGCCCATGTGCTTTCTGAGCATGGACAACAATGCCTGGAGAATGGCATGGATGATTGTCTTTTTAAGCCGGTTCATTTACGAGACTTTGAACGAATACTCAGGAAATGGGTAGGGTTTGTTCCTGGAGGTGTCATAGATCCGTCCTCATCGAAGACAGATAACAAGACTGATCGGAAAGGAACTTTTTCGGTTGCCACTAGAGACTTAGATCGGGAACACCATGCAGGAAATCCCTCCGAGTTCCCTGAGGACAGAACGCTCTATGACGTCTCAGCCGCTTTGCACGCCCTGGAGGGAGATGAGGGGTTGCTGTATTCCTTGTTTCACATATTTAAGGTCACAACACCGGATTTGATCAAAGGGTTGCATCAAGCTATTCACATGCAAAATCGCTCAGAGCTTCAAAGACTGGCTCATCAAATGAAAGGGGCGCTGGGTGCGGTACATGCCATGTCAGAATGGAAAGAAGCTGAACAACTTGAATGCAGGGCTGTCTCGGCAACATTTTCGCTTCTTCATTCAGCGGTCATCCAATTAGAGCAGAGGGTTAAACAGCTAATTTGTGTATTTGAACGTTTGATTTTTGTTCAAGGAGAAAAGGAGGGACGGTCTTCCCAAACTATCTCTTTCGCTGAGGGCGGAACACGGAATGACCATGTTTCGTAAGCCGGGATCGGTAGGTGAAGAGAGCACAATTTCCTACTATCTAAGAAGAAGTCTCAAGTTTTCACATGATTAGTCCGATATCACACACATTACTGACCAAACTCTAATGAGGGTGCCACAATGAAAGATTTGCTGACCTTAAGTGAAGTATCGACGTTCTTGAAAGTCCCAAAATCGACAATCTACAAGCTAGCGAGAGAACGTCGACTCCCAGGGCATAAAGTTGGGAAACACTGGCGTTTTGTTCGGGAGGAAATTGAAGCCTGGGTACAAAATGCTGGAGGAGAGTCCGTGATGGTTGGTGCTGGGCCCCAACCGGCGGCTCGGGACAGGTTTAGTTTGAATTAACTTCCGCAGGTGGCCCGTGACTTTCTTCCTGGAGGATAGGCCAGACGCCACATGAATTCCTTGCTCATATTCTGAGGGCAAGATGCCCCGGAATGAGCAAGTGAGTGTATCCCTGATCTTTGAACGTGGTCAGAGGCGTTATCGTTCATGGCTTTTCCGTCGCACGAGATAAAACTTCCTCTTCCCTCCTAACCTTGTCTGTCCAAAGCAATTCAATCCTGAGTTCTCGAATATTGTTTAAGGTCTTAGGTTTTAAGACCAGGGGAAATGGACTTCAATCAAGGTTCCGGTCCCGAAAACTTAAAAATACATTATCGATAGTCTACGACATGGGCAATCTACCAAGATGGTCTGATGAAAGAAGGAAAGCCGAGATGTGAAATTTTATAAGGACGGCTAAAGAAACAAGAGAAGAAAACCGAATTTCGAATAGGCCAGGTTAGTACAGGATAATAAGAATATCAACGAATTCAAGATGATTCTTTAATGGGAATACCCACATTGCCTGGGGTTTTATGGACCAAGGCGTAAGGAGCGCATCATGATTGATACCGGGATGAAAGTGTTGGTGGTGGACGATATGTCTACCATGCGTCGGATTGTCAAAAATGTGTTACGTCAAATCGGCTTTTCGGACATCATGGAAGCCGAAAACGGGCAGGATGCTTTGACGAAATTGAAGGGCGGTGGTTTTGGTTTGGTGGTGTCGGATTGGAATATGCCGGTGATGCAAGGTATTGAGCTTTTGCGGGCGGTTCGAAGCGATGCAGAATTAAAAACGCTCCCGTTTTTAATGGTGACTGCTGAGGCGCAAAAGGAAAATTTAATCGAAGCAGTCCAAGCCGGGGTCAGTAACTACGTCGTTAAGCCATTTACCGCGGAAGTCTTGCAAGGAAAATTAGAAAAAATATTTGCAAATGTTCAGCCGGCCAAAACGTCATAGCGGGGCAGAACATCTTCCGAATATGACGATATAAAGGAGATTCTTATGCTCGTGGATCGGATGATTGAGACCGAGGTGCCAGGCGATGGAGAGATGCCCGAGGAGGTTTTGAATGAAAAACGTTCCATTAATGCAGAAATGGAGGAATTGGCCAAGTACGTGGAAGTAATTACCAAAACCATTCGGGAAATGGAATCTCCTGTGACCTCCACCTCAGATCAACTGCCTCAAGCCACATCACATTTGTATGATCTTGCAAAAATGACGGAGGACGGAACGCATAAGGTTCTCAGCCTAACAGAGGAATTGGAACGGAACCGGGAGGGGATCCAACATCATTTGGAACAATTGCGTGCCAATGTGGCCGGGAGGGCCGTCAAGGATCTTGATGCAATTTTGGTCATGGTGAAGGCTGATGAAGGTAGATTGTTAAATATCCATGTAGCGTTGTCTTTCCAGGATCTCGTAGCCCAACGCGTGGCAAAGCTCGTGGCGATTTTAAATGAAATTCAACATAAATTATTAAAGTTGGTGGTAATTTTTGGAATTCAACAACAAAAAGGTGAGACCGGAGCATCGGGTGAGGGACGGGGGTATGAAATGCTGCGTCAGTTGGAATCCTCAAAAACTACGGCCCTTCAACAAGACCTGGTGGATAACATCATGTCTGAATACGGAATGTCCTAATTCCCTATACACGAACCTTCAAACCCGATGTCTCAGGGTGGGGGATGGGATGGAAGAGAAAAGTCTAGGAGCTGAGAACAGGTGATGGATGAATGACGAAATGAAAGAAATACTCAACGACTTTTTAGCGGAAAGCTCGGAAATGCTGGAAGCCCTTGACCAACATTTCGTAAAACTTGAAACGGAGCCTTCCAACAGCGAACTGCTTAACGAAATTTTCCGGTGTATGCACAGTATGAAAGGATCGGCCGGATTTTTGGGGTTTACCCATTTGGTTGAAGTGGCGCATCAAGCCGAGAGTTTGTTGAACAAACTGAGACAGGGGGAAATGTCGGTTTCTCCGTTCATTATCGACATTATTTTGGAAGCAGTGGATGCGGTGAAAATGCTCCAGTCTGATATTCGGGAGACCGGAGAAGATTCTCATGTCGAGACCTTTGGCATTGTGAATAAATTGGCGTTAACCATGGATAGCGCCGAGGATCTGATGCTGTCCGTCTCACCTCCCCATAAGGCCGAGAAGGACACAGTCACCTCAGCCCCTTCTCCACCTCCGGCAGAAACGATGCTTTCTCCTGTGGTAGTGCCTCCTGAAACCTCTTCCTGGTCTTCTTTGCGTGAAGCCCCGCAGCATGATGTACCCGCCGGGATTGAGGATGTGGCGGAATCAGCAGGAGCTTCTGACTGCCCAGTCGGGTTATCTGATGTATTAAATAAAATGAAAGAAGCCACGACTCGAACCGTTCAAGCCGCGAATGCTCCGGCCGGCAAGGCATCAGGTGGTAGAGAAGAGGACCAGACCGTTCGAGTCGAAACCAAACGCTTGGATCATGTTATGAATCTGGTGGGGGAGCTGGTTTTGAATCGTAATCGTCTTATTAAATTGGGGAATGGGCTGGAGGAGAAAGACGAGACCAGTCCTGCCCTCCGGGAATTAAACGTGACGTTGGCGCAACTGAATCTGGTGACCTCCGATTTGCAATTGGCGGTTATGAAAACACGGATGGTTCCTATTCGCAAGGTGTTTTCCCGATTCCCAAGATTGGTTCGGGATTTGGCCGGTAAGTTAGGTAAGCAAGTGCGTTTGGAATTACTGGGGGAAGATACTGAAGTCGACAAGTCCGTGGCGGACGAATTAAGTGATCCGTTGGTCCATTTGGTGAGGAATTCGATGGATCATGGCTTGGAAACTGCTGCGGACCGTAAGCAACACGGTAAAGGTTCCGAAGGCTATGTGCGACTGTCAGCCCAGCAGGAAGGGAACAGTATTGTTATTCGGGTGGAAGATAATGGTCGGGGGTTACAAGTTGAGAAAATCGCTGAAAAAGCTCTCGAAAAAGGCTTGGTGGCTCAAGCGGAATTGGAAGTCATGAGCCCTCGGGAAATCATGAATCTAATATTTCTTCCAGGGTTTAGTACGGCGGACCAGGTGAGTGATGTGTCCGGTCGTGGGGTGGGTATGGATGTGGTTCGTACCAATATCAGTCGCATGAATGGGAGTTTGGAGTTAGATTCTGATCCCGGTCAGGGGAGTCGCGTGACGATCAAGCTTCCACTGACCGTGGCCATTATTCAAGCACTAATGGTCGAGGTGGAATGTGCCACATTTGCCATCCCGCTGGCTTCCGTAGTTGAGGCCGTCAAAGTCACCAAGGATGAAATTAAAAGTATCAATGGACAGGCGGTATTGAATCTCCGAGAACGCATTCTTCCTCTCCTGGACCTTGGGGAAACCTTTCATATTCCCCGGGACCGGACTGGTGTTGAATGCTATGTCGTAGTTGTGAAGATTGGTGAACAACAGTTTGGAGTTGTGGTGAATCGTTTGCGGGCACAAGAGGAAGTCGTGATTAAGTCTTTGGGGGAATTTTTGGCCAACGTGAAGTGCGTGGCGGGGGCGACCATTACCGGAGATGGCAAAGTGGTCCTGATTTTGGATATGGCCGATTTAGTACGGGAAGTGCAGACTTCAACGTATACGGGTATGCGCTAATGTTTAAAACAGTGAAGCGTGAGGCCTAGGGTAAGTGAGTAGGGCTGACTAGACTGCCTGGGTCTTTATCCCGACAGGCATGAGAACAGCGGTGGAACTATAGAGAAGGCTGATCTGTGCTCCGTTTGGTAAGTGGAAGGATGAGGAAAGCGTAATGGCAAAATGGATGGCAGAAATTGATCAACGGACCGGGTTGGCCGGGGCCAATAAGATGGAACTTTTAATGTTCCATTTTGGGACTAATGAGACTTACGGGATTAATGTTTTTAAGATTCGCGAAGTCATGAAGCTCCCACCCGTGGTGAAAATTCCGGACTCCGATCCCCGAATCCTGGGTTTAGTGAATCTCCGTGGAGAAAATATCGCATTAGTGGATTTAAAACAGGCGATTGGACTCGGGCCCTTGGACCCGGTTGGCGCGAAGTTGATCATTGCGGAATATAACGATAACAAACAGGGATTTTTGGTAGGCGGCGTTGATCGGATCATTCGTATGTCGTGGGAACGGATTCAAATTCCCCCCCCGATGGTCCAGTCCAGCCGGCAAGGGGCGGTCACGGCTATTACGAAATTAGAGGATGGCCGAATGGTGTTAATTCTAGATGTGGAAAAGGTGTTGTCCGAATTGCACCCCAGAAGTGAAGAGGAAGTCCTCGTTGGGATTGAACTGAACGATGAATTAGCCGGAAAACGTGTGTTGGTTGCCGACGATTCGCTTGTGGCCAGAAAACAAATTACCAAAACGCTGGAACGGTTGGGCATGAAATACGAAGAAACACAGACGGGAAAAGAGGCGCTCACCCGGTTACGACAGTATGCGGAGTTGGGTGACAAAACGGATCGAACCATTTTCGACTTTGTCGTTGGGGTTATTACCGACATTGAAATGCCAGAAATGGACGGATTTTCCCTGACAAAGGCTATCCGTGAAGATTCCCGATTGCAGGGCCTTCCGATCTTGATGCATTCCTCCTTGTCCGGACAGTGTAATGTGGATAAAGGAAAGGCTTTGGGTGTGACAGATTATGTGACCAAATTTCATCCAACCGACCTTCGTGACAAATTAGTTCAACATCTCGGAAATTCTTCTGGAGTCGTGGTGTCCTCGTAAAGGAAAGAATAATTATTGTAATTGTTGAGAAGAATGTACTACCCCATCTCGAGATCCATGAAAAGATTAACAAGAGGATACCAATGAGGAAGCCCACGTGGAATGTAGGCATTACGACAAAATTAGTTTGGATTCTTGTGTTTTTTTCGCTGATTCCTTTGAGTGTTCAAGTGTATTCGTTGTTCCAAACTGGAGAGGTCTTGAAAAAAGAGGTTGGGGTTCAATACGAAGACGTGGCAAAAGTGATTGTTGAAAAAATTTCCCTCTATCTCGCTGAGCGTTCTGCGGATGCCCAGATCTTAAGTCGGAGTCCAATTCTGGGTGGTGCAGCATTATGGGAACAGGCTGTCCGTCCCTCACAGGAATTCGTCCAGGTATTGAATGCGTATGTTCAGGCAACCGGCATGTATTCTTTGGTTCAAGTGGTGGATTTGGATGGCAATCTGATCGCCGTAAATGATCAAGATGCAGAAGGCCTGCCTCTTCGGACGGAAAAGTTGTACGGAAAAAGTTATAGATTGACTCCGTGGTTTCGAGCCCTCCAACAGGGGGAAGAAAGTATACGCTTAACAGAGTCTTCTTTGACAAGAAATGTGCCCCAAGAGGTCTTTGTGGAAAACGTCATGGTCGATCAGGATGTGCAGGCACTCTTCCCCCAAGAGAGCAGTTTGACAATCGGGCTCTCGGTTCCTCTCTATGCTAAGGGGCGAGTGGTTGGGTATGGGAGCCATCGCATGAAGTTTTCAAAAATTGAAGCTTTTTTCCAAGAGGCATACCTGGATTTAAAAAAGGCCGGGTTTCCCCATGCGGAACTAACCCTACAGGATGGCAAAGGTATGACGCTGATGGAATATGCTCCGGCTGTCCATGGAACAGAGGAAATGATTCACGATTTAGAAAATGTGGTGTTTAAGGAAAACCTGCCTCAGTTGGGCCTTGAGGCCGCACAATTGGCGATTCAGGGCCAGTCCGGAAACGCCAGAAATTTTCATCCCGGGAAAAACGCGAATCAAGTCATCGGATATAGCCCGATGTCAGGGGCGGGGGGATCGTTGGGGATGCACTGGTCCGTGTTAGTGCAAGTTCCGGAGAATGAAGCATTCAGTCATGTCAGGAGCCTGACCAATAAAACCTTGTTGGAGATGCTGTTGGGGCTTCTCGTGGTGGTCCCCATTGGAATCTTTATGGGAAGAAAAGTCGTGAGCCGACTGAAACCCGTGTGGGAAGTGGCGGCGAAAGCCTCGAAGGGGGATTTCACTCACCGGGTTCCCGTGAAGACTCAAGACGAACTCGGGCAAATGGGTTTAGCCTTGAATAACCTGTTGGATGAATTAAACCGGATGCTTTTGCAAACACGGAACGTCGCTCACTCCCTGTCTCAAGCGTCGGTCCAATTGTCCTCGGTAGGCCATCAGGTCGTTCGCGCCAGCCAATCACAAGTTCACCAAGCCACTCAGGTTGCTGAAGCGGTTGAGGAAATGTCTGCTACCGCGGATGATATGGCTCGACACACGCAGGCCTTGGCCTCGACGGCCTCAGGGGTCAATGATTCGGCCGTCCGGGGTGGGGATATTGTGGTCTCTTCTATTCATGGGATGGAATCGGTATCCAACCGGATTCAGGAATCCGCCAGCCGTATTCAGAATTTAGGACAACGTTCCAAGGATATTGGGGACATTATTGGAGTAATCCAGGATATTGCGGAACAGACCAATCTTTTGGCGCTCAATGCAGCCATTGAAGCTGCAAGGGCAGGGGAGCAGGGTCGAGGGTTTGCTGTGGTTGCCGATGAGGTGCGAAAACTGGCTGAGCGAACGGGGAAAGCGACAAAAGAAATTGCGACGGTTATCGAATCTGTACAGGCTGGCACTCACGAAGCGGTTCTTTCGATGGAGGCGGGAACTGAAGAGGCGCATTCCGGCATGGTGCTGGCCAGGGAAGCGGGGAGTCGATTAACGGAGATCGTCCAGGGGGTTCAACGGGTGGTGGATATGATTCAACATTTTGCCGAATCCACGAAACAACAGTCTGCGGTCTCCGGAAAAATCTCTTCGAGTATTCAACAGGTCGCGCAACTCAGTCAGGATAATGAAAGCCACATTCAGGGGGTGGCGACGGCAACGAAGCAATTTGCGGCATTGGCAGAGGATCTCCAAACATCGCTTAGTCGGTTTACGCTAAAAAGATAATACCATCCTTTGTTCAATGTGTCCCTGGTGATGGACGTGTATGCAGTGCTTAAGAATCGGTCATAAACTCGTATTAATTCTGGGAACCCTAGCCGTTGGAATGATTGTCTGCGGCCTAACCGTGATTTACCAGCAAGAGCTTGGCAGGTTGCAGGTGAATTTGGAGGAAGAAGGAAGGATTATTCAAGCGCAACTTGAAGTCACGAGAGCCTATATTGCCAAAAATTATGTGGGGAAAATAAAACAATCGTCCATGGGGCCTCATCTGCATGTGTCTCGTGATCATGAGCAAGATCCCGATGCCGTTCCTTTTCCCGCCACTGCCATACAGGAAATCGGCAAGGAGTTGAGATTGGCGGGAGGGTATCAGGCCCGGTATGTGAGTGATCAGCCGATGAATCCCGCCAATGCGCCGAAAGATACGTTCGAGCAGAAGGCTCTTGATCTACTGAAAAATGGGGCAAAGGGTCTCAGCGAAATTGAGACGATCAACGGGGTTCCCACCTTTCGACGGGTGAGTGCCGATGTGGCTACCGTGGAGGCCTGCGTAAATTGTCATGGCGGGAAAAAATTGGGAGATGTGCTTGGAATGTTGTCTCTTTCAATTCCGATAACGCAGGCGAAAGAGGCGATGGTCAGTTCGGTGCTCCATTCAGGAATGTGGTTGATCGGAATCGTCGGCATTTTCGTGAGTGCGGTGCATTGGTTGGTTTATCGACTTGTGTTGAAACCTCTATATGCCTTAATGGGTATCTGTCGTGATATTGCACAGGGCGAAGGCGATCTGACGAAACGAGTGCCGGTTGGAAATGGCTCTGATGAAATCGTGGAACTCAGTCACGACCTCAATTCATTTATTGAAAAGATGCAGTTGGCGTTGTCGTTGGTCAGTCAAGCAACAAACCGTCTTGTAACGTCCACCGTTCGGCTTTCTGCGACCGTGGATGGGGTAGTTTCAACCGCTGAAGGGCAGGATGGCCGTTTTTTGCAGGCAGCTTCCGTTGTGGAGGAAATGACCAGGACGGCGGGGGAAGTGGCGCGACATTCTACCGAAGCTGCACGGATTGCTCAGGAAACGGCCCAAACAGCCCGTGGCGGGCAGAATGAGATGAAGCAATCCGTGATGGACATGCAGCAGGTTTCTCATGCAGTGGTCCATGCCGCAAACATTATTACCGCACTCGGGCGGTCTTCGGATCAAATTGGTGAAATCGTTCGCGTGATTGAGGATATTGCGGATCAGACAAATCTTTTGGCACTCAATGCGGCGATTGAGGCTGCTCGGGCGGGTGAACAAGGACGAGGGTTCGCTGTGGTTGCCGATGAAGTGCGGAAGTTAGCAGAACGGACGACCAGGGCAACAAAAGAAATTGGGGATATGATCCGAGAAATTCAGAAGGATACACGAAGTGCTGTTTCGTCGATGGAGCAAGGGACAAATCAGGTCGGACAGGGGGTGGCGTTAGCCAAGAAAACCGGAGAGGCTTTGGCAAACATTCATTCTATGATCAATGCTACGGCGGGGATGATTCAACAAATTGCCAATGCTACGGAAGTGCAATCCACGGCCACGCGACAAATTGCCAGCGATTTAGAATCCATGACCCAGGCAACACGTCAGGCAAACAGAGGAGTCTTTCAATCGGCCCAAGCCTGTCATGATTTACGGGTGGTGGCCGTGGATCTTCAGAAGTTGGCCGGATCATTTAAGGTGTAACTCAAAGATTCCCCTGTTCAGTGGGTTGTCAAACATCCTTATGGGGCGGATGGGGGGTTCTGGTTGATGGAACCGTTGAGTCCTGTTGATTGGTCGGTCGAGTGAGGAAGCTTTTTCTTGGCGACAACCTGTTCCAGCATGGTGACAGAGTCCTTGAGTAGGTCCGCTGCGCAGGCCAAGGTGACATGCAATTGTTTCCAAGCATCATCCCAGCGGCCCTCAAGTTGTAGGTCCTGAAAACGTCGATGTTGTTCTTGCAGAATGGCTTTTTTTGCATCAAGGAGTAATCGGTCGGCTTGTGAACTGGCTAGTCTGTCCATGGAATGAATCCTTTATTTCGCTGCATGATAATGAAGTAATAATGGTGTTCACCCTATCAGAGCCCTTGTTGAAGCCTCAAGGTACTGATGATTGACGTTGGTGGGGAATGTGGAGGTTTCGGTGAGATTGTTTCAAATTGTCACATACCTCCAAGGGAGCCTAATGCCTGTTGCTGGGGATCAATGAGAAGCAATGACTTTCACATTGCAAAATCGATGGTGGATGGTTGGAAATTGCTGACGAATCGAGTTTTGCATTTAACAAAAATGAACTGCCCGTATTGAGGAAAATGATGCCACGGGCGATGGGGTTCCATGCTGCAGGTTCAGTGAATGAGCTATGTCATTGAGGTGATTGGAGAAAAAAGCTTGGTGATGGTTCTTACCCAACGATTCTCACAAGGTCGGAACGGGACAGGAGAAAGACTTTTGACGCGTCTGGAGGGACACAAGTCATGCAGAATACATTGACGAAGGTCTTACCTCATGATGATTTTGGGGAGGACTGTGGAGTTGTTCTCCAAATGGTGAGTTTTCAGTTGGGGGACGAAATCTTTGCCATTGATATTTTAGGGGTTCAAGAAATTATTCGTATGCTGGACATCACTCAGGTTCCGAATGCGCCTCATTATGTGGACGGGGTGGTGAATCTGCGTGGAAAAGTGATCCCCATTATTAACCTTCGGGCCCGCTTTGGTCTGTCTGGGACGGAACCAACCAAGGATACTCGAATTGTGGTTGTAGAAGTCGCTCATATGATTTTAGGATTTGTCGTCGATTCTGTTGAAGAAGTCTTACGCCTGTCGGAAGAATGTATTGAAATACCCCCCCCTACTGGTCGAGGAGGAGCCGAAGAATGTCATAAGGGGGTCGGACTGGTGAATGGGTCTTTGGTGCTACTGCTGGACCTTGAACGCTTGTTTAATAATCAGACTTTTTAATAAGAAAGAGTCGTCCATTATGGATATTTTATCGGTATTGGGCATCATAGTTTCCCTTGGCGCCATTGTGGGGGGGCAACATCTGGAGGGCGGGCATTTAAGTTCCATTCTCCAAGGGACGGCATTTTTGATTGTGATGGGAGGCACCTTAGGTGCGGTGATGCTGCAATTCCCTCTTCCAATTTTCCTGAAAGCTCTTTCCAGTGCGAGCATGGTATTTGGAAATGTGAAGGTTGATATGAAGGGCATTATTGCCAAGATCGTGGAGTTATCAAATATCTCCCGGAAACAGGGTCTTTTGGCCCTGGAAGGGCAAATAAAGTCCTTGGCCGATCCATTAATGGCCAAAGGGGTGCAATTGGTGGTCGATGGGACAGAACCTCACAAAATAAAAGAAATTCTGGAAGTAGAAGTCGAAATGTTTGAAGAAGAATTTGGCACGACAAGCAAGGTGTATGAAGCATTTGGAGGATATGCGCCGTGTGTGGGTATTATTGGTGCCGTATTAGGGTTGATTCATGTGATGGAAAATCTGGCCGACCCTTCGGCATTGGGTGGTGGGATCGCGGTAGCATTTGTGGCCACGGTCTATGGGGTGGGAGCGGCCAACCTCTTGTTTCTCCCCATGGGCAGTAAAATCAAATTGAAAGCGAAGACCTTGATCATCGGAAAAATTATGGTGATAGAAGGCCTTGTGGCGGTGGCTCAAGGTGAGAATCCCAGAATGATTGAGGAGAAGTTGAGTGGATTTCTACCCTCGTCGGAGAAAAAGAAATAGAAAATTGAGGACCATTGGATTGTTGGTGAGAGGGAGCGTGTGAAAAAGAAACATGAGGAACATGAGAATCACGAACGATGGCTGGTCTCGTATGCGGATTTCATTACCTTGCTGTTTGCCTTTTTTGTAGTGATGTACTCAGTCTCCTCCGTTAATGAAGGGAAATTCAAGGTCCTCAGTGAATCCCTGGTGAGTTCTTTTAACAACAAGAAGACCGTGGGAGAACTTTCAATCGTGAGTCTTCCCATAAACAGAAATACTCCTATTCAGGTGAAAGTCAAACCTTCTTCAGGGGACAATGCTCGGGCCTTCTTAAGCGTGGCCAATGCAATTACTGCAGCGAATATTCCTCAAGGGGTGCAGATCACCACGACGGAACGTGGTTTAAATATTAGGATCAAAGACGATGCGTTGTTTCAAAGTGGTAGTGCCAGGCTGAATCCCCAGATTAAAGAATTTATTGATCTCATTGCCGGCCTCGTCAAGGAGTTACCCAATTCTATTGCCGTTGAAGGGCATACGGACAATCAACCCATTCGATCCTCTCTCTACCCCTCCAATTGGGATCTTTCGACCGCCAGGGCCAATACCTTGGTCCGATATTTGATCGACCAGCATCATCTCGCGGATTATCGACTGTCCTCAACAGGCTATGCGGGGACTCGTCCTGTCGAGTTAAATGATACACCTCAGGGACAAGCCTCTAACCGTCGAGTAGAACTCATTGTGCTGAAGAATACTCCTTCCGACACAGATTCCTCCCACCCCTACCTTCCCTAGAGTCTATTTCACGATCTGTCAACAATTCAGAAGTATTGTCTGACCCGGTTCCTCCCTTTCGCTAGGCAGGATCAGGCCAATGGGGAAAGTAATGCCGGTATGGGCCATTGCGCTTCCCGTGGTTACAACGGCTCTCGGTTTTAGACAAGAACGGATCATCAGGCAGCCATAGCCAATTTGGCTGCACTGGTGCCAGGTTTGTGGAGTGAAAGGTTCTCTTCCCTGGAAAATTCTATCTTCCGACCCTCTTCATGGTTCAAAACATCTGTCCTTTCCTTATTGGCACATGCGTTGCAGAATTCTTCAGGTATTCACCTCAAGGAGGAAGCAATGAACCGAGGTATCTATCCCCCCTTAGCCGGGGCGATTACACTTGAACACCGCCTGGAAGTTCTCTCTCATAATATTGGGAATGTGCATACCACCGGGTTTAAAAAGGATAAGCCGGTTTTCGCCACCATCCTGGGGCAGACCTCAGGACCGTCAGTGGCGGGAATAGATTTATTTCCCACAATGGACGGGCTTCCGCCAGATCGTTCCCAAGGCGCGTTGTTTCAGACGGGAGAACCGTTAGATGTAGGGTTGGAGGGCAATGGGTTTTTGGTTGCTCAAACGCCGGATGGATTGCGCTATTACCGTGGTGGGAAATTATATCGAAATGCGAACGGTAACTTGGTGGCGCATACCGGTGACCCCCTCCTAGGAAAGAAAGGGGCTATTACTCTTCCGCCTGGGGATGTTGTGATCGGGGCCGATGGGACTCTTAGGGTCAACAATCAGGTTGTGGACAAGTTGCGGGTGGATACAATTGCGGATGGACAAGAAACGGTCAAGGTGGGCAATTTATTCTGGACCGTGCCAGATCAGGTTGTCGCCGATAAGCAGACCACGGTGCACCAAGGCATGTTGGAACAATCCAACGTGAATCCGGCTTTGGATATGGTTGAGTTGATTAAAGTGACTAGAGAATATGAACAAATGCAGAAGGCGATTAAAGCGATGGACGAACTGGCGGCTCAAGCTATTCAAGCAGGTCGGGTTCAAGGATGATGATTCACATGCATCCTGAAAGCCATCTGACGGTATTGCTGTCAGACCATGTCCCGGCGATTAAGGCACAGTACAAAAAGGGAGACCATCCAGAATGATTCGAGCGATGCATACTGCTTCAACGGGCATGTCTGCCCAACAACTCAATATTGACACGATCGCCAATAATCTCGCCAACGTGAATACGACCGGATTCAAACGAAGTCGAGCTGAATTCGCGGATCTTTTGTCTCAGATTGCTCGGCTCCCTGGCGCCAGCGCTTCGAATGTTGGGGTGTTTCCGGTTGGCATTCAGGTCGGGCTAGGCGTGAGACCCGTCAGTGTGTCCAAGGAATATGTTCAAGGAAGCCTCAAGCAAACGACCAATCCGTTGGATCTGGCAATCGAAGGGGTTGGGTTTTTCCAAGTTACACGTCCGGATGGGACTACGATGTATACGCGGGCGGGATCCTTCAAACAAGATAATACGGGCAACGTGGTATCGGGAGATGGCGATCAGCTGATTCCGAGCATTACTATTCCGTCCGGAGCACTCCAAGTCGATATTGGGCAGGATGGAACTGTATCCGCGTTATTACCAGGAGTATCCCAAGCCACGCAGGTCGGGCAAATTCAATTGGTACGATTTGATAATCCGTCAGGATTGATTGCCCAAGGCAATAATTTATTTTCAGAAAGTTCGTCTTCAGGTCCTGCTCAGCAGGGGACACCGGGATTTTCCACAGGATTTGGAAATATCCAGCAAGGATTTCTTGAAATATCCAATGTGAATATTGCGGATGAAATGGTCAATATGATCATTGCTCAACGTGCCTATGAACTGAATGCGAAAGCCATTCAGGCATCGGACGAAATGATGCAAGTTGTGAATGGACTCAGGCGTTAGAGGATAAGAATTTGATGCCAAGCATTTTATTATTGGGATTGCTTCTGTGCGGGCATGGGTGGTGGACAGCCGAAGGAATGGCTTGGGCGGAAGAGCTGGTCTCACCGACCCCAGTCCGTCTGAATACGCAAACGGTAGGTGTCAAAGATTTCGAGCGGGTAATCGTGTCTGAACTGACACGTCGATATGGACGTCCGCATCATCAGGTGTCGTTTCGGGTATTGTTCCCCAAACAATTGATGGAGGTACCCAAAGGAAAACTCCATCTTGAAATCGGAGCATGGTCAGGAGGCGGAAGGACTGGGCGACGTGCCTTTCGAGTAGGGATCTTTGTCAATCAGCAGTTTCTCCAAACCGTGAATGTTGTGGGTGAGGTGAAGGCCCAAGTCGAAGTGGCGACTCCAATTCGCTGGTTGAAACCGACAGAGGTCGTGACGGTCGAGGACCTGTCATCAATGATGGTCGATGCACCTTCACTGACGCATGATTTTATTCTTGATCTTGACGAAGTCGTAGGGAAACAGGTTCTACGTCCATTGCCTCCAAGCCAACCGATTCGGAAAACAATGTTGGACGACCCACCAATGATTCATAAGGGTGATCGAGTGATGATTGAGGTCAGGGGCGAAGGCCTGCTGGTTCAGACCGTTGGAGTAGCCAAATCGGCTGGGAAAAGGGGGGAAACCATTCCCGTAAAAAACCAGACGTCGGGTCGGGAGGTGTTAGGTACGGTTATGGCATCGGGGCTAGTGGAGGTGGGATTTTGAGTGTTACACGGTTAATAACCAGATTCGGAGCTGGAGGATTCGCTCTACTGATAATTGTGAGTGGTTGGACGGGCTGTGCCAAAGAAAAAACAATAACACAAATCGAAGCCGAGCCGAACATCCATAAAAAGGATACACCATCCTCCCTGGGTTCCTTGTGGGATCCCGAAAACGGGCGGGCCTTCATGTTTGAGGATCGACGAGCCGGTCGCATCGGGGACATCGTTGTTGTGCAAATTGTGGAACAACACCGAGGTTCCAAAAAAGCCAACACGAAAGCAGACCGGGATTCCAGCCTATCAGCTGGCGTAAGTGGGGGACTCTTCGGGATTAACACCCTCACCCAGAAGTTTGCGGAATATTTCAATATTGATGCTGGGACCTCCCATGAATTTGAGGGCGACGGGTCGACCAGCCGGGAAGATACTCTGACGGGCACCATTGCCGCCAATGTGATTGAAGTCTTTCCCAACGGGGATCTACGAATTCGTGGAAAACGGGAGGTAACGGTTAATAGTGAAACGCAAACAATGACCATAAAAGGCATTGTCCGCCGGATCGATCTGGATACCGAGAACATGGTCTTGTCATCCAAGGTCGCTGATGCAGAAATTTCCTATACCGGACTAGGGGTGGTGGACGATGTTCAGAGACCGGGATGGGCCACCAGAATTTTTGACTGGATTACGCCGTTTTAGGGTTTTGAGCTGAATTAATTTTTCTTACTTTGACCCAACGGGAGAGTTTTGTGATTCATCCATCGTCCTTTATGAAAAGCCACGAAAAATTACAACAATTCACGCGAACATGGTTTTCCCGATGGGGTTTGGTCTTGGTTTGCTGTAGTGGATGGCTCATAGCTGGTACTGGGTCTTTGACCGAACCGGCGGAAACTCAGGCTGCCCGGATTAAAGATATTGCCTCTATCGAAGGCGTGCGGGAAAACCAGTTGGTTGGGTACGGCTTAATTGTTGGTTTGGACCGGACCGGTGATTCCGTCGTCGGTGGTCAGTTTACCGCGCAAGCCATTATTTCCATGTTGAATACCATGGGACTTAAACTCAATATCGATCCCATTCAATTGCTAACTAAAAATACCGCGTCGGTGATGGTGACTGCCAAATTACCGCCCTTCGCAAGACCGGGCATGAAATTGGATGTCCAGGTCTCTTCGATGGCCAATGCCAAAAGCTTGCGAGGAGGCACCTTGTTGCTGACCCCACTCAAAGCGGCCAATCAACAGGTGTACGCCGTTGCACAAGGGCCCCTCTCCACTTCGGGGTTTGAAGCCGGGGCTGGGGGAACCACAGTGAAGAAGAATCAACAATCCGGTGGAATTATTCCCGGTGGAGCGATTGTTGAACGATCGGTAGATTTGGATATGCAGGCGTGGGAGAAATTTTCATTGACTATGCACCAGGCCGATTTCGTGACGGCATTGCGAGTGTCTGAGGCCATCAATGCGCATCTTGGCGATGGTGTCGCCTCGGCGCTCAATTCCGGACAGATTCAAGTGGGGGTTCCCGAACGGTTTCAGGGTAAGATTGTTCAAATGATTGCTGCGGTTGAAGGGTTAGATGTGCATGTAGATGTCCTGGCTAAGGTGGTGGTGAATGAAAGAACGGGAACGATTGTCATGGGGGAACATGTCCGATTGGCGAGTATGGCCATCTCTCATGGCGATCTGACCATCAAGGTTGGAACGCAGTTTAATGTCTCTCAGCCTGAGACTGCCTTCATTGGTCGGGGAGCGCAGGGTGCCGGGAGGACCGTGGTGACCCCTGATGTACAAACCGATGTTCAAGAAGAGGAGGGTCGGGTGATTCAAGTCGATAGTTCTGTGACGCTTGGAGATTTAGTGAAGGCATTGAATTCATTGGGTGTGACTCCTCTGGATTTGGTTGCTGTGCTAACGGCGGCCAAGGCGGCAGGAGCGCTCCAAGCAGACTTGGAATTGATCTAATTTCGGAACAGAAGGCAGCGGGGTGTTCATGACGGTCTGTTGGAAAGGATAAAGTCCATGATTCCTGACATGTTTCCTTTGGATATGACGGGTCTCTCCCATTCTGTATCTAGCGGCAAAATAGATCGCGTGGCAGAATCGGCTCGTCGAGGGGAATTATTGCGCGCCAGCCAGGAGTTCGAATCCTATTTCCTGTCCTATTTGATGAAGGTGATGCGAGAGACGGTCCCCAAAGGCGAATTAACGTCCAACCCCATGGGGGAGATGTATTATTCATTTTATGACGAAGAAATTGGCAAGCGTGCCGCTCAATCGGGTGGGATTGGTCTTTCGGCCTATGTCTTGGACACGGTGGCCAGGAATGAAGATCTCAAGCGTTCTCCCTCATCAGGTCCCCCTTTTTTGAAATCATAAGAGGTTCTGTAAAGTTTAATGGTGTTGCTTCCGATACATATAGAGAAGGAGGCAAGATGCCATGACCATACGGGGCCTTGATCCCAGTGGAGAGCTGGGGAAACTATTTTTTCACGTTCAAGCTAAAAATCTTCAGACCCAGGAGGCTGGCCCGTCGCGGGCCTCCCAGCACCCTTCGTCTGCTGACCCTGTCGATCTTTCCGTCCTGGCACAGGAAATTCGTGACTATTCGATTCGAGTGGCGCAGTTTCCTGAGGTGAGAGAAGACAAAATCAACCGCATTCAGCAGGCCTTGGAAACGGGGACCCAATTAGCGACCTCCAATCAGGTCGCTGATGCCTTGACCCGGGAGACGATACTGAACGAATTGGGAACAAAATAATTATCGGAAGTTCATGAGGGGAAAGGCAATCCGATGAATCACCCTCAATCGGCGAAGTGGGAGCGACTACTGAAGGCATTAGCCGAGGCTCAGGCGGCTTTTCAGCAGTATGGTGTACTGCTTTTTCAAGAAGCCCATAGCCTACGCATCATGGATCAGCCCAAGTTGGTCGAAGTGAACAGCCAAAAAGAACAAGTTTTGAATTCGATGCGCCGATTAGAAAAGCAGGTGGAGGGTGCCTTGCATCAGTTGGTTGGGGACGTCGCCCAAGAAACCATTTGGACCTGGTTGAAGGCAAATCCGGATCCACAGGCACAGACGGTGCAAAGCATGTTGATTGACCTTCGCCGTTTGGCACGGCTTATTCAGGAGCAAGGCAAAAAAAATGAATCTGCAATTCGGCCGATCTATCACAGAGTCTGTGAGGCGATTCAAGTGATGTATACAGGGTTGGGTACAGGTCCGGTGTATCAGGGATCTGGAACATTATATTTTCCATCGGTTCCTAGCTCGGTCTATCTTCAGGGATAGGACTCTTATGGCGGGGATTAGTGATATCTTTAATATCGCGCGTTCGGGAATTCGTGCCAACCAACAGGGGCTCGCGACCACATCCCATAACATCGCCAATATCAATACCAAAGGCTATTCCAGACAGGAAGTTGTCCTCGAGTCAGCGCGGCCCGCTGAAGGGAAAATTGGGAGCGGAGTCCGAGTTGCTGCTATTCGTCAGACCGTCGATACCTTCCTGGAAAACCAATTGACCGCCCTCCATGAGGATCTGGGATCTATTTCCGCCAGGAACAATTACCTGGTTCAGGCCGATGGGATTTTCACCGAAACGGATAATTCCGGACTATCGTTGAGTCTGACGGAATTTTTCAATGCGGTTCGGGATGTTGCCACGAATCCAGAGAGTACCATTCAGCGGACGGTTCTGTTGGCCAAGGGGCAATCCCTTACGGACCAGTTTAGGACGGTGGCTAAAGGGTTAAATCAAATCCGCCTGGATGCCAATGGGGAAATTTCCAGGCATGTCAACACTATTAATGGGTTGGCAACCAAAATCGCCTCGCTGAATGATGTTATTTTTAAAGTAGAATCCAGTGGACCTGAAGCCCTTGATTTACGGGATCAACGACGGGTCCTCATTAATGATTTGGCGGGGCTAGTGGATATTGAGCAAGTAACCATGAAAGATGGTATCGGAATTCATGTAGGTGGACAATTGTTGGTAGGAGGAAATCATGCCAATAAGCTGTCGACTAAATCCGACCCCGACAACCCCCCGCTCCATGATGTGACGTTCGTGCGCAGTGACGGGAGTGAGTATTCAATTTCCGATAAGATTTATGGAGGACAAATCGGCGGATTACTCGCTCTGCGTGATGGGGATATTGTGTCGTTTCAGGACCAAGTCGATCGATTGGCGGCCGTTTTAACTACCGAATTTAATCAACAGCATCAGGTTGGGTATGGGTTGGACGCCACCACGAATAATAATTTCTTTTCCACGTTAACTCCCCCAGCCCCTTTGGCCAATGAGCGGAATACGGGAGGCGCCACCGGCAGTTCGGTAATGATTGCAGATTCTACTCTTGCAACGTTTCAGGGATATGAGGTGCAGTTTTCCGGAGCCACTTCCTATTCGGTGGTCAATACGGCAACCGGAGCGAGCGTGACCTCCGGTTCCTATACCTCCGGAGCTCCATT